>NZ_NULG01000068.1 GCF_002577195.1 Bacillus sp. AFS041924
TGAAATACTATATATAAGCACTGCTTTAGTTGAATAAGAACTTATCTTAAATATGCATAAGCAATGTTCCATCAGATTTTACTGTAACTAAAGGATGTTCAAGGAAGTTTTCTTCAGTAAGCATAATTTCCTTTCCAAGCACATTTGATAGCTTACTCATAAATTTAAAAACGGAACTAGCTTCAGATAGACCAATAACTTCTTTAGGATTTATATCAAATTCTATTTCATCTTCTACAACGAAATGGCAATTTATCAAAACACCATTAATATTAATAGACATTAAAACACTTTTTTTCTTTTTTTCTTCAAATATTTTAGATACATTTGTTATTTTATTCGTGTTTTTTTGTCCATCTATATAAAACTGAATAGCCCAATCAGATAAACGTAACCATTCTATTAATTTTTGCCAATCGTCCAAATTGACATCTAAAACATAAATATCCCTTAAACTTCCATCAACGAAAAATACTTTATCCAGAACTTCATTAGTTAGGTGTTTTTCCATATAATAGATTCCCCAATACACGATTATGTATATTTATTGTACCATTCCTTATTGAACTAAACTGCCATTTTGTTGAATAAAAAAATCGACTAAACAGCCGATCTTGTTGTTCAACTATTGCACTGCGTTAGTTCATAAAAAATTAATCTTCAATAGTTCTTTTCTGTTCGTATAAAAATATAACTAGCATAATAACAAATGCTGGTAATTCCAAATATAGCAAAAATTCCAGGTGTCAAAGCAAAATAAAAACTAAAAGGAATTGACCAAATAAAAGCAAATAACATAAACCTTTTCTTAGAAGTTAATGAAGAATAAATCATTAAACAAGCTGGAAGAAATAACATTACGAAAGTATATGTGATTGAATTGACATCGAATTCATTTATATTTGCAGGATTAAAAAAAGAGAAAACAACCCACAAAATTATACTCGATACACCAGATAATACCCCTAGGGTAGCTGAAGTTTTTTTTATTTTGAAGTCCCCCTATTCGATTGATTTGTCCTATGCTCATACTCATTCTTTTAATTTTACATATTGCTTTATTACTTTTTCAATACAACAACCTCTTGTATTTGTTATATTGGTTTGTGCTTTTTAAAGAACCAAATAACAAAGAGAGCGACTTCTATAATTTATATTCTAGAATTAGTAATTTTTTCCTTTTATTGTTTCTTATTGAATTACCCTACAATTTTTCCAAGAAAAAAGACCGCAGAAGCAGTCGATCATTGTTCAACTAATGCTCTGTTTTAGTTGCATAAGACTATTTCGTTAGCAAATCCCCATTCTTTACATTGTGATTTATCTTAGCACTTTCCTTTGCTTCATCAATCGTATCGTAAATTGAATCCCCTATGACCTCCCAATTTAAATCACAAGAAAATAAATAATATTCATTACTACTTCCTTCATATTGACAAATAGCCATAGCAGTAATAGATATTTCATTAATTATTTCTTTATTATCATCTATTATTCCGACCGTTCCTTATTTATTAGACAAGGAATTTAATGTTAATGAATTACCCTAGCACCATCTAATTCAGTGGGAATACTCATTCATTAACCTCCACTCTAAATACAATAATATAAATAATTTCTACAAAATTTATTGATTTCCTTGTTCAACTAATCTGCCATTTTGTTGAATAAAAAAATCGATTAAATAGCCGATCAAGTTGTACAACTAATGCATCAGTTAGTTGCTTAAAGTTTAGCTAGGTGAATGGTCTCTTACTTATTATTTTTCAGGTTTAATATAGGGGACGATTTGTGTAGTGGCCCCAACTGAAGCACCACGAATATAATCTTGGTTTTCTAAGGCTTTAAAATTTTCAGTTTGACCAGTGAGCATTACTCCTAAAATTTTCACTTTATCAAATGGTTGATTTTTATTTAATTTTAAAAAATTCTGGATGGTTTGATTATCACCTTTAGAACTATATTTTTCCATTGAATCAATAAAACTACTATATGCCTCATTCGGTGAATCAGTTGGATCAAATCCATAAACTGAAGCACCAGAAGGTCCTTTACTTTCATCGACAATTGGTGATGCCATATACAACCATACGATATTTAAATTAACGGGAATTTTTGCTTGTATATCTTGAAAGGTATAAGGTCGATTGAAAGAAATGGCAACTTCCGCAACGTGATTTTTCATTTGTGAAATTTCCCCTAGTTCGTTTTGTACACCGTCATAGTATTTTTGAATAGTTGGGTTATAAAATGTCGCAACTTTTTTCTTTGTTTGTTTGTCATACTCATAAGAGTCTGTATTAGACCAATGAAAGCCCGGGATTAATTCGTTGTGATCTATAATGTTACGAATCCAATCATACGAACTAGTGAGTGTGCTCCATTGAACTAAATAACCATTAATATTTTTAGAACGATTCGTGATAATATTGCCACCAAACATTGTTGAACTACTTGTCACTTGGGAGTCGATTTGAATATTAGGTTCGGCAATGGCATTATGTAAAAAAAGATTATCGTGAAGTCTTGAAGAACTTTCTGCAGCAAAATAATTGCCTGTTTTATAAAGGATTGGTAATAGAATTAATACGACAATAATTGAAGTAATAATGATTTTAAATAGATGTTTACGTTTAGCCTTTTTTAGCGCTCCATTTAACGAATTATCCATTATTTTTTTCCTCCTATTTTAGAATAAATAAATTTACGTGAACGATATAGTTTTTGCTTGACGCTATCTACTCGAATATCCAAAATAAGAGCAATTTCCTCGTATGAAAAATCATAGTAATACTTTAATAAGAAAATTTCTTTGTATTCTTTTTTTACGTCCTTTAATAAATAGAAAATCTCATCCTTATTTAAAAAAGTATCAAATTCACAATCTATGTGTTGGAGCTTTGAGTATATTTCCTCTGTTAAGTAAATGTTCTGGTGCTCTTTTTTTCGTTTTAAATCAATATATTGATTGAGTGACACTCTAAAAAACCAAGGACGTATATTGCTCTCTGTTAGGTTATCCAACAGCGTATAGACTTTGTAAAAAGTGTCTTGAACGATATCTTCTGCATCCTCTTTTTTGGCTCCTTTTGCCAGTAATAAATAGAACACTTCCTCTCCTAGATGGATAAGATAGGAGGCGAGCACATTTTCTTTTTTCATCTTTGTTCCTCCCTATACTTATACAACGAATGAGCAATAGAAAATGTATACACAAAATTAATAATAAAGTTTTTTTCTATATTACCTGTGTCTGTTTTACAGAAATTAATTTATTATCAATTACTTTAATAACCTCCTACCAGATTAATAAGTAGGAGGTTATAACTTTCTTAAGCATATTTCATATTCTACTAAACTGCTATATAGAGAAAATAGAGGATGATCATTATTGATCATCCTCTATTTATTGTACAACTAAAGCACTGCATTAGTTACATAAGATTATTCTAATTAACCTTTTCAAATACGGACCAAAATTCATCATCTTCCAATAGTTGAACAATAACATCTGTTATTGTTTTACGACTTATATCTTCTATCAATAACATATCACTTGCCCAAAAATATTTACCATTCTGACACTCGCCAGTAGCTTGATTTTTATCTCTTAAACTCAAAATATTTTTATATGTAATAAAGGTAGCAACCCCTTTAGTACCATCTTCAAATATTACTTTCACATCAGTATTCTCATCATAAATATCATATTCATTTGACCACTCTTCAGCTTCAATCCAAATTTCTTTCATAATACCCCACTTTCAATAATAGCTTATATTCAACTAACTAATGCACGCGTTAGTTGAACAACAAATTTATTTATTTTCTTTTTTCTCATACGCAAATGATGCTCTTCTTCTTACATACTCTACTTCATCAATTATAAATTGTTTGAGGAGCAGTTTAACTTCTTCCTCATTAACAGTTAACTCTCCAAGTCCATAGGCAATTTGCCATCTCGCCTCAAAGTCATTAAATGATAAAGATTGTTTAGCTAAATCAATCAGTTGAGTAGGGTGATCAATTAACTGGTCAATAATGTTCTCACACTCATTGTCCCTTGCTAAAATAAATAAAAATTTGTTTACTAATTCCGTACTCCAATTTCCAACAGGTATTTTTTCAATTAAGTTATTTGTAGAAATGTATATCCTATCCCAATTAAGATAATCGGTCTCCCATTCACCATAAGAATTCTCTACCGTCTTAGACCAAATAACAAAACTCTCAATTTCTTTTATTAATTGAGACTCAAATTGTTTATCCATTTTAGATTCTCTCCTACAATATATGACCGTCAGCTTTGTACAACTAAAGCATTAGTTCGTATTATAAGGTCAG
>NZ_NULG01000069.1 GCF_002577195.1 Bacillus sp. AFS041924
TGGACATACTACACACTCTTTGCGATTTGATTTATATTCTCTATAACCATCTCTTGTCGTTGTACTGTACCTAAGCTCTTGGTTGTTCGGGCAAATAAAAACATCTTTTTGTTCATCGTATTTGAATTTATATTTTGGAAACAAGCCTTTGACAGGACTATACCTACGATGTGCGATGACTCCAAATATTTTTCTCTCAGTTAAT
>NZ_NULG01000070.1 GCF_002577195.1 Bacillus sp. AFS041924
ATATTTTTCTCTCAGTTAATTTACAGATTGGACTTGTAAGATAACCTGAATCTAAAGCGACTGCTTCTACATTAAACTAAAAATGTATTCATTTGACAATCTAATCGAGAAAGATAAGGAACAGAATCATGAATATTACCTGGTGTGACAAATACATCAGTAATGATATTGAATTTCATGTCAGTTGTACGATGATCTAGATAACAGAACATTTCCTGTTTAGTTTCACGTGACATAAATCCACAATCAGGATCAGTGGTACTAACGCGAATTTCTTTTTCTTCTACTTCTACTTCTTCTTCCTTATCTTTTAAAGGTTTATATTAGATTACTATTTGTTTGAAAAAAAAATTGTATTGTTCGTGAATGGAGAACAAACTGATTAATAAATGGTCTATTTTTCTAAGTAAGAGTGATA
>NZ_NULG01000071.1 GCF_002577195.1 Bacillus sp. AFS041924
AACTCCCTTCTTAAGCCATAAAATTTATTATCAATTTTATTTATAATTGTTAAAATTTTTAACCAAATTCAATTAATTTTATCAAAATAATGACGGCTTGTGCAGATAAATTGTTATAATTTTCAATTTTATCGAATAATTTCACCCTTAAAATGTTTTTATACAGTATAATAGACTCGTACCAATTACTACTAAAGGAGGCAATTTGATGGAAAAAATGTTAGTAAAACGTTTAACTCGTGCTGAGGTTCCAACTGAAATGACTTGGAAATTAGAGGATTTATTCCCGACTCGCGCAGAATGGCTAGTTGCTTTAGAACTAATTGAAAATGATTTAGTCGAAGCAAAATCGTTGAAAGGTTCTGTTCTTAAGTCTGCTGCATGCCTAAAAAAGGCATTGTTAACTTACGAATCTATTATGCTTCAATTAATTCGTTGTGGTACATATGTAAGTTTACTTCAGTCTGGTGATGGTTCAGATCCTCAAAATCAATCTGATAGTTTACAATTCTCTAGCTTAAGCACTAAAGTAAATACAACTTTAACATTTATTCAGTCAGAGCTTTTAAATTTAAATGATGAGATGTTAGAAGCATTTATAAAAGAAGAAAATGAAATCGAAGTATTTAAATTATTATTAGAAGACATTATTGCATCTAAGCAACATAAATTACTTCCTGAAACTGAAGAGGCTTTAGCTGCGATCGGTGAAGTCACTTCTGCCCCATATCGAATTTACCAAACAAGTAAGTCCGCTGATTTAAAATTCGAAACATTCGAAGATGATAACGGAAAAGAATTAGAAAATTCTTTCGCTATGTTTGAAAATTTATACGAATTCTCTCCAAATCATACAGTCCGTAAACAAGCTTATGAATCGTTTACTAAAACACTTAACCAATATAAAAATACATATGCTGCGGTTTATGCTACTCAAGTAAAAAAAGAAGTAGCTTTAAGTAAATTGCGTAAATATGAGTCAGTCACTCACATGTTATTAGAAGATCATAAAGTATCTTTAGAAATGTACCATAATCAATTAAATATTATTTTTAAAGAATTAGCTCCTCATATGCGCAAACTAGCAAACTTAAAGAAAAAACAACTTGGACTTGAATCACTTCATTTCTATGATTTAAAAGCACCAATGGATCCAGATTTTAATCCAAGTACTACTTATGAAGAAGCAAAAGAAACAATTTTAAAATCTTTAGAAGTAATGGGTCCTGATTATATTTCCATAATGAAAAAAGCGTTCGATGAGCGCTGGATTGATTATTCCGATAATGTAGGAAAGTCAACAGGTGCTTTCTGCTCTAGTCCTTATGGAGTGCATCCATACATTTTAATTAGCTGGCAGGACACGATGCGAAATGCATTTGTACTTGCTCATGAGCTAGGTCATGCTGGTCATTTTTACTATGCAAATAAATATCAACGAGTTGTAAATACCCGTCCTTCAATGTATTTCGTTGAAGCACCTTCTACATTTAATGAAATGTTACTAGGCCAATATTTACTAAAGGAAACAAATGATCCAAAAATGAAGCGCTGGGTAATTCTTCAATTACTAGGTACTTATTATCATAATTTTGTAACGCATTTACTTGAGGGTGAATTCCAAAGAAGAGTTTATGAACTTGCTGAAAAAGGTACACCTCTTACTGCGACTACATTCTGTGAAGTGAAAGGTAATGTACTGAAAGAATTCTGGGGAGATTCTGTCGAATTAGATGAAGGTTCAAGTTTAACTTGGATGCGTCAACCACATTATTATATGGGGCTTTATCCTTATACTTACTCTGCTGGATTAACTGCATCAACTGCAATCTCAAAAAGAGTAGCTACAGAAGGTCAACCTGTTATTGATGCTTGGATCGAAGTATTAAAAACAGGTGGTTCAAAAAAACCTGTTGAACTTTTAAAAATGGCCGGTGTTGATTTAACGACAAGTGCACCAATTAAAGAAGCTGTCGAGTATGTCGGTTCATTAGTAACTGAATTAGAGTCACTTTTCTAAAAAAATATTAAAAAGACACCTCAATTATTTTTTTGAATAATTGAGGTGTCTTTTATTAGTTTTTCATATGCTTCTTCTTACCTTTTGTTCCGTTACTATATAGTATAAATCCAATACATCCGAATAATATCGGTCCAAGTACGATTGGTAAATATTCTAATAATGTTGTATCTGGAGCTGGGATTAGTGTTAAACCAATCGTCCCAACTACTGAAATCATTCCAATAATCGCTACTAATATTGCTAGTGAATTACTTTTAATTTTAAACGGTCTGTTAATCTTTTTATTAGTCATTCGTAGTTTAATATATGCACTGATTAAAAATACATATGGAATAAAAAACGCTAATGTTGACATTAAAATTAACATATTTAAAGCCTTAGACACACTTGGTACAAAAGCTGAAAGGATTAAAATTAAAGTTACCGCAACTGCTTGACCTAATACTAATATGGATGGCATTCCATCCTTATTTTCTTTTAGTAAATTTTTAGGAAGTACATCCTTTGCACTTTCAGCAATCATCACACTTGGATTCAAAATTAAAAATGATAGAGATCCTACAAATGCCAGGACAAAACAGATTCCTAAAATTTGCGAAAGTGAAAAATTCAGTCCAAATTGAGATGTTATTTTATCTGCAAACAAATAAAGTGCTGTCGCAGTTTGATCAGATGAAATCGTAATGACAAATTGAAATGCAACTGTTGCAAGGATATATACTGCAGCAATAATAATTGAAGTTATAAAAATTGCTCTTGGAAATGTTTTTTGTGGATTTCTTACATTGCCCGCAATAGTTCCAAGCATTTCTGCCCCTGAAAAACCAAACATTAGTGTTGATAAAAACATAATCGTTCCAAAAGAAAGATTATTTGGCATGATTGTACTTTGAGTAAAGTGAGTTGCACTTGGTTCACCACTAAACATGCTATAAAATCCAAAACCAAATATTAAAATAGCTGGAACTAATACTCCGAGTGGAGCCCCAACCGATGCCAGTCTTCCACTCATTTTCGTGCCTTTTAAAGTAAGTAAAGTAACTATCCAAAATATTACACTAGAAATAATCGCTGTTTTCATAGGATGGGTTGCCATTTCTGGCTTGTTGATTCCATATGCAATCGCAATTGTAGTTGTTAATAAAAGTGATGGGTAGTACGTAAAATTAGCAATCCAAAAAAACCACGAACATAAAAATGAAGCTTTTTCTCCAAAAGCTTTTCGAACCCAAACACCCATACCACCTTGATTTGGATAGGTTGTAGACAATTCCGCTACAATCAACCCAATTGGAATAAAATATATAAACGCTGCAACAATCCAATAAAATAATGCCGATGGACCAATTGTTGAAGCAAAAGCAATATTACGTAATCCTAATATTGAATTAATACTTAAAAATGATAAACCCATTACACCTAATTTTTTTGATGAATCCATGATGATACTGCACCTTTCAATATAAAAAATCTTCTACTTATTAATCACTTGAGTAATTATACATATATATTTATATAAATTCAATCGTTATTTGTATACTAGAATAATATTTTGAATAGGTGTAAAATTACATTTTTTTTATGTGTATAGGGAATCTGATCTATGGGGAAATACGAACAATTTATGTGATATGTTCATAAAGATATATACGTTGTTCATAAAACGCTGCTTTTTGTTCATAAGATAGCAGTATTTGTGCATATTCCCCTAATTTTTGTTCATAAGACGCTCGACCGTTTTTAATGTGACATCTATTTGTCGAAATACAAGAAATAAAGTTGTGTACTTCGTTGATATAATGCTATGTTAGGTTGATATATCACTAATTCTCATTGATTTATCGTAGTTTCGGATTATACATCATTAATTCTCGTTGATTTATCGTAGTTTCGGATTATACATCATTAATTCTCGTCGTTATATC
>NZ_NULG01000072.1 GCF_002577195.1 Bacillus sp. AFS041924
GAGCACTCTTCCGTTTCAATCAACTTTTCTTACAAAAAAAGCATGGGAATAAACAATTTATTAATATCCTTTACTAAAGATGAAAATATTGATTAATTACATAGTAGTTTTTGTCAACCGCTATAGATTATCGAGTTATAAGATAACATTATCAATAATATAGAAATTCGATTAGTGTATGTTTTAAAAATCAAAATCCCCTTTGTAAGAAAAATACAAAGGGGATTTTATTATTATTTATTTTTAATCTGTTTAATATAGTGAATCGTATCGTCTAATTCTAACGGATTGTGGCCTTGTTCTTTGTTTGAATAAAGTTCTATAGTTAAACGATCATATGTTAATGAATCTTTTAATGTATTTAAGCCTCTAACAAAAGGCATGAAGTGTTTAACGACGTCATGGTTACAAGCTGTATTTTGTAAGTAAAAGATATATGGCATATAGTTTATCTCTTTGAAGAACTCTAATACATTTAAACGCGTAATGTATTTTTTTGCTGATTCCTCAGGTGTTAAATTTGGGTGTGCTGCTTCTAATAGGAGATTTACATGTGATTGATAATAATTTGGAATAATTGTTTGAGGATTGTTTACTAAGGCTTTAGCGCCTCTAATAAATCCAGCTAAAACCATCGACATAAAGCCTCCACCAGATGAACCGTAAAATAAAGTATCTTCCGCTTTAACAGATAGTCTATTCATTAATTTTTCAATGATTTTTGCTATTTTTTCTAAATAAAAAGTATCATCAGTTCCGTGTCCCCAGCCTAGGCTCATTTGTCCTAAGTAAAGTGTTGGATCATTATAGTAAATCATATTTGAATCAAAATGCTCCGTCCAGGAATGACGTTGAAAAATTGGTGGTTTCATTTTAGCTGGTTCATATGCACCAGATCCAAACACAAGTAAATCGCTTGAAGCTTCGTTTGCTCTTACTAAAAATTCATAATCCACGCTATCCCAATTAACGATAAGAATAAATGGAGTATTTTGTATTATATCTATATCATTCAATTTTTCATATGTAGTATGTATGTTTCTATATTTATCTAACATATTCTCCACTCCTAGTACTGAATTTAGTTCAACCTACATACTTAAGTATACATATAATTTCGCGGAGAAATCAAACGAATTAGGCAATAAAATACGTTGTAACAAAGGCGTAATCTTTCTGTTAAAAATTTAATTTTGTGGCCGTCGACTGTTATAATAAACGTATTAACTATACTTTTACGTAAGGATTGAGGAATATTACTAGAAAACATCAATTTATCTTTTATTGGCTACCCGTATTCATCATTGCAGGGGTTATTTTTTATTCATCTTCAACACCATACGGGGATCAAGACATTAGACCACAATTAAATTACTTCAGTAAATTGAGTAATTTTATTGGCTTATTTGATTTTGTTCAAATTACATATGCAGGCAAAGTGATTAGTATTGAAACCGTTGGAACTGCTGGGTTTGCCGAATTTATTATTCGCAAGCTTGCACATTTTACAATCTTTTTATGTCTTGCATTCTTTACTACACGATTAGTAAGAATTTATTATAAACATTACTTCATTACCGGTTTATTGCTAACGGTCCTTTATGCTGCTTCAGATGAATTTCATCAATCGTTTACAGCAGACCGTACACCGCTAATGCAGGATGTTTTGATTGATTCAGCTGGTGCCATTGTCGGAGCTTGCTTATATGTGATCATCTTTAAAAGCCGAATTCTAAAGAGAAAACAAATGTAATAATAGGCCACCGATTTAGAGGTCCTAAAAAATCATTAGCTAAATATATGTTTTTGGACTTTATCAGTGGCTTCGTAAAAAATAATCGCAATCAATACAATAAAAAATCTTATCTATTAAAGATAAGATTTTTTCAGAGTGTTGAAATATAAAGTTG
>NZ_NULG01000073.1 GCF_002577195.1 Bacillus sp. AFS041924
TGTACTGACCCCATAAAGTTAGACTGGTAATTTTAATTAGGCAGCCTGTTGGGCATGAACTCGGTATTTTACCGGGCTCATGCCTTTTAATTTAGCCTTAATTCGTTTGTTGTTATAGTAATCTATATATTTAGCTAGTTCTTGTTTAAAGTGTGCGATGCTTTTAAATTCCTTAAGATAGAGTAGTTCAGATTTCATGATACTAAAGAAACTTTCTATTACTGCGTTATCGTAACAGTTTCCTTTTCGAGACATACTCTGTGTGATGCCATGCTCAATAAGGGCACTACGATACCGTTTCATTTGATAGTGCCACCCTTGATCTGAATGAATAAGCAATGTATCAGAAGCTTTTAATCGTTCAAAAGACTGTTCTAACATAGTTGAAACAAGTGAATAGGTCGGTCTTGAACCGATTGTATAAGTAATTATTTCACCATTATATAAGTCCAACATAGGTGAAAAATATAGCTTTTCTCCAAATAATTTAATTTCGGTTATGTCTGTAACCCATTTCTCATTTGGCTTAGATGCTTGAAAATTTCGATTTAAAATATTTGGCGCTTTTTTACCCACTTTGCCTTTGTAAGAGCGATATTTCTTTATCTTCACTAGTGATTTTATTCCTATTACTTTCATGAGACGTTGAACTTTTTTATGATTTACTTTATATCCTCGATTAGTAAGCTCATCTCGTATTTTACGATAGCCATAAATACCTTTGTGTTCATCGTAAATAGCTTTTATTAACACTTTTAGCTCTGCATCTGGATCTGGACGATCTAAATTTTTCACCCAATAATAATACGTACTACGTGGGATGTCTGCGAGTTGTAGAAGAGACTTTACCGAAAATTCATGCCTTAATTCATAGACTACTTGGACTTTGTCTTGTTTGGTGATTTGCCCTTTTTTTGAACTAAGGCATTCAACTTTTTTAAGTACGCATTCTCCATTCGTAAACGATCATTCTCAGCTCGTAAAGCTTCAATTGATCCTTTATCTACTTCCTTATTACTACTAGTGTTTGAATTATTTTTAGACAATGGTGGACGCCCCTTTTTCTTTAATTCAAGGGCATCTGTACCGATTATTTCTAACTGCCTTTTCCACTGAAAAAGAGTAGAAGGAGTAGGAATGTTAAAAATTGCAGCTGTTTCTCTGATCGATGTTCCTTGTTCGTTCATATAGTTAAGTACATCTAGTTTAAACTGCAAATCGTATGAAGTATAGCTTTTTTGAAAACCTTGTTCACCATGATACTGAAATTTTTGTAACCATGTTTGAAAAACAGAATGGTGAACTCCGATAGAATTTGAAATCTCTGTTTGAGATTCATTCCCTTCCAAGTAACGTTTTACGGCAAATATTTTCTCATCAATAGTAAATTTTGTCATAAAAAATGCACCTCCAAAAGTTAGACTATGTCTAACTTTTGGGGTGCACTTCT
>NZ_NULG01000074.1 GCF_002577195.1 Bacillus sp. AFS041924
TTCCCACAAACAATGCCAGCTACCGACTATCCAAAGTTCCAAGGTAACGGACCAGTTGTTTCACCATACGCTACTGGACCTAATACACCAATGTATCGTGATGCATCAGAACCTTATTTTGATCCAAATTCGCAATTATTTACTCCTTATGCTCAAAACCAGTCTTCATACGGAGTACCGTATTTTGAGGAAGATGAACAATAAAAAAATTTATTTAAAAAGACGATTTATTTCTAATCGTCTTTTTTTTATTTCACATTAAAAAAGTATAAATTTAAGCGACGAAGGGGGCGACGTAGTTGCAAATTTTA
>NZ_NULG01000075.1 GCF_002577195.1 Bacillus sp. AFS041924
GGATTAACAGGGGCAACCGGAACAACAGGAGAAACAGGCCCGACAGGAATAACAGGGGCAACCGGTTTAACAGGGGCAACCGGTTTAACAGGCCCAACCGGAATAACAGGGGCAACCGGAATAACAGGGGCAACCGGAACAACAGGAGAAACAGGCCCGACAGGATTAATGGGAGCAACCGGAATAACAGGAGCAACCGAAGTAACGGGGGCAACAGGAGCAACCGGAGTAACGGGG
>NZ_NULG01000076.1 GCF_002577195.1 Bacillus sp. AFS041924
AACTATTAGCTGGTTTAGTTGATTAAGGTTACTAATATCCAAAATGAAAATGGTGCTAAGACAAAGAGTAGAATGAACAAACATATTAAGACCCCTCTTTTTTCAAACCACGCTTTTATAATCCCTTGTCTTATCTTTTTATTAAAAATGCTAATTCCTATTAAAACCAATAAAGCAATTAAATCGCCAAATTTAGTATATTTTAGAAAAGGTATTGTTAATGCAATAATAACAATTAAAAATACTTTTCCTGATGTTTTCATTGTCATTTTATATCCTCTCATACCAACTTTTTTAAAATGATTATATCATTAATCGTCCAATCCTTATGCAACTAAACTGCCATTTACTTTAATAAAAGAAAAGCCGCATATTCGCAGCATTTGATCTCCAACTAAAGCTAGCATTAAATGATTAACTCATTGGTCATCACATATCAGTAAACTCTTGTTGATA
>NZ_NULG01000077.1 GCF_002577195.1 Bacillus sp. AFS041924
CTAAAGGGGATAATATCATTATTTCGATATAAACTTGGCTTTTATGTTTCCAAAAAGAATTTGTTGATATATCAACAATTTTTTCAATGTAAAGGAAGCAGTGTGACAGCTTCTCGCTTTTACATGGGGCGAGACATAAGCCTCTTTTAGCGCGCCTATGATTTCTTTAGACTACCCGCATTTCCTAAAGGAGTCGATTATCCTTTCGCTCCAATCAATCCTTAGAAGAATAGAATAAAAATATCATTGCTTGAAAAATGAAAAATATAGTTCCCAATAGCCTAACTCTGATATATAGAGGACCAATAACATAGATTTACAAGGGTTATGAATAGTTAGGTTGCTTTAGTTTATGTTACAATAATGTACAGTACATAATCGTAGGGGGAATATAGCACTTATGAGCAAAAAGAAAAAATCTAATAATAATCAAACGTTTGCTATTTCGGTATTTATTGGAATAGTTGTTTTACTTGGAGCATTATTCTTTGTTTCTAAATTACAAGATAAGAAAAATGAAGAAGTGTACCCAACAATTGCGGGAGTAGATCAAGTGAAAGTTGATGGGTTTGACACGAATAATCAGCCGACATTCAGTAATAAAGACGCAAAAGTTGAAGTAGTTGAATTTGGAGATTATAAATGTCCAGTCTGTGCTGATTGGAATAAACTAGTTTTTCCACAACTTAAAGCAGATTATATTGACAGTGGTTTAATCAATTTCTCATTTATTAACTATCCATTTATTTCTAAAGATTCGAATTTAGCTGCACTTGCATCAGAAGTAGTTTATAAAACTCATAAAGATTCATTTTGGAAATTCCAAGAGCAAATCTATTTAAAACAAGAAGATGAAACGACTACTTGGGCTACACCAGATAAACTAGCAAGCATTGCAAAATCAGTTATTCCGAATTTAGATGAAAAACAATTTAAAAAAGATTTATACAAAAAAGAAGCAATGAAACAAGTTGCGAATGACATTGCCATTGCAAATCATTATGGTGTAAACGGTACTCCAACAATTTTTGTAAATGGTAAAGCGGTACAAGACCCTAGCTTAGAATCAATTAAAGCAGCTATTGATGCTGAAATGAACAAGTAAGTAGTAAAAGGTATGCGTTTAAAACGCATACCTTTCTTTTGTGAAAATGAAAATCAGCTTGATTACAATTTTTTCTTTACGCGTGCATCCGCTTGTGCTGAACGCTCTTGTGCCTCAATGTCTTCGTGATCCGCTAATTCTGCAGAATACTCAACATCAAGTCCGTCTGGCGTTATATTCTTATTAAACTTATTATTTGAATTATTTTTCTTCTTCAACTTAAAACCCCTCCGTTAATTTAATAAAAATAAATTACATATCGTGACTGCTATGTTTTTTCTGTCTAGTATGATTTTGGTTCTTTATTTTATGAGAACCACTTAATGGTTTTGGTTGTCCACTTTCATGATCAATTGGGCTATTTCTTTTTGATGATTTGTTTGTCATGTTTGTCACCTTCCTTTAAGAATAGCTTTAGTTGTAACAGAAAAAATATGCCATAATGAAATATTTACTAATTTTTAAATTGTAAGCGTTTTAATCATTTTTCCTAATAATTTTCGATAACCATTTTCCATATATATAAATAAATTAATGAAAGGGAGGTATTTATATGATTTAATTCATTCTTTAAAATTAGAAAATTAGA
>NZ_NULG01000005.1 GCF_002577195.1 Bacillus sp. AFS041924
TTTGGGACTTTGTCTACACATTGAAGAGAGAAGTTATTAAACTTCTCTCTTTTTTTATGCTATGTGACTAATGTTTGTCTTCTGAAATGGACATGTTCAGCATATTAGTAATAAAAAAGACTTAAAAAAGGTGTGTAGCTATGAAGGATTGGCTTGACTCAATGGATCGGGCTGTTCTCAGTATGGGGATGCTCAGAGTTTTTGGTGGAAGTGTAGAATTGATTGCTGCTTTTACAATTTTGTATTTAAACGACATTAAGAAAGCTTTGGCTGTAAATAGTGTGCTGGCGACTGTAGGGCCAATTATTCTCATTTCTACAATGGCAATTGGAATTATAGGTGTCGCATCTAAGTTGGACCCTATTCGATTAGTTTTAGTAGTTTGTGGAGTGTTTTTAATATTGTTGGCAGTTTTTAAATGATAGGATGTGACCTTCTATGGAAGAGGTTTTCAACGTATTACCTACTTTAATAAAAGAAAAGTTACAGCGTTCATATGGAGACCTGCATCAAGTAGAGGAGTTAAGATTAAGGGTCGGCCGCCCAGTTGAGGTAATTTCTAATAATCAGTCCAATTTTTTACCTTATATTTTAACAGAAGAAGAAGGCGGGCAAATACTTGGTAAGCTAAGTCAGTTTTCAATTTATACGATTGAAGAAGAATTGAAAAAAGGTTATATCACAATTAAAGGTGGACATCGAGTCGGATTAGCTGGTCGTGTTGTAACTGAAAACGGAATGGTTAAAATGATTCGGGATATTAGTTCTTATAATTTTCGGATCGCTAAAGAAAAAGTAGGAATAGCTAGTCCGTTTGTTAAGTATGTTTATGAAGGAAGATGGAAAAATACAATGTTGATTGGCCCACCTCAAGCAGGGAAAACAACATTACTTAGGGATTTTGCAAGAGTTGTAAGTCAAGGTGATGCTGTAAGAGGAATAAGACCTGCGAAGGTTGGGATTGTAGATGAACGATCTGAAATAGCGGGTTCAGTTAAAGGGGTTCCTCAATATACATTTGGTGAAAGAATCGATGTGTTAGATGCATGTCCAAAGGCTGAAGGGATGATGATGCTTGTTAGGTCTATGAGTCCTCATGTCATTCTTGTAGATGAAATTGGTAAAAAGGAAGATGTAGATGCCATTTTAGAAGCAATCTTTGCCGGTGTTCAATTAATCGTAACGGTACATGGCTATTCGTTAGAGGAAGTAAGAAAACGCCCATCTTTACAGCCGTTGTTTCATAATGGGACATTTGACCGGTTTATTGAAATTTCAAACTACCCCTCACCTGGAACTGTTACAGATATAAAAAATAAGAATTGCACTAGTTTATTTCATACGAAGGCGGTGCTTTAAATGAAATGGATTGGAGCACTTATTATCATTTTTTCAACAAGTTGGCTTGGGTTTTATTTTGCAAGTAGATTATCAGAACGGACAAAGGAACTAAGGGGTTGGAAGTTAGCTCTCCAATCTCTTGAAGCAGAGGTTATGTATAGTCAATTACCTCTGCAGGAAGCATTTAGAAGAATTTCTAGTCAATTGAAAGGGCCAATCAATCGATGTTTACAGGATTTTGCAAATCAACTTGAAACAAGTGCATTTTCAGCGAAAGAAGCTTGGGAAAATTCAATAAAGAATTACGCGAAAACGGTTTCGATAAAAGAGCCTGATATTCAAGTGTTATTACAGTTTGGTGAGACGATTGGTATGCATGATAAATATTCGCAACAGAAACAAATCATTTTGGCTTTAAAGCATTTAGAGAGAGAAGAGCAAGAAGCACTAGATTCTCAGTCCAGTTATGAACGAATGTCGAAAATGCTAGGAGTTTTAACCGGGATATTAATCGTTATATTACTCTTGTAGGAGGGGTTTAAATGATTACAAATTATGCATTAATGTTTCAAATAGCTGGGATTGGAGTAATTGCTGCGATTATCCATGCTGTCTTAAAAAAAGCAGGACAGGAAGAGTTTGCTACTTGGACAATTATTACTGCATTTATCATCGTATTTCTTCAAGTGATCACAAAAGCTGGTGATCTATTTAATAAAGTTAGGGATGTATTTCTATTTCATTAGATTAGGAGTGAGAGTTTAATGGAAATCATCCAAATAGTCGGTATTGGGTTAGCCGCCACATTTATCATCCTTTTATTAAATCAATTTAAAATGAATAATTTTACCTTAGCAATAACGGTCTTTATCAGCTGTGTATTATTTTTATTCTTACTAGATAAGGTGCAGTTTTTGCTAGATGAAATTCAAAAGTTAGCAAATCAAGCGAATATTAAAAATGTGTATGTTGAAACTTTATTAAAAATAATTGGGATCGCATACATAGCTGAATTTGGTGTTCAGATTACAAAGGATGCGGGCCAGGGGGCTATTGCTTCTAAAATTGAATTAGGGGGCAAAGTACTCATTTTAGTTCTTGCTATTCCTATTTTAACAGCATTAATTGAAACAATATTAAGCTTTCTACCAAAAGTTTCTTAAATGTAAGGAAAGGAGGACATTATGACAAAAAAGATGAAAGTTTTTCTTCTTTTCTTTACTCTCTTTTTTTTAGTTCCAAAAATTGTACAAGCTGCTCCTCCACCTGCTGAAATCGTAAATGAACAAATACAAAAACTCGGAATCGATGATGTGCAACAATATTGGGATGAAGTTGTTCATAAATATGGTGGCTTTTTACCAGAAAGTCAAAAGGGCGACTTTATCCAATTTATTAAGGGAGAAAAGAAATTTTCGCTACAAGAATGGTTTATTGCATTTGGTAAATATATATTTTTTGAGCTATTAAGTAATGGAAAAATATTAGGAATCTTAATTATGTTAGTTATTTTTAGTTCGCTACTCCAATCATTACAAAATGCATTTGAGAAAAGTACGATCAGTAAAATTGCAGATAATGTAGTTTTTCTTGTGTTAGTAGTTTTTGCATTAAATAGTTTCTATGTTGCGACAATGGCTACGCAAGATGCAATTACAGTAATGATTGACTTTTTACGAGCATTATTACCAATTTTATTAGCTTTAATTGCAACTTCTGGTGGTGTAATATCCGTAGGCTTCTTTCATCCTATTTTAATTTTTTTGATGCATACAAGTGGATTACTAGTAACGTATTTTGTCTTACCTCTTATTCTAGTATCGACGATCTTAAGTATAGTTAGCATCATTAATGATGAGTTAAACGTAACGAAATTAGCATCTTTAATAAGAAATGTTGCTGTTGGTGTATTAGGCATCTTTTTAACTATTTTTTTAGGGGTATTAAGTGTACAAGGTATGACAACAGCAGTAACGGACGGAGTAGCCATAAAAACAGCCAAGTTTGTAACAAGTAATTTTATACCTGTTGTTGGTAAAGTATTTGCAGACGTTACAGATACTGTAATAAGCGCGTCATTATTATTAAAAAATACGGTTGGAATTGTGGGGCTTGTTACGTTATTAGCCATTATTGTATTTCCAGCAATTAAAATACTAGTTTTAGCTTTAATATATAAATTCTCAGCGGCAATTTTACAACCAGTTGGAAGTAAAAATATCATTAGTACGATTGATACAATCGGAAAAAGTGTAACTTATTTATTTGTTTGCTTATCGATCGTTTCATTAATGTTTTTCTTAAGTATGACATTAATAATAGCGGCAGGAAATATTGTCGTCATGTTTAGGTAGGTGGAAAAATGGAATTCTTTATACAATGGGTTTCAAATATTATCGTCTATATATTAGTCGCAACAATTATTATGATGTTAATTCCAAATACCGGCTTAGCAAAGTATGTACGATTTGTTGCGAGTCTATTATTAATTGTCATGATGCTCCAACCAATTTTTCAATTATTCAGAGTAAATATAAAAGAAGTGCTAGCTGGGTACCAGTCTACAACATATGAAGCAAGTGGCGAAATAAAAAATGAAATAAATAATAAGAAAAATGAAATACAAGAAGCAGAACGTGCATATATATTAAAACAAATGGCTGTCCAAATGAAAAAGGACGTTGAAAAAAGCTTTACAAAAGAATTTGAACAGGAAATTACAAATGTGGACTTAGAAGTAAAAGATGGTGTTAATACCGTAAAAACTTCTCAAGATCTGTCTAAAGTAATCGTTTACGTAGGTCCAAAAAAAGATGAGACGAGCAATGTTGAACCTGTTCAGGAAGTTTCAATTAATACTGATCAACCGGTACAGACAGAAGATGAAAAAATTAAACAACAAGAGTTGCAAACTTTTTTAGCAAATAAATGGGAGCTTGAGGACAAGCAAATCGAAGTCAAAATGGAAGGAGGGGAGTGATGACAAATGAAGAAAAAAATTCCACCAATAAAATTAGCTGACTTTCTAAAAGGAAATGGCGATGAAAAAACCTCTTCTGACAAAGGGCAAAGTCCATTTAAACTAACGAGAAAATATGTACTAGCTCTACTGGGACTTGGGATTTGTTGGATGATTGCAAGTAGTTTGTTTGCTCATTCAAATCAAAATACGAATTCAATGCTTTCACCTATTTCGAAAGAAGCGAGTGGAAAACCAAAAAATGATGACCAAACTACTGAAACTCCTGGAAGTGGTGGTGGAAAATCATCGTCAAACATAATAGAAGAATATGAGAGAAAATATGAACAACAGCTAACAGACACATTAAATAATATGGCCGGTGTAAGTAAAGTAAAAGTAGAAGTGAATCTTGAAGGCAGTGGAAAGAAAATTTATCAAACAAATAAAACGAATCGAACTCAGGAAACTGAGGAAACAGATAAACAAGGTGGAAAACGAAATATTGATGACCAATCCAGTGAAGATAACATAGTCGTTATTGATAACGGAGATAAACAAGAACCTATAGTTGTAGAGACAGAAATGCCAAGAATTAGAGGAGTACTGATTGTTGCTAAAGGTGCAGACAATTTAGAAGTAAAACAAATGATTAGAGAAGCTGTTACACGATTACTTGATGTGCCAAGCTATCGTGTCTCTGTACAACCAAAAAAATAAGAGGAAGAAGGTAAAGATTAAATGAAAAAACAAACAATTTGGTTATTAACAATGTTAAGTTTAGTTGTTGTATTATCAGTTTATTATGTAACTACACCAGATAATTTGAAAACGACAAGTTTTATGAACATGAATAATAGCACTGATACAAATTCATTAGATTCAACTCCTAAGGATACAAACAAAACAGATTCTACTAAACAAAATGATAAAGAAACTACTTCTCAAGAAAGCTCATTTAGTGAAGTATTCTTAAAACAACGTATGGAACAAGAAGATCAAAGAAGTCAAATGATTGACGAATATAAAGCTACTGTTGATTCAGCAACTGCATCAGCACAAGAGAAAAGTGAAGCATTAACGAGTATGAATGAACTTCAAAAATTAACTGCATTAGAATCTGATGTAGAAACAATGATTAAAGAAGCTGGCTATAAAGATGCATTAGTACGTTCTGATAAAGACGAAGTAAAAGTAGATGTAACATCATCAAAACCAAGTAGAAAAGCTGCAAATGATATCATCCAAATGACAAGAAGTATTTTAGGGGAAAAACTTGTAGTCGTAAAATTCCAAGTTAAATAATTAATTTGATGAGAGGTGTCCCGATTGGGGCTCCTTTTTTTATTTGATTATTAAGTTGGAAGGGATTAGAAATCGCGAAAAAGGAGGGGAACTGTGAAATTAAAAGAGAAAATGGTTCAAAAAAGTGAAAGCTGAAAATAAGTTTGAGAGAATCGCAATATGGAGTGGAACTGTGCAAATAAAAGATGAAATGGTTCAGTGAAAACCGTAAATAAGTTTGAGTGGATCGCAAGTAAGGTGGGAATCACTGTAAATAAAAGAGGAGAAGGTGCAAATAAACAGTGTGCTGCAAATAAAAAACGAAAATCGCAAATAAAATGGGCAAATGCAATTAAATTTTGAGAAACGCAAATAAAATTATCAAACCTGCAAATAAAATTTGACCAATCGCAAATAAGATCAAAAAATACCTATACCAGTTAGGGTATTATGACCGATAAATTGGACAATAGTAGATACCTTCAAATAGAAATCTTGCAATATTGCTCTGTTCTATTTTAAATCGTACAAAAAAAGATAGAATTCTGCTAAAAATCTTGAAAAAGGGCTGATAAAGTCAGCTTCAAGTGTGGAACGCCAGTTAGATACCACCTTATCATATTAAAGTAGTTAACCGTTTTCGTTTTTGTCATAACTGCGCTTTTTATATTTTACCCTTTCTGTCCCAATGATTTAGTAATTTTCTCCCGTTTAATCGCCTCTAATCCTTTCCTACTTTTCCTTTTCTATTCTCTCTTGCTATAATAGTTTATATCGAATTATTTTTGGTAAGGAATATTATTATAAATATTCCATGTAAAATGGCTAAAAATAAATGGGTGAAATAATTTGTTGAAAAGTTTAGTATTAGGTTATAAGATTAGTCTATATGTCTTAAGGGGTGAACAGAATGAAAATTCATGAAATTAGAGAATTAATTAAGTTAATCGATCAATCAACAATAAATGAATTCGAATTTGAGGATAACGGTGCTATCGTTAAAATTAAAAAAGGTGGCCAAACAACTGTTGTAACATCTGCTCCAGTTGTTCACCAAGAGGTAGCTCCTGTAGTTGCGGCTGCTCCAGTTGCGACATTAGAAAGACCAGTTGCTGCAGAAACTGCTGCACCTGTAGTAGAAAAAGAAGATACAAGTAATTTACATAAGATTACATCACCGATGGTAGGTACTTTCTACGCATCTCCATCTCCTGATGCAAAAGAATACGTATCAATTGGCGATCGTATTAAAAACGATTCAATCGTTTGTATCGTTGAAGCGATGAAGTTATTTAATGAAATTGAAGCTGAAATTGAAGGCGAAATCGTTGAAGTACTTGCTAAAAATGGTCAATTAGTAGAATACGGTCAACCATTATTCTTGGTAAAGGCTTAAGTATCTACAAAATTAAAAGTACTTTTCTAGAGAAGGTGAAGAAATGAAAAAGGTTTTAATTGCGAATCGAGGAGAAATCGCCATTCGTATTATTCGAGCATGTAAAGAATTAAATATTGAAACAGTTGCTATTTACTCTGAAGGAGATAAAGAAGCATTACATGTTCAAATGGCTGATGAAGCTTATTGTGTAGGTCCTAAATTATCAAAAGATAGTTATTTAAATATGACGAATATCATTAGTATTGCAAAACTAACAGGTTGTGATGGAATCCATCCTGGTTATGGTTTCTTATCTGAAAATGCTAGTTTTGCAGAATTATGTACTGAATGTAATGTGAAATTCATTGGACCAACAGCTGAATCCATTTCAAAAATGGGTACTAAGGACGTTGCTCGTGAAACAATGAAAGAAGCAGGGGTACCTGTTGTACCTGGTTCACAAGGTATTATTGAAAGTGTTGAAGATGGTAAAAGAATTGCTGCAGAAATTGGATATCCAGTTATTATCAAAGCTACAGCTGGTGGCGGCGGTAAAGGAATTCGTGTAGCAAAAGATGAAAATGAATTAGTAAAAGGTATCCAAATTACCCAACAAGAAGCTCAAACTGCGTTTGGAAATCCTGGTGTATATCTAGAAAGATATATAACTGATTTTAGACATGTTGAGATTCAAGTTTTAGCTGATGAACATGGTAATACAATTCATCTTGGAGAACGTGATTGTACAATTCAACGACGTCTTCAAAAATTAGTTGAAGAAGCACCGTCTCCAGTATTAGACGAAGAGACGCGTTCAAAAATGGGTCAAGCAGCTGTTCGTGCAGCTGAAGCAGTAAATTATTGGGGTGCAGGTACTGTTGAGTTCATTTATGAGCCACATACTAAAAACTTCTTCTTTATGGAGATGAACACTCGTATTCAAGTTGAGCATCCAGTAACAGAATATATTTCTGGTATTGATCTAATTAAACAACAATTATTAATTGCAAAAGGTCATCCATTAAAAATTACGCAAGCTGACGTATCTTTAAAAGGATGGTCAATTGAATGTCGTATTAATGCTGAAAATCCAGATAAGAACTTTATGCCGTCTCCTGGTAAAATCGTTTCATATTTACCACCAGGTGGTCCAAATGTTCGTGTTGATTCTGCTGTATATAGCGGGTACACAATTCCGCCATATTATGATTCAATGATTGCGAAAGTTATCGTGCATGGCAAGACAAGAGAAGAAGCAATTGCTATAATGATAAGAGCACTTGAAGAATTTGTAGTAGAAGGAATTTACACTACAATTCCATTCCATTTAAATTTATTGCAAAATGAAATCTTCATAAAAGGGAAGTATAATACTAAATTCCTTGAGGAGCATGCGCTTGTTAAAGGATAAAGTGGAGGGATCTGTATGAATGAAAATCAAATTTTAGAAATGGGTACTGCGACATTAGGTCGAGTAGAAATCGCACCTGAGGTAATCGAAGTTATTGCTGGTATTGCAGCTGCTGAAGTTGAAGGTGTTTCAAGCATGCGTGGAAACCTAGCTTCTGGTATTTCTGAAATTATTGGTAAGAAATACCATGGTAAGGGTGTCCGAGTTGATTTATCAGAAGATCGAATTACAATCGATGTATACATTCTAGTTAAATTTGGTAAGTCAATCCCAACTGTAGCAGGTAATGTACAAGACAATATTCGTCAAGCTTTATTAACGATGACAGGTCTTGAGTTATCTGAAGTAAATGTTCATGTAGTAGGAGTTCAATTCGATTCAAAGCCTGAGCAAGAAGCTCCAATTGAACTTTAATATGTAAAGAGAGTCTCTATTAGATAGGGGCTCTTTTTTTTGTTGGATAAAATAGTTACGTGGTTTTATTAAATATTCTGAAATATGATAAAATTTAATCGTTAAATAAAATAGAGATAGGTGACATTTATGATCTCAAATTTGAGCACGAATAGAACAATTTTACGCGAGTTGGTCGAAAACGATTGGGAGCAAATACATCAATACGCATCACAACTAGTTGTATGTCAATTTCAGCCATGGGGACCAAATACAGAAAGTGATACGAAGGAATTTGTTCAAGGTATATTAGTAGACAGTAAACAAATAAATAGAACGAGATTTGTATTCGCAATAATCGAAAAGGAATCAAATGAATTAATAGGATCGATTGAGTTTAATATTCGAGATGAAAAAAACAAAATAGGTGAAGTAGGTTATATTGTCCACCCAAAATATTGGGGTATGGGATTCGCTAGTGAAGTTGGAAAAGAAATCATTTCATTTGGATTTAAAAATTTTAAGCTTCATCGGTTATATGCGACGTGTGATGTTAGGAATATTGCATCACAAAGAGTACTTGAAAAGTGTGGACTAACGTTAGAAGGAAGAATGCGAGAAGATTTATTGTTAAGAGATGGTTGGAGAGATACTTATCTATTTAGCATTCTTGAAGACGAATGGCTTCGGGGGCAGTAAAAGTATTATAAGTAGGAAGAAATATAAAAGAATATTTGTTATTTAAAATCTTTTCCGATTCCCTTTATCGAGTAATTTATTAACTGAACTCTTTTAATGTTCGTGTTTTGGTGTATAAATATTATTTTGGAGTGAAAAACAGGAAAAAAAATTTAAAAAACACAAACATTAGACTGTTATTTTATTCGGTTTTAAGTTAAAATGTAGAAAACAGTTTAAAGTATTGAGTTTGCTTAGAAACGTTTATAATAATAAAAATTGGAGTTAATACAGACAGTCGTTGGAACTTGTTAAAAAAAATGGTAAAATAACGTGTTACTATACAAAATTAGAATTCGTTAGTACCTATGCAACGAATGATGAATTTAGCTTAAAGGAGTTTATTATTTTGATGAAACGTAGAAAAGCAAGGGAACTTGCATTGCAAACATTATTCCAAATGGATTTAAGTGAGGCAAATGCTTCAGATGCATTAGAGCATGTATTAGAAGAAGCTGAAGAAAAACAAGATGCATTTTTAGATGCAATTATAACAAATTTTGTTGATCATAAATTGGTGATTGACGAACTATTAGCTTCAAATATCGAAAGCTGGACGATTGATCGTTTAGGTAACGTTGATCGCAATATCCTTAGAATCGCTGTAGTAGAAATAAATTACCTAGATGATGTACCTAAAAGTGTAGCAATCAATGAAGCGATTGAAATTGCAAAAGTTTACGGTGACGATGATTCTAGTAAATTTATCAATGCGGTATTATCAAAATTCTAAATAGATAAATTGTTTATATGCATAGGGGGAAACTAAAATGGTAGCAACATTAATTAATGGTAAAGAAATTTCAGTATCTATTCGTGAGGAATTAAAAAATGGTGTTTCTGAATTGAAAAATCAAGGTGTTACACCTGGTTTAGCGGTAGTTTTAGTTGGAAATAATTCTGCTTCAAGAACTTATGTCAATTCGAAGCATAAAGCATGTAATGAATTAGGTATGTATTCTGAAGTAATTGAGTTACCTGAGACAGTTACTGAAGATGAATTATTATCGGTTGTAGACAAATTAAACGATGATCAGTCAATTCATGGTATTTTAGTTCAACTGCCATTACCAGCTCATATCTCTGAAAAGAAAGTAATTGAAACAATTTCTCCATTAAAAGATGTTGATGGATTTCATCCAATTAATATTGGAAGAATGATGACTAATCAAGATTCATTACTACCTTGTACTCCTTTTGGTATATTAAAATTAATAGAAAATACAAATATTCCGATTAGTGGTAAACATGTAGTTGTTATTGGACGTAGTAATATCGTAGGTAAGCCAGTTGGACAATTATTCTTAAACGAAAATGCAACGGTTACTTATACACATTCACGTACAACTGATCTAAAAAATATTACAAAGCAGGCTGATATTTTAATTGTTGCAATAGGTGTTGCAAAATTAATTACAGCTGACTATGTTAAAGAGGGAGCAATTGTTATTGACGTCGGCATGAATAGAGACGAAAATGGCAAATTATGTGGAGACGTAAATTTTGAAGATGTAAAGGATATTGCTGGATATATTACTCCTGTTCCAGGTGGAGTAGGACCTATGACAATTACAATGCTACTTCATAATACGTTAAAAGCGGCTTCTCAAATTGATCGTAAATTAAATTTGAGTGTTAAACTTTAATCATATTGCTTTGCAAGAATGAAAGAAGGGGTAGGCATGACGGAAAAGCTACCAGTTACTGTTACCGCATTAACAAAATATTTAAAAGCAAAGTTTCAAGCGGATCGTAATTTGCAAAATATACTTCTCCGTGGAGAAATCTCAAACTTTAAACGTCATTCATCTAGCGGCCATTATTATTTTACTTTAAAAGATGATGGTGCTAGAATTGCGGCGGTCATGTTTCAATCCTATAATGCTAATATAGCATTTCAACCAACTGATGGTATGCAGGTTATTGTTCAAGGTGAAATAAATGTATATCCTGGGTCTGGTAGCTATCAAATCTACATAAGAGACATGCAACCCGATGGGGTTGGCGGTCTCTTTGTAGCTTATGAACAATTAAAGAAAAAACTATTAGAAGAAGGACTCTTTGATCAGAAATTTAAGAAAAAGATTCCTTCTTTTCCTAGTGTAATCGGGGTTGTTACTTCACCGACTGGTGCAGCGGTTCGAGATATTATCACGACAATTCAAAGAAGATATCCAATTGGAAAAATAGTAGTATTTCCTACTCTTGTTCAAGGAGATGGAGCACCTGCATCTGTTGTAAAATCAATTGAGACTGCTAATAAAATGAATGAAATTGATGTTTTAATAGTTGGTCGTGGTGGAGGATCAATTGAAGAGCTATGGGCCTTTAATGATGAAAAAGTTGCAAGAGCAATCTTTGAATCTAAAATCCCAATTATTTCAGCAGTTGGTCATGAGACTGATACAACGATTGCAGATTATGTAGCTGATTTGCGTGCTCCTACGCCTACAGCTGCAGCAGAATTAGTTTCATTAAGCCAAAGAGAAATACTCGAGCAATTTACTGTTCGTAAGTCAAGGCTTTATAAAGCAATGGATACAATTATTGAACGAAAACAAGCACAATTAAAGGCAGTTCAAGATGCTTATGTTTTTAGGTACCCAAATTCATTATTTCATCCAAAGCAAGAGCAGTTTGATCGCATAAATGAGCGTTTACATACTACAATAAATGAAATCGTAAAGTCTAAAATAAATAAACACAAAGAGCTTAATTCGTCTTTACTTATACACCATCCGAGTAATAGAATTCAGCTTGAAAAACAAAAGCATTTGCAATTACATATGTCTTTACAAAATGAGTTTAATCGCTTAATTACTCAGAAGAAATTTGAAATGGAAAAAGTAATTCATACACTAGATGCACTTAGTCCGTTAAAAGTTATGGCGAGGGGTTATTCACTAGCTTATAAAAATGATAATGAATTAATGAAATCGGTTAAACAAGCGAAAAGTGGAGAGCGATTCCAATTACAAATGACTGATGGGAAATTAGATTGTGAAGTACTTGAAGTAAAAGGAGAGTGAATTAGTTGCCACAAAATGAACTATCTTTTGAAGAAGCAATAAAAGAAATTGAAACGATTGTTCAAAAATTAGAGCAGGGAGATGTACCGCTTGAAAAAGCAATCGAATATTTTCAAGAAGGTATAAAACTATCTCAAGTTTGTCAAGAGAAGCTTACAAAAGTTGAAAAACAAATGACTTCTATACTAAATGAACAGGGTGAACAAACTCCTTTTACTGTTGAGGAGGAATAATATGAACACTTTTAAAGATTTTATGGAGTATTCCAGTAGACTAATAAATGAAGAAATGATTAAATCAATCGAACATTTAAAGGCCCCAGAACGATTAAAAGAATCTATGTCTTATTCATTGCAGGGTGGAGGAAAGAGAATTAGACCTCTATTACTCTTTGCGACTTTAGATGCATTTGGTAATGATCCATTACTCGGGGTTAAACCTGCCTGTGCTTTGGAAATGATTCATACGTATTCATTAATTCATGACGATTTACCATGTATGGATGATGATGATTTCCGAAGAGGAAAACCGACAAACCATAAAGTATTTGGTGAAGCTCTTGCTGTATTAGCAGGTGACGGTCTATTGACATACGCATTTAAATTAATTACTGAAATGAATGAGTTTAATGTGTCTGATCAAGTAAAGCTTCAATTAATTAGTGAATTAGCTATTGCTGCTGGTCCTGAAGGTATGGTTGCAGGTCAGGTTGCTGATATGGAAGGTGAAAGTAAACAGCTTACTGGAGAAGAATTACAGTATATCCATGAAAGAAAAACTGGTAAAATGTTAATGTACCCAGTAATCGCAGGAGCAATTATATCAAAAGCAACTGCTGAGCAATTATCTCATTTAACACAATTCGCTTATAAACTTGGAATTGCTTTCCAGATACAAGATGATATCTTGGATGTAATAGGTGATGAAGAAGTACTTGGTAAGCCAGTAGGTAGTGATATTGAAAATGATAAAACTACTTATGTTAAGTTATATACAGTAGAAGGTGCAAAAGAAAAACTTCATTCATTTATTACAGAAGCAAAGCAACATGTTCGAGCATGTGGCCTTAAAGATGATTATCTAATCTCAATTTGTGATTTTGTTGAAACTCGCAGTTTTTAAACTTTGATTATATAATTAAATCGTTGTCCATTGAATAGATTAATACATTTATGTATAATGTAACTACTTTATGGCCGTGTTAATGTTGTTAATAAAATATACAGAAATGTAGGCCGTTAACACATATGTGCTAGCGGCTTTCTTTTCATTTTGTGGAAAATATCGATAATTTTAATCTATAAAGATAAAAAACATTAAACAGATTTTAATAAAAATGGTATTATGATACATGGTGTTAAGAGTTAGTCATTTCTAGAAACTAGCGTTTAACTACAAGTATGGTAAAATCATTTTATAGATAAAATTACATAATAATGAATTATTTAAATAGATTTAACATCTAGGAAGGTGAGTGATCCGATATGGATCTTACGACAATTGAAAATCCGAGTTTTTTAAAAAATAAAACGAACGGTGAATTAGAAATATTAAGTGAAGAGATTCGTAAATTTCTTATCCAACAACTTTCTGAGACTGGTGGGCATATTGCGCCAAATTTAGGGGTCGTTGAATTAACAATCGCATTACATAAAGTCTTTAATTCGCCTAAAGACAAATTTTTATGGGATGTAGGGCATCAATCGTATGTACATAAAATTTTAACTGGTCGCGCAAAAGAATTTACTACTCTAAGACAATTTAAAGGGTTATGTGGTTTTCCAAAACGTAATGAAAGTGAACATGATGTATGGGAAACAGGCCATAGCTCAACTTCATTATCTGCAGCGATGGGAATGGCTATTGCTAGAGATATTAAGAAAACTGGAGAGTACATTGTTCCTATTATCGGAGATGGAGCACTAACTGGTGGTATGGCTCTAGAAGCAATGAATCATATCGGACATGAGCAAAAAGATGTCATCGTAATTTTGAATGATAATGAAATGTCTATTGCCCCGAACGTAGGTGCTCTGCATAGCATTTTAGGAAGACTGAGAACTACTGGGAAATATCGTTGGGCAAAAGGTGAACTAGAAGGTGTAATCAAAAAAATTCCTGGAATCGGCGATAAACTATCAAGTACATCAAAAAAATTAAAAGATAGTCTTAAATATTTAGTTACACAAGGAATGTTTTTCGAGGAAATGGGCTTCACTTATTTTGGACCAGTTGATGGACATAATTTTGAAGATTTATTTGAATCTCTTGAATATGCAAAGAAAACTAAAGGTCCAGTATTAGTACATGTTTTAACGAAAAAAGGAAAAGGGTATAAGCCAGCTGAAAGTGATGATGTAGGAACTTGGCACGGCACGGGTCCTTATAAAGTTGAATCCGGAAAGTTAATTAAGCCAGATAAAGCACCACCAGCGTGGAGTAAACTTGTTAGTGATACAGTTTTAAAATTAGCTTTAAATGATGAGCGTATTGTAGCGCTTACTCCTGCAATGCCAGTAGGTTCAAAACTGGAAAATTTCCAAGCCAAGTTACCGGATCGTATTTTTGATGTCGGTATTGCAGAACAGCATGCAGCGACAGTAGCTGCTGGTTTAGCAACGCAAGGGATGAAGCCATTTTTAGCTATTTATTCAACATTCCTTCAAAGAGCATACGATCAAGTGCTACATGATATTTGTAGACAAAATCTAAATGTATTTATCGGAATTGACCGTGCAGGATTAGTTGGTGCTGACGGCGAGACACATCAAGGTGTTTTTGATATTGCATTCTTGCGTCATATACCAAACTTAGTTTTAATGATGCCTAAAGACGAGAATGAAGGCCAACATATGGTAAATACGGCAATTAAATACGATGATGGTCCTATCGCGCTTCGTTTCCCTAGGGGGAATGGAATTGGTGTACCTATGGATGAACAATTACAAGAAATTCCAATTGGTTCATGGGAAGTACTAAAAGAAGGCTCTGATGCAGTCATCTTAACTTTCGGTACAACAATTAAGATGGCACTTGATGCAGCAAAAGAGTTAGAAAAGGAAAATATTTCTGTTAAAGTAGTAAACGCTAGATTTATAAAGCCTATGGATACTGCAATGTTGAGTGATATTTTTAAAGATGGAAAACCAATTTTAACCATTGAAGAAGCAGTCCTACAAGGTGGATTTGGAAGTGCTGTTTTAGAATTTGCAAGTTCAAATAAATTTCAAAATGTCCGTGTAGAACGGATTGGTATTCCGGATTTATTTGTTGAACACGGTGATGTAGATAAACTACTGGATGAAATTCATTTAACAAAAGATGAATCGGTTAAGAAAATCCGTGAAATGGTTTGTAATAAATAAGAGGATGACATATAAATGGCTAAAAAGGAACGAGTAGACGTACTTTTAGTAGATCGTGGTTTAATTGAGACGCGCGAAAAAGCTAAACGAGCGGTAATGGCAGGGCTAGTCTATACAAACGAACAAAGATTAGATAAGCCTGGAGAAAAAATTGATATTGAACTACCATTACAAATTAAAGGTGAAGTTATGCCATACGTAAGTCGTGGTGGCTTCAAATTAGAAAAGGCGTTAAACACATTTGATTTAACAGTAGAAGATAAAATTATGATCGATATTGGCTCTTCTACAGGTGGATTTACAGATTGTGCGCTTCAAAATGGTGCAAAGAAATCATATGCACTTGATGTGGGTTACAATCAACTTGCATGGAAATTAAGACAAGATGAACGAGTAATCGTAATGGAACGAACAAACTTCCGATATGTTAAACCAGAAGATTTAATTGAGGGCTTACCTCAATTCGCTTCAATCGACGTATCATTTATTTCGTTACGTTTAATTTTACCGGTTCTAAAAACATTATTAGTACCTTCAAGTGATGTCGTTGCATTAATTAAACCGCAATTTGAAGCTGGTAGAGAACAAGTAGGAAAAAAGGGTATTGTACGAGATCCAAAGGTGCATGAACAAGTAATCGACATGATGATCGATTTTTCACTTCGCCAAGGATATGATGTAAAAGCTCTAACTTTTTCTCCTATAACTGGTGGAGATGGTAATATTGAATTTCTAATTCATCTTCATTGGGAAGGTTCAAAGGAAATTGGAAATAGCGAATTGAATCGATCACCAATGGAAATTGTAAATGAAGCACATAGTGAATTAAAGAAGGTAAAATAATAAAAGGAAACCAAATCGGTTTCCTTTTTCTCCTTTTATTAAATTGGCTCTGTTAAATATTAATTGTTGATTCTAGTTAAATTCGAGACTNNGGAATGGAAAATCAACATTCATTTTTAGCAGAGCCATTAAATTAAGAAAATAATAAAATTGGTATTAAATTCAGTCAGAAAATCTTAAGATAAATTGACATACAAAAATGCATTTTATGAAAACGTTTAAAAAAATATATACAATAACCAGTAGATTAGATAAGATAATCTTACATAAGTAAGATATTTGTCGGAATTTGCAAAGAGGTGTATTATGAATAAAGGTCAGCGTCATATAAAAATAAGAGAAATTATCGCAAAAAATGAAGTCGAAACACAAGACGAATTAGTTCAATCATTACGAGATTTAGGTTTTAAAGTAACTCAAGCAACTATTTCTCGTGATATAAAAGAATTACATTTAGTTAAAGTACCGTTACCAGATGGGCGATATAAATATAGCTTACCTGCAGATCAACGTTTTAATCCATTACAAAAATTAAAAAGACTTTTAATTGACTCGTTTATTAAAATTGATAGTTCAAGTCATTTAATTGTAATGAAAACATTACCAGGTAATGCAAATGCGGTTGGTGCTCTAATTGATCATTTAGAATGGTCAGAAATTATGGGGACAATCTGTGGTGATGACACGATTTTAATAATTTGTCGAACGCCAGAAGATGCTGAAGATCTAAAAGAAAAATTTATTGACATGCTTCAATAGGAGAATGGTTTTAAAAAGAGGAGAGAAACTCATTGTTATCTGAAATTATCATTAAAAATTTTGCAATCATTGAGGAAGTAGCCATTTCATTTGAAAAAGGTTTAACTGTACTAAGTGGTGAAACAGGAGCGGGGAAGTCAATTATTATTGACGCCATCGGTCTATTACTTGGTGGTCGTGGATCTGCAGAATTCGTAAGATATGATACTGAAAAAGCAGAAATTGAAGGCTTATTTCATATCGAAAATGAGAATCACTTAATTTACTCTAGATGCAGAGAATTAGGTTTTGACATTGAGGATGAAATGATTATTTTAAAAAGAGATATTACTTCATCTGGAAAAAGCGTATGCCGTATCAATGGTAAATTAGTGACAACTTCTATTCTTAAGGAAATTGGTGGCCTCTTGGTTGATATTCATGGACAACATGAGAGTCAAGATTTAATGGACCAAGAGCATCATCTACCGATGCTACAACAATATGATGAAAAAGCACTTATTCCTTTAAATACTGAATATCAAAATATTTTTAATAACTATACAGGCTTAAAAAAACAGTTAAAGCAATTAACTGAAAATGAGCAACAAATGGCACATAGATTGGATTTAATTCAATTTCAATTAACAGAAATTCAAAATGCAAACTTACAAGAAAATGAAGACGATCAGCTAATGGAAGAAAGAAACAAAATTTCTAATTTTGAACGTATTTATAAATCATTAGTTGAGGCTTATCAAAGTTTATCACAAGATGGATCAGGCTTAGACTCGATTCGAGCAAGTATGTATTCTTTAGAGTCAGTAACAAATATTGATAATGATATTAAAGAAATGCACGAGGGAATCAGTAGTAGTTTTTACTTATTAGAAGATATATCGTATCGATTACGTGATTCAATTGAACAAATGGAATATGATCCAAATCGGTTAAACGAAATTGAAACTCGCTTAAGTGAAATTTCAATGTTAAAAAAGAAATATGGACATAGTGTTACGGATATTTTAAAATACGCAGAAGATATTGAACAAGAGTTGGATACGATTCAACATAAAGATAAGCATATAGAGAAGTTACAAAAAGAATTAGATAATGTATCAATTAAATTAGTTGAAGCTGGTAAGTCTCTTTCAGAGAAAAGAAAAGAACTAGCTATTAAATTGACAGCTGATATACATAAAGAATTAAAAGAACTCTATATGGACAAAACAACCTTTGAGATTATGTTTGAGGTTGAAGAAGGTCAACAATCTGATCCTATTTTGGATGAAAAACATGTGAAGTTTAAAAAGGATGGATTTGACTTTGTAGAATTTTATATTTCGACAAACCCAGGTGAGCCTTTAAAACCTTTATCGAAGGTTGCTTCTGGTGGAGAACTTTCTAGGATGTTCCTAGCATTAAAGAGCATATTCACAAAGCATCAAGGGATTACGTCCATTATTTTTGATGAAGTTGATACAGGGGTAAGTGGAAGAGTAGCTCAAGCAATCGCGGAAAAAATACATAAAGTATCAATCAATTCCCAAGTACTTTGTATTACACATTTACCTCAAGTTGCTTCAATGGCAGATACGCACTTATTTATTGCGAAAACAATTGCTGGGAACCGTACTAAAACTTCAGTTACTCCATTAAAAAATGATCAAAAAATTAATGAAATTGCAAGAATGATCGCTGGAGTTGAAATTACAGATGTTACCATTCAACACGCTAAAGAATTGATTGACCAGGCAGCTTCCACAAAATATCAATCTCAATGAACATAAAGAGAATGTTTAATGATAGAAGTATTTTCTATTCATTAAATATTCTCTTTTTTTTATGGGAATTATTGATAAATTAGTAATTGGATATTGCTAAATGAAACATACTAATACAACATTATACGTTAAAGTATCTATCATATTTTTACAATTATATTTTGCTTTTACAAAGCTAACATTAAATACATAGCCACGAAAAAAGAAATCTGGCACTAAGGAGAGTGATTCGCTTGTGAAAAATGTAAATGTTCAACGAATAATAAAAATTCTTCTCCTTGTATTTATAGTTGGTATTGGCGTGTTTAATATAAATCAAACTAATGTGTTTTCATCTACCATAAAAAATAAAGATCAACAAAATGAAATCGTTAATGTTGCACTTGGTATGAGTGAATTACCAAGTAAAAAGGTAGATGTAAAAGTATTAAACAATTTAAGAATAATACCAGGGGGACAATCAATAGGAGTAAAGCTTAACTCAGTAGGTGTCTTAGTCGTTGGGCATCATTTAGTAAATACAAGTTCAGGACAAAAGTCTCCAGGTGAAATTGCCGGTATAAAGGTTGGGGACATGATTATAAAAATGAATGGTAAACAAATCGAAAAAATGTCGGATGTTTTACCATTTATTCAAAAAGCAGGGAAGTATGGAAAGCCTATTAAAATCACCGTAAAACGTGAAGGAAAATATTATACAAAAATGTTACAGCCTATTCGGGACAAAGGTCACAATAGCTATCGAATTGGATTATATATTAGAGATTCAGCGTCAGGTATAGGTACAATGACATTCATTGAACCTAATTCATTAAAATATGGTGCATTAGGACATGTCATTTCGGATAGCGATACAAGAAAGGCTATAGAGGTTGAAGATGGACATATAGTTTATTCAACAGTAACAGCAATTGAAAAAGGTGCGGATGGGTCACCAGGTGAAAAAATAGCACATTTTGCTCTAGATCGCGGTACGATTGGAAATATTACTACAAATAGTCCATTTGGTATTTTTGGTAAGGTTAACAATAAAATAGACAATGGGGTTATGTCTCAACCTTTACCAATTGCATTATCGAACGAAGTAAAAAAAGGTCCTGCTAAAATACTTACAGTTATACATGATAATAAAGTAGAAGCATTTGACATAGAGATCGTAAGCAGTATCCAACAAAAATTTCCATCTACTAAGGGGATTATCTTAAAGGTTACTGACAAACGGTTACTCAAAGAAACTGGTGGAATTGTACAAGGAATGAGCGGTTCGCCAATTATTCAAAATGGAAAATTAATCGGAGCAGTTACACATGTTTTTGTAAATGATTCGACTAGTGGATATGGGGTCCATATTGAGTGGATGCTCGATGAGGCTAAAGTACCAATTTACGACTATCAAAATAAAAAGGCATCTTAAAGAAAAAATACACCTATTAAATTTAATTTGTAGGTGTATTTTTTATTGAAAACAAGTTAATTAAGGAAAAAAATGGTAATATAGAATTAGCAACATCGAATGTCTTAAAAAAAAAATAAGGTAGAGGATGATTGATATGACAGTTTTTGTTACAGAAATGTAAATTTTTATTAAAAATTATAAATTTACATACTATTTCATTTTTTATATAATGAATTATATGTATAATTCGACTCAATACATAGTAGTTTTTATACCAAACGTCGAATGCTAGAAGAAATTGAAGAAAACTATCTATATTAATAAAAATATTCAGAATTTATAATAAAAACAGGAAATAAATTTTTATTGTCGAAATTATCGGTAATAAGTAATGTAATTCACTATAGAGGATGTAGGGAGGAACGGGCGTGGAGAAGATTAAAGTATTATTAGTTGATGATAATAAAGAACTTGTTATCATGTTAGAAAACTACATTAACGCACAAACAGATATGGAAGTGGTTGGTGTTGCGTTTAATGGACAAGATTGCTTACCTCTAGTGAAGGATAAAAAGCCAGATGTACTAGTATTAGATATTATTATGCCCCATTTAGATGGATTAGCGGTATTAGATCGTTTGCGTGCTGGCTTAGTTGAAAAAATTCCAAACGTTATTATGCTAACTGCATTTGGTCAAGAGGATGTAACTAAAAAAGCTGTTGATTTAGGAGCATCATATTTTATATTAAAGCCATTTGATATGGAACATTTAATCAGTAATATCCGTCAAGTTGTTGGTAAAGGTAGTGCGATTACTAAACGTAATTCACCTTCACTTGTATCAAATTACGAAAGCAAGCCACGTAACTTAGATGCTAGTATCACAAGTATCATTCATGAGATTGGGGTACCTGCACATATTAAAGGTTATATGTACTTACGTGAAGCAATTTCGATGGTTTACAACGATATTGAACTTTTAGGTTCAATTACAAAAGTATTGTATCCAGATATTGCTAAAAAGTTTAATACAACAGCTAGCCGAGTTGAACGTGCAATTCGACATGCAATTGAAGTAGCATGGAGCCGTGGAAATATCGATAGTATTTCTACATTATTCGGTTACACAATTTCAATGTCAAAAGCAAAACCAACAAATTCAGAATTTATTGCAATGGTTGCTGATAAATTACGTTTAGAGCATAAAGCATCTTAATTCATTTTTATTAACTAAGAAAAATTCAATTCCGATAAGCTTCTAACAGTGATTCCACAGACATTACTCTAAGCGAATAACTTCTTATGAGATCTTCGGTATTTTTTCGCAATTGCAATTATATTTAAAAGGGGCAACTCATGACTCAGGTTAACTGACAAATGGTTGCCCTTTTTTAAATTGTAAAAATCAGAATTTTAGAATCCTTATAATCATAAATAGTATGGCTAAGAAGTTAAGCATTATATTTTTTTAATCTTTTTTTGATAAAACTCGAAAAAGTTTGTCTGCTGCAGATGAAAGGGGGATCAAGGCATTGTTTTCCATTTGGTGTTTTTAATTGACATGTCTGTAGAAAATTTGCAGTTTATAATAATTTTTTGTCTGATTTGATTAAGACATTTTGCTAAATTTCCTTTTGTGATTCCCTCACTCTCATATTACTCAATCTCAACTTTCCACATGTACGATTAAACTTTGAGAAACTCTCCTTTATTTGGTTTTAACAAGTCATTATAAAAATTAGTTTGCACAACAAAATATAGTGTGCTATAATATAGACTGCGCCACTGAAACATTGAAATACGATATTATTACTACAAAAATTTGGAAGAAAATTGGGCGTATTCCATGACGCGTCAGCTATTTCAACCTTATTTTAAAATTAGTAGTAGTGTCTGTTAGTGAAGATTGTTGTGAAACAAGCTGCCTAATGGAACGGCCCTGGAGCCGAGATTGCGAAAGAGAGGTAGGGCTTTCGCCAATAGACAACAATTTTTAATATTAAATAACTAACATATATAAATAAAGGCTATTCGTATACTTTGTACGAATGGCCTTTTTCCATTTAAAAAAGATAGGATCTGCCATGAATGCTTGTCCTATCTTTTATATTAATAGTGGTCGTTTGAATTAGAATATAAATACGATTGTAAATACAATTGCAACGATAAAGCGATAAACGGCAAATCCAGTTAGCTTTACTTTTTCTAATAATTTTAAGAACGAAACGATCGCAAGTAAGGCAACTACAAATGCTGTAATGAAGCCTGTTGCAAATAACGGTAAATCTGATGCACTTAAAATATCAATATTTTTAATAAAATCTAATCCACTTGCAGCGATCATCATTGGTACTGCTAAAATAAACGTGAATTCAGCAGAAGTTTTACGGTCTAGACCAAATAATAATCCCCCAGCAATTGTAGAGCCTGAGCGAGAAAATCCTGGCCATAGAGCTAACATTTGAAAGCAGCCAATAATAAATGCTTGTTTATAAGAAATGTGATCTAAATCAGATGATTTTGGCTGTTTAGAAACTTTTTCTGCGACGATTAATAAAATACCACCAGCAACCAATCCGATTACAACAGTCTTCGGTGAAAATAATACATCTTTAATAAAATCATGGAATATTAGCCCGACAATCCCAGCTGGAATCGCACCGATAATGATATGAATCAAGTTTAGGTTAGTTTGTCTATAACCGTCCGATTTAACTCCGAGTACTGACCAAAGTCGTTTCCAGAAAACCACAACAACTGCTAAAATTGAACCAAGTTGAACAATTACTTCAAAAAATGTAGCTTTTTCTCCAGTAAAATTTAATAAATCAGCTACTAGAATCATGTGTCCAGTAGAAGATACAGGTAAAAATTCCGTTAAACCTTCAACCATACCCATAATAAAACCAATTAACCATTCAGGTAACATTTAAAAATACCTCCAAAAATACTTATCTTTATAAAATATACACAATACTTTACATTTTACTTGAAAACTTATTAATATGAAAGGAAGTTTAAATTAAAAATACCTTATAATTGTTAATTATTTGTATAATCTTACTCAAATTACTTATATATGTATTTTTTATGTAAATAATTCAACTAAGTAGTCATAAAAAAAGAAGGAGAATATCGCTACCTTCTTTTTGAGAGTAATTTCTTATTTAGTTTCTTGATCCTCGGAAGTTTCTTCACCTTTAGACAAATCCAATTCCATCAATTTTTTCATTAATATATGCTGTGGCATATGCATAATTTGTTCTAAAGGAACATTTAATTTTTTTGAAAGTAATATAGCCGTTTCGGGCGAAATTTGTAGTGGTCGCATAATAATCCTCCTTAGTTTCGTAAAATTAGTATACAATAAGAAAAAGAAGAAAGTACATATTTTCTCCAAGGAGGGAATCTTAGTGGTCGATATAATTGGACATAGAGGCGCAGCGGGAAATTATCCAGAAAATACGATGGTCTCTTTTATGGCGTGTGAGGATTTAGGGGCGGATGGAATCGAATTAGATGTACATTTAACAAAAGATGGTGAAATTGTAGTTATTCATGATGAAACAATCAATCGTACAACGAATGGAAAAGGTTTCATAAAAGACTATACTTTAGCTGAGTTAAAGAAATTTGATGCTAGCTTTCGTTTTAAACGCCAATTTAGAGGATGCACGATTCCGACTTTAAAAGAAGTGTTTGAATGGGCACAAGGGAACAACTTCAGTATCAATGTTGAATTAAAAAATGATAAGATTGATTACCATGGACTTGAAGAACGCGTTATAAATTTAATCCGTTCGTATGAATATGAAAATAGAGTTGCGTTATCTTCTTTTAATCATAAAAGTATGCTTAAATTTCACTTAATGGCGCCGGATATTGAAACAGCAGTTCTATATAATAGAAGAAGCAAAGAGCCATGGAAACTTGCTGAAGATTATAAAGCTAGAGCAGTTCATCCAAATTATCGAATTATTTCTGATGATCAAATCAAAAAAACGATGGAAAATCAAATAGCAGTAAGACCGTATACGATTAATGAGCCGGAGATTATGAAACGGTTATTCGAAGACGATTGCACAGCGATTATTACTGACTTTCCAGAAATTGCTTTCCAAATTCGAAGTCAGCTTTTAAGTAAATAAAAAAGTGCTTACTTTATAGTGAGCACTTTTTTGTATTTCTGCTTGTATCCTGCTTTGGGAATAAACTTACATTTAATTAGGCAGATTATCTTTTTAAAAATCTACCTTGAACTTTATTGCGTTTACGATCTCTAAATAATACAAAGCTTCCAACTAAATAGAAACCAGCTCCTAATGAAACTAGCCCAATTAATAATTGCAATGGAAGATTAGGAATTCCAAAAGAATGGATTAGAAATACGGTGTCACGAAGTAATTTAATTCCGATAACTGCTAAAGCTATTGGTACAACAATCACAACGAATGCTAACATGCGTGTAAATGATTCTCTCATGTTTATTAATTCCTCCGATAAAAAGTAACAATAATGAATTAAATTTCGTAATTCTCTTTCTTCATAATCTTATACAAGTATAGTGTTGTCAAGACTTATAAAACATTTGAAATAGACGAAAGAACGACTTTATATATATAATAGTTAAATGTGTTTAATAATTTGTTGAAATTAGTAGGTGAACTAAGATGAAACAAAACGTAATGATTGTCGGAATGGGAACAGGAGGCACAGCTGTATTAAAGCTTTTATCCCATTCTGATTTATTTCATGTTGTTGCTGTAGTAGATATGATAAAAGAAGCTAAAGGCTTAGAATTAGCTAAAAGCTTACATATTCCAATACTTAAGGATTGGAAATCAAATTTATCAGATGAAATTGATGTTGTTATTAATACAACTGGAGATGAAACAATATACCAGGAAATAAACCAGCATAAAGCTAAACATACTTTAGTGATACCAGGTACAGTTGCCAAAATGATTTCTGATCTTGTACAAGAAAAAGAGTCGCTGTTTAATTTAATTAATAATAAAAAAAGACAACAGGAATTAATTTTGGATAATACGCATGATGGAATGATCGTAGTTGATAAATGGGGGAAAGTTCTTTTATTTAATCGATCAGCAGAAAGAATGCTTCAAACTGATAAAGATAATGCGATTGGTAGGTATATATTAGATGTTGTCCCGACTAGTAAATTACCTCGTGTTCTTCAAACGAAAAAGAAAGAAATAAATCAAGAGCACATTTTAATAAATGGAAGTAAGATTTTTACAACCCGTATTCCAATCTTTCGTGAGGATGGAGAACTTGAAGGGGCCATTTCTGTTTTTAAAGATGATACGGAAGTATTAGATTTAGCAGAAGAGGTTACGAACTTAAAAGAAGTGTATAGCATGCTTGAAGCGGTTATTCAAAGTTCGGATGAAGCAATCTCGGTTGTAGATGAAAAAGGTAATGGAATAATAATTAATCCTGCATACACGAGATTAACTGGTTTATCAAGTGAACAAGTTATTGGTAAACATGCTACGATTGATATTACTGAAGGTGAAAGTGTCCATTTAAAAGTTTTAAAAACCAAGCAAGCTGTACGTGGTGTACGAATGAAGGTCGGTAAGCAAAATCGTGATGTATTGGTTAATGTAGCCCCTGTAATTGTTGATGGGAAATTAAAAGGAAGTGTTGGGGTCATCCATGATGTTTCTGAAATTTCTCAATTAACGACTGAGCTTCATAGAGCACGACAAATTATTAGAACATTAGAGGCGAAGTATTCATTTGAAGATATAGCTGGTGACTCTGAAGGGATACGATTAGCAATCATGCAGGCTAAATTAGCTGCAAGCACCCCAGCTACTGTATTGCTCCGTGGAGAATCTGGAACTGGTAAAGAATTGTTTGCTCACGCGATTCATAATGAAAGCGATCGCAAATATAATAAATTTGTTCGTGTTAATTGTGCTGCAATTTCTGAAACCTTATTGGAAAGTGAATTATTTGGGTACGAGGAAGGTGCCTTTTCAGGTGCAAAACGTGGTGGTAAAAGAGGGCTTTTTGAAGAAGCGAATAATGGTAGTATTTTCTTAGACGAAATTGGAGAATTATCACCTGCAATGCAAGCCAAACTATTAAGGGTCCTACAAGAAAAAGAAATTAGACGTGTAGGTGGGACAAAGTCTATTCCAATTAATGTGCGTGTAATTGCAGCGACGAATGTCCATCTGGAGGAAGCGATCATTGAAGGAAAGTTTCGTGAGGATCTTTATTACCGATTAAATAAACTTCCTATTATAATTCCTGCACTTAAGGATCGAATTGAAGATATTTTACCGATTGGCGAAAGGTTATTAGCAAAAATAAACCAAGACTATGGTCGTAATGTTGAAGGTATATCAATATCAGCATTAAATAAATTAAAAAGTTATAATTGGCCAGGGAATGTTAGGGAATTGGAAAATGTACTAGGAAGAGCAGTTATATTCATGAAATTTAACGAAAAAAAAATCAACCCCGAACATTTATCGGCAATTGTACAAGTTAAACAAGAACAATCTGTTAATCATAATGAAGTTCATACTGAAGAAATTAGCTCTCTTGACGAAATGGTGATAAATTATGAAGGTGAAATCATTGAGAAGGTTTTACTGAAGAATAATGGAAATAAAACAAAGTCAGCAAAAGAACTAGGGATATCTGTTAGGAATTTATATTATAAGTTGGAAAAATTCCACAATGCAAAAAATAGCACGCAATAATTTGCGTGCTATGAATATTTTTGCATACAATTACTGTCATTTTTCAAAATATTGTTGTAGAATAGATTTATTGGTGTTACTAGTACCTGGTACTAGAATGCTGGGAATGTAAGGCTTTTCAACTATTTTTAAAATAGTTGTATCCTTTTTGAAAAGTTGGCACGCTAATTGCTTTATATAGTGCAGGGGGATGAAAGGAAGGGCTTTCAATGAATTTAACAGATATAATGTTACGCGCGAAAAATCATTCTACGCAAACTGTTGCTGTAGCTGTTGCTGAAGATTTCGAAGTAAAAGAGGCAGTTTCAATTGCGCTAGATAATGATTTGGCAAATTTTTTACTTTTCGGAAATGAGCAAGCTATTTATGAACTGTATGAAGATTTATTAAAAAATGATCAATTTGCAGAAAGACTAAAAATTGTTCATTCTAATTCAGTCAAAGAGGCTGCTAAAAATGCAGTTGTAGCTGTTCGCTCTGGCGAAGCTTCAATTGTGATGAAAGGTAATCTTCCATCTTCAGTTCTTCTAAAAGAAGTATTGAATAAAGAATATGGCTTAAGGGATAAAAGTGTTTTATCACATGTTGCTATATTCGACGTACCAGGTAGAGAAAATGCAGTAATCGTAACGGATGCTGCGATGAATATTGCACCTACGCTAGATCAAAAGGTGAAGATTATTGAAAATAGTGTTGATATTGCAAGGAAAGTAGGAATCGAAACCCCTAAAGTTGCTGTTTTAGCAGCTGTTGAAGTAGTAAATCCTGCAATGCAAGCAACACTAGATGCAGCTACATTAACTGTCATGAATACAAGAGGACAAATTAAAAATTGTATTGTTGATGGACCATTAGCGCTTGATAATGCCATTTCTGTTGAAGCAGCTGAACATAAAGGTTTAACTGGTGAGGTTGCTGGGCGAGCTGATATTTTATTAGTACCGACGATAGAAACTGGAAATATTTTATATAAATCTTTAGTCTTTATGGCTAACTCAGAAGTGGCTGCATTAATTGCTGGAGCAAAGGCACCGATTGTTTTAACATCGCGTTCTGACTCTGCAATGACAAAATTATATTCATTAGCATTAGCTATATGTAATTCTAAAAACTAAACTTACACATTTTAAGGGAGCTGTTATTACATGGAAATCTTCAAATACTTAGAAACTTATGATTATGAGCAAGTAGTTTTCTGCCAAGATAAAGAATCAGGATTAAAAGCGATTATCGCGATTCATGATACAACTTTAGGTCCGGCTTTAGGTGGAACTAGAATGTGGACTTACGATACAGAAGAAGCTGCAATTGAAGATGCTCTACGTTTAGCTAAAGGTATGACTTATAAAAATGCTGCTGCTGGCTTAAACCTAGGTGGAGGTAAAACTGTAATCATCGGTGATCCACGTAAAGATAAAAACGAAGCAATGTTCCGTGCGTTCGGTCGTTACATCCAAGGCTTAAATGGTCGTTACATTACTGCTGAAGACGTAGGTACTACTGTAGCAGATATGGATTTAATCCACGAAGAAACTGATTATGTAACAGGTATTTCACCATCATTCGGTTCTTCAGGTAATCCATCACCAGTTACTGCTTTTGGTGTATACCGTGGTATGAAAGCTGCAGCAAAAGAAGCATTTGGTACTGACAGCTTAGAAGGTAAAAAAATTGCTATCCAAGGTGTTGGGAATGTTGCATACAGCCTTTGCGAGTACTTACATGAAGAAGGCGCACAATTAATCGTAACTGATATCAATAAAGAAGCGGTACAACGAGCTGTAGAAGCATTTGGAGCTACAGCTGTAGACCCTGATGATATTTATGGTGTTGAATGTGATATTTACGCTCCATGTGCATTAGGTGCGACTATCAACGATAAAACAATTCCTTTATTAAAAGCGAAAGTTATTGCAGGTTCTGCAAATAACCAATTAAAAGAAACTCGTCATGGTGATTTAATCCATGAATTAGGAATCGTTTATGCTCCTGATTACGTAATCAATTCAGGTGGAGTAATCAACGTTGCTGATGAGTTATACGGATATAATTATGATCGTGCAATGAAAAAAGTTGAAGGCTTATATGATAACATTGCAAAAGTTATCGAAATTTCAAAACGTGATGGTATTCCAACATATTTAGCTGCTGATCGTTTAGCTGAAGAACGTATTGCTACAATGGCAAAATCTCGTAGCCAATTCTTATCTAATGGTCACAACATCTTAAGCAGAAGATAATTAACTGATTTAAAAAAATTCCTTTATTTTTTAGATGGAAAGAAAGAGTGGATCTAGAGTAGCTCTTTCTTTCTAGTTATAAAGGTAAGGTAAACTTAGAAGGGAGAGTGTTGACAAATGCATCGTATTTTAGTAATTAATCCTGGCAGCACATCCACAAAGGTTGGTGTATTTGATGATGAAAAACCAATTTTTGAACAAACAATACGCCATGACGATGAAGAAGTAAATAAATATAAAACAATAATTGATCAATATGAATTTAGAAAAAATGTTATTTTAGAGGTTTTACACAAAGAAGGAATTAACATTTCTAAATTAAGTGCTGTATGTGGCCGAGGTGGACTACTTAGACCAATCGAAGGTGGAACTTATGCAGTAAATGAAATCATGTTAGAAGATTTGAAAATTGGCTATAGTGGTCAACATGCATCAAATCTTGGTGGAATCATTGCAAATGAGATTGCACAAGGGTTAAACATTCCAGCATTTATCGTTGATCCGGTAGTTGTTGATGAATTAGAACCTGTAGCAAGAATCAGCGGACAATCACTTATGGAAAGAAGAAGTGTTTTCCATGCATTAAACCAAAAGGCTGTTGCACGAAAAGTGTCAAAACAGTTAGAACAGTCATATAACGATTTAAACCTTATTATTGCCCATATGGGTGGCGGGGTGAGCGTTGGTGCTCATAAAAAAGGTCGTGTTATTGACGTTAATAACGGTTTAGATGGTGAAGGTCCATTCAGTCCAGAACGTGCTGGAACTGTACCAATCGGTGATTTAATAAAACTTTGTTTCTCTGGTGACTACTATATTAACGAAGTTCAAAAAATGATGGTTGGTCAAGGTGGATTAGTGAGCTATCTTGGTACTGCAGATGCAATCAAAGTAGAAAACATGATTGAAGACGGTGACGAAAAAGCTGCGCTAGTATATGAGGCAATGGCTTACCAAGTAGCAAAAGAAATTGGAAGTGCAGCAGCAGTTCTAGAAGGCGATATTGATGCAATTATATTAACAGGTGGAATTGCTTATAGTGATTTTATTGTTAATGAAATTACAAAAAGAGTTAAATGGATGGCACGTGTGATTGTTTTACCAGGTGAAAATGAACTTCAAGCTCTTTGTGAAGGTGCACTTCGAGTACTTCGAGAAGAAGAAGAAGCAAAAATCTATCCTGGCGAATTTGCAATTAAATCTTTAGTATAAATGTGAGGAGAATTTCATCATGGCAACAGAATATGATTTAGTCGTACTCGGTGGCGGTACAGGTGGCTACGTAGCTGCTATTCGTGCTTCTCAATTAGGATTAAAAGTAGCAGTAGTAGAAAAAAATAAACTAGGTGGAACTTGCTTACATGCAGGCTGTATTCCAAGTAAAGCATTATTACGTAGTGCTGAAGTTTTTTCAACTGCTAAGAAAAGTGAAGAGTTTGGTGTTGAAACATCAGGCGTAACTTTAAATTTTAGTAAAGTACAACAAAGAAAAGAAAATATCGTTGCCGGTCTTCATAAAGGTGTAGAACACTTAATGAAACAAGGTAAAATCGATGTATACAATGGTTTAGGACGTATTTTAGGACCTTCAATCTTCTCTCCAATGCCTGGAACAATTTCTGTAGAAATGAACGATGGTAGCGAGAATGAAATGTTAATCCCTAAAAATGTATTAGTCGCAACTGGTTCAAGACCAAAGTCTTTACCTGGTTTAACAATTGATGGTGAGCACGTAATGTCATCTGATGAGGCGTTAAAAATGGAGTCTCTTCCGGAGTCAATTATTATCGTTGGTGGCGGTGTAATTGGTATTGAATGGGCTTCAATGTTAGCAGATTTTGGTGTTGAGGTAACAGTAATCGAGTATAGTAAAACTATTTTACCTTTAGAAGACGAAGAAATTTCTAAAGAAATGACTAGATTATTAAAGAAAAAAGGAATCAAATTAGTTACTGATGCAAAAGTTTTAGCTGAAACTTTAGTAATTGATAATGGCGTAAGAATAAATGCACTTCATAAAGATGCTGAAAAATCATTCACTGCTGAAAAAATGTTAGTATCTGTTGGTCGCCAAGCAAATGTTGAAGGAATCGGCTTAGAAAATACTGACATCGTAGTTGAAAATGGTTTTATCCAAACAAATTCTTATTACCAAACAAAAGAATCACATATTTATGCAATTGGTGATGTGATTGGTGGCTTACAATTAGCTCATGTTGCTTCAAGAGAAGGAACAATTGCTGTTGAGCATATCGCTGGTAATACGCCACTTCCATTAGATCCAACTATGGTTAGTAAATGTGTATACAGTAATCCAGAAGTTGCATCAGTTGGTTTAACTGAGCGCGAAGCAAAAGAAAAAGGATACAATGTTAAAAAAGGTAAATTCTCTTTCCGTGCAATTGGTAAAGCTCTAGTTTACGGAGAGCATGATGGTTTCGTAAAAATAATTGTTGATGAAGAGACAAATGATCTTTTAGGTGTCCACATGATTGGACCTCATGTTACGGATATGATTTCAGAAGCAGGATTAGCACGAGTATTAGATGCAACTGCTTGGGAAATTTCTCATACAATTCATCCACATCCTTCATTATCAGAAGCAATTGGAGAAGCAGCACTTGCTGTAGAAGGATTGGCAATTCATTCTTAATTTTAAATTAATGAAATGTAGAGATTAAGCTCTCTACATTTCATCTAAAAAATATGCATAACAGGGTGTCTAGTTCCAGGCGTTAGCCCCTCGAGGTCATAAGCCAAATACCAATCAAGGTTAAAAAGCAACCTTAATCGGTATTTGTCTTATGCTTGTCGGGGCTGAACAAACGCCTTCCACATTTCATTTTAGGGGGATATTTATGGAAAAGGTTACAACTTCAAACCGTCATGAACAGCTTGGTTTATCAAACGATGACGTTCTAAGTATGTATGAAACAATGCTATTAGCACGTCGTCTTGATGAGCGTATGTGGTTATTAAATCGTGCTGGTAAAATTCCTTTCGTTATTTCTTGTCAAGGTCAAGAGGCAGCACAAGTAGGATCAGCTTATGCGTTAGATAACACAAAAGATTATGTATTACCATATTACCGAGATATGGGTGTTGTTTTACAATTTGGTATGACACCGACTGAATTAATGTTATCAGGTTTTGCGAAAGCTGAAGATCCAAACTCTGGTGGTCGTCAAATGCCAGGTCACTTTGGACAAAAGAAAAATCGTATCGTTACAGGTTCGTCTCCAGTTACAACACAGGTTCCACACGCAGTAGGTGTTTCTTTAGCTGCTAAAATGGAAGGTAAAGATATCGTATCATGGGTTTCGTTTGGTGAAGGCTCTTCTAATCAAGGTGATTTCCATGAAGGAGCTAACTTTGCTGGCGTACATAAGTTACCAGTAATTTTCTTCTGTGAAAATAATAAGTATGCTATTTCAGTACCTATCGAAAAACAATTAGCTTGTGAAAAAGTATCTGATCGTGCAATTGGATATGGAATGCCAGGATTTACTGTAGATGGAAATGATCCATTAGAAGTATACCGTGTTACGAAAGAAGCGGTAGACCGCGCTCGTCGTGGAGAAGGTCCTACTTTAATTGAAGCAGTATCATATCGTCTAACTGCTCACTCTAGTGATGATGATGATCGCATTTATCGTTCACGCGAAGAAGTAGAAGAAGCTAAAAGTAAAGATTGCTTATACACTTTTGCTACGTATTTACGTGAAGTTGGGATACTTACTGAAGAAATCGAAAAAGCACTTGATGCTAAAATGAAAGCAACAGTTGATGAAGCAACAGACTATGCAGAGAACGCTCCATATGCTGCACCTGAGCACGCATTGAAGTTTGTTTACGAAGAGAAATAAGAGGGGGTAGGACAATATGGCAGTAATTTCTTATATAGATGCAGTAACATTAGCGTTAAAAGAGGAAATGGAACGCGATCCAAAGGTATTTGTATTAGGGGAAGACGTTGGATTAAAAGGTGGAGTATTCAAAGCGACTCATGGTCTTTATGATCAATTTGGTGAGGATCGTGTTTTAGATACGCCACTTGCTGAATCTGCAATTGCAGGTGTTGGTATTGGTGCTGCAATGTACGGACTTAGACCAGTAGCTGAAATGCAATTTGCTGATTTCATTATGCCTGCTGTAAACCAAATTATTTCTGAGGCTTCAAGAGTTCGTTATCGTTCAAACAATGACTGGACTTGTCCTATTACAATTCGTGCTCCTTATGGAGGCGGTGTACACGGTGCACTTTACCACTCTCAATCTGTAGAGAAGGTATTTGCAGGTCAACCAGGATTAAAAATTGTAATGCCTTCTACTCCTTATGATGTAAAAGGTTTATTAAAAGCAGCAATTCGTGATAATGACCCAGTAATTTTCTTTGAGCACAAACGTGCATATCGTTTAATTAAAGGAGAAGTACCTGAGACTGATTATGTACTTCCAATTGGTAAAGCTGATGTAAAACGAGAAGGTGAAGATATTACAATCATCACTTACGGATTATGTGTACATTTTGCTCTTCAAGCAGCTGAAAAATTAGCTCAAGATGGAATTTCTGTACATGTTTTAGATTTACGTACAATTTATCCATTAGATAAAGAATCAATTATCGAAGCTGCTGCTAAAACAGGTAAAGTTTTATTAGTAACTGAAGATAATAAAGAAGGAAGCATAATGAGTGAAGTTGCAGCAATCATTGCTGAAAATTGCTTATTTGACCTAGATGCGCCAATCGCTCGCCTTGCTGGGCCTGATGTTCCGGCAATGCCTTATTCTCCTACAATGGAAAAATTCTTCATGGTTAATCCAGATAAAGTAGAAAAAGCGGCTAGAGAACTTGCAGCATTTTAACGGCACTGTTTGAAAAAGGGGGACATAATGATGATCGAAAATATTAAAATGCCTCAATTAGGTGAAAGTGTAACAGAAGGTACAATTAGTACTTGGTTAGTAAAAGTAGGAGATCATGTAAATAAATACGATCCACTTGCTGAAGTTATGACAGATAAAGTTAACGCTGAAGTACCATCTTCATTTTCTGGCGTAATTAAAGAGTTAATCGCAAATGAAGGTGACACTTTAGCTGTTGGTGAAGTTATTTGTACAATTGAAGTTGAAGGTGCTTCTGGTGAAGTAGCCGCAACAACAATCGAAGAAACTAAACCTGCAGAAAAAGCTGCACCTGCAGCACCAGCACCGACACAAGCTCCGGTTGCTGCTGCACCAGTACAAACTATTTCTAAAACTGATGAGTCAGGTAAAGTACGTTATTCTCCAGCTGTACTTCGTTTAGCACAAGAGAATAATCTTGACCTTTCATTAATTCCTGGTACTGGAAATAATGGTCGAGTAACAAGAAAAGACGTATTAAATGTGATTGCTAACGGTGTACCTCAAGCTGCACCAGTTGCAGTTGAAGCAGCTGCTCAACCAGTTGTAGCACAAACTGCACCTGCTGTCGAAGTAGCAAAAGCACCTGCTGCTGCACCAGCACCAGTTATTCCTACAGCGGTTGGTGATATTGAAATTCCTGTTACAGGCGTACGTAAAGCAATTGCTGCAAATATGTTACGTAGTAAACATGAAGCTCCACATGCTTGGATGATGATTGAAGTGGATGTTACAAACTTAGTTAATTACAGAAACAGCCTTAAAGATTCATTCAAACAAAAAGAAGGTTTCTCTTTAACATTCTTCGCATTCTTTGTTAAAGCAGTAGCTCAAGCACTTAAAGAATACCCAATGATTAATTCAATGTGGGCTGGCGACAAAATCATTCAAAAGAAAGATATTAATTTATCAATCGCTGTTGCAACTGATGATGCATTATTCGTACCAGTCATTAAAAACGCTGATGAAAAAACAATCAAAGGTATTGCACGTGAAATTACTGAACTTGCGACGAAAGTTCGTACTGGTAAATTAAAATCAGACGAAATGCAAGGTGGTACATTCACTGTAAACAACACTGGATCATTCGGAAGTGTACAAAGCGCAGGAATTATTAACTACCCACAAGCTGCAATTTTACAAATTGAAAGCATCGTAAAACGTCCAGCTGTTGTAAACGGCATGATTGGCGTTCGTGATATGGTTAACCTATGCTTATCACTTGATCACCGTGTACTTGACGGTTTCATTTGTGGTAAATTCTTAGGAAGAGTAAAAGAAATCCTAGAAAATACAACAAAAGAAAACACTAGCATATATTAATTCTTAAATTATAGAGGGTGTCCTAAAGGGCACTCTTTTTATGTTGTTTCGTAAAGTAGCATTTAAAAATGAGAAGTAGAGATAAATTTGAGGTGTGCAAATAAAAATTGAAGTGCAAACCGGTAATAGTGTTTTGACTTAATAATTTTCCAAAAGTAGACCCATTCAAAAAGTTACTATCTTACTATATATTCCTTCGATTTACACAAAAATATTGAGGAATTCCGCTAATAATCGATATAGAAGACTTCATTAAAATCGACTTCAATTAAAAAACATCGTCAAGAGACTCCCCCTATCTATGCTACCGGATTTTGACGACTTTTAAAAATAGCCCCATATTAGAGTCATGTGATAAAATTAAATAATTATATTATTCTGAATTCAATAAACTAAAAAGGGTGAAATTTATGCTAGTTGAGAAAAACGGCTATTATATTTCTTCTAATAAAGAATTATTAAACAGAGAGGTTATTTATAATTTTTTAGACCAAGATTCATACTGGGCAAACAACATTCCGTTTGATTATATTAATCGATTTATTGAAGGTTCTTTTTGCTTTGGTGTGTATAAAGGAAATCCGGAAGAAAATGAACCTAATCAAGTAGGCTTCGCAAGAGTAGTATCGGATGGAGTTACATTTGCCTACTTAGCAGACGTATTTATTCTTCCTGAATATCGTAAACAAGGCTTATCTAAATGGCTAATGGAACAAATCATGAATGATGAAAAACTATCAACAGTCAGAACATTTATGCTTGGCACAAGAGATGCCCACAACTTATATCGCAAATACGGCTTTGAAGTCATCGATAACAGTAAAAATAGATTCATGGCAATTTTAAAAGACAATCTGTATAAAGAAATGAAGAAAAGCTAAAAAACTGATGAGATGAATGGAAGGAAAGGCTAGGCTAAGGCATAATCCTTACCTTTGTATCTTGAATGATCTTTAAACGGTGATTACGATCATTCTAGTGTATATACTTGCATTTCTATTAACTGTGACTTTAATGCTTCTACGAACCCTTAGTCCCTGCTCTTTTCCCTTTACAAACTGTAATATTTGTAAGATAATTTACAAATATGTGACATCTTAGAGAAATAGGGGGGATAAGATGTTTAAAAATTTATCTGCCGTACATCCTGTTGCTTGGAATATCGTTATTGGGACTTTATTCGTTAGATTTGCTAGCACAGTAAGTATGCCGTTTTTAGCTATTTATTTAACTTCAGTTAAACAGATCTCACCTGCTATGGTTGGGGTTATGTTAACAGTTTCATCATTTTTAGGGGTGTTTTTCAGCTTTATTGGGGGAACCCTTTCTGATCGTATTGGAAGGAAAACTATTTTATTATTGAGTATTTTCTTGTGGTCTATTACATTAGTTGGTTTTGGACTAGGAAATTCATTTGCATGGTTTTTTGTACTGAATTCGATCTTAAATATTTGCTCATCATTTTTCGAACCTTCTTCAAGAGCATTACTTTCTGACTTAACCGATGAGAAATCAAAACTGTTAGTCTTTAATTTGCGTTATGCTGCAATAAATGTTGGGGTAGCAGTAGGGCCTTTAGTCGGTCTTTATCTTGGAAGCTCTAAGAGTACATTACCATTCGTGTTATCTGGAATTGTGTACTTTCTTTATGGATTAACACTATTATTTATGTTGTCAAAACATAAAATTGGAGAAGGGAAATCTGCTCCATCTAATAAAGTTTCGATGAAAGCGTCGTTTTCGATTTTACGCAAGGATATCATCTTTGCTTTAACGATTCTAACAATTTGTTTTTATGGCCTTGGTTATTCACAAAGCTTTACCACAATGTCGCAATATTTTGCTAATGCACCACAGTTTCATGATGGGGTTAAATTGTACGCATATTTAACAACAATTAATGCTGTTACTGTCGTAGTACTTCAGTTTCCAATTGTAAGTAGAATGAAGAATTTTTCACCTACAGTTTCAATGATGATTGGAAACATAATCGTAAGTTTAGCGGTTGCTGGATTCGGTTTATTTACTAATTTTTACTTATTAGCAATCGTAATGGTCATTTTAACTGTTGGAGAAATCTTTGCATTTACATTTACAGATGTATTTGTGGATCAGCTTGCTCCAGAAGAGCTAAAGGGAACTTATTTTGGCGCAATGGGATTCTCAAAACTTGGATTTGTTTTTGGTCCTGCGCTAGGTGGAAGTTTATTAGCATACTTCGGATATGAAAAGGGTGGCCATGCATTTGTTATTATTAGTGCAATCGCATTTTTAAGTTTTCCTATGATGTTTTTTGTAAATCGTCTTTTTCAAAAAAGAAAAGAAGTCGAACTTCAATCGGAAACGAAGTTAACAGTTAATTCTTAGAAGAACGCTTAAAGTGTTCTTTTTTTATTTTGTATTAATTATGGTGCAGTAAGTTCATATATATTATTTTTTCCATTCATTTCCAGTGGACTAGAGTGATACATTATTAATAAGAAGAAACGGGATGGGGGAGTTTTCATGAATAAAAATGGTCGGCTTTCAATCATGATGGTTGGGATTAGCTTAGTTATCTCTTTTTTTATTAATGAACATACTAAACACCTGGGCATATTTCTTATACTTTTTTGCATTTTATCACTAACAGGGATAATGTTTGCATTTCTCTCGAAAAAAATAACAATAATCATTTTTGGTACTGTTTTAAATATCCTCACATTTATTTTCTTTTTCTTTTTAGTATTGGCATTTAATTTTGGAGAAGTGTAAATGAATCATTTCGGTTAGAGTTTTTGCATTTCATACTAAAAAAGTATGCTTTCGTTCATTTCCTCATATATTTGTATAAACAAGCGATATGGAGGGAGAGATATGGACGAACTTCTTTTTGATCATCTTAAATTATTAAGTTGGGACTGTATAATTTTAGAAGGAGCTAGTGAGCAAGAAGAAGAGCTAATGAAAAATGTATTGTCTACTTTACATTCAATCGGATTAAAAAATAAAATCGATGCTAAAGTATTATTTATTGCAGGTGACGTTGAAAAGGTTAATCAATTTGAAAGTAAAAATCCATTTGTAACAGTTATTCGGGTTGTAGAAAATTTAAATGAAGATTACCAATACGCCATTTCTGCTTTAGCTCATTTACCAAGTGTGATTGATGAATTAGTGAATGAATAAGGATACGGTAAATAATTATAATAGCAGGTTCAAAAGCTTGAATTAATAGCCGCTATATTGGTAAGATGAAAAAAAGCATGTTAGGAGTAGATGAAATGAATATGAATTTTAACTTTTTTATGAATGATGTTGTCCATACTGCACGTCAGGAAATCGTAGCGGCTGGTTATACAGAATTAAAAACACCTGAGGAAGTCGAGCAATCATTAGCAAAGAAGGGCACAACATTAGTAATGGTGAATTCAGTATGTGGCTGTGCAGGTGGTATTGCTCGTCCTGCAGCAGCACATTCAGTACATTATGATGCAAGACCTGATCAATTAGTTACTGTGTTTGCAGGGCAAGATAAAGAAGCGACTGCAAGAGCTCGTGAATATTTTACTGGTAAAGCTCCATCTTCACCTTCTTTTGCTTTATTAAAAGATGGTGAACTAGTTGCAATGGTTGAACGTCATGAGATTGAAGGGCATGATCCAATGCAAGTAATTCAAAAGCTTCAAAATTACTTTGACCAATATTGCGAAGAAATTTAATTAAAAAAGTACAAAAATTTATNNATAAATTTTTGTACTTTTTTTGTACATATTAATATTATGTAAACTAAATATGGTCTGATTCGGTTTAGTTGGTAACTTTATAAATAAAATAAAAGATTAAAAAGAAAGAAAATGCAGCCAATGAACACGTAAAAAGTAATAGCATTAATGCATCTTTATGTGCTGATTCATCATAGTTTACTCGAAAAGCGAAGGATTCTAATCTATGTTTTTTAAATTTTCTATACTGGTTTAAATCGATAATATTTGATTGATCCACAACACACCTCTCCTTTGTAGTACTAATATATTAATTAAATTTTAAAATATTCTAAATTATTAGTAAAGTTGTTTTCAACACAAATAAATAGTAAATTATGCCATAATTAATATGAATTAAATGACTAAATTGCTTGAAAGGTACGTGGGATTTTGTGAAATATACTTTATGCTTTATTAAACGAAATGATGAACTATTAATGTTAAATCGTATAAATGCGCCTACAATGGGAATTTGGAATGGTGTTGGTGGTAAAATAGAAAAAGATGAAACAATCGAAAGATCAGTACAAAGAGAGATCTCAGAGGAAACAGGAATCCATATAGAATTGAGTCAATTAACTTATAAAGGTAAAGTGACTTGGCACGAAGCAGATGTGGATTTCGGAGGTATGTATGTATTTCTTGCTGAGGTTCCGAGCGATTTACAATATGATACACCTTTTAAAACAAATGAAGGAATTTTAGATTGGAAAAAAATTGATTGGGTAGTAAGTGATAAAAATCAAGGTGTTGGAGAGTGTATCCCTTATTTTCTTCCTATACTATTGGGTGACGAACGAATCCATCACTATTCCTTTTATTATAAGGAGAAAACGGTTGTTAATGTAGTAATCGAGGAAGAAGTTTTAATATAATAAAATAATTTATAAATGAATAATGTAATCATTTATGCGAAAATACCATTCAAAATATGGTATTTTTTTTATGAATAAGTGTGAAAACGCTTAAATTTGGGGGAATTTAAACATTTTGTAGTAAAAAATATAGAGATTTGCGAGATTTGTCGAAAACTTTTCGAAAAGTCAAAAAAGTGTATGAGTAATCGTATTATTCAATCGGTTGAATAAATATATAATTATAATGAATTTTAATAAAAAATATTTTTATATAGTATCCTTGTAAAATTAAGGTTTATAGAATTTTTTTGTCGAAATACCGAAAAATATAGTTGCATATTTATTAGTATGTGTTAAAATTCATTTTATAAAATAATTATTCATTCGAAAAAAATAGTTGTTTAATAGAATTCTAAAAAAGATAATAGTAATAAGATATTTGAATTTTTCAAAAATTAGGGGGAAAACATCATGAAAAAAATAATCGGAGTTTTAGCTGCATCAGCATTATCAATTGGAATGTTATCTGCTTGTAACAAGTCAGATGATAAAACCTTAATCTTAGGAACAAGTGCGGATTATAAGCCTTATGAATTTATAGACACAAAAAATGATAAAATAGTCGGTTTTGATGTTGATTTAGCAAAAGAGTTAGGTAAGAAAACTGGTTACAAAATTGAAGTGAAGGACATCGATTTTAACTCTTTAATTACAGCAATGAATGCAGATAAAGTTGATTTTATTATGGCTGGGATGAAAGAAACTCCTGCTCGTGCAAAAAATGCAGATTTCACTGAATCATACTTTACTGATCAAAATGAGGTAGTCGTAAATAAAGATTCAAATATTAAGAGTGCTGCAGATTTAAAAGGTAAAACAATTGGTGTACAAGCTGGTTCAATTCAGGAAACTAAAGCAATTGAAGTTTCTAAAAAGGTTGGATTTAAAGTTGAAAATCGTAATCGTATCCCTGAGCTAGTAGAAGAATTAAAAGCTGGAAGATTTGATGCAGTTATTATTGAACAATCTGTTGCAAGTGGTTATTTGAATAAATTACCTAAAATGCAAGGTTTATTAATAGAAGATTTCTTTGAGCAATCTGGTTCAGCTGTAGCTCTTCCAAAGGGAAGTAAATTAACACCTAAGTTTGATAAAGCACTTGCTGAATTAAAAGAAGATGGAACGGTTGATAAATTAGTTAAAAAATGGTTTGGAGAATTGAAATAAGAGCAAAATGAGATCGGAATTGAGAACTTTTTGTTGTAATAAGGGGAGGAATTATTGATGGAGAAGGATTGGAGTCACTTATTAGAAAAAATGCCTTTACGACTTGCACCAAGCATGGCTAAGGATCATCCTAACTTACCGGTAGTAAAAGAAGAAGGCTGTTACTACTACGGAGTAGATGGTAAAGAGTATTTAGATTTTACATCTGGAATTGCTACTACAAATGTTGGACATCGTCACCCGAAAGTAGTACAGGCAATTAAAGATGGTGCTGATTCTTTAGCTCATGGTCCTTCAGGGGTTATTATTTACGAATCGATTTTAAAGTTGGCAGATGAGTTGGCTGAAATTCTCCCTGGTAATTTAGATACTTTCTTTTTTGGTAATAGTGGAACTGAAGCGATTGAAGGTGCTCTTAAACTAGCAAAACATGCAACTAAACGTCCTTATATCGTTTCATTTATTGGTTGTTTCCATGGCCGTTCTATGGGGGCATTAAGTGTAACGACATCAAAAAGTAAGTATCGAAAATTCTTACAACCAACTGGCTCTTATCAAATACCTTATGCGAATGTTTCAGAATGCCCAGATGGTTATGACGAGGAACAATATGTAGTAGAACAATTAGAAAAAGATTTTAAACGTTTATTTAATCATCAAGTAACACCAGAAGAAGTAGCTGCAGTCATTGTAGAGCCTGTTCTAGGCGAAGGTGGATATATTGTACCGCCTAAAGCTTGGTTAAAGAAAATACGAGAAATCTGTGATAAAAATAATATTTTACTAATATTTGATGAAGTTCAAACAGGATTTGGCCGTACAGGAGAATGGTTTGCCGCGCATGCTTTTGATGTAACTCCAGATATTATGGCTATCGCAAAAGGAATTGCTAACGGTATTCCATTAAGTGCGACCGTAGCATCAAATGAGTTAATGAAGAAGTGGCCACTTGGTAGCCACGGGACAACTTTTGGAGGAAACCCAATTGCTTGTACAGCTGCATTAGCAGTATTAGAAATTATAAAAGAAGAAAAGCTTTTAGAAAATACAAAAGAAGTTGGAGCATACGCTGTTGAAAAACTGAATGAATTAAAAGAAAAACATCCAGTAATTGGAAGCATTCGTTCAATCGGTTTAATGATCGGTATTGAAATTATTAATCCAGCAACGAAAGCACCGGATGGTGATGGATTATTTAAAATTCTTGATATCGCACTAGAAAAAGGAGTATTATTCTATTTCTGTGGTAACAACAGTGAAGTCATTCGAATGATTCCTCCGTTAACAGTAACGAAAGAGCAAATCGCTGATGGGTTAGCTATTCTAGACGAAGCATTAACTGAATACGAACAATCCATTGGATATGAATTAGTTGAAACAAAGGGCATTGGTTTCTAAACCAGTGCTCTTTAACTAAATAGGATTTGTCGAATAAAATTAAATGACAATAGCAAAGGAGTACTACAATATGGATTTAGATTTTTCTCAAATTGTCCCTTCAATACCATATATATTGTCCGGATTAAAATTAACATTACTTGTTGTTTTATGTTCAATTATATTAGGTCTAGTTTTAGCAATACTACTTGCGTTAATGAAAATTAGTCGTGCAAAATGGCTAGTTGTAATCGCTGATTTTTATACATCAATTTTTCGTGGAACACCGATGGTTTTGCAATTAATGATTATTTATTTTGGTCTACCACAATTAATAGGTGTTGATATTGAAAAGTTTCCAGCAGCGGTTTTAGCTTTTGGTTTAAATTCAGGAGCTTATGTATCAGAAATTATACGTGCAGGTATACTAGCAGTTGATAAAGGGCAACAAGAAGCTGCTTCTGCACTAGGGATTCCTTATCGTAAAATGATGGCAAAAATCATTTTACCACAAGCATTTAAAAATATTTTACCAGCATTAATGAACGAATTTATTACATTAACGAAGGAATCTGCAATAGTAACAGTAATTGGTGCATCTGATTTAATGCGTAGAGCATTTTTAGTAGGTGGAGAAACTTACTCATTTATGGAACCACTTCTTTTCGTAGGTGCGGTTTATTATATTATCATTATGTTACTATCACTACTCGGTAAATCTATTGAAAGGAGAATGCGTACAAATGATTAAAATTACTGATTTAAATAAAAGCTTCGGAAACGTTCATGTATTAAAAGGGATTTCAACTACCATTCAACAAGGGTCTGTAGTTGCAGTGATTGGCCCATCTGGTTCTGGTAAATCAACGTTTTTACGTTGTATGAATTTATTAGAAACGCCATCTTCAGGTAAAATTTGGATGGAAGATATTGAAATTACAAACCCTAAAAGTAATATTATGAAAATACGTGAAGATGTAGGGATGGTATTCCAGCATTTTCATTTATTCCCACATATGACAGTTCTAGAAAATATTACGTATGCTCCGATTAATGTAAAAGGCTTAAGTAAAACGCAAGCTGAAGAAAAAGCAAAAGCACTTCTTGAAAAAGTTGGACTTTTAGAAAAAGCAAACGTATACCCTCCTAAGCTATCTGGTGGTCAAAAACAACGTGTGGCTATTGCAAGAGCACTTGCAATGGAACCAAAAGTAATGCTATTTGATGAGCCAACATCAGCATTAGATCCAGAGATGGTAAAAGAAGTTCTTGAAGTAATGAAATCATTGGCTCATACAGGTATGACAATGGTCATCGTTACACATGAGATGGGTTTTGCAAAGGAAGTTGCAGATCGAATTTTATTCTTAGACGAAGGGAATTTAGTGGAGGATGCAACTCCAATTGAATTATTCTCAAAACCAAAAACTGTTCGTGCAAAGTTATTTCTTGAGAAAGTTTTATAATTCATTCACTTTTAATGTGAAATAGTTTAAAAATCCTTACTTTTCAATGCAAAAGTAGGGATTTTTTTATGGACAAAAATTTCGTACGGTTAGATTTATTTTGTCTAAGTATGTTTTAGGATTGTAAGTCATCGGATGCTTTTTGTATTTCAATATTGTCACGAAATGAAGTTCAACAAAAAAATTAAAAAATAAAAGAACATGTTTATTCTTGTCTATCGAAAACGTTTATTAAAGTGTATTCAAATGAAATACAATTATCTTAGTTTCTGAATATTCATTCGGTAAGATTTGCACTGTTCTTATCAAATTCTTCAAAAAACTAAAACTTGAAAGGAGAAGATTAAGATGAATCGAGATTCTAATTTAAGTCAGTACGCATACTCGGAAGTTGCAAAATCACCAGAGTTTAAGCAGTTACTGAAGGCAAAAAGAAAGTTTATTTTACCGATGTCTTTATTCTTTTTTTGTTTTTACATTGCATTACCTTTGATGACTTCATATTCTAATGCACTTAATAAAAAAGCAATAGGAGAGCTTACTTGGGCTTGGTTGTTTGCATTTGCACAATTTGTTATGACATGGGTTTTATGTATGATATACAGTAAAAAAGCAGAATCCTTTGACAAAATGGCAGATGGAGTTTTAGAGAAGCTAAATAAGGGAGGGGAGGAAAATTGAATACGACAGCATTTACATTATTTTTATTAATCGTACTTGGAACTCTAGTTATTACATATTACGCTTCAAAAAAAACAAAGGATGCGAAAGATTTTTACACTGCGGGTGGGGGATTGACTGGATGGCAAAATGGGTTTGCAATTGCAGGTGACTACATGTCAGCAGCATCCTTTTTAGGAATTGCGGGTGCCATCGCTCTTACTGGATTCGATGGATTTTTTTATAGTATCGGATTTTTAGTTGCTTATTTAGTAGTTTTATATTTAGTTGCAGAACCTTTACGAAATCTTGGAAAATACACGTTAGCTGATATGATTGCAGCGCGATTTGACCAAAAGAAAGTAAGAGGGGTAGCCGCTTTAAACACAATGACGATTTCGGTCTTTTATATGATTGCGCAACTAGTTGGAGCTGGTGCACTTATTAAATTATTACTTGGTATTGAGTATACTACTGCTGTTTTAATAGTAGGTGTATTAATGACTGTTTATGTAATATTTGGTGGGATGAGGGCTACTAGTTGGGTTCAAATCGTAAAGGCGATACTTCTGATGCTTGGAACTTTAGTTATATCAATTATTGTCTTTGCAAAGTTTAATTTCAACATTAATGAAATGTTCAGCCAAATGAGAACGGCAACTCCTTTAAAGGACTCTTTTTTAAATCCAGGTGTAAAATATACAAATGGTTTAGATACAATTTCACTTAATTTAGCACTTGTTCTTGGAACAGCTGGATTACCGCATATACTAGTTCGTTTCTTTACAGTTCGTGATGCGAAAACGGCCCGAAAATCAGTCGTTTATGCAACTTGGTTAATCGGGGCATTTTATATCATGACAATTTTCCTTGGATTTGGGGCAGCTGCATTTGTGGGGAATTCTGAAATCATAAAGGCAAATGCAGCAGGTAATATGGCAGCACCATTATTAGCTGAAGTATTAGGAGGTAATTTTTTATTTGCATTTGTTTCAGCAGTAGCATTTGCAACTATACTTGCAGTAGTAGCAGGATTAGTATTAACTGCTGCATCTGCTTTTGCACATGATTTTTACAATGAAATTTTAAAACAAGGAAAAGCTACTGAGAAAGAACAAGTTTCAATGGCAAGATATGCCTCTATTGGAGTTGCTTTAATATCGATCTTACTAGCAATCTTTGCACAAACATTAAATGTAGCCTTTTTAGTATCATTAGCATTTGCTGTAGCTGCGAGTGCGAACTTGCCTGTCATACTTTTTACAATTTATTGGAAGCGTTTTAATACAACTGGAGCAATAGCAGGTATGTTAACTGGATTAATTTCTGCAATCATTCTAGTAACGATTAGCCCAAATATTTGGAGCCCAATTGAGGGAAAAGCCATTTTTGTTGGTGATCCATTAATTAATTTAACGAATCCGGGCATTATATCAATTCCTCTAGGATTTATTGCAGCGTATTTAGGAACTATACTTTCAAGTAAAAAAGAAAATGAAGCTAAATTTGATGAAATTCTTGTGAAATCTAATACTGGCCATGGTTTGTCTGGTATTTCTTCGCATTAAAAATAAGCAACAAAAAAGAAACTGAAGAATATTTCTCAGTTTCTTTTTTACACATTAAGAAAGTATAAATTTGCAGCGACGAAGGGGCTCGACGTAGTTGCAAATTTTAGGAATTAAGTATAAGTGCAACTATGCCTCTGTCTTCGCCTTACAGCTCGCCAATCGGCGAGTTTTCTT
>NZ_NULG01000078.1 GCF_002577195.1 Bacillus sp. AFS041924
ATATAAGCATGCGTTAGTTGTATAAAATTAGCATAATTTATTTAGAAAATCCTCTAAATTTAAAAGATATACATCTTTATCTTTTTTAAAATATAATTTACTACCTCTTCCAACGGCATAGTTATAATTTAAGACCTTCCCATTCTTATCTAATAAATAAAAACTTATTAAAGTTTTATTTGTCATGGAAAATAAATGCATTTTACCTTTTTGATTATAACCATTATCAAACAAAGCATAATCTTTATGGATAGCGAATGCGCTACTACCTTTAATAGGAATATTCTTAATTATTTCAAAACTATTTTTTGTTAATTTTACCAATGGAAAATCTGAATAATAATAGATATATATTGTTTCTTCGGAAATTACATTTAATGCATAGCAGTCCTCAATATAAGGTAACTGATTGTTTGTTTGTCTAACATATTCACTAAATTCAAATGATAATTGTCCTTTATTGTTAAAACAACTCAGTCCAGAATTCGTATTCTCATCAAAATAACTTACCCAAATATTAGAATTTTTTGTCGTTTGGACATCTTCTATGGCATCGTCTAAAGAAAACTTCTCCAGAAAGTTTCCGTATATATCATAAATAGTTGCATTTAACTCATCTTCATAGTCCGTTCTTGAACTGACCAGTAACCAATTATCATCCATCGGTTGAGCATAAGTATATGAATTCTTGACTTTTGGAAGGTATACTTTTTTTATTTCGCCATCTAAAAAATGAAAGATAGTATGCACATACCTTGTTTTCTCTTTTTTTTCTGACAATAAAACCAAGTTACCATCAAAATCTACACTGAGTCCAAAATCATCATGTTCTCCAACTATATCATCAACATTAAAACAATAATTTGCCATATAATCTTTCATTATTTAACCTCTTTTAATAGTTTATATAAATTAAAGTTATATTAGTTATTATATTACCTTATTAAGAGAGTTCTGCCTTAATATTTTTTCCTAATTCATACAGATAGGTAAGG
>NZ_NULG01000079.1 GCF_002577195.1 Bacillus sp. AFS041924
GCCTGTGGAAACAATGGAAACGACCTAAAACGAGAGTGAGAAAACTAACTGGATTAGGTGTTGACACCCATAAAGCATACGAATGGGGAAACAGTAGAAAAGGCTATTGGCGAATCGCCAATAGCCCAATCCTTCATCGAACACTTGGGAATGCATTTTGGCAAAACCAAGGTCTTAAAAGTCTATTTCAAAGATATGAAATTTTACGTCAGACTTAATTTGAA
>NZ_NULG01000080.1 GCF_002577195.1 Bacillus sp. AFS041924
AAAGATGCATTTATCGAGGGGTTTGTTCGACTTGTACCAACAGGTGCAAATAAAGACAAAGCAGTTCCTTTAACGATGCCATACATGGGCTATTTAGGTGATTGGACGAAGCCAAAAAATATTGATCCTGCTCCGTGGAGTGATGGTGTATTTGTAGGATATACTGTGCTTTGGGATGATGTATCTGAAGTTCCATTAGGATATGATCGAATGACAAATAGCTTTAATTTAGATCATATGACAATTTCACCAAACACGTTCGCACCAGGTGTTTACCCTTCGTTCCAAGTACTACGAAATTTAAAAGAAACT
>NZ_NULG01000081.1 GCF_002577195.1 Bacillus sp. AFS041924
TTATAAGTACCATCTGGAACAAACTCACCATTCTCATTTGTCTCATTCCATGTAAGATTAGGTACAGAATATCGATCGAACATATAGTATAAATCACCATTAGCCATGTTATTTTTTGTCAATTTATATGGTGAACCATCCGGTGTGAATTCACTTAAGTTTCCTAACCATTTAACTTTTTTCCCTTTTTGATCTTCAATATACATTTCAGTTTCTTTTAAATTTCGTA
>NZ_NULG01000082.1 GCF_002577195.1 Bacillus sp. AFS041924
CACTTGAACAAGCTGGAGCTGTAGCGTTAAAAGAAATTAAAAATGATCGAGCGACTTTCAACTTGAATGTGGAAGCATTTAAAAACCTAAATCTAAAAGAGGATTTAGAATACTCTGTGTCTGTTGATGTTTTAACAGATGGAACAGAAACGAAAGAATTCGACTACGACAATGATGGGAAAAAAGATTATTCAAATGAATATTTAACGTTACAAAGTAAACGTGTAGAGGGTGCTTCTGTCTATGTGAACGGAGAAAAGGTAACTAACTCACAAGGAATTACATTAAAAATTAAGCAAGGACAAGAAAAAAATTTAAATATTGAGATTCGACTTCCGAGAACTTTAAAGAAAGATGCATTTATCGAGGG
>NZ_NULG01000083.1 GCF_002577195.1 Bacillus sp. AFS041924
TACCATTAAACTACACCCGCATATTTTTTATTTCTTTGCGACATCACCCTGTCGACATAATTTATTATAGTCACTCTGCAAAATAAAGTCAACACTATTTTAAAACTTTTTTTCCAAAATAAAGGAAAAATTTTAATAGCACTATAATTACCTTATTTTATTAAGGTTTTTAAGCATTTAGCACTTACAGTTTTTTTATTTTTGGCTCTG
>NZ_NULG01000084.1 GCF_002577195.1 Bacillus sp. AFS041924
CGTCCAGAGCCTGCCGCGCTTCGTCATCGGGAGCGAGATCATATCGCAGACGAGAGCGGTGCGTTGGTACATGTATCTTTGCCATGGCCTTCAAGTAAAGCACCGCTACGGTGCTTTTCAAGGGAGCATGACGTCAAACATGAATGAATTGTAATGAATGATGGGTCGCATAGGTTGCAAAAATTTGATGCTTCTCTCCGCCTATGGGCGATCGCATACCCTGCAAGCTCGCGTATATGTAGTGATTGGATGTAAAAAAACCATATGCAAAGCGCGGCCAATCGGCCGCGATGCATTGGAATTATCAGTGGAACGTTGGGGGCGGAACCGTGATTATTTCACGGTTCGCACGATTGCGGCACCTGCCGTCATGCCGCCGCCG
>NZ_NULG01000085.1 GCF_002577195.1 Bacillus sp. AFS041924
TGCGTATGCCGAAAGGCTTTCGACATAGCGGCGCTGGCCCTCGGCATAGATGGTGTCGAAGGCGAGCGACGATTTCCCGGAGCCGGAAAGGCCGGTCATGACGATCAGCTTGTTGCGTGGCAGGTCAAGATCGATGCCCTTGAGATTGTGCTCGCGCGCACCACGTATGGAAATAGTCTTCAGTTCGCTCATCGTCGTATGCAGGTCCCTTGGAGTCTGCCTTTATTTAGTGATGTC
>NZ_NULG01000086.1 GCF_002577195.1 Bacillus sp. AFS041924
GTATAACAGGCACAATCGCTTTCTTGCCGATGCCGCCCATGAGCTGCGGACGCCGATCGCGATTGCACGGACACGGGCGGACCTTCTGCCCGATGCCGAAATCAGTCACCAGCTTCGGGACGATATCGACCGGCTGTCCCGCGTCGCCCATCAACTCCTGGAGATGCAGGCGATCGGCGTGGTCGAATTGCGTGCAGAGAAGAAGGATCTGAATGTGCTGGTCGAAACCATCGCCGCCGATCTTGCGCCGATTGCGATGGACGCCGGCTATGATTTCGACTTCGAG
>NZ_NULG01000087.1 GCF_002577195.1 Bacillus sp. AFS041924
CCCATGACGAGGGCTGCGCGGATTGTCTCGCCGTCTCCGCGGCGAATCTGGCCGTTCAGCACGCGCTTTCCGGCATCGCCGCCGAGATAGGTGGTCAGCATATTGTTGGCGAGCTTGCCGAGGACCGCCATCTTGGCGGCCATGGCCAGATGGTTCTGCATGCGCATCAGCGCGCCGATCATCTCTTCGCTGAAACCGCCGATGCTGTCGGTCGACCAGGAACCCATCATCCCCTGCA
>NZ_NULG01000006.1 GCF_002577195.1 Bacillus sp. AFS041924
TTGGTTTTGGTGCGTAAATCATTGGGGTTTGTTCATAAAGTGGTGGTTTTGCTGCATAAATGAGGTCGGGGTGCTTCTGTGTGTGGAAAGATGGTATGGGTTCAAAGTTGTGATCTTCGTTGATATACTGCATAAACAAGCTGAAATCGTCCGGAATTCAAAAAAGCCACAAGCAAATTGAAGTGGCTTTTCTTCCTATATATAAACTGTCTTAAGCTGCCTGATTTCGATTTTTCTTAACATTAACAAGAATCGGTGCCGATGAAAGTAAGATGATCAGTACAACTGCGCTAATAATAAATGAAGGAACCATGTACCAAGCGTTATATACTAATGAATAAATTGAAACTGGAGTTCCTTTTGGAGCGTATGAGCCGTAGAATACAATTCCGGCAATGAAGTGGCAGATGAAACGAGCTAGTGAGCCGATGAAAGTTCCAAAAATAATAAAGGCTGCTGCGCTTGATTTATTGCCGTTTGCTAGTCTGTTTTTTACTTGATTAAAGACAAGTCCTGCCAAACCAAGGCTTGTAAATGCTACGATATAGTCTAAAAGTATTTGTATTGGGTGAACATAATATGGTTTTGTTACTAGTTGTAATAACGCTAGTAATAGACCGGTAATTAATCCTTGTTTTAATCCCCATCTAAAAGCGATTAGAAAAACTGGAAGCATTGCTAATGATACTGAGCCACCTTGAGGTGCAGTGAATAATGGTAAGAAGTCAAATACGATAGCTAATGCTGCACACATCGCTATTTCTGCCATTAATTGAATCTTTGATGTTTTCATTTCTATTTCCCCCTTTATCTCGTGGACAACGTATGTAGTGAAACACATTTTACGGAGGATACAGTATTGGAATAAATAAAAAAGCAACACTGGTAGCATGATGATCCCAGTGTTGCTTTTCATCGTGCCACATCCCTACGTTAGTACTAACTAACAGGTTCGAAGGGTAAGAATAGCTAAAATCTATTCACTCTCAGCCTTTTGTGGCTCCCCTTGTGGTTCAGTTACATTTAGTTGTCTTTACTAAATATAGTCAAGGTGATTTAAAAATACAATTAATTTATCCATAAAAATTAAAAAAATTTTTGTTTTTCGATGGAAATTAAAACTATTTTTAAAAAATGAGTGTAATCGTAGCTATTATGTAAAAAATAAGCATTATAACTCTTATCTTATTTATATTGTCCAAGAATTATTCACAGTGGCTTGCTTTTCATATTAAAGTTTACCGTGTAGAATAAATACAAAAGAAGCAGCTAATTTTTGGCAGAAAGTGTAAATAATTTGAAGGAGACATCGAGATGATTCATGTATTATTTGTCTGTTTAGGTAACATTTGTCGTTCGCCAATGGCTGAGGCTGTTTTTCGTCATTTAGTGACAGAAAAAGGGTTAGATAAACAATTTGTGATAGACTCAGCTGGTACTGGAGATTGGCATTTAGGTCATGCTCCGCATAAGGGAACACAAGGTTTATTAAGTGAAAAGGGTATTAGTTGTGATGGTATGAAAGCTCGAAAAGTGACAGATAATGACTTTAAATATTTTAGTTATATTGTTGCTATGGATGCACAGAATAAAGAGGATTTAGTGAATTTAGCAAGAAATAATTGTATAGGGGAAATTTCACTACTTTCAGATTATGTTCCCGCATCAATGTGGAAGGAAGTGCCTGATCCATATTATACAGGTAATTTTGATGAAGTATATGACATCGTTACAGAAGGATGTTCACATTTACTTCAGCATATTTTAAAGCAACACCAATTAACAGTTTAGAGGAGGATGTAGAATGTCAAAACGTAACAAAGCTTTACGCAATATTCTTGTCGGAGTCGCAATTGGTGCAGGGGTTACGCTACTTAACAAAGAAAATCGTGAGAAGATCTCACGTAAGGGAAGAAGTGTATCGAACAAATTAAATCAAATTAAAGACGATCCAGAAATCGTAAAAGGGGCAGTTCGCAACCAATTGAGAGTAGTACAAAACTCAGTTGAGAAATTAGAAGGTAACGTTCAGCTTGTTAAAGATAAGTGGATTGAAATTAAAGATTCTACATTAAATAAGTTTGATAAAGGATCTTCTAAAGTAACTGAAAAAGCAGTTGAAGCTGTTGAAGCGAAAATTGTGGATTCAGTTGATCTAGAAGAAGGGAAATCGCAAGTTTCAGCGACTTCACTAGAGGTAAACGACGAAACATCAGAAAATTCTTTACATACTGACGAGCAGTTAGAAGCTACTCTTGAAGGTATTGAAGATTTAACTGATGAAAATGCAGATGAAGTACAAGAGAAAGTTGAATCAATTTTATTGGCAGGTAATACATCTAAAGAATAACAATTGAAGGTGTCAATTTGATTAACAAAAAGAATTCTATTGTAGCATTTGTTTGGGATTTAATGAAGAAGTGTATGGAAGACGAAATAGCATCTCGTTCAGCAGAGCTAGCATATTATTTAATGCTATCTCTTTTTCCATTTCTACTTGTTCTTACACAGGTCATAACCTTTTTACCGCTCTCTACTGATGAAATTATGTCTTTCTTAAGTCAATACGCCCCACCCGATGCAATGGCTATTATCCAAAGTAATTTACGATTAATAATCGGTCAATCACATGGTGGCGTATTATCAGTAGGGGTAATTGCAACACTTTGGGCAGCGTCTAATGGTATTAATGCAATCATTAGGGCATTAAATGATGCGTATGATGTAGAGGATAAACGAAATTACTTTGTCACAAGAGGCGTTTCGATTTTGTTAACGATTATTATGATTTTTGTGATCGTGTTCGCGCTATTAATACCGGTGTTTGGAAAGGTTATTGCTGAATTTGTATTTCGTTCTTTAGGAATATCGAATAAGTTCTTGTATACATGGAGTCTAATTCGCTGGTCACTTAGTTTTGTAATTTTAATGATTGTTTTTACTGTTCTTTATTCAATTGGACCAAGTAAAGTTGTCCATATTAAAAAGGTTTTCTTTGGATCACTATTTGCAACGATTGGATGGATTATTTCCTCATTTGGTTTTGCTTATTATGTAGACAATTTTGGGAATTACACAAGTCATTACGGCAGTTTAGGTGGAATTATCGTATTAATGATTTGGTTTTTCATTTCAGCAATGGTTGTGATTATTGGTGGAGAATTAAATGCCCTAATAAAGCAACGCATATATGGTAAGCACAAACCGAAACCAAAATTAATTGATCCTAATAAGCCGAATCCGACTTAATCTAATGGAGTTTTCTTCCATGAGTAGTCCTGTTTTTGAGAGGTAAACTAAAAGGGACTTCAATAAGGGAGGAAACTTAAATGAGTAATAATAAGAAAAACCATAATGATAAATCAAATAAAAAGCAAAAAAGTAGCTCACATCCAAAGGGCAAAACTAGTGGATCTGCAAACGGAAGTAATGATTACCATTAATTAATAGGCTGACGTGAATACTTTGCCTGCTTGCAATGCTTATTACTGTAAAGTCAGTCTAATAAAAAACGCATCGTACTTTTGTTGTACGATGCGTTTTTTTAATCTCTTAATAATCTTAAAGAGTTAAGAATAACTAAAATTGTGCTTCCTTCATGACCGATTACTCCATACGGTAAATCAATAATTTGTAGGAAATTTGAGCAGATAAGGAATGCAATTATGCTAAGAGAAAAGATAATATTTTGTTTAACAATTTTGTTCATACGTTTAGACAATGTGATTGCTTTTGAAATTTTCGTTAAGTCATTTTTCATTAATACGACATCGGCCGTTTCTAAAGCAACGCCAGTTCCGCCACCCATAGCAATTCCTACATTTGCAGTTGCTAGGGCAGGGGCGTCATTTATACCATCACCAACCATTGCCACTTGACCATAATTGTCTTTCAGCTTTTTAACGATCGATACTTTTTCATCTGGTAGACATGATGCAAAGTATTCATTGATTTCACTTTCAGCAGCAATTACTTTAGCTGTTTGTTCAGAGTCACCTGTAATCATGACTGTTTGAACACCTAATTTATTTAACGTAGATAATGCTTGCTTTGATTCGTTACGAACTAAATCCTTTAATGAGAAAATGGCAACGACTTGATCTTGTGTACCTACATAAACGATTGTCTTTCCTTCTTGTTCCCACTGTTGTTCAAAATGAATAAGTGGATTTTGCTTCATTGTCACGAACTCTTTTTTACCAACACGGTATTCAGTACCATTTAAAATTGCCGATACACCGAAACCAGGGTGGTCATCAATTTGTTCAAATGACGAAGATACTGTAATGCCTTCCTTAGTTGTGTAATCAACAATTGCCGCAGCTAACGGGTGAGTAGAGTATTTTTCAATTGAAGCAACAATTGATAATAATTCTGTACGATCGAAATCTTCTACTTTCTCAAAGCCTGTTACTTCTGGCTTACCAATTGTTAACGTACCAGTTTTATCAAATGCGATTGCTTTTAAGACAGCTAGTCGCTCTAAATGAATACCGCCTTTAACAAGAATTCCTGATTTTGCGCCATTTGAAATTGCTGATAAAACAGCGGGTGTAATCGATGCGACTAGAGCACAAGGTGAAGCTACTACAAGTAAAATCATTGCGCGATAAAATGTTGTCGTCCATGACCAATCTAATGCAAAATGCGGTAAAAACATCATAATCGCTACTGCAGTTAATACGCCCTTTACATATACACCTTCAAACTTCTCAATGAATTGTTGAGAAGGAGTTTGTTCACTTTGAGCTGTTTGAACAAGATTAATGATTTTTTGGAAAAGCGTCTCATCACTATGCTTCGTGATTTCAACAACAAGTGTCCCTTTCATATTGATCGTACCTGCAAAAACTTCATCCTTTAAATTCTTAACAACTGGTATTGATTCACCAGTAAGTGCTGATTCATCTACTAATGTCTCACCTTTAATAATCTGACCATCAGCAGGAATACGCTCACCAGCTTTAATTAAAATATAATCACCAATGTTTAAATGCTTAATGCTTACAACTTCCTCAACTTCATCAACTAAACGAATTGCCGTTTGCGGTTGAAGAGACAGCAGAGAAGAGATCTCTTTATTTGTTTTATTTAACGTATACGTTTCAAGTGCACCACTTAAAGCAAAGATAAAAATCAATACGGCACCTTCAGTCCAATACCCAATAGCAGCCGAACCAACAGCCGCAATAATCATTAGCATCTCAACATTTAACTCTTTTTCAGCAATCGTATCCTCGATCCCTTCCTTTGCCTTTGCGTAACCTCCGATACAAAATGCTAAAACATATAAAATAATCGACATCATTGAATTATCACTTTTAACAAATGAAGCAATTAGAATTAACGCCCCAGAAACTAAAGCGGCAATTAACTCTCCATGTTTTGATAGAAATGACGTAGATTCCACATGGTCAGCTTCATATGTAGCATGAATCGTTGATACTTTTGGACTTGCTTCCATAATAATTTCCCCTTTCATACTTTCAATTGAGAAAAATAATCAACTTCATTACCCTTATAAAACGACGAAAGCTGCCGTCCTAGGACAGCAGCGTACATTTTATAAGGCATTACTATTTATTTAATCTCTAAGTTGTTTTTAGTTCACAGATTTCTTAATTAAAATAATTCTTATTAACTATATATTACCACATTCTATTAAGTGTGATGAAAAAATTTGCTTGTGGATTGAATTTTTTTTTTTTTTTGTGGCTGGGGGCCGAACAGATTGTGAACTATGTGCATAATGTTGTGAACTTGGTTCATAAAGTGCGGGTATTTGTGTATAAAGTCCGTAGATTTGTTCATAAAACACAGGTTTTTGTTCATAAAGCTATAGATTACAAATTTTATTTTCTTTTATTTCGCAAAAGAGTCACAAATCAATACGATATGAATTTATTTTAGTTAGATAATAGAGTAAATAAACAAAAGGAGGGACTATTATTGATTGTTAAAGAAAGAAAAACACCTATGATGTTATTAAAATTAGAGGCACTACTTAGGAGAATACCAAAAAAACATTCAATGCGTTCAATTATTGAGAGTGATTTTATGAAAATCAAAACAGGTTATAATGGAGAGAAAAAAATTGATTATTATTTAGACGTACTATCAATGAAAGAATACAATATTCTCCATAATATTAGACTGGAAAATGAGGAGAAGCAGTTCTTTCAAATTGATACAGTGATTATTACAAACAAGTATATTCTTATTTTGGAAATTAAAAATATGTTAGGAAATCTTAGGTTTGAAAGAGACTTTAATCAATTTATTCGGGTACTAGGGGAGAATGAAGAAAGCTTTCCTAATCCCATTTTACAAGTTAATCGTCATCAAAAACAGCTACGAGCTTTTCTTGAAAAATATAAATTAGAAATACCTTCTATCTACTCATTTATCATCATCAGCAATTCTTCCTCGGTAATAAAAACTACAATTCGTAATTCTCAAGTACTTGATAATATATTTCATGCAGAACAACTACCTTTAAAAATACAAAAGCTAAATGAAATCAAAACCAATCAAATATTTTCATCAAATCAAATAAGAAAAATATCGAAAGCAATATTAAAATATCATACTACCCAAAATACTAATGTATTAGAGAAATACAATATTGATAAAACTGACATTATTAAGGGTGTAATCTGTCCGAATTGCACTACTAATATGATGAAGCGTACACATGGAAGTTGGTGTTGTGTTTGTACTTATCAATCAAAGGATGCACATATTCAGGCTATTTATGATTATGGATATTTAATGGGTCCCTCAATTTCGAATATTGAGTGTAGAGATTTTTTACAATTATCCTCGAGATCGAGCTCAACAAATTTGTTAAAGTCACTTAATTTAAAACAAATTGGATGCTATAAAAGCACTAAGTATTTGTTTGAATTTGATGATTAATATATGAATCGTGGCCGAGGCATTAATTCTTGGCCTTTTTTTGATTTGTGCACAAATCATGAAGATTTGTTCATAAACCACGGTATTTCGTGCATAAATCGTGTAGTTTTGTTCATAAATCACAGATTTTTGTTCATAAGCGACCAGATCAAGCTAGAGAAACACCCCAAAAGTCAAAACAAATAGAAAGAATCCCCCAACAAATGATAGAATAAACTGTATTCTACAGAGAAAAGGCATATGGAGGGAAAGAATGTCTGCGAAAAGGTTTTTTACGCATCCTTTGGGAGTGATTGGGTCAGCGGTTGTTACGACTTTTTTATGGGGGAGTGCGTTTCCGTTTATTAAGTTGAGTTATGAGCATTTGCATATTGGGAAGAATGAGATTTGGAAGCAGATGATTTTTGCGGGTTATCGTTTCTTTTTGGCCTCATTATTGATTTTGGTATTTTTTACTTTGATAGGAAGAAAGTTAACTTTTAAGCGGGATACTTTTTTTGTTGTGGGGAAAGTTGGTTTGTTTCAGACGTTTTTACAATATGTGTTGTTTTATATAGGTTTGAGTTTTTCGACTGGAGTTCAGGGTTCGATTATTGCTGGGACTACTTCGTTTTTTCAGCTTTTGGCAGCGCATTTTATGTATAAGAATGATCGTTTAACTTTGCGTAAGATTGTTGGTGTGACGGTTGGGTTCGTTGGTGTAATCATCGTGAATATAACGAAGGGGACTCTTTCTTTGCATTTGGGAATTGGTGAGATTTTGTTATTGATTGCGATGGCGTTTGGTGGTTATGGTAATGTTCTTGCTAAAGAGGCTGCGAAGAAAGTGGATGTTGCTTATTTAACGGCATATCAAATGATGATTGGCTCGATTGGGTTGTTATTAATTGGTGGGCTAACGGCAGGGTTTTTCCCGTTTCACTTTGATGTTAAGACGTTTGGAATGCTCGTTTATTTATCGTTGCTTTCGTCTGTGGGCTTTATACTTTGGAACAATGTCATGAAGTATAATCAAGTTGGAAAAGTGTCAATGTACTTATTTTTAGTGCCAGTTTTTGGGGTGATTTTATCATCACTTATGCTGAATGAAGTGTTATCATATCTTGTTTTCATCGGTTTAATGATGGTTACGTCAGGTATTATTATTGTTAATTATCAGAAGGATCAACGTAGCACTCATATGAAGAGTGCGTCTTAATTTAGAATAAAAGCAACTCCACTTTTAAATAATAAGGTGGAGTTGCTTTTTTTAGTTGAAGGGAGGTACATAGTTGTCAAAGTTTGATAAAACAATGAAGAAAGAAATTGAAACTGTTGTTGATGATGCTACTGACTTTAAGGTCTCCAGTCGAAAGAAACGCCGTAATAGTGGGAGCTTTATTGTGTTTGTAGGTCCGGCTTTTCTAGTTTTTGCAGCATTAGTGCTTGTTCCTTTTTTGATGGGTTTGTATTATTCCTTTACGAATTGGAATGGGGTAGTCGGGAATATCCAATATGTGGGTTTTGATAATTACAAATACATATTCACACAAGATGCAGACTTTAAACAGTCTTTTATCATTACGACTAAGTATACATTTTTTGCGGTTATTTTAACGAATTTGATTGGTTTTGGCTTGGCTTTATTAGTTACAAAGGGGCTTAAATCAAGAAATATCCTAAGGACGATTTTCTTTTTACCTAATTTAATAGGTGGATTATTACTCGGTTTTATTTGGCAATTTATTTTTAATAAAGGGTTAACGTCATTAGGAGCGGCGTTAGGAATCGATTCGTTAATGCAATCATTGTTAGGTACTGCAAAAGGGGCTTTCTGGGCGATTATTATTGTAGCGATTTGGCAGGGTGCGGGTTATATTATGATCATTTATGTAGCAGCACTCCAAGGTGTACCACAGGAATTGATTGAAGCAGCTCAAGTAGACGGCGCAGATCGATTTACAACTTTAAGGAAAATCATCATTCCGATGGTGGCACCAGCTGTAACTGTATGTTTATTCTTAACTATTTCATGGTCTTTCAAGGTGTTTGATCAAAATCTGTCGCTTACTGGTGGTGGACCGTTTAAATCGACGGAAATGCTTGCGTTAAATATTTACACAGAAGCATTCGTAAATAATCGGTATGGATTAGGAGAAGCAAAAGCTATTGTCTTCTTCATTGTTGTCGCAGCTATTTCAATTCTCCAAGTGTATATAACGAAGAAGAGGGAGGTTGAAGCATAGTGGAAAATGAGCGCTATACCGGACTGTCCTTTTTACTTGAACTGTTTGGGATTATATTAGCAATCGTATTTCTAGTTCCTTTTTACTATGTATTAGGAAACTCGTTTAAATCCTTTTCAGATATTTTGCAAAATACATCGTCATTACCCAAAACTTTTGATTTTACAAATTACTCACAAGCAATCGTCATAATGGATTTTTGGAGAGCTCTGTTGAATTCTTTAATCGTAACGGTTGCTAGTAATGTTGTGATCGTATTATTTTGCTCAATGGCAGCCTATAAACTTGTTCGCACAAAGCATAAAATCTCGACGATTATTTTTTTTATTTTTGTTGCGACAATGGTCATTCCATTTCAATCAATTATGATACCACTTGTCCGTGTTGGAAGTATATTTCATTTAATGAATAGTCATTATGGGCTTGTCGTGATGTATTTAGCATTTGGATCAGCATTATCGATTTTTCTATATCACGGTTTTATAAAAGGAATTCCAATTGAACTAGAAGAAGCAGCAATTATTGATGGATGTTCACCGTTCATGGTTTTTTGGAAAGTGGTTTTCCCTTTATTAAAGCCAATCACCGTAACAATTGTGATTTTAAATACTTTATGGATTTGGAATGATTTCTTATTACCATCTTTAGTTTTACGCGATCAAGAATTACGCACGATCCCACTGGCTACTTTTTATTTCTTTGGGGCATACACGAAACAATGGAATTTAGCACTAGCCGGATTGGTTTTAGGCATTATGCCATTATTAATCTTTTTCTTTGCAGCACAAAAACAAATTATTCGCGGTATTACTAGCGGTTCAATAAAGTAAGGAGGATCATATGAATAAAAAATTATTTAAGTCGATAGCCGTTTTATCAACTAGTATGTTGTTGTTTACTGGATGTAATAAAAAAGAAGAAGAGAAAACGCCAGCTTCTGGTGAGAAAGTTACATTAAATATTTTTCAGTTTAAAGCTGAAATTGCTAAAGACCTCGAGGCTTTAGCGAAAGAATACCAAAAGGAAAATGAAAATGTAACGGTTAAGGTTCAAACAGTAGGTGGGGGAGCAGATTATGGAGCAGCTTTAAAAGCCCAATTTGCATCGGGAAATGAACCAGATATTTTCAATAATGGCGGATACCAAGAGGCCGTAACTTGGAAGGACAAACTAGAAGACTTGTCTGATCAAGCGTGGGTGAAGGATTTATATCCAGAAACAGAAAAACCGATGACGGTTGATGGCAAATTACTAGGAATGCCTATGAACACTGAAGGATATGGATTCATTTATAATAAAGATTTATTTGATAAAGCGGGAATTACAGAATTACCAAAAACATTAACTGAATTAGAAGAAGCAGCTAAAAAATTAAAAGCTGCTGGCATTACGCCTTTTTCAGTAGGATATGGTGAGTGGTGGATTTTAGGAATTCATTTATTAAATATTCCATTCGCACAACAACCAGATCCAGACAAATTTATCGCCGACTTAAATGCAGGAAAAGCAAAAATTCCTGATAATGAAAAATTTAAGGAGTTTATCAAATTATTTGATCTAACGATTCAATATGGAAATAAAAATCCATTAACAACTGATTACAATACACAAGTTACAAACTTTGCATCTGGAAAAACTGCAATGATGCAACAAGGAAACTGGACGCAAGGTATGATTGATGGAATTACAAAAGATATGAAGCTCGGCCTTTTACCAATACCAATTAATGATGATAAAGACGCAATGGATAAAATTCCAGTCGGAGTACCGAATAACTGGGTAGTTAACAAAAATTCAAAAAACAAAGAAGAAGCGAAGAAGTTTTTAAATTGGATGGTTTCTTCTGACACAGGTAAAAATTATATTGTAGAAAAGTTTAAATTCATCCCAGCTGTTAAAACAATTGAAGGAAAAGGATTAGGGCCAATTGCTGACGATATTCAAAAGTACTCAGCAGAAGGAAAAGTACTTTCATGGAACTGGTTCAAGTATCCGAATGGTGCAACAAACGAATTTGGTGCCTCAATGCAAGCTTATGTCGGTGGACAAAAAAATCCACAACAATTACTACAATCGCTTCAAGATACTTGGGACAAGTTGAAGAATCAATAAGTAAAGGTTGAAGACAAATCTTATTTTGAAATAGGATTTGTCTTTTTTTATGGAAGATTTTGTACGATGTATACATGCAGTTATTTTGATATAGTAATTATCAACCTGTAAAAGTGAAATCCTGAGGTTAACCTAGATAAATAGATTAATAGTAAGGGAGAGTAATCTAACATGAAAAAATCGATAAAAAACGTTATTCTATCTACAGCGATTGTCTTTTCTTTAGGAACAGTAGTCGGACCAGCTAATGCGGCATCTGTTACGTATAAAGTTAAAAAAGGGGACACGCTTTACAAACTTTCAAAAACATATAAAACAACTGTTGCAGAAATTAAAAAGCTAAATAAATTAAAATCGAACACAATTCTAATTGGACAAAAATTAACTATTCCTACAAAAATGAAAGTTGCTACAAAGAAACCAGCTACACAAACAATTAGTCCAGTAAAGCTTCCAGCAAGTGAACCAGTTAAAAAGATGGCACTAGAAATTACATCCTGGTATGAAACGTCATCATCTGAAGCGGATGCATTTGGTACAACTAGTGGAAACTTCGACGGAGCAGGATTATCATTTGGAGCACTTCAAGAAAATTTCGGGACAGAGACTTTACAACCAATTATGAAAAATATGTTTAAAAATCATAATGATGTAGTTTTAAAAGCTTTCAATGGAGATATGGATTCTTATAACACATTCAAAGATGTCATTTTAAACAAATCAACAAAAGAACAGGTAGCTTGGGGAGATTCAATTAGCGATCCTAAGGATAAATACCAAGTGGTAGAACCTTGGAAGACATATTTTAAAAAATTAGGTACAAGCCAAGAATGCATTGATGAACAAATTAATGCTTCAAAGTGGTATTTTGACCAAGCCGAAAAGTACTACCAAACATTCGGATTATGGACAAAACGAGGATATGCACTAATGTTTGATATCTTCGTACAAAGTGGTGCAATCTCAGACAAAACGAAAAATTTAATACTAGATGACTTTAAAAAGATCGATACAAAAAATTTAACAAGAGAACAAATCGAAACGAAAAAAATGAATATCATCGTTAACCGTCGTGCTGCAGATGTAAATCCACAATGGAGAGAAACATGGAAGTCTAGAAAATCAGTTATTGCTAACGGTAGTGGAACTGTTGTTGGATACGGAGACTTTTTTGATGTAACTCCTTATGGTGCTACGTTGACGCATGTGAATAAATAAGTTACTTGATGATGGAGTCCTAGATTTTGGACTTCTTTTTTTTGTTTGCGAACACTTTTTGAACGGTATTGATTAATTTGTGAACTTGGCTTAATTAACAGCAGACGAGGTAATACGCATATTTCTCTTAATAAATTTTAATAATAAGGAATATTATCCATTAAAATATGTTAATCTTACTATACTTAGCTTTTAGCTAAATTTACTTCTTAGGAGAGATCTATCGTGCAGTGGTATTTAAAAGGATTAAAGAATTATGTCGGATTTCATGGTAGAGCGAGTCGTACAGAATATTGGATGTTCATGTTGATTAATGCTATTATTACTATTTTACTTTCAATAGTTGAGAAGCTTGTTAACCTTGATGATATTCTTTCGGGAATCTATGGCTTATTAACATTGCTGCCTTTAATAGCAGTCGGTGTTCGCAGGTTACATGATATTGGTAAAAGTGGTTGGTGGTATTTAATTGGGTTAATTCCGATTATCGGATCAATCATTCTGATCGTATGGGCATGTTTTAGAAGTGAAGATCATGAGAATCGTTTTGGACCAGTTCCAAGTAATAGATAAGTTCTTTGATGGGGAGTCCGTGATTTTGGACTCCTTTTTTGATTTGACTGACTTAAAAGCTGGACTATGGAAACGCTTTGAAATGAAAAAACCTGTATCCAATAAAGGACACAGGTTTGATTATTGCTTTAATTATGTATTACTATCGTTGCTTAGCCATATGTGCATTGTAATCTTATATCCAATGTAAGTTCCTAAAGTATTTAATATAACATCATCTATATCTGACACTCTAAAAGACATCATAAATTGGAAAACTTCTATACTTACCGATAAAAATAAGCCAATACTAATAACTTTTTTTGATTTCATTATTGACGTTAAAATAATCCCAAATGGTACAAATAGCACGATATTACCAAAAATATTAACAATAAATGTTTTAATGTCAAACCCATTAAACATGTTGATGAATGGGATTAAATTTAATCCACCTTCAGCAACGCCTATTCCTAAAGAAGCGACCGGAAAAAAAGTAAACCTAATAATAAATAAAAGTGAAAAAATTAACAGTAAAAATTTTATGAAAATCGGCTTCAAAATATAGCTCCTAAGAAAATGTTTTGTTACGAGGTTATTATACAGTAATTTTTTTGTAATTCCTCAACAAAATTTTCATACTACTTCATGCCTATATTTAGGCGTTTTTTTTTGTGTTAATTCAAAATAGATTCTCTAAAAATTAAAAATTAATAATGTTCATTGGGTATTCAGAATAGACTTAAATGTACCATATTTACTACTTAGGAGGGATCCATCGTGGAATGGTATTTAAAAGTATTAAAAAACTATGCTGTATTCAATGGAAGAGCTCGAAGAACAGAGTATTGGATGTTTTTCCTGTTTAATGCCATTATCACTATTATACTTTCATTTTTACAAAGTTTTGCCGATTTAGGTACGGTTTTAACTGGAATTTATGGACTTTTGACTTTGTTGCCGAGTTTAGCAGTTGGCGCACGTAGATTACATGATTCCGGTAGAAGTGGTTGGTGGCTGTTAATTGGTTTGATTCCGTTTATTGGTACGATTATTCTTATCGTTTTCTTCTGTTTGGATAGTGATGAGGGAGATAATCGATTTGGTGCTAGTCCTAAGTAATCGGGTTAAAGGTAACGAGGTAAGCCGCCTTATGTAAGGCGGTTTTTTTTTTTGCGTTCATAGGATTGTTTTACTATTTGGCAATCTAAAACAGCATCACCTTGTTAATTATCAATAACAAGGTGATGCTGTTTAGATAGTCCTTTAATTGTTCTTAGTAACACGTTTGAAGACAACATCTTTTTGATTTGCAAATACCAGTGTTGTGTCTGTTACTGTAATCGTTAATGTGTTTGTAGACCCTTTTGGGTTCATTTTTACCTGTTTGTTTGTCGACGATTGAATTGTATAGTGACGATCGATGGTTTGCTCGTATGATCCCATTTTGGTGGTCGTCTTTAAAGTAATTAGATGCGTTTTTTTATCTTCTTTCACTTCAATTAAATAATCAACTGAGTTATTCGATTTGGTCGTTTCGGTGTGATAAGTCCATTTTCCATACATTTTTTCTTCCGCTGCATGACGCTCACATGCACTAAGCAATATAAACAATAGCAACAGTAAAGAGAGAACAATTTTTTTCAACATAATACCTCCGTATAATAAGCGTGCAAACAGAAAGCGAAAACGAATGGAATCACTAAACGGGTGATGTAAATGTATCGTTTCTATTATCCTTTGATCTATTTCTCCAATAAGAAATTATTAGAATTTATTCAATAATTATACCATTTAGTTCAAAAAAAATAGATGAGTAGGTAGCGTATTGTTCAATTAATTATGTAGTGTCGACAGAGCCTCCAACTACCAAGAAGAAAAATGAAAAAGGATCTTTAAGCAAGATCCTTTTTTCTAGATATTCATTTAAGTTTTTTTATATTAAAGTCTTGATCTATATTATTTTGCAGTTGTATTAGCTGTTCCTTTTTTGCATGTTTCGCAAGTTGAATAGATTTTCACAATTTTTTTATATTCCGCGTATTCAATTGTTTCTGCGCATTCTTTACAGATTAAAATTTGCATTAGAAACACCCCCTAAGCCCACTATATCACGTTCGATTCACTATTTCTCCAGGGACTTTACCTACCCTATGGACGCTTATTGTCCATGTCTAGAAAACGTTGTCATATCAAGGTTTTTGAGCAGAAATAGACGAGAAAAAATTTTTTCTAGAGATTAATAAAAAAACGTAAAAGTAAACAAAGGATCAGAAGTTCCGAATTTAAAAGAAGCCTAAATTAATAACGATGCAATTTAATCTAGTCAATATATTCCACCCTACTGTTCAAATGAATACGTTTTCACAACTGGGGAGGTATTTTATGATGATAGTGGAGGTGTTACAGATGATTGAAACGAAAAAAGTGATTGATTCAAATTTAACAGATGCCAAGACAATGAGGTCTTCTAAAAAATTAAGAGATTTTTTAAATTATCTTACGTTTGTAGGACCAGCAACTTTAGTATTTGCAGCGATCGTGTTAACGCCATTTTTAATAGGGTTTTTCTATTCATTTACTGAGTGGGATGGTGTAGCGGATTCTGCTAAGTGGGTCGGACTTGAAAATTATAAATACATTTTTACACAGGATAAAGATTTTATTCATTCATTTCTTTTAACTGGTAAATATACATTATTCGCGGTGATCTTGACCAATGTGATTGGTTTTGGTTTAGCGTTGATCGTGACTCAGGCATTAAAAACAAGTAATATTTTAAGAACGATCTTTTTCCTTCCGAATTTAATCGGTGGTTTATTATTAGGTTTCATTTGGCAGTTCATTTTTAATAAAGGTTTAATTTCGATTGGACAGTTATTGCATTCAGACTTTTTACAAAGAGCACTTTTAGGAGAAGAAAAAGGTGCATTTTGGGCAATTGTTATCGTGGCGGTTTGGCAAGGTGCAGGTTACATAATGGTTATTTATGTAGCGGCTCTGCAAGGTGTGCCACAGGAATTAATTGAAGCAGCTCAAATTGATGGTGCGAATAAATTCCAAGTGTTACGCAAAATCGTTATTCCGATGGTAGCACCAGCTGTAACAGTTTGTTTATTCTTAACCATTTCATGGTCATTTAAAGTGTTTGATACAAACCTTTCATTAACGAATGGTGGACCGTTTAAGTCTACTGAGATGTTGGCTTTAAATATTTATACTGAGGCTTTTGTTAATAACCGTTATGGTTTAGGTGAAGCGAAAGCGATTGTTTTCTTCGTAGTCGTTGCGTTGATTTCGGTCATTCAAGTTTACATTACGAAGAAGAGGGAGGTTGAGGCATAATGCTAAAAGAACGATATACTGGCCTTACTTTTATATTAGAAATAGCGGCAATCATACTTGCGCTCATCTTCTTAGTTCCTTTTTATTATGTATTAGGCAACTCGTTTAAATCATTTGCTGATATTTTACAAAATACATCTTCGCTTCCAAAAAGCTTAGATTTTACAAATTATCAACAAGCAATTGAAGTTATGAATTTTTGGAAGGCACTAGTGAATTCCTTAATCGTGACAATTGTTAGTAATGTTGTCATCGTCTTTTTCTGCTCGATGACAGCTTATAAATTAGTTCGTTCAAAAAGTAAAATTTCAAATATCATTTTCTTTATCTTTGTAGCAACAATGGTCATCCCATTCCAATCAATCATGATTCCATTAGTGAAAGTTGGAAGTACGCTTCATTTAATGAATAGCCATTGGGGATTAGTAGTAATGTATCTAGGTTTCGGTTCAGCATTATCGATCTTCTTATATCACGGTTTCATTAAAACGATTCCGATTGAGTTAGAAGAAGCAGCAATTATTGATGGATGTTCACCGACGATGGTTTTCTGGAAAGTCGTTTTCCCATTATTAAAACCAATTACGGTTACAATTGTGATCTTAAATACGTTATGGATTTGGAATGACTTCTTATTACCATCACTTGTGTTAAGAGATATGGAGTTAAGAACGATTCCGCTTGCTACATTCTATTTCTTTGGAGCATATACAAAACAATGGAATCTAGCGTTATCTGGTCTTGTTTTAGGGATTACTCCACTGTTACTTTTCTACTTTGCAGCACAGAAACATATTATTAAAGGAATTACTAGCGGTTCAATTAAATAGTGTGATTGGGTGGAAGTTTATCAATATATTCCACCCATCATGTCAATATAGGCTATCCTTAGTTAAGAATTTTTAAATGTATAATGAAAGCGTATTCAAAATAAAGAATATTGAGACGGGGGTTTCTACAATGAAAAAGATGCTAAAGGTTGCAGCTGCATTAACAACTTCAGTGATGTTATTCTCTGCATGTTCTGGAGGATCTGCAGACAAAGCTTCAAATGATTCAAAGGATAAAAAAGTAACTTTAAACGTATTCCAGTTTAAAGCTGAGATTGCGAAAGATTTAGAACAAATGGCGAAGGATTACCATAAGGAAAATCCAAACGTTACAGTTAAAATTCAAACTGTAGGTGGCGGTGCTGACTACGGTGCGGCATTAAAAGCTCAATTTGCTTCAGGTAACGAGCCTGATATCTTCAACAATGGTGGATTCCAAGAAGCAGTTACTTGGAAAGATAAATTAGAAGATCTTTCTGATGAATCATGGGTAAAAGATTTATATCCAGGAACTGAAAAACCAATGACAATCGACGGCAAACTATATGGTATGCCTATGAATACTGAAGGTTATGGATTTATTTACAATAAAGATTTATTCGCAAAAGCTGGCATTACTGAAACACCAAAAACATTAAGCGAATTAACTGCAGCAGCTGAAAAACTTAAAAAAGCAGGCATCACTCCTTTCTCAATCGGTTACGGTGAGTGGTGGATTTTAGGAATTCACTTATTAAATATTCCTTTCGCTCAACAACAAGATCCAGATCAATTCATGGCTGATGTGAATTCTGGTAAAGTGAAAATTCAAGACAACGAAAAATTCAAAGACTTTATGAAACTGTTTGATTTAACAGTTAAATTCGGTAACAAAAATCCTTTAACAACTGATTACAACACTCAAGTTACAAACTTTGCTCAAGGTAAAACTGCTATGATCCAACAAGGTAACTGGATTCAAGGTATGGTTGATGGAATTACTCCGAACATGAACTTAGGTGTATTACCAATTCCAATCAATGACGACAAAGAAGCAATGGATAAATTACCAATGGGTGTACCAAATAACTGGGTAGTTAACAAAAACGCTAAAAACAAAGAAGAAGCTAAAAAATTCCTAGAGTGGATGGTTACATCTGACACAGGTAAAAAATATATCGTTGAAAAATTCAAGTTCATCCCTGCTTTAAAAACAATCGAAGGTAAAAACTTAGGACCAATCGCTGACGACTTATTAAAGTACTCTGCTGAAGGTAAAACATTATCTTGGAACTGGTTCAAATACCCAGACGGAGCTACAAATGAGTTCGGTGCAGCAATGCAAGCTTACGTTGGAAAACAAAAATCTTCTCAAGAAATGTTAAAATCTCTTGAAGAAACTTGGATGAAATTAAAGAAGTAAATTCTTTAAATTGAGGCTTCCCTAAAATACCTCCATAGCCCACAAGGAATTCCTTGTGGGTTTTTTGTGTTTATTGGGGTATATGAGGGGGATTAGCTTGATCAGAGCTGGTTTTAGCGATAATTGAGCCGATTTGGCGAAAATTAAGCCAGTTTGAGTAGTAATTGAGCCGACAATCAGTGTAGTGTAGCAATATATCAACGAGAATAGGACATTTATCAACGAGAACAGGGCATATATCAACCAAAATAAGCAATATATCAACGAAGTTCACAACTTTATCAACATAGTACACATAGTGTTCGTATTTTCAGACTCAAACTCAGTAGTTTTCCACCAGACAGAGCGCTCCCCAAATAAGAGCAGACAACTTATGCACAAAACCACCAGCTTTATGAACAAATCTCCTCACTTTATGCACAAAATTTCCAACAATATGAACAATAACCCCTACTTTATGCACAAAGTTCACAAACCCACCAATAAAGTTCACAAACCGTTCGCCCCTCTATGGGCACCTAATCACTTTAGTTTTATACCTTTCCGAGAGCCTTCCCCAGATTCCTATATGTAAATTTTTAACTTTCTGATAAACTAGATAATAGAAAGTGCAAACGTTTCCGCAAAGGATGTTATGATGAAAAATAGTATTAGAAGTAAGTTGATTACCTTATTATTAATCGCTACGATTATTCCATTTGGATTATCGATTATCGCAAATTATTTTTATACGAAGAACACGGTTACGAAGGAATTTGTTAATACAAATTACGATTTATTAAAACGTAGTGGGAATGATTTGTTGAATTATTATAATGAGATTTACGGTATTCCATTGTCCATTTATAGTAATCGACCGTTTTTGTCTGTGTTAGAGAATGGTGCCACTGAGTATATTGAACAAAATTCTGCTGAAATTCAGCGTAGTTTATTAGGGCTTTATTTTTCGAGGAGAGAGATTGAGCAGCTGCATTTATTTTTAGCGAAGGGTAGGGATGATTACACCGTTTACAATGCAAAGGTAAGTAGCCGAGGGAAGTTGTACAATTTCAATCAGATTCCCACGTATCGAAATTTAAGTTATTCGAGGGATTCGTATTATGTACAACCTACGCATCCGATTCAAAATTATAATGATTTATCTGATTTTCGAATCGAGCCAGTTAAGCAGGTAGTATCATTTCATTATTTTTTAAATAATGTCACTACTGACCAGTGGTTAGGTTTTTTATCGATTGATATTGAATTAAGTAGAATAAAAGAGATTTTCGATCGTATTTATAAAAAAGGTGAGGAACATCTTTTTGTTGTTGGAGATGGCAATGTTGTTCTGTATTCATCTGAAAAAAATCTGATTGGTAAAAAGCTAGAAACAAAGTGGTATAAAAAAATTAGCACAGACAAATCAGGTGAAACGAGCTTTGAATGGAAGGACAAGGACTTTAGTGGTGTGTATGTGTACGACAAAGTAAAAAGCAAGCATCAACAATGGACAATTATTAAAAGTATTCCTTATAAGAATCTCTATTATAATTCTACTCAATTAGTGAAAATTACGGTTACTTTAGGCGCAATTTCAGTGCTATTAGTCATCATTTTAACGATTATTGTTTCCTTTAGATTTACGCGGCCAATTCGAATCTTAATTCGGGACATGCAACGAATCGAGCAAGGTGAGCTTGCTGTTTCGTTTGATACGTTAGGAAATGATGAATTTGGTCAATTAGGGAAGCATTTTACTTCAATGGTCGATACGTTAAATGATTTATATATTAAAGAGTACAAGCTTCAAATCGAAAATAAAACGAATCAATTAAAAGTACTTCAGTCTCAAGTTAATCCGCATTTTTTATATAATGCCTTGCAGTCAATCGGAACTCTTTCATTAAAAAATGATGGCATTAAAGTGTATCGATTAATTATGTCGCTTTCAAAAATCATGCGATATAGCATGAAAAATAATGAGGATTTTGTAACGCTGAAGGATGAATTAAACCATATAAAAGATTATTTATCGCTCCAAAACGAGCGGTATGATGGTAAATTTGTATATAACCTAGAAGTGGATGAAGAGTTAAACAAAGTAAAAATGCCGAAAATGATTTTACAACCAATCGTAGAAAATTTCTTTAAACACGGTTTTGAAAAGAAGCAGATACTAGGTGAATTAAATATTTCGATTCATAGACAACTAGATCATCGACTAAAAATAGTCATAGCTGATAATGGTGAAGGTGTAACGGAAGAGGAATTAGAATCCATCAATTCATCTCTATCAGAAGGTGGACTAAATACGAATGAGAGTATCGGTTTAAAAAATATTTCTGACCGCATTCAATTCTATTATGGGAAAAAAGCGCAAGTGAAAATTGAAAGTGTGAAGTATGAAAACTTTGTTGTAACGATTATCATACCGATTGAACGACAAGAGGGGAAATAAATCATGAAGGTTCTACTAATAGATGACGAAAAACATGTTAGAGAAGGGGTAAAACTTCTCGCAGATTGGGATGCAATTGGTGTTACTGAAATATTAGAAGCAGAAAATGGTGCAATCGCTCAAGAAATCATTAGAAAGGAAAGACCGACGATCGTATTTACCGATTTAATGATGCCAGAGTTAGATGGAAGAGGATTATTGAAGTGGCTCCATTCTGAAAATATTAATTGTAAAGTAATCGTTGTAACGGGCTATGATGACTACCACTATATGAGAGAAGCCATCCAGTTCGGCGCATCGGATTATTTATTGAAGCCAATCGATCCGGATATTTTAAATGAAACTTTACGAAAAGTAGTGTCAGATTGGAATGAAAAAGAAAAAGAGAGATTAGATGCATTAAATGATTTCCGTTTGCTTCAAGAAGTTTTACCTGTGTATAGAGACAAACAATTAACAAGTGCCATTTACGGTAAAGAATTTACTCCGAACTTTTTAACACAATTAGGTTATGAAGAAGGACAAACTTTACATGTATCTTTACTAAAATTAAGAAATTTAGAGACTTTCCAAGACATTTGGCCGGAAGATTTATGCTTTTTTGCGCTACTAAATATCGTAAATGAAGTTCTTCAAAAGCAAAATGAAGGAATTGCATTTCGAAATCTACAAGGTACGAAAGAGATTTGTTTGCTTTATTGGGGAGATCAAGTGACTGATTGTACCCAACAGATTACTAAAATTTTATCAACAGTTGTGCCATTCCCGTTTCATTTTGCAAACAGTCGAAAGGTAACAGTTGAATCAATCCCATCCGGATACGAAGAAGCTGTAAATGTGCTACAGCATGTAAATATTTTAGAAAAGCGAGATTTACCTGTCTATTCTTATAAAGATATAAAAGAGTATAATCCGATTAATCTTGTAGAAATCATTAACCTATTTGAACAAATGGTTGAGAAGCAGGATATATATATTTACGATGAAGTCATTCAACGTTTTAGTAAACGAATTACACAGCAAAAGTATCTTCCTTATGCACAATTACTTTCATTGCATCAGGAATTTCTAATTTTCTTTAATCACTGGATTAATAAGCTTTCACTTCAAACAATTCAGGAAGTGAACATAGAACAGTTCTGGAATGCGAAAGGGCATTTCAAAATAGGTGATTATATCGCTACACAAAGGGAACGAGTACAAGCAATCATAAAAGAAAAAAATCAAACGAACCAAGAGCTTAATAGCATTGAAGCAATCGCAAATTATATTCAGTTAAACTACGCTGAAGAAATCTCACTTCAAGAGTTCTCAGAGAAATTTTACTTAAGCCGTGAATATATTTCACGTAAATTTAAACAAATTTATGGAGTTAATATATCAGATTATATCGTTTCCATTCGAATCGAAAAAGCGAAAGAATTACTAAAATTTCCTAATTTGAAAATCTATGAAATAGCTGGAAAAATCGGCTATCAGGATGACAAATACTTCCGAAAAGTGTTTAAAAAGATCGTAGGCATGACTCCAAACGAATACCGTAATTTGAATGAGTAAAATGATTTAGTAAAAAAGTTGCAGGAATTCCCGTGAGACTGGGGAATAAGTAATTAGTTACTCATTCTATGTTTTCGGGGGATTAACATATGGAACAAGCTGTTGAAAGAGTTTTTACGAAAGAAATATTAAATCATGCAGCATCACAATTTGGCATCACAGTAGAAGAAAAACCAGTTGGAGAATTCGAGAATTATCTTTTTAAAGGCAAACTGGCAGACGGGACGGATCGAATTTTACGATTAACCCACTCATCTCATCGTTCAAAAGAAGAAATTGAGGCAGAGCTTCAGTTTTTACAATATGCTAGAGAAAACGGAGCAAATGCAGCAGGTTCTTTAACTTCATTAAATGGTAATTTAGTCGAAGTCCAAAACGCGAGCGATGGAACAAGCTTTTACGCATCAATGTTTGAATGGGCAGACGGGCAATTAGTAGACCGTACAAACCCAGCCGTGTGGAATGATGATCTAATGTACACATGGGGTAAAACAATCGGCAAGCTTCATGCGCTAACAGTTAATTATCCTATAACGAATCGTGAGCATTGGGACGAAGAAGCTTATTTAAATGAAATGCTAGCTGACAAAGAGCTTGGCCCAAATACGAAAGAATTAATTGAAGAAATACAAAGCTATGAAAGAAAAAAAGATTCATACGGATTAATCCATAGTGATCTACATCTTCATAATTTCTTCGTAAATGAAAAAGGTGAAATCACGGCCTTTGATTTCGATGATCTACAATATAATTACTTCATTTCAGATATCGCAATCGTCTTATATTATACGGCTTGGGGTAGCAAAGCATCACTTGAAGAAAAATCTAACTTCGCAAAAAGACAGCTAGAAATCTTTAGAAAAGGTTATGAAACCGAGTATGTATTAGACGAAGTATGGTATAGCCGAATTCCTGCGTTTTTAAAATGTCGTGATATTACGCTTTATCATGTATTGAATATGAAGTATGAGGAGAAAACTCAGAGGGTTATTGAGCTTTGTGAAGAGTTGAAAGAGAGAATTGTGAATAAGAGGACGATTATTGAACTTTAGAATGCCGCGATTTATTCGTCGGCATTTTTTTGTTTGTGAGATGCCTTCAAAGACTATGAGTGGCTTAATTAATGGCAAAAGTGGCTCAAATAATAGTCAAAGTGGCTTAATTAGCGGCAAAAGCGGATTAAATAACCGTAAGAGTGTGCTTAAAACAGTAAAATCCCTAATTAATATCATCATTTAACAATAAAAAGGTATGATTCAAATACGAATCGTACCTTTTTTTATATTTAAATTTGGGGTGGGCAGATTATTTGTGTACAGCTTCTTCTATTATATTAATGTTGCTCTCATATTTATCATCTTGTAACGGGTAGAGTAAATAAACTCAATAAGTACTAATTTTATTGATAATTAGTAATACAGAAAATAGTACAGATGCATTTGAAATGTCACAATTAGTATGTACTACAACAAATCTGAATATTAAAAATGAACTACTTTTTAGTGCAGTATGTAATCACAAATTACATTAAAAGTAAATTTGCCCATACTCCACAAGAACTATGAAATTAAATAAAATGGGTGAATAAATGAATATTTGAAAGATTTTAAGAGGAAAAACACCTAATAAAAATGTGTTATTTATTATACATTCATCAAATATTAATAAAAATCCTTATGTACCAGTCTTTTTACAGCTATTTACTACTAAAAAAAATTTTCCCAACCTCATAAGTTATTTTAAAAAATCAAGAAATAGAACAAAATTTTTCGTTCTTAATCGGGTAAAACAAGTTTTTTGTGTTAAGATTTCTTAGTGAAATCAGTATAAAAGTATGGTTGTGTATGAATGAATATGTCATTTGTACTATGTTTTTACAATTATTTTCCATATGCGGATTTTATTTTCCCAATAATCAAAAGACCTAAATTAGACTATAGTAAATTTAGGTCTTTTTGTGTTGATATTAATTGTATAATGAAAGTTTATTCAGAATGATGTATTAAATATGTGTATGTTGAATTATAAATATGCTCAAGATCAGCGTCTGTCATAAAAACAAGCTCAGCCTTAGAAAGACCTTTTATTAATTCTAAAAAATGAATCATGTTTTTTCTTTCTTCTCTACTCATCAACGAACACTCCTTAAAATAATTTTTTGATTCTGTATTAATACAGTATATTTTGTTATTAGTTATTATATAACAGATATTATAAAATGTGCTACATTTTTTTACTAGTTTGTTTAAGAATGTGCTTTTGTCATATAAAATTATTATTTTCATTGGCAGAAGTAAAATCCAGATTATGTATTTGTTGGCAAAAGATATGAAGAACTCACTGCTGTAGCTTGATTCTTACAATCTTGTCAGAAAATAATCATTAAATCGTAAGTAGTGGCTCTGCAACTTATATGGTTTAATAAAAATTGTGGTATTAAAAGTGATCTAGGAAATAGGGGAAATTTCGATGCTACTCTCCATTTATGAAAAAAATGGGGGGATTTATGGTTTTTTCATTACAATAACGTTACAAACGTTACTTTAATTGGATTAATTGTTATTATAGGAAAAATAAGGAATAAATTTATTTTATGACAATGATATCAATTGAATTGTAAAGGAATTAGTCTTACACATTTGGACATCTTTTGTCGAATTATGAAAAGTACAAAAGAAAAAAGTAGTATTTATGGGTCCCTTGTACTATGGAATTTTAGGTTTCTAGTTGTGATTTACCTGAAAGATGTATAAAATATGAATGTTTTTGTTATATTAATAGGTTAGTAGTGTTATAATATCAAACATGATTGAATTTCATGAACGAAAAAATATCGTAATAATAGAAAAGTAATATTAATGTAAATGCATTCTTAATGGAGGTTAAAAAATGGAAGAAACAATTAGTTTACAGGAATTATTCGGCGTTATTAAAAAGCGTCTTAAGATGATTATAAGTATTACAGTTTTAGCGGCAGTAGTTGCTGGTGTCATTAGTTATTTAGTTTTAACACCTATTTATCAATCATCAACTCAGCTATTAGTCAATCAAAAGGAAACAAAGGATTCTTCGATCTATCAGAATAATCAGGTGCAAACAAATGTTCAATTGATAAATACGTACAATGTCATTATTAAGAGTCCAGCTATTTTAGATGAAGTTATTAATCGATTAAATTTAAATGATTCTGTTGCAGAGTTGACTAAAAATATTACAGTTGGTAGTGAAACGAATTCGCAAGTATTCACTGTTTCAGTTCAAAATCCTAATCCTGAGCAAGCGCAAGCGATTGCAAATACGATTGCAGTTGTTTTCCAGAAAAAAATTAAAACAATTATGAGTATAGATAATGTGACAATACTTACAAAAGCAGAGTTAAGTGAAAATCCAAGTCCGATTAAACCAAATCCAAAACTAAATATTGCGATTGGACTTGTTGTAGGATTAATGCTTTCTGTTGGTATTGCGTTCTTACTTGAATTTTTAGATAACACTATTAAAACAGAAAAGCAACTGGAAGAATTATTAGAATTACCGATTTTAGGTGTTATTTCTGAAGTATCAAAAGGAAATGTGACTCCGAAACTTAAAAAATTTAAACTGGGAAAGGGTGCGTAAAATGTCTAAAAGGACTGCTAAAGAAAAATTACAAAGATTTCTTATTACATTAACAAACCCTAAATCACCATTTGCGGAACAATATCGAACAGTCCGTACGAACATACAATTTTCTTCAATTGATAAAAAAATAAAGTCAATTTTAGTGACATCTTCTGAACCATCTGAAGGTAAAACAACGACGATTGCGAATTTAGCGGTGACTTATGCTCAGCAAGGGAAAAAAGTGCTTTTAGTAGATGCAGATTTACGAAAACCGCAATTACATGCAGATTTTAAATTAGAGAATTTCAAAGGTTTAACAACCGCAGTTGCACAAGAAAAGTCATTAAAGGATGTAATACAAAAAACTCCAACTGACAATCTTACAGTTCTAACATCAGGTCCTATTCCGCCGAATCCATCTGAACTACTATCTTCAGAAAAGATGAAGAGTTTGATCGAACAGATGTATGAACAATATGATGTGATTCTTATAGATGCTCCTCCATTATTAGCAGTTACTGATGCTCAAATAATTTCACAAGTCTGTGATGGGACGATTTTAGTTGTACGTAGAGGATACACGGCAAAAGAAAAAATTAAAAAAGCAAAAGAATTATTAACACTAGTAAACGCAAATATTCTAGGTGTCGTATTAAATCGAGCGGAACAGGATAAAGACGGTTATTACGATTATTATGGTATTGAAAAATGATTGATCTTCACTGTCATATTTTACCTGGCCTAGATGACGGTCCAATTACAATGGAAGATAGTATTAATATGGCTCGAGCTGCCGTGGACAATGGTATTCATACAATAGTTGCATCACCTCATCATCAGAATGGACGTTACAATACGGACAGAAAAAAGATATTAGAAAAAGTTGAAGAGCTAAATCATGTAATAAAACACCTTGAACTACCTTTAACAATTCTACCCGGACAAGAAGTAAGGCTATATGGGGATTTAATTCAAGATTATGAGCTGAATCAAATTGTTTCAATTAATGATGGAAGACGCTATTTACTATGCGAGCTTCCGTCATCTCGTATTCCAAATTTCACAAATAGGTTATTTTATGAAATGCAAGCAAATCGAATTACGCCGATTCTTGTACATCCTGAAAGAAACAAAGTTCTTATTAACGAACCAGACATCCTTTTCGACTATGTCCAAAAAGGTATATTAACTCAAATTACTGCTTCATCTATAACAGGTAAATTCGGTAAAAAAATTCAGAAGTTTACCTTTAAATGTATTGAAGCGAATTGGGTACATACAATTGCATCAGATGCTCACAATACGAAAAATCGAAATTTTGAGTTAATAGATGCGTATGAGATCGTTCGAGAAAAATTTGGAGTAGAAACTGAATTCCTTTTAAGAGAAAATGCTCAATCGATTGTAAACGGAAATATTCTTTATCCAGAACAACCTCTTAAATTAAAACAAAATATTTTGAGTCGTTTACTAGGTATCTAATAAAAGATAGGTGATATCTCCTTACCGTTATCAATGGAGGTACTCGGCTATACTGTGGTAGATGATTAAGTCAATGTTTTCTCCATTCAGCAGTATGTTAATGGACCTCAAGAAAGAACTCAAATTTATTAGGCCATGCATATTACGTAAGGAAAGCATTATTTTTACAATTGTCTGCTTAGACGCTAGTCGTCAGAGGTATAGTGTGAGGAGGGGTTAGATGCCCTAAATTATATTTGATTTTAAAGAAAATAGAGTTGCTTTTTGTGTATTTGTTCACATGAATATAGAAATAGAAACTTTATTATTTTATATGGGAGAAAAAATGGAGGGACTTTTATAATGAAAAAAGTAAAAAAAGCAATTATACCAGCTGCAGGGTTAGGAACACGTTTTTTACCTGCAACAAAAGCAATGCCAAAAGAAATGCTACCAATCGTAGACAAACCAACAATTCAATACATCGTTGAAGAAGCAATTGAATCAGGAATTGAAGATATCATTATCGTAACAGGTAAAGGAAAACGTGCAATTGAAGATCATTTTGATTATTCATTTGAGCTAGAACACAATTTATTAGAAAAAGAAAAATATGCACTTTTAGAACAAGTAAAAGCGCCATCTAATATTGACATTCATTATATACGACAAAAAGAACCAAAGGGATTAGGCCATGCAGTATGGTGTGCACGTAATTTTATCGGCAACGAACCATTTGCAGTATTACTTGGTGATGACATTGTCGAAGCAGAAAAACCTGGCTTAAAGCAATTGATTGAACAATATGACAATACATATTCTTCAGTAATTGGTGTACAAACTGTGCCAGAGGAAGAAACACACCGTTATGGAATTGTTGAACCGCTTATGCAAGAGGGTAAAAGATACGAAGTAAAAAACTTTGTTGAAAAGCCAGCGCCTGGTACAGCGCCTTCTAATTTAGCAATCATGGGTCGCTATGTATTTACACCTGAAATCTTTATGTACCTAGAAGAGCAGTCAATTGGTGCAGGTGGAGAAATTCAACTTACGGATGCGATTCAAAAATTAAATTCAATCCAACGTGTGTTTGCATATGACTTTGAAGGGAAACGTCATGATGTTGGTGAGAAATTAGGGTTTATTAAAACGACGGTTGAGTTTGCTTTAAAACATGAAGACTTAAAGTATGACCTATTGGAATTTATGGAAGTCATTCTGAATAATCAAAAAATAAAACAATAAGAGAAGCGGGGTTATTCGTTTGCAATTGAATAGAGAAGTTTCAAAGGTTAATCTAAATCAAGATTTCTCTGTAATTCAAAATACAGAAAGGTCTAATAATAAGAAATACCTAATTGTGAAAAGGTTAATGGATTTTTTCGGTGCTTTATGTGGAATCATTTTGTTTTTACCAGTTTTTTTAGTAATTGCTGTTATTATTAAATTAGAAGATAGAAAAGGACCTGCAATTTTTAAACAAAAAAGAGTAGGTCAAAATGGTAAAGTTTTTCATATATATAAGTTTCGCTCTATGGTAACTGGTGCAGAAAATAAATTGAAATCCAATAAAGAGTTGTATAAGAAATATTTATTAAATAACTACAAGCTAGAACCACATGAGGATCCTCGTATTACTAAGATTGGAGGGTTTCTGAGAAAAACTAGCTTAGATGAAATTCCTCAGTTTATTAATATACTCAAAGGTGAAATGAGTCTAGTTGGTCCAAGACCAGTAGTTCAAGAGGAATTAAGAGAGTATGGAATAAAGACTAGTGAATTTTTATCCGTAAAGCCAGGTGCAACAGGTTTTTGGCAGATAAGTGGTAGAAGCGATGTGGGATATCCTGAGAGAGTAGACTTAGAACTTTACTATGTATATAATCAATCCTTAAAATTTGATATTCAAATATTAATTTTAACAGTCATAAAAGTTATCCGTGGAGTGGGAGCTTATTAAAATTCAAAAGAAATTCAAAAAAATTAAGAACGTATAAAAAGGGGGATATTATGCCTAAAGTAAGTGTTCTAATGAGTGTATATAATTCAAATATTAACCTTCTAGATAGAGCCCTACTTGGAATTGAAAGGCAAACATTTAAAGATTTTGAAGTTGTACTAGTTAATGATGATCCTCAAAATAAAAAATTAAAGGAATATCTTAAGAAAAAATCTGAAAATGTTAATTTCAAATTAAGGATACTAGAAAATGAAATAAATAGTGGTCTTATTTATTCTTTGAACAAAGGATTAAAATTATGTGAAGGTGAGTTTATTGCAAGGGCTGATGATGATGATTTTTCTTATCGTGAAAGATTAGCAAAACAGGTAGAATACTTAGAAAGAAATCCAAAGATTGCTGCAGTTGGAACCTGGGTCAAAATAGTTAATAATAATAACGAAAGTAATACTATAAGAAGATATCCAGTATTAAAAGATATACCAAAAATCATTCCTATTCGATGTCCTATACAACACTCGTTTTTGATGGTACGAAAAGGTGTAATAATTAGTAATGGTGGATATGAATATGAGTATCCATTAGCAGAAGATTATGCGCTTTTCTTAAAATTAAGAGTACTGGGTTATGAATTAGATAATATACAGGAAGTACTTGGAGAGTATAAATTTACTATTTTAGATGCTAATAAAAGATCAAGTATATGTAGAAAGAGTGTTCTTAAAGCAAAATGGAAATTTTTTAAGAAAGATGAACCTTTTCAATCATTAAAAGGGTTAATTTTTGCATCATTGTGGTGGATAATTCCACAGGACATCGTGAATCATATTTATTCTAAAGAAATAAATAAATCAATTATTTTTAGTAAGTAGGAGTTTCGAATGAATCTGACAAGATACAATATGAAATCGTTAATTTTACTAATAACAATTCTATTTGGGATATTAAGGGGATACTTTTTTTTTTCAAGCAAATATTTCTATTTTTTCCTAATAATTTTAGGGTTAATTGGTATACTATTTTTTTTAAAAAGGATTAAAAATATAGATTTTTTTATGATCTATTTCTCGTTTGTTATATTTTTTTCGAGTTTCGTAACAGGGAGTTTAGATGCTGATTATTATATAAAGATTATGATAATGGTTTCTGGTTATTTCTCAGCTTATTATTTTTATTCCTTTAAAGTTAGGACTAAAAATGAATCATTATATAAACCTTTTTTATATCTTGGATTTATACTATCTATTTTAGGTTTATATGAGTATGTTTTAAATGATTTAATTTTTAAAGAATTTATTAAATCAGGTTATACGATGTTTCTATCTGAAAAAGCTTACGAATCTTATAGAATTAGGAGTTTTTTTTATCATCCAATTATATATGGTAATTTTTTAGTTATTACTATGTGTATAAATTTACTCATGAATAAACATAGACTTTCTTTTATATTTTTAAATATTTTATTATGTGTAAATATTGTTATGACACAATCTAGAAGTTCCTGGATTGCTCTTATTGTTGTTCTTTTAGCTTATAAAATTAGAAATAGAGTATTCAAAAATGAAATAATAAGAAATAAATTAAATATAAATAAATATTTATTAGTTGGTTTATATGTCCTTTTATCTGTAATTATTACATTATTTTTGTGGGTATATATACAAAAAATTATTGAAATTTATCAATTTATTATAGATAGAATTTATGACTTACAAACTTCTTACGGTTCAATTTCTTATTTACAAAGAACATTTGCTATATCTTTTATATTAGATAATTTTGTAAATAACACAGAATTTCCTCAAATGATATTTGGTCATGGAATCGGATCAAGTGGGGTATTTATTTCAGCTCAATTAAATTCTTATATTTCTGGATTTGTAACTACTGATAATACTTACCTTGATATATTATATGATCTAGGTTTAGTGGGTATATGTTTTACTATTTATACTCTAATACGTTTTACAAAGTACTTTTTTAGCAACAAACCAAGTACTTTTTTTATTTGTAATTATCTGATTTTCCTTTCGATATATGTGGCAATGTTTTTTTATTCAGTATTAGGCTGGGATATAATATTGTACTTCTTTTTCTTAAGTGCGTCATTAATGCAGATAGAAATAAAAAATAAATAAAACTGGTGAATTTAAATGATAAATATATTGTATTTAGTTTCAACTCTTAGAAGAACAGGTCCAACAAATCAGTTGTTAAATATAGTTTCAAATCTAGACAAAACAAAGTTTAATCCAGTAATCGTAACTTTAAGTCCTGAACCAGAAGATACTTTATATAGTTTATTTTTGGAACAAGGATTGAAAATTGAGAGTTTAAATTTATCAAGAAAAAAATTTCTTACCCATTCATATCCAAGCTTCAAAAAAATATTAAATAAATTTAATCCTCATATTATTCATTCTTCAGGAGAGAGAGCAGATTTGTTGGGATATATTTGTGCTCTTAAGAATAAAAATCTTTTCCATATTACAACTTTAAGAAATTATCCATATGAAGATTTTGTTGGGAATTATGGAATAAAAGGATGGGTAATTGCAAAAATCTATCTAAATTTAATAAATAGAATTGAACATAGAATTACATGTTCAAATAGTTTAAAGGAAATATACCTAGAAAGAGAAAATATTATTACTACATCAATACAAAATTCAGTTAGTACGAAAAGATATTACTTGATTAATGATGAAGATAAGAAGAATCTAAGAACTAAATTGGGATTTAATAATCAAGATTTTATTTTTATTAATACTGGCGGACTGCTGCTTAGAAAGGATCCAAAAACTACTATCGAAGCTTTTCTGAAAAAATTTTCAAACAATAATAATTATAAATTGTTACTTTTAGGTGAGGGTCAATTAATAAATTTGAAAGATGAGTATAAAGAGAAAAATAATGTACTTTTCCTTGGAAAAAAGAGTAATATTCATGAGTATTTACAAATTTCAGATGTATTCGTTTCAAGTAGTTCATCTGAGGGCTTACCTAATGCGGTATTAGAGGCAATGTCAACAGGGTTACCATGTATTCTTTCTGACATTCCTCAGCATAGAGAGACTTTTGGTGAGGGTAAGTTTGGTAAATTTCATAAATTGTATGATACGGATGATTTATCTGAAAAATTATCTTCTATATCTTTAGAAATAATTGAGAAAGAAAATATTAGAGAATATATAATTAAAAATTTTAGTTCCGAATCTATGAGTGAAAAATATCAAAATTTCTACATGAAAGTGATGTTGAAAAATGAAAAAATTAGATGTTTTAATAATTAGCCATGAATTTCCACCCCAAATTGGAGGTGTTGGTTCAATGGCGAAGTATTTATTTGAAATATTGATAAATCAAAAGAATATTAATGTTAATCTAATTACTAGAAAACATAAAAGTATTACAGAGTTAACCAATATTACAAGAATTAGTTATATTCCAAAGTTATTTTTTTTACCATATTATTTTCACTTGAAAAAAATAGATTTAGATAAATACAACTACATTATTTTAAATGGTTTTCCATCAACAATAATTGGTTCGTTATGTATACCTCGATCTCTATGGGCTAAATGTATTGTTTATATACATGGAACTGAATTAGAAAACTTTAACAGTAAAAATGAGCTAATAAAACGAAGTTTTTATAAAAATTATTTTTCAATATTAAGAAAAAGCAAGTATGTTGTTTTTTGTAGTGAGTTTTTAATGAATAAATTTACAAAAAAAAATATATACGGCAATTTTATATGTATACCTAATTTTATAGACCATAAAAAATTTTATAAAAAGTATCAAACAGGTTATGAAGATAAAATATTACTTTCGGTCGGAAGAATTATTAAAGAAAAAGGTTACTCACTAATGTTGGATGATTTTAAAGAGCTACGTGATAAGAAATTTAATTATAAATGGTGGATAATTGGTGATGGGCCTTATAAGCAAGAATTGCAAAAAAAGATTAAGGAATTTAATTTATCAGATGATATTATTTTTTTAGGAAATGTACCTAATGAGAAGTTGATAAACTATTACTCAAAAGCTTCTATTTACTGGTCTTATAGTCAATTTGAATCATTTGGATTAACTTTTTTAGAGGCAAATGCATGTGGAATCCCATTCCTAGCGAAAGATATAGAAGGTATAAAACATTTCAGAATTGATAATGTAAATAGTTATTATAGAGAAAATTATAAATTATTGAGTGATTTTATTACCTATTATGAAAGTAGAAAAAAAGTAGATATAGATGAAATAATTAAATCTTCTTTAAGATTTAATAAAGATAATTTTCAAAAGAAATGGCTTAATTTGCTATCAAAATAAAGATTGGGTGAGAATGTTTGAATATTTTAGTAACAGGCGGCGCAGGGTTTATAGGTTCACATTTATGCGATTTTTTAGTAGAACGAGGTGATAAAGTACTTAATATAGATAATTTTAATAACTATTATGATGTTAAAATTAAGAAAAATAATGTATTGCATAACTTAGATAAGCCTAACTATAAACTTATTGAAACAGATATTTTAAATTTAAATACAATGGATAGTATTTTTAAAGATCATAAAATAGATATAGTGATTCATCTAGCAGCTATGGCGGGAGTTCGACCTTCAATTGATAATCCATTATTATATGAGGAAGTAAATGTAAAGGGGACCACTCATTTACTAGAATTGTGCAAAAAATATGGAGTGAAAAAGTTTATTTGTGCTTCTTCATCATCAGTTTATGGTAATAATAAAACCGTTCCTTTTAGAGAAACAGATACTGTTGACAATTCAATTTCCCCTTATGCAGCAACAAAAAAATCATGTGAAATAATGGGGCATGTATACCATCATTTATATAAAATAGATATTATGATGTTAAGATTTTTCACAGTGTATGGGCCAAGACAAAGACCAGATTTGGCTATTCACAAATTTACTAATTTAATAAAAAATGGTAAAGAAATACCGTTCTATGGAAATGGAGAAACTCAAAGAGATTATACTTATATAGATGATATTATTGAAGGGATTATAAAATCTATTGACTTTATAATAAATCATAATGATATTTATGAGATTTTAAATTTAGGTGAGTCACAAACAATTTCTTTATTGCAAATGGTTAATACTATTGAAAAAGAGCTAGGCATTGAAGCGAAATTAAATAGATTACCTTTACAACCAGGTGATGTAGAGAAAACTTTTGCAGATATAACAAAAGCAAAAGAACTTATTGGCTATAATCCAACTGTAAGTTTTAATGAAGGAATTAGAAAATTTATTGCTTGGTATTTAAATAGAAAAAATATAACAAATGGGCTCTAAAGTAGTTTAAACAATTAAACAATCTTATTTTTTGATCTAAAAACAAACACTTTAAAAATTCTTTGAAGATAATCACTACATTTTATTTAATAATATTGGATTATATCTGAAATAAGTATTAGTTTAATATGAAATTTTTCTAAGAGGTATTAATAATGAATGCATTCTGTTTCATAATTATTGACTATTATTCTTTTGAACGAACTTGTGAATATTTAAAACATTTAGATAACTATTTTGATAATAATTTTTTAATAAAGGCAGTTGTAATAGATAATTCTAATAACAAAAAAAATTTTATCAATCTTATTAGAGCACTGGAAAATAATTTTGCGAAATCCAAAAAGTTAAATACTAATAATTATTTTATTAAAACTAAAAATATTGAAGTTATTATGGTAGATCCAGAGGAAAATCTAGGTTATGCCAAAGGGAATAATTATGGTGCCAAAGTTGCTGAAGAACACTTTGAATTTGATTATTATATTTTTTCTAATAATGATATTGTAATTAAGAATCTAGATTTAACTAAAATTAAAGTATATTTTAAAAATAATATTCATACTGCTATCCTTGGAATAAAACAATTAGATTTAAAAGGTGTGAACCAAAATCCAAGGAAAAACACAAATATTTGGAGAAAATTAATTATACCAAATCTATTTAATTTATTTTTAAATGCAAGACTAACAAATAGAATTATTAATGACAAATATAGTTTAGATTCTTTAGACACTATGCCTATTGAGGTTGATTGGGTATCTGGTGCTTTTTTTATTGTTAGAAAAGAAGTATTTAATATGGTTAATGGGTTTGACCAAAATACATTTCTTTTTGCTGAAGAACCTATTATTTGTGATAAAGTTAGGAAATTTAAACAAAAAGTTGTATATTTTCCATATTCAGAAATATTACATGAACACGGGGGGACGACTAAAAAACAATCAAGCATACTAATTGAGAATATTAATTTTAACTCACATTATTATTATTTTAAAGAGTATGTTAAGTCAAATACATTTGAACTAATTATTGCAAAAATTTCCTATAAAATATATGTTAATTTATTTCGCCCTATAAAATTATTAATTAAGAAAATATTGTCTTTGAGGTAATTCGATTGAAAAGTTTATTTTATACAATAAGTGCAAACTTAGGTAATTTTATCTTATCCACTATAGCAGTATTGATAATTCCTTTATTATTAAAACCAGAACAATTTAGTTCATTGAAAACATTTGAATTATATTTAAGTTATGCAGGTTTTTTTCATTTGGGTTTTTCTGATGGTTTTTTTATTAATATAGCAAATAAAAAAATTAATGAACACGATAATATTAAGATTCGATCTTTTATGGTATTACTTTTAATTTTAGTAGGTACCCTAAGTTTGATACTATTTAGCTGTATGTTTATTATTGGCGATCAAAATATTAAAGTATTAAGTATTTTTTTGTTAATTAATATTATATTAGTAAATCTAAATACATTTATATCGTTTGTAATACAAGCAGATCAAAATTTTGTTTTATATTCTAAAATTTTATTTGGCCAAAAATTAGTTTATGTGTTGGGTGTAATTATATTACTAGTTCTAAATGCTAGATATTATTTTTATTTTATGTATTTATATACAATAATTAACTTTATTATTTTATCTTATTACTTATATAAGTTTAAAAAAATTTTTCTCGGAAGAATTTTTTTAGATAAAGAGATTTTAAAAACTTTTTATTTTTACACTAAGAAGGGTTTAATTATAATGATAGGTAATTTAACTACCTTAAGTATATTAGGATTAGATAGAATTTTTATTAATCTCAACTTTACAAGAAAAGATTTTGGAATTTATTCTTTTGCATATACGGTAGTTTCAATGTATGCGATAGTTATAAATTCATTAAGCTCTGTACTATATCCTACATTGGCTAGAAAGAAGTTAGAGGAGCTTAACGTTTATTATAAAAAATTGAAATTATTAATAATTTCATTAACATTGCCAGTATTTATTTCTGCATTAATAGCAAAGTATATATTATATTATTTTTTTATTGAATATAGGGAATCAATCCCGATATTTTTAGCAATGGTACCAATAGTTTCAATGAATTTACTTTCTGTAATATGTATTTCAAATTTTTCTAAGAGGATCGGTAAACAAAAAAATATTATTTTGATTAATTCAATATGGATTTCTATTGGTTTAATATTGATGTTGTTAATAAAAGAGATGAATTCATTAATATATATTATACTAATCAATGTATTTGTTAATTTTGTCACATTTTTAATTAATGATTTCAAACTTTGTATGGAAATAAATATCTCTAAAAAATATTTTCTGGTTTCAAATATAATCTTATTATTAATTATTACAGGATATGTTTTATATATTGAAGGGATAGTCAGCATTTTATAGTTATTTAGTAACTTTGGGGGAGAATAAGTTTTGCCTAAATTAATAATTCTATTTTTTTCGATCATTAAATCAATATATATAAATTTTCGAATTTTACCATTTAATGAAGCGCTCAAACTACCAATTTTTATTACCTATAATACAAGAATAAAATGTAAAAAGGGCTGTCTCAAAATAAATAGTGAGTGGTTAAGACCTTTTATGATAAAAATTGGTGTAGGAGATGTAGGGATTTTTGATAAAAGGAAATCTAAATCAATAGTAATAATCTATGGAAAAATAGTATTTAAAGGTCGTGCTTTTATTGGACACGGTACAAAAATTAATTGTAATAAAAATGGAAATTTAATAATAGGGGATAACTTTACTGTGACTGCAGAATCTAATATTATTTGTTCAAAAGAAATAGCTTTTGGAAATGATAATTTGATTTCATGGAATGTATTAATAATGGATACAGATTTTCATAAAATATTTGATGCAAACAACAATACTAGAATTAATTCTGATGAATCTATTGTTATTGGTGATAAGGTATGGATATCAGCTAACTCAACAATATTAAAAGGCAGCAGAATTTCACATGGCACCATTGTTGGTGCTTCATCATTGGTAAGTAAAAAATTCAATGACGAAAAAATTATTATTGCTGGAAACCCAGCGAAAAAGATTAGGGAAAATATTGAATGGCGTAACTAATAAAATAGGAGATATAAATTAAAACCGTTATGATACATTATTAATAAATAAAAATAAATAAGTATCTTTTTAAAAAAGTGGGCAAGATTAAACACTCATAATTACACTGTATCTGAATTTTTTTTCATTAGATATTGTCAAAGTAGATGTCAATTTCTATGGTTCCCTATATTTCATATCAGTTGATAAAATGATTATGCAATTCACATAAATTTAGTCTGATAGGCTGAAATTTTTAATTTTAGGAAAAGTATTTTTTGATAAAGATTTATAATTTTCCTTACGCTAATATAGCTTTATGATATATATAAATGTGAAGTTAATGAGTTAGATTAAAAAGTGGACATAGATTGTTATTGTAAATTATTTTATAGTAATCAAGAGCTACTTAAAAAATGGCTAAGTAGCGTAGTGTGAAAGTAAAAATACAGTCACTCGTCCCATGGCGAAAAATGGGACGTTTCGTACTGTTTAAAAATATATTGCAAGTGTAATTATTGCGAAGAATATACATTCATAGCTTGTATATTATATCACTAATGACAATGGGAAAATATCCAATCTCAGTCTAAATTTTAACTTTAATAAAATAGTTTAAAAGACTGTTCTTTTGAATTATTTTATTAGGGGCTGAAAGAGTATGTGGGGTAGAAATCTGTGTACATATTCTTAAAACAGAATTAATTTTACTCATCTATATGAAATCAAATTATATAATGCCTAAATATTGTTTGGGGGAGAAAACATGAAAATTACAATCGCAGGAACAGGTTATGTTGGATTATCAAATGCAATCCTACTAGCCCAACATCATGAAGTAATAGCTGTTGATATTATTCAAGAAAAAGTAGCTATGATTAATAATAAAAGATCTCCTATAATTGATAATGAAATTGAAGATTTTTTAGCGACAAAAGAGCTAAATTTAACGGCGACAACCGATAATTATCTAGCTTACAAAGATGCTGATTATGTCATCATTTCGACACCAACGAACTATGATCCAGAAAAGAACTATTTTAATACCAGATCTGTTGAAGCTGTTATTGCCAATGTATTATCTATTAATCCAGAAGCTATAATGGTGATTAAATCAACGATCCCTGTAGGTTATACAGAGAAAATAAGGGAGAAGTTTGAAACAGATAATATTATATTCTCACCGGAGTTTTTAAGAGAAGGAAAAGCGCTATATGATAACTTGTATCCTACAAGAATTGTTGTTGGTGAACAATCTGATAGAGCTAGAGTATTTGCTGAGTTACTTGTAGAAGGTGCTTTAAAAGAAAATATAGATGTTTTGTTTACGAATTCTACAGAAGCTGAGGCAATTAAATTATTTGCTAACACTTACCTTGCGATGAGAGTTGCCTTTTTTAATGAACTAGACTCATATGCAGAGGTAAGGGGCTTAGATACTAAGCAAATTATTGATGGTGTTGGACTCGATCCTAGAATAGGAAATCACTATAATAATCCTTCCTTTGGGTATGGAGGCTACTGCTTACCTAAAGATACGAAACAGTTATTAGCTAATTATGATGATGTTCCTAATAATATAATGACAGCAATTGTTGATGCAAATCGAACAAGAAAAGATCATATTGCTGATATGATTATAAAAAGGAATCCTAAGGTTGTAGGTATCTATAGACTTACCATGAAAATGGAATCAGATAACTTTAGACAGTCAGCCATACAAGGTGTTATGAAGCGTATTAAAGCTAAAGGTGTTGAAGTTGTTGTATATGAGCCAACTCTTCACGAGGAGAAATTCTTTAATTCTAAAATAATTAATGACTTAGATGAATTTAAGATGTTATCAGATGTGATTGTGGCTAATCGATTGTCAGGAAATTTACAAGACGTAGAAGAAAAGGTTTACACAAGGGATTTGTTTAGTAGAGATTGAATTCTAGCGGATGGCTCTAAAAATGAAATACACTCACCAAAATCAAATGTTCAAAATATATTTTTTCAGATAATGCTTCGTTTAGATACCGAGCTTTAACGGTAGGTAGTGAATAACTGAGTAAATTAAAAAATACGAAGGGCACAAATTTTACATTGTTTTAGTTCTTATTATTGCAGTAGTATAGTAATTGTAAATATATTTGAATGAAGTCAGTAAGGGAGACAAAAATTCTTCGAAAATTAAATTTACTCGTTATACTTTTATCAATTTCTGTTCTTACCAAAATAATGTTGGTGCGACATTAACTTTATTAGAAAACATGATGAAGTATGATGTAAGAAATTTATTTTCTCTTCTACTGCAACAACATACGGTATTCTTGAGGTAGATATTATTAAAGAAGAAACGGTGACAAATCCAATCAATCCATATGGCTAATCAAAGTTAATGATTGAAAAAATACTTGATGACTTCTACAAAGTATATGGCTTAGCTTATGTTGTATTACGTTACTTTAATGCAGCAGGAGCACATGAAATGGGATTAATTGGAGATGATCACAATCCTGAAACACACTTAATTCCGTTAGTATTACATCATTTACAAGGTCAACGTATCTCAACTAGTGTATTTGGAAGTGATTACCCAACTCCAGATGGTACTTGTATTCGCGATTATATCCATAATACGGAACTAGCATCAGCGCATATTTTAGCTCTAGCAAGCTTACTAGAAACTGGAAATCTTCATAAAACATACAATTTAGGTAATGGAAAAGAATTTTCTGTAAAAGAGATTATTGAAACATGTGAACGAATTACAGAAAAAAATGCAAATGTTATCATAACTAATCGTCGTGATGGTGACCCAGCTCAACTAATCGCTTCATCACAAAAAATATATGAAGAGTTAGGCTGGGAGACGAAATATTCTTTAGATCAGATAATAAAACAGCCTGGAATTGGCATCAAAATAATCCGAATGAATTTAAGAGATAATAAATTATGAACGGAAATTAGCAGGTCCTCATTAAGAAGAGGTCCTGCTAATTTCTTTATTCAAGTTATTAAATAATTATCTTACAAAAAAATGCAAATGGATATTTTATCAAGTAAGATAGAATGTAAGTAATTCTGATTTTTTATATTTGAAAATTAAGTTCATAATTGAAGGAGAATTATTTTGTCTAGAAAAGAAAAACACTCTACTAAAAAAGTGTCCATAGCAAAAAAAGTACTATTAATCCTGTTAGTGTATTAGTTGTCATTGGTTTAGGAATAGATAGTTATGCGTATTCAATTTACCATAATGTAAATAAGACATCAGGCGCAATTTATAAAGACATAAAGAAAACAGAAAAACGAAAAGAAGAAGTAAGTGTTGAAAAGAAAGAACCTTTTTCAATTTTACTATTAGGTGTTGACCATCGACCTGGTGATAAAGGTCGTTCGGATTCAATGATTGTGTTGACGGTTAATCCGAATACAAATACAACAAAAATGGTAAGTATTCCACGCAATACAAGAACTGAAATTGTTGGAAAAGGTAAACAAGATAAAATTAACCATGCATATGGGTTTGGTGGGATCCAAATGTCAGTCGATACAGTCGAAAACTTCTTGAATATTCCAATTGACTATTTTCTTGAGGTAAATATGGAAGGGTTTAAGATATTTTAGAAGCTGTTGGTGAAGTTGATGTCGTAAATGACTTAGATTTTATTAATGAAGGAGTACATTTTAAGAAAGGATCACATCATTTAAATGGTGTCGATGCATAAAAGTATTCTCGTATGCGTAAATTGACCCACGAGGTGACTTTGGACGTGAGCTTCGACAAAGGCAAATAATTGAAGAGGTAATTAAAAAAGGAGCTACTTTCTCATCTTTAACAAACTATCAATCCATTTTACAAGCGATTCAAAAAAATGTAGTGACGAATATAAGTTTAGAAGATATGATTTCGATTCAAAAAGACTATCGTGAGGCTACGAAAAGTATTTCAGAGACACAAGTTACTGGTGAAAGTAAGAAAATTGATGGAATCTGGTATGTAATTGTATCGGAAGAAGAACAAAATTATATTTCTAAGGACTTACGTCAGCATTTGGAATTAACTATAGAAACAAAGTATTATATAAGGTACATTAAAATGAAATTTAGAAGAAACACTGTTAATGTAATTTCTTAACAGTGTTTCTTTTATTTCAAAATGTGAACTGACCAGAGTACGACGCATTTAATATTATAAGTGTAATATGATTACTTATATCTTTTTATGAATAAATCGCGTGGAATTAAACTTTTTAATAACGATAGTTTTTAATAATTACTTTATATGAAATTGGTAGAAGGTATAAAGAACAATATTGTATTGGATTACGTGATAAAAAAATTTTACCTAATCCTTTTACTTACTTAATTTATAACAAATTAACTTACAAAAAGTTTCAGGGGGACTTAAAAATGAAGGGAATTATTCTTGCAGGAGGTAGTGGTACCCGCCTTTATCCATTAACAATGGTTACAAGTAAACAGCTTTTGCCTGTATATGATAAACCAATGATTTATTACCCATTATCTACTTTAATGCTGGCTGGTATTAGAGAGATTTTAATTATATCAACTCCAGAGGATTTACCTCGATTTGAGGCTTTATTAGGTGACGGTTCTCAGTTTGGAATTTCTTTACAATATAAAGTTCAGCCTAGTCCAGATGGATTAGCACAAGCATTTATTATTGGTGAAGAGTTCATTGGAAGCGATTCAGTTGCAATGATTTTAGGTGACAATATTTATTACGGTAGTGGAATGCGTAACATATTGAAAAATGCAGCGTCTAAAGAAAAAGGTGCGACAGTATTTGGCTATCATGTTCAGGATCCTGAACGATTTGGTGTTGTAGAATTTGACGAAAGCGGAAAAGTATTAAGCGTCGAAGAAAAGCCTGCTGTTCCGAAATCAAACTATGCGATTACTGGATTGTATTTTTATGATAACCGAGTTGTGGAAATTGCGAAAAATGTAAAACCATCGCATCGTGGAGAATTAGAAATTACTACAGTTAATGAAGCTTACTTAAATATGGGCGAATTAGATGTTGAACTTTTAGGTCGTGGTTATACTTGGTTAGATACTGGGACTCATGAGAGTTTAGTTTCTGCTACGAACTTTGTTAAAACGGTTGAAGAGCATCAAGGAATTAAAATCTCAGCTCCGGAAGAAATTGCTTATATTAATGGATGGATTAATAAAGCAAAGCTGATTGAATCAAGTGAGCTTTTAAGCAAAACGAGCTACGGTAAATATTTACTAAAAGTTGCAAATGGCGAGATTAAATATTAATAATACGTTTCGAGGTGTGATTTTATAATGAAAATTACTGAAACTTTTTTAGAAGGTGTCTTAGTTATTGAACCAGCTGTTTTTGGTGATCATCGTGGTTGGTTTATGGAAACATATAGTGAATCAAAAATGAAAGAATTTGGACAAAAATTACAATTTGTTCAAGATAATCATTCTTTTTCTGCAACAAAAGATACTTTACGTGGATTACATTATCAATTAGCCCCAAAAGCACAAACTAAATTAGTTCGCTGTACACGTGGTTCTATTTTTGATGTTGCTGTTGATATTCGTAAAGGTAGTCCTACTTTTGGAAAATGGTTTGGAATCGAACTTACTGCTGAAAATAAAAAGCAATTATTAGTACCAAAAGGGTTTGCGCATGGTTTTATGACATTAACAGATGACGTAGAAGTGCAATATAAAGTAGACGAGCTTTATGCGCCAGAATGTGACAGAGGAATTCGATGGAATGACCCTGAAATTAATGTGGAATGGCCAATGGATGTTACGCCTGTATTATCAGGAAAAGACGAAGCTGCACCATTATTAAAGGATGCTGAAAATAACTTTACTTACGGGGAGTAATTAAATGAAAATTTTAGTAACAGGTTATAGTGGACAGTTAGGCTATGATGTTGTCCGTGAATGCGAAATTCATGGCTTGGATGTAAAAGGTGTCGGACGTAATGAACTTGATATTACAGAGAAAGAAGCTGTTTTTTCTTTAGTAGATTCATTTAAACCTGATGCAATTATTCACTGTGCTGCCTACACGGCTGTTGATAAAGCTGAGGATGACAGGGAGAATTGCTGGAATGTAAATGTTGAGGGTACTAAATATTTAGTTGAAGCGGCAAAGAAACGCAATGCAAAATTCGTTTATATTAGTACGGATTATGTATTTGAAGGCAAAGGTGAAATGCCGTTTAATGAAGATGATCAAGCAAATCCAATCGGTTATTACGGCCTAACAAAGTATGAAGGTGAAAAAGCTGTCCAATCGTTAATTGAAAAATATTTTATTGTTCGTATTTCTTGGGTGTTCGGAATTAATGGTAATAACTTTATTAAAACAATGCTACGTTTATCAGAAACTAGAAACGAATTAAATGTAGTAGGAGACCAAATAGGTTCACCAACATATACATTTGATTTAGCCAAGCTTTTAGTAGTTTTAGTACAGTCAGATAAATACGGAATATATCATGCCACAAATGAAGGGTTCACTAGTTGGTCAGAATTTGCGAAAGAAATATTCAAACAGGCGGGAAAAGATGTGTTAGTACATTCAATCTCAACTGAAGATTATCCAACTCGTGCAGTTCGACCAAAAAATTCTAGACTATCAAAACAAAAGCTAGTGGAGAATGGATTTAAACCATTACCTTCATGGCAAGATGCATTAAGCAGATATTTAGTACAATTAAACCAAGAGGTGAAGTCAGGTGAGTAAAATGAAAGTAGCTGTTACAGGTGGTGCCGGGTTCATCGGTGGGAACTTTGTTCAGTTTATGGTAAATAAATATCCTTCATATGATATTTTCAATCTAGATGTTTTAACATATGCAGGTGATTTAACAAAACATAAAGAAATCGAAAACAATGAAAACTATCAATTTGTAAAAGTTGATATTTCGAATCGTGAAGAGATTGATGAATTATTTAATAAGGAAAAATTTGATTATGTCGTGCATTTTGCAGCAGAAAGCCATGTTGACCGTTCAATCACTGAGCCTGAAATTTTTGTAAAAACAAATGTTTTAGGAACTCAAGTTTTATTAGAGGCTTCAAAAGCGATTAATGTTAAGAAATTTGTTCACGTTTCAACTGATGAAGTATATGGTGAATTAGATTTTGATCCAACGACATTCTTCACAGAAGATACGCCATTACAACCAAATAGTCCGTACTCAGCCAGTAAAGCATCATCTGATTTATTAGTTCGTGCATATCATGAAACGTTCAAGTTACCAATGAATATCACTCGTTGTTCAAATAACTATGGACCATATCACTTCCCAGAAAAGTTAATTCCATTAACAATTTCACGAGTTTTAAATGAACAAAAAGTTCCTGTTTATGGTACTGGTGAAAATATTCGTGACTGGTTACATGTAATTGATCACTGCTCTGCGATTGATTTAGTATTGCATGAAGGTGAAAATGGTGAAGTATATAATGTAGGTGGACATAACGAACGTACTAACTTAGAGGTTGTTAAAACAATCATTTCTACATTAGGCAAATCTGAAGACTTAATTGAGTTTGTACAAGATCGTTTAGGTCATGATAAACGATATGCTATCGATCCAACTAAGTTAGAAAAACTAGGATGGAAACCAACATATAATTTTGATACTGGTGTTGCACAAACTGTTCAATGGTATTTAGATAACAAGGAATGGTGGGAAACGATTATCTCAGGCGAATACAAGCAATATTTTGAAAAACAATACGGAAGTAAATAATTAGAAATACAATATTCATTTGTTATCTTGTCAATAAATAGGTAGAATCATTAAACCTAAAATATAAAAAAATCAATTGTCGGTTTATTAATAAATTGGCAATTGATTTTTTTTTTATAAAATTAAGGGGTAATTACAGATGTATTATAAAAATCAATTCAAAAAATGGCATGATCATTCACTACTAGATGTTGAATTAAAAGCACAACTAGAACAAATGAAATCAAACGAAAAACTAATAGAAGAAAGCTTCTACAAAAACCTAGAATTCGGAACAGGCGGAATGCGAGGAGAACTTGGCGCAGGAACAAACCGTCTTAACATTTACACAGTACGAAAAGCATCAGAAGGACTAGCACGCTTCATCGAGAACCAAGGTGAAGAAGCAAAAATTCAAGGTGTAGTAATTGCTTACGACTCTCGCCACAAATCTCCTGAATTTGCAATGGAAGCTGCAACAACTCTTGGAGCACATGGTATCAAAACATATGTATTCGAAAGCTTACGTCCAACTCCAGTCTTATCTTTTGCGGTTCGTTATTTAGGTGCTTTCAGTGGAATCGTCCTTACTGCAAGTCATAATCCACCTGAATACAACGGATACAAAGTATATGGTCCTGATGGTGGTCAATTACCTCCTGCAGAAGCAGATGAATTAATTAGCTTCGTAGATCAGGTTGAAGATGAATTATCAGTAGAAGTAGCTTCAAAAGAAGATCTACTAACTAATGGTTTACTGGAAATAATCGGTGAAAAAGTAGACTCAGCTTATTTAAAAGAGTTAAAAACAGTAGTTGTAAATGCTGAAATTGTAGAAAAGCATGCGAAGGATTTAAATATTGTCTTCTCACCATTACACGGGACATCTAATATTCCTGTACGTAATGGATTAAGTATGTTAGGTTATTCGAATGTTACTGTAGTTAAAGAACAGGAGCTTCCAGATACAAACTTTACAACTGTAAAATCTCCGAATCCAGAAGAACATGTGGCGTTTGAATTAAGTATTCAATATGGTGAGCAAGTAAATGCAGATGTATTAATTACAACTGATCCGGATGCAGACCGTTTAGGTGTTGCTGTGCGCAACTCTGAAGGTGAGTTTATTATTTTAACAGGTAACCAAACCGGTGCGTTAATGCTTGAGTATTTAATATCTCAAAAGAAATCACTTGGAAATTTACCTGAAAATGGTGTAGTTTTAAAAACAATCGTTACATCTGAAATTGGAAGAGTGATTGCACAAAACTATGGCATTGAGACGATTGATACACTTACAGGGTTTAAGTTTATTGGTGAGAAAATTAAAGAATATGAACAATCAGGTGAGTACAAGTTCCAATTTGGCTATGAAGAAAGCTATGGTTATCTAATTCGTGATTTTGTACGTGATAAAGATGCAGTTCAATCTGTTATTTTAGCTTGTGAAGTATCTGCATACTATAAGTCTCAAGGTAAAACATTATATGATGGGTTACTAGAAATCTTTGAAAAGTATGGTTTCTTTAAAGAAGACTTGGTTTCTATGACATTGAAGGGGAAAGATGGAGCTGAGCAAATTCAACAAATGATGAATGAGTTTCGTATGAACCCACCGAAAGAATTTGCTGGTCTTGGAGTATCAGTAATTGAAGACTATAAGGAAAGTACTAAAACAAATCTTGAAAATGGTACTACAGTTGAAATTAATCTGCCAAAATCAAATGTTCTAAAATACATTTTATCTGATGAATCATGGTGCGCATTACGACCATCAGGTACTGAGCCGAAAATTAAATTCTATTTCGGCGTAAAAGGAAATTCTTTAGAAAATAGCAGTGAAAAATTAGAAACTATTAAAAAAGATTTATTAAGTCGTTTTGACAAATAAAAGAATTGATGCACAGGTGAATCTTAAAAGAAGATCCTGTGCTTTTTTATTATTTTGACTTGAAATTAGGGAAGATGATTAGATTATATAATAGAAGAAACTAAAAAAGGAGAGGTTATCATGATTCTAGTTGTTGGTGGAGCGGGATACATAGGTAGTCATACAGTTAAGGAACTAGTCGAGCAAAATTATGAAGTAGTTGTATTAGATAATCTAACAACTGGTCACCGAGATGCAGTAGATGAGCGAGCAATCTTTGTTGAAGGTGATTTAGGTGATACAACTGTTTTAGAGCATATTTTTTCTACTTATAAAATTGATGCCGTAATGCATTTTGCTGCTTATAGCTTAGTAGGAGAATCAGTCACTAATCCATTAAAATATTATCAAAACAATGTTGGGGCAACACTAGCATTATTAGAAAATATGATGAAGTACAATGTGAAGAAATTTATTTTTTCTTCTACTGCAGCAACATATGGTATTCCTGAAGTTGATATCATTACAGAAGAAACAGTTACAAATCCCATCAATCCATATGGGCAATCTAAATTAATGATTGAAAAAATACTAGCTGATTTCCATAAAGCATATGGTTTAGGTTATGTTGTACTACGTTACTTTAATGCTGCTGGAGCACATGAAACGGGATTAATTGGTGAGGATCACACACCTGAAACACACTTAATTCCACTTGTACTACAGCATTTACTTGGTCAACGTGAATCAATCAGCGTATTTGGAAGTGACTATTCAACTCCAGATGGTACATGTATACGTGATTACATTCATATTACAGACTTGGCATCAGCACATATTTTAGCACTAGCAAGCTTACTAGAAAATGGGGACCTTAATAAGACATACAATTTAGGGAATGGAAAAGGATTTTCTGTAAAAGAGATTATACAAACATGTGAACGAATCGCAGAAAAAAATGCAAATATAATCTTTACTGACCGTCGCGAAGGTGATCCGGCTCAACTAATTGCTTCATCGCAAAAAATCTATGATGAATTAGGCTGGGAGACAAAATTTTCTTTAGAGCAAATAATTAAAACGGCTTGGAATTGGCATCAAAATAATCCGAATGGATTTAAGAAATAATAAATTGTGAACGAAACTTAACAAGACTTTAGTATATGAAGTCTTGTTGTTGTTTATTATTAGAATTTTATGAAACAACTTTTAAAAAAAATGCAAAAAGTTGTTCAATCAAGTAAGATAGAAATTAGTAATGCTAAATTTTACAAATTAAATTCCTAATTAAAGGAGAATAATCTTGTCCAGATCAGAAAAACGCAATACTAAAAAAATGTCCACAACAAAAAAATTACTATTAATACTAGTTAGTCTATTAGTTGTAATTGGCTTAGGCATAGGCGGTTATGCATATTCAATTTACCATAACGTAAATAAAACATCTGACGCAATCTATAAAGACATAAAGAAAACAGATAAACGAAAAGAAGAAGTAAGTGTTGAAAAGAAAGAACCTTTTTCTATTTTACTATTAGGTGTTGACCACCGACCTGGTGATAAAGGGCGTTCGGATACAATGATTGTGTTAACAGTTAATCCGAATACAAATACTACAAAAATGGTTAGTATTCCGCGTGATACAAGAACAGAAATCGTTGGTAAAGGGAAAGTAGATAAAATTAACCATGCATATGCGTTTGGTGGAATCCAAATGTCCGTTGATACAGTAGAAAATTTCTTGAACATTCCAATTGATTATTATCTTGAAGTGAATATGGAAGGTTTTAAAGATATCGTTGATGCAGTAGGTGGAGTTGATGTGAATAATGACTTAGACTTTACTGATGGAGGTATTCACTTCGCAAAAGGAAATATCCATCTAGATGGTGACGAAGCTTTAGTATTTTCTCGTATGCGTAAATTAGACACACGAGGTGACTTCGGACGTCAGCTTCGACAAAGACAAGTTCTTGAAGCGGTTGTGAAAAAAGGAGCATCGATCTCCTCTTTAACTAACTATCAATCCATGTTACAAGCCGTTCAAAAAAATATTGTGACGAATATCAATTTAAGCGATATGATTTCAATTCAGAAAGATTATCGTGTGGCTGCGAAGAATATTACTGAAACCCAAGTTAAAGGTGAAAGTAAGAAAATTGATGGAATCTGGTATGTAATTGTATCGAAAGAAGAACAAGATACTATATCAAATGATCTTCGTCAGCATTTAGAATTACCTTTGGAAACAAAATAAGTTATATTTCATAACCACTGTTAAAAGATAAACTTTTAAACGGTGGTTATTTTTTTATGTCCTAATTCATCTCTAGGCTTCCACTCATACTTCGCCTCAATCCTCAACACATTCCAACCACTTAAGAATTTAACCTACACATCCCCTTACTTGTCATCATAATAATATATATATTCCTAAAATCAAGATTAAACATATTTAGGAGGTCTTAACAATAAAAGGCATTATACTTGCAGGTGGCAGCGGTACGCGACTTTATCCATTAACAATGGTGACTAGTAAGCAGCTATTACCTGTGTATGATAAACCAATGATTTACTATCCATTATCTACTTTAATGCTTGCTGGTATTAGAGAGATTTTAATTATATCGACTCCAGAGGATTTACCTCGCTTTGAGGCATTGTTAGGTGATGGTTCTCAGTTTGGCATTTCTTTGAAATATAAAGTACAGCCTAGTCCAGATGGTTTGGCTCAAGCATTTATGATTGGTGAAGAATTTATTGGAAACGATTCTGTTGCGATGATATTAGGTGACAATATTTATTACGGAAGCGGTTTGCGTAGTATGTTGAAGAAAGCAGCGGTTAAAGAAAACGGAGCAACTGTGTTCGGTTATCATGTACAGGATCCAGAGCGATTTGGTGTTGTTGAATTTGATGAGACTGGTAAAGTTTTAAGTATTGAAGAAAAGCCAGTAACACCAAAATCAAATTATGCTGTTACTGGATTGTATTTTTATGATAATCGTGTCGTTGAAATTGCTAAGAATGTAAAGCCATCAAGTCGTGGAGAATTAGAGATTACTTCTATAAATGAAGCTTATTTAAATTTAGGTGAATTAGAAGTGGAGCTATTAGGTCGTGGTTATACGTGGTTAGATACTGGAACACATGAAAGCTTAGTTTCGGCAACGAATTTTGTAAAAACAATTGAAGAGCATCAAGGAATAAAAATTTCTGCTCCAGAAGAAGTTGCATATATAAATGGTTGGATCGATAAAGAGCAATTATTACGTTTAAGCGAATCGCTTACTAAAACAAGTTATGGGAAATATTTACGTAAAGTCGCTAATGGCGAGATCAAATATTAAGTAAAGCTTGAGGGGTCATTATTAATGAACATAACAGAAACTTTTATAAAAGGAATTGTAGTGATTGAACCGACTGTTTTTGGTGATCACCGCGGTTGGTTTATGGAAACATATAATGATTCTAAAATGAAGGATTTTGGAATGGGTTTGACATTTGTTCAAGATAATCAATCATTTTCTGCAATGAAGGGGACTTTGCGTGGCTTGCATTATCAATTATCTCCTAAAGCACAAACGAAATTAGTGCGTTGTACAAGGGGTTCGATTTTTGATGTAGCGGTCGATATTCGGAAAGGGAGTCCGACTTACGGAAAATGGTTTGGGATTGAACTAAGTGCAGATAATAAAAAACAGTTATTCATTCCAAAAGGATTTGCTCATGGTTTTATGACGTTAACAGATGATGTGGAAGTCCAGTATAAAGTAGATGAGCTATATTCACCTGAATGTGATAGGGGGATTCATTGGAATGATCCACAAATAAAGGTGAAATGGCCAATCGATATTTCTCCATTATTATCAGCAAAAGACGAAGCTGCACCGCTATTAAAAGATGCTGAAAATAATTTTATTTATAAGGAGTAATAAAATGAAGATTTTAGTAACTGGTTACGGTGGGCAGCTAGGCTACGATGTTGTTCAAGAATGTGAGCGACATGGTTTAACTGTTAAAGGCTGCGGTCGAAATGAGCTTGATATTACTAAGAGAGACTCTGTGTTTTCTTTAATAGATTCATATAAACCAGATGCAATTATTCATTGTGCTGCCTACACAGCGGTAGACAAGGCCGAAGATGACAAAGAGAATTGCTGGAATGTGAATGTAGAAGGAACGAGGTATTTAGTTGAAGCTGCCAAAAAGCAAAATGCAAAATTCGTTTATGTTAGTACGGACTATGTATTTAATGGGAATGGTGAAAATCCGTTTAATGAGGATGATCAACCAGATCCAATCGGCTATTATGGTTTAACAAAGAATGAAGGTGAAAAAGTTGTTCAATCTTTAATTGAACAGTATTTCATCGTGCGAGTTTCATGGGTATTCGGTATCAATGGAAATAACTTTATTAAAACAATGCTAAAACTATCAGAATCTAGAAATGAGTTAAATATAGTAGGAGATCAAATTGGCTCACCAACTTATACGGTTGATTTAGCTAGATTAATAGTAGAGATAATCAAAACGAACAAATATGGAATATATCATGCGACGAATGAAGGCTTTACTAGTTGGGCAGAATTTGCGTACGAAATTTTTAATCAAACCAATCGTAAAATTTTAATCAATTCGATTTCAACTGAAGAATATCCTACTCGGGCAGTCCGACCAAAGAATTCGAGATTATCGAAACAAAAGCTAGTTGAAAATGGATTTACCCCACTACCTACGTGGCAGGACGCATTAGCTAGATATTTAGTTCAACTAAATTTGAGTTCAATTCAAACTAGAGACGAGGTACAGTAATAAAATGAAAGTAGCGGTTACAGGCGGTGCCGGATTTATTGGTGGCAACTTTGTTCAATATATGCTAAATAAATACCCTTCTTATATTATTTACAATCTAGACTTATTAACTTATGCAGGTGATTTAACAAAGCATAAACATATCGAAAGCAATGAAAATTATCACTTTGTAAAAGTTGATATTTCAAATCGTGAAGACATCATGGCGTTATTTAAGAAAGAAAAATTCGACTATGTCGTTCATTTTGCAGCAGAAAGTCATGTGGATCGCTCAATAGCAGAACCAGAAATATTCGTCAAAACAAATGTATTAGGAACTCAAGTATTGCTAGACGCGTCAAAAGCGATAAACATTAAGAAATTTGTCCATGTATCGACAGATGAAGTGTACGGCGAGCTAGATTTTGATCCTACTACATTCTTTACAGAAGAAACACCATTAAAACCGAATAGTCCATACTCAGCAAGTAAAGCATCCTCTGATTTATTAGTTCGGGCGTATTATGAAACGTTCGGATTTCCAATGAATATCACTCGCTGCTCAAATAACTACGGACCATATCACTTCCCGGAGAAGTTAATTCCTTTAACTATTTCGAGTGTTTTAACGGATCAAAAGATTCCTGTTTATGGAACCGGTGAGAATATTCGTGACTGGTTACATGTATATGATCATTGTGCAGCAATCGATTTAGTTTTACACAAAGGGATTAATGGAGAAGTATACAATGTCGGCGGGCATAATGAAAAAACGAATTTAGAAGTTGTTAAAGCGATTATTAGTACATTAGGCAAATCCGAGGAATTAATTGAATTTGTGACAGATCGTCTTGGCCACGACAAGCGATACGCCATTGATGCAACGAAACTAGAGCAATTAGGATGGCAACCAAAATACAATTTTGAGACGGGTATTCGTCAAACGATAAAATGGTATGTAGATAATAAATGGTGGTGGGAACAAATTATTACTGATAATCGATTGGATTTTAATACTAAAAAATAAATCGTGAGTGTTAAACTATTAAAAAATTATCTATTACAATACAAGAATGGTGGAGACTGTCCTTAAAATTTTAAAAGGAGAGTCTTTTTTTCTATTAAAAGGTATCTTCAAGCAATTATTTCAAATGTCACTGACTGGTTAAATGAAATCTATGTAATAAGGCCTTATTTACAGAAGTTTATCAAAATGTAAATTATATTAAATTTAGAACATTTGTAATAAAATTCTTTATCAAGAATTAACTTGTGAATTAAAAGGTGTTATAATGTTATATATTATTTTAGAAAAATAGATTGAATTTGAATTTCCTAAAATACTCAATTTTAACGTTCTTTTTATCTCTTAATAATTAAAATTCTAATTTTAAAAATGCCAGGAGGTAACAATGAAAAAAGTTAGAAAAGCAATTATTCCAGCTGCAGGTTTAGGAACGCGTTTTTTACCTGCTACGAAAGCATTACCAAAGGAAATGCTCCCTATTGTTGATAAACCTACAATTCAATACATAGTTGAAGAGGCAATTGAATCAGGAATAGAGGATATTATTATTGTAACAGGAAAAGGAAAACGAGCGATTGAAGATCATTTCGATCATGCTTATGAATTGGAAAAAAATTTAATCGAAAAGAATAAGTTTGATATTTTAAAAGAAGTGCAAGCGCCTTCTCAAGTAGCTATTCACTATATAAGACAAAAAGAACCATTAGGACTTGGACACGCTGTTTGGTGTGCAAGGAAGTTCATTGGCGATGAGCCTTTTGCTGTATTATTAGGTGACGATATCGTTCAAAACGAAAATGGAAAACCAGGTTTACGTCAATTAATGGATGAATATGAAGCGACATATTCTTCTGTAATCGGTGTACAAAAGGTGCCTGAAGATGAAACGAATCGATACGGGATCATTGCGCCATTCTCAAGTGAAGGAAGAAGATACGGAGTAACTGATTTTGTAGAGAAACCAGAAATTGGTACTGCTCCTTCTAATTTAGCGATATTGGGTCGCTATATATTAACGCCAGAAATTTTTATGTTTCTAGATGAGCAAAAACGTGGTGCGAATAATGAAATTCAATTAACTGATGCGATTCAATCTTTAAATAAAATACAACGTGTATTTGCATATGAGTTTGAAGGAAAGCGATATGATGTTGGAGACAAATTTGGATTTATTAAAACGACAATCGAAATAGCTTTAAAGAATGAAGAACTCCGCATAGATTTATTAAAATTAATGAGTGAAATAGTAGAACGCGATTATATGAAAAATTAACCAGAATACGTTCAAGTATGAACGTATTTTTTTATAAAGTAAAAAAATCATTAACAAGATCATTGAAATGCCGCGAAGCTCTCCATTCATCCCGTGGTGAAAGAAAGTCCAAGAGAGGAAATAATGAATCCTACTGTTTGATAACAATAATAATGAAGAAAAAAGTTGGAATATTTCCTGGAAAATGATCGACATATGTAGAAAAGAGGAGAAAAATGATACTAGTAGTGGGTGGGGCAGGCTATATTGGTAGCCAGATTGTAAAGGAATTATTAGATCAAAGTTTTGAAGTACTTGTTTTGGATAATTTATCGACGGGAAATCGGGTAGCGGTTGATTTTCGAGCTCGATTTATAGAAGGAAATTTTGAGGATCGTGAATTATTACAAGAAATTTTTTCAGAAAAATCGATTGATGCTGTATTGCATGTCGCTTCTACTAGTTTAGTAGGGGAATCACCTGAACATACTATTAAAAATGATCAAACTAATGTATCGGCAATCAATACGTTGTTAGAAACAATGGTCGAATTTAGTGTGAAAAAGTTTATTCTTACTATAAATACGACTTCTGATGGAATTCCTAATGAAGAAGATCTAGAAACTAAATCGAGTTTAACGATTGAAAAAGTAATAGAAGATTTCAGCAACATACATGGTATGGATTATGCAATACTTCGATCTATAAACAATGATGATACACAAACGTTATTAGGGTATGATTATTCCATTGCTGATGGTACTTGCATTAGCATCAATATTCATGATACAAATCTAGTTGAGGCACTTAGATTATCAGTTGAAAAAATGTTAGAACAAGATTATCTCATTTATACTTAAAATTTAAATTTAGTAAATACTAGGTAAACATATAAAAGTAATATATTATTAATAATTGGAATAGATTATTACATTCAAAGGAGTTTTTTAAAAATGACAGTTAAAGTAATGACAATTTTTGGGACAAGACCAGAGGCTATTAAGATGGCTCCACTTGTTCTTGAATTAGCAAAATACCCAGAGCAAATTGAATCAATTGTTACAGTTACTGCACAACATAGACAAATGCTTGATCAAGTATTAGAAATATTTGAAATTACACCTGACTATGATTTAAATATAATGAAAGACCGTCAAACATTAATTGACGTAACAACTCGTGGCTTAGAAGGTTTAAATAAAATTATGCAAGATGTTAAGCCTGATATCGTTTTAGTACACGGTGACACAACGACTACGTTTATTGCAAGCCTTGCAGCTTTTTATAACCAAATTGCAATTGGCCATGTTGAAGCTGGCTTACGTACATGGGATAAGTACTCTCCTTACCCAGAAGAAATGAATCGTCAATTAACTGGTGTAATGGCTGATTTACATTTTGCACCAACTACTAAATCTGCACAAAACTTAATAACAGAAAATAAAAAAGAAGAAACAATTTTCATTACAGGAAATACAGCGATTGACGCATTAAAAACAACTGTTAAAGATGAGTACACACACCCAGTACTTGAAACGGTTGGAAATGACAGATTAGTATTAATGACAGCTCACCGTCGTGAAAACTTAGGTGAACCAATGCGCAATATGTTTAAAGCGATTAAACGACTAGTAGAAAAACATAATGATATTCAAGTTGTTTACCCTGTTCACATGAATCCAGTCGTTCGTGAGATTGCAAATGAAATTTTAGGCGATGACAAACGTATTCACTTAATCGAACCACTAGATGTTATTGACTTCCATAACTTCGCTTCTAGATCTCACTTAATCCTTACTGATTCTGGTGGTGTTCAAGAAGAAGCACCTTCATTAGGGGTACCTGTATTAGTATTACGCGACACAACTGAACGCCCAGAAGGCATTGAAGCAGGTACATTAAAACTTGCAGGTACAGATGAAGAAGTTATCTTCTCACTAGCTGACGAATTACTATCAAATGAAGAAGCTCACGCAAAAATGGCAAAAGCTTCAAACCCATACGGAGATGGAGAAGCATCTCGACGAATTGTTGAAGCGATCATCAAGCATTTTAATAAATAATAAAATCTGAACCGAAACTGATTCAGATTCCAGGCTGTCGAAAAATCGACAGCCTTTTTGGTTTTCTAATAAAAGGGTATTAATAAAGTTCTATAAATCGAGGATCTGTTATAGTAGTTGTTGATTTTTTAACAAAATAAGACCACAAAATGTGGTTTTTGCTTTTTCTTATGCAACTAAAGCATTAGTTAGTTGCACAAGAACCAGACTATTTGAATCTTATTTAATTTCTACATCAAAAATATAAGAGGCTTCTCCATCCAACCATTTTCCGACCACTTCGTAAATGAAGTAACCACTCTTTGACGGAACAGTGATGTAATTTTGCTTTAAATTAACTCCTTTAGATTTCCCGTCATCACTCCATAGGTAAACAGTTAAGTCAGGATTATCTTCAATAACGAGTTTAATTTTCTCGTTCTTTTCTAATTTTAAGGTTTCAAAGCCCTTAGCTATTTTTATTGGCGAAAAATTTTCGACTCGCTTTATTTTAGTATTTTCTCCTTCCCAATTATAACGTCCTACCTTCATTTCGTACTCATTATTATCAACAATGATTTTTCCAGACACAGGTATTTGGTTTTCCTTAGAAACGTTTTGTAAGCCACAGCCAACAAGTGTTAGTGATAATGATAAAGAAATAATATAAATCGATTTTTTCAAGTTTAACTCCCCTTAAATAATTTTTTACATTCTTTCATTCTAATTCAATCCTTATGTAAGCGAGCAGAGCGTTAGCCATCCATGAATCCTCAGATTCACAACAGTGAATGGAAGTTTATATCGTACTCCCATGGTAGTTACACTAACTATTTATTCCATTTAATTCCAATAAATCGTTTTCTTTTTAAACTACACTGCCATTATGTTGAATAAGCAATTGAAGTTTCTTGTTCAAATAATCAATCTCAATTAACGAATACATGTCAAACCCCTTCATGATAAAGGAACTGTAAAACAGGACCAATTTTTTGCTCGCAATCTAACTTGCAACTAATGGTCCGCGGTAACTTCAATAAAAAAAGAACTGTATTAGCAGTTCTTGATCTTCAACTAAATGGCAGTTTAGTGATAAAATGCAATTAAACAATTAATTTACTTGGGGTACGAAGATATGAATATGGCAGGATAGTATAATATAAGTACGTTAGCTGAATGAGTTAGTTCGAAAGGTGGTTTACATGGATATTACAATAAAAGAGGTTTTAGCGGAGATCCGGTCCAGAGAGCTGGTTCCGGTTCCATTTGAGTATCGTCCTTTAACAGGCGGAACCGTGAGCACCCTTGTGTCCGTCAGATATGCTGACTCGAAATTACCGCACTTCGTGGTGAAAATGAACAAGCCTGAGAATATCCAGGCAGAGGTGGCATTTCTAAAGACCTATGAAACAGTTGCGTTGTTTCCCACGCTACATTATGTTGATCGGTCTAACCGGTTTATGATTTATAGCTATATACCAGGTGTAACGGATGATCGGCAGGTGAAAAAAAAGGATTGGATGTGTACGCTAGTGGAGAATGTGTTGAATCACTATGTGCAAGTACCTGAGGGTTCAGCACCAGAGCCCTCTGCGAGACTATCTTGTTCTATTAGTGATTTTGAATGGGTACGTGATGTCATTGGTAAGCATCTCGGAGAAGAGGACTTCCAGTTTGTGGTTGAACTGAGTAGGCAGGCGGTAGAGATTAAAAATGGAAGGACTTCTTATCTACTGCACGGTGATTTCGGCTTACATAACTTTCTGTTTGATGAGGGGCGTCTGACCGGAGTTATTGATCCAACTGTGGCGAAAGACGAGTTGATCTATGATTTGGTCTATGCATTCTGTTCAACCCCTGACGATTTGGATCTGGATACGATCCAGCCGGCTGCAGCAATGCTAAAGGACTGGCATCCAGCCGATACCGCAGGTTTGCACAGGGAGGTGCTGCTGGTTCTGTATAGACGTATTGCCTGTTGTATTTACTATCATCCACATGATTTAGAGGGGTATCTTCAGGCATGGGCCTACTGGAGAGGTTTGTGGGCAACTTTGGAGAAAACTGTAGATAGGTGAATCATATTAAGTAAAAAGAAGGCAGGTACGAGCTATAATCTAAGGTATCTGCCTCACACTTTTTCTAGCGAATTTTACCGGCACAACCTTTTCAAAGAACGTTTTTCTATTAGGGAAAATAAGAAACCTTTTAAACATAAGGAAAATGAATTTAATAATGAATTTTAATTTAGAACCGTTATACAACTACCATGAAAATAAAAAACTTCAAAAATAGAAAAATGACAATACTTAAGAAAACCCTGCTCAATCATTAAAAAAAAGAGGAGAGCTTAACTAAATAGCCTAGTGATTACGGTTGACTGGATTAAGGTCAATATCAGTTTAGACAACGCCAATCCATTTTCATTCACTGTTGTGAAGCTCCGATTTTTGAGCTTCATGGATGGCTAACGCATCAGTTAGTTGAATAAGAAATTTCTTTTAAACAAAATATGGATTATCTAAATCATCATTATTAATGACTACATCGGCTTTTAGTTGAGGTAAATGTTGCTCTAAATACAGTTTAGAAGCAGCGTGATACCTATTAAGAAACATTTCTTCAGCTTTTTCATAGCTGCCAAAATTCTCTTCTTCTCTTTTAGCCCCTCTTTTTCTTGCTAACTCAAAGTCTGTATTAACAAAAATTTTATAATCATATAGATTGCTTAGATCCTTTTTGAAAAGGAAAGTACCATCAATAATAAAAATCGAATCTCTTTTAGCTACTTTTGATTCTGTACTTACAAATTCATCTTTGACTAAATCTAAAGAAATTGTTTGATAATGAAGGTTTCCCCCTGGCCCTAAAGGAATTAAAAGTTTCTGCTTAAATGAATTGTAATCGTGGGCATCCTCGTAATAACCAATTGCTGATTCCTTACCTTGTCTATATCGTACCACTCTCGGATTATGGAAATTATCTATGCTTGTCCTAACCACATCCATCTTTCTAACCCGAAGTTCTTCCATAAGTTCATTGGCAAGTGTGGTCTTGCCAGATGCTGTTATACCACTAACACCTACTCTAATAGGATGGGGTAGTTTTAAACTTAAGATTCTATTTGATATTTCTGAAATTAATTCATTCCTTAACATATAGCTCCCACTTTCAAATCATATTCTTTATTATTATTTTTCAATCTAAATTAGGAATATCCTTCTTCATACAGATAGGTAAGGG
>NZ_NULG01000012.1 GCF_002577195.1 Bacillus sp. AFS041924
AATTAATATTAGAGAATCGCTAATAAAAATAGAAAACAGCAATTAAAATCCCAAGAATCGCAAATAAGTTAAATAAATACCCATACCGGTTAAGGCATTAATACTTAAAAATTGATACTTTCAAATGGGAATGTAGCAAAATTGCTTTAATTTTATTTAAGCGGTTTAGATAATGGGGGAAAAGTCGCTATTTTTTACAGATATGATGTTAAAACCAGATTGTTAAGGAGCAACTTGATACTCCCTTTAGCCAATGCTCCACAAAGTGACAAAAAAAGGCGCCCACAAATCAGTTAACCTGACTTATGGGCAACCTATTCTTAGTTATATGTTAATCGCTCAACTGTATCCCGATCTAATCGTTTGATAACTTCTACGATTAATTTAACCGTATTTTCGTAGTCATCTCGATGCAGAATTCCAGCATGAGAATGAATATATCTTGTTGGAATTGTAATTGCTAATGCTGGTACACCTTTCATAGTAAGATGCATCGCACCAGCATCAGTTCCACCACCAGGCATTGCTTCATATTGATACTGAATTCCCATTTCATCTGCTACACCTGTAACAAATTCTCTTAAATCTTTATGAGATACCATTGATGCATCATATAAAACGATTTGTGGACCTTTACCTAATTTACCTTGAGCTTCTCTTTCAGATACTCCAGGCATATCTCCTGCAACACCAACATCTAATGCAAAACCAATATCTGGCTCAATTTTATATGTAGATGTTTTTGCACCACGAAGTCCTACTTCTTCTTGAACAGTTCCAACTCCAAATACAATATTAGGATGTGCTTGACCTTGTAATTGTTCTAAAACATCTATTGCAATGGCACAACCGATTCGATTATCCCATGCTTTTGCTAATAATAATTTTTCATTTTTCATCTTTTGAAATTCAAAATACGGAACTACTTGGTCACCAGGACGAACTCCAAATTCTAATGCTTCTTCTCTACTTGAAGCACCGATATCAATGAACATATCCTTAATATCTACAACTTTTCTTCTTGCTTCTGCACTCATAATATGTGGCGGCTTAGAACCAATAATTCCTGTAATATTACCTTCTTTTGTTGTAATGGTAACGCGTTGTGCAAGCATTACTTGTGACCACCAACCACCAATTGTTTGAAAACGTAAAAATCCTTTATCATCAATTTGTGTAACCATAAATCCAACTTCATCAAGATGTCCAGCAACTTCAATTCTTGGACCATTCGGATCACCGGTCTTAACTGCAATTAAGCTACCTAAATTATCTGTTACGACCTCATCAGCAAGTGGCGTAATATATTTTCTCATTACTTCACGTGGTTCATGTTCAAATCCAGCTACGCCGTTTGCATCCGTTAATTCTTTTAACATTTGTAACTTGGCATCTAAAGTAGACAAACTCATCCATCCTTTTTTAATTAAGATTATGTACATAGAATATTATACATTTTGGTATTCCATTTGACAAAATCTTTAGACTTTTCTTCAATTCACTCTTATCTTAATGAATAAAACATATAAATTTTATACTAATTTTCTCCCAATTATTTGTGGGGTATAATAATGAAGCTTACAAAGTGCTAATAAGAAAAATTTACCATTTGGAGATTAATATGATAACAACTTCTGCTTTATATAAAGAAGCAATTCAATTTATATCACAATGCTATAAAGAACTCGATCAATCCGATCAGTTAGAAAACCGTTTAAAAAGTATTGAACACGAGATTCAAGAAACTGGTTCTTACACTCATACATATGAAGAATTAGAGCATGGTGCAAAAATGGCGTGGCGTAACAGTAACCGCTGTATCGGTAGACTATTTTGGGATAAACTTCATGTTTTAGATGCTCGCCATATTAACGATGATAAAAGTATAGAGCATGCAATCTTGCATCATATAAAATATGCAACAAATTCGGGTAAAATTTTACCTACAATTACAATTTTTAAAGCGAATCTAGGAACAAACAATTCTCTAAATATCCATAATCACCAGCTATTACGTTATGCTGGCTATGAAACCGAAAATGGAATAATTGGCGACCCAAAATCGATCAAGTTTACAAAGGAATGTGAAAGGCTTGGTTGGAAGGGGGAGGGTACGAACTTCGATATTTTACCCATTGTTTATTCCTTAAATAATAACGAACCAAGATATTTCACGATTCCAAATGAAATCATTCTTGAAGTACCAATTGAACATCCTGAATTTGATTTTTCTTCTCTAAATGCAAAATGGTATGCCGTTCCAATGATTTCAGATATGATTCTAGAAATTGGTGGAATATCTTATAGTGCCGCACCGTTTAATGGATGGTATATGGGCACTGAAATTGGAGCTCGAAATTTTGCTGATGAATTTCGATATGATCTGCTTCCGAAAGTAGCAAATATTATCGGCCTAGATACAAAAAGAAATAGTACACTTTGGAAAGATCGTGCACTAGTTGAATTAAATATTGCTGTTTTGTATTCTTATAAAAAAAATGGTGTTAGTATTGTTGATCATCATTCTGCTTCACAACAATTTCTCCAATTTGAAAAACAAGAAGAAGCATGCGGCCGAGATCTAACCGGAAATTGGAAGTGGTTAATTCCTCCGATGTCACCTGCTACAACCCATATATTTCATAAGCGATATGATGATAATACGATTAAGCCAAATTTCTTTCCAAAATAATCATTGAATAACAAACCTTTTTGAACTGTCTCAATTGTAGCTATTCATTAAGGTTTTTTGTTTTATTTGATACAATATTATGTATCAGCAAAATTTTCCAATAATTAGTTAAAGGAGTAATTCAATGATTCTATATCAAAATGACAATATTACTGTATTTCAAAGTGCTTTGTATCAAACAAACTCAACTGTTGTAGCAACTGACGATTGTATCATCGTAGTTGACCCGACTTGGTTACCTCACGAAATAAATGAGATAAAAGAGTTTGTTGAATCCATTAAAAATGACCGTCCAATTTATTTATATTTTACTCATGGAGATTTTGATCACATTATTGGCTATAACGCATTTCCAAATGCTAAAACTATTGGAAGTGAAAATTTACATAACCATCCCGAAAAAGAAATTAAAATATCAAAAATTCGACAATTTTATAATGATAATTATATTCATCATGTTGAACCTATTGAGTTTCCAAGTGTTGATTTGATTATCAGTGAAGATGGTCAGGAAATTAAAATCGGGCAGACAACATTAACATTTTACCATTCTCCAGGCCATACGAAAGACGGCTTATTTCTCTATATTGAAAATTTAGGAGTTTGGATTACAGGGGATTATCTATCTGACTTTGAGCTTCCAATCGTATTTGATAGTGTAAAAAGTTATTATAATACATTAGATAAGGCAGAAGAACTGATTAGCAAGTTTAACCTTTCATTGTTAATTCCAGGTCACGGCCAAGTTTCATCAAATAAAGAAGAGATCGCTCATCGAATTGAATTAGGCAGAAATTACTTAAGAAGACTTCAAAAAGCAATACAGAATAATAATGAGGTAGAAATCAATTCATTAGAAAATGAATTTTTATTTCCATCTGCCTTCACAAAATTTTGTCATGAATCAAATGTAAAAAGCATGAAAAACGAATATAGTTTAGTTAAATAAGTCCATAAAAAAAATCCTTAACATATGTTAAGGATTTTTTTTATGAAATTATTTTAAGTTAGCTTTAGCAGCGTTTGCTAATTCAGCAAATGCTTTTTCGTCAGCTACAGCTAGATCAGCTAACATTTTACGGTTAACTTCGATACCAGCTAATTTTAAACCGTGCATTAAACGGCTGTAAGAAAGTCCGTTCATACGAGCAGCCGCGTTGATACGAGTGATCCATAATTTACGGAAATCACGTTTCTTTTGACGACGGTCACGGTAAGCATACATTAATGATTTCATAACTTGTTGGTTTGCAACTTTGAATAATGTATGTTTAGAACCGTAATAACCTTTTGCTAATTTAATAACCTTTTTACGACGAGCGCGTGTAACTGTACCGCCTTTAACTCTTGGCATATTGTTTCCCTCCTAGATATCTATCTAATACGTTTATCGTTCTTATTTCATGTTTGTAAGCATAAAGCGGATACGTTTGAAATCGCCTTTACTTACTAATGAAGCTTTACGTAATTTACGTTTTGCTTTTGTAGATTTGTTAGCGAATAAGTGGCTAGTGTATGCACGACCACGTTTTAATTTACCAGATCCAGTCTTTTTAAAACGTTTTGCTGAACCACGGTGAGTTTTCATTTTAGGCATATCGTGTTTCCTCCTCAAATAAATTACTTTTCGTTTTTAGGTGCTAAGACTAAGAACATACTACGACCATCCATTTTTGGATGTGACTCAACAGTTGCAACTTCTGCACAAGCAGTTGAGAAACGATCAAGTACTCGTTGTCCAATTTCCTTATGCGTAATAGCGCGTCCTTTGAAACGGATAGACGCTTTAACTTTATCGCCTTTTTCTAAGAACTTAATTGCATTACGAAGTTTTGTGTTAAAGTCATGTTCATCAATTGTAGGACTTAAACGAACTTCTTTCATGCTAATAATTTTTTGGTTTTTACGGCTCTCTTTGTCTTTCTTTTGTTGCTCAAAACGGAATTTTCCGTAGTCCATAATACGACATACAGGTGGTTTAGCCGTTGGTGCTACCATCACTAGATCAAGATTAACATTCGAAGCTAACTCAAGAGCCTCTTGTTTTGTCTTGATTCCAAGTTGATCTCCGTTAGGACCAATTAATCGAACTTCACGAGCACGAATTCCATCGTTTACCATCATGTCTTTGCTAATAGTAAAACACCTCCAAGGTATTGTAAGAATAATCTTAATTTGTATCGTTGAAGCAATCCAGACCCAACAAAAAAGTGTGGGCATATAAATACACCCACACTGACAGTATCAAAGTAATTAATGATTCTGTTACCTGATAACAGCATGTAGCGTCATCCAGGTGAGAAGCGGGTGCTTCTTCTTCAACAAATAAGTATTCTTTTCTTTCGTTACTATAACATAGCGACATGAGGTTGTCAATATTCGTATGCTTTGTTCGCAACGAAATTTATTATATCAAAGAAACTTATTTATGACAATGCTTTTTTTTATTATAAATTTTCATTTCAATTTTTCCTGCGAAAACTCTTGTAATGTATGTATTAGGACTCGTTCTTGAAAGATATTTTGAAGTGTAATAATTAAAGAAATATCGACTGATGAAGTGTATAAATGAATTCTTTTAGGAGCAATTGCCGTTAAAGGCACGATTAATTCGTTATCCATATATTCCCTATTTTCCACTCGGTTTCCATACTCTTTTAATACATCTTTCGAAAGAGGTAAGAATAGGTGATCATAAACGCTAAACTTCCCATCATAGACAATATGAACATGGGGTATAAGTGCATCTGTCTTAATAACTTGCTGTCTCAAATTCTCAATAAGATTTTGATATTCATTTTCTAATTTGTACTCATCTATTGCAATTTCACAAACATAGGCTAGCTGTTTATAATATTCCTTCAAGCGAAATGTTATAAAAGAATCAAAGCTAAAATTCACTCCATCTTTTATATACTCTGAAAGTGCATATGATACTAAATACTTACTTCTACGAATTTTTTTCTGATTTGGTATGCTTCTTCTAGTTCCTCTTAATAAGGATTGTGCAATAGGTATGATTTGACTTTGTTCGTCTTCCTCATAGAAAAAAGATGTATGTAGAATGGATTGGATCCATTTATCTTCTTTTTGAAGTAAAATAAATTGTACTAGTGTCGGAACTAAAATACTTTTTATTAAATCTTCAGTGTTTTGAGGAAATGTGATTAAAATTGAATTGATTTTGTGTCTTCTTAAAAAGTATGGTCTCGATTGCTTTTTTAAGCGTTTTTGTAATCGTTCGTAGACATAAGCTGCATCAATGGGTTCATTGAAAAAAATTTCAATCACCCTGTTCCCCCCTTTCTAGCACCACCTAGTCCTATATATATTAAAGAAATAATTAAAAAATGACGCAAAATCACATAGTTATTTGTGATTTTACGCCATTTTTTGTTTTTTTTAAGAATGTCTTAAATTTGAACCAGTAATCTTTACTGGTTTTGCTAAAAATTTAACTCGATCTACAATTCGTGCTGCTTTAACTCTTTCTTCTTCGCCACGCTGAGAATATGTTAAGTGATGCTCTAATTGACTTAAATCGGCATTAGAAGTAAAGAAGGTAGGCAGTTTTTCAAGCATACGATATTGAAGAATTGTGCCTAATATTTCATCCCTTGCCCAACTAGACATTTGTTCTGCGCCAATATCATCTAACATAAGAATCTCCACTTTTTTTACAGCTTCAATTTTCTCCTCTAACGTTCCATCACTAATCGAGCTTTTTAGTTCACGTAAAAATTCTGGTAGATACACGAGCATTGAAGTTATTTCAACTTCAGCTAATTCATTTGCTATAGCCCCAAGTATATAAGTTTTTCCAACCCCAAACGGACCATGTAAATAAAGTCCTTGAGCCATTTTTCCTTTTTCATAACCCATAATAAACTGTCTTGCAGCAGAAATTGCTTCAAAACGACCTGGATCTTCTAATGACAAGTTTGACATGGTAGCTTGAAGTACGTCTTTTGGTAAATACATGCATTTAATCAATGACTCATGTTTTTTGCGTTTATCATTTTTAACTCCATTTGGACAACGATCATATTGAACATCGATTCGCTTCCCTTGAATAATCAGATGAGGGTGATAACCATGCACCATATTTTTGCATTCGTTAAAAGATGGACATTCTTCACAATTTACACTTTGACCAATATACTCATAAAGCTTAACTAAGCTACTGTCAATCATTTGATCCGTAATTTCATTTTTATGCTCATTTAAAAATGAAACAATTTTTGGGTGACTTCGGACTTCTTGTCGCATTTTTTGGAATGTGTCCTGGAATTGTTTATTCTTCATTAATGCGCTAAATGCGTTTTGAATTGGTTCCACTAGCGTCCTCCCATCTAACGTTTCTTTTTATTTTTAAACATTTCTAGTTCTTTTTCTAATCGCTTTCGTTCTTCATCAATTGAAGAATCATTTTTGGTTTTACTTGGTGCTGGAGCATTCTGTGAATCATTCGAATCATTTGTTGTATTCGGTGATTGAAGCCAATCAGGTACAATCTCTGTTCGAATTGATTTATTTCGTCTATTACTTGAACGAGCTTTTGCAGCAGTTGCACTTTGTTTAGTTTCTTCAAACTCTTTGCGGGCAAGTTCCATCGCTTGCTTAACTGTTGTTACACCTTTACGAGCCCAATGGCTAGCGATCTTTATTACGTAATTTCTAGAAAGCTTTTTATCTAAACGAATCATCACGTAGTCAATTAACACATTAGCTACACCGGGAAGAAGTTTTTGATCAACCATGATTTCTTCAATAATCTTCAAATCAGCTTCACTCGGTTCAGCACCGCCTGAAATCTCCTTTAAGTATTGACGAGGAGATATTGTTTCAAAGCAATGAATTAATTTCTCTTCTTGGGTCGATGGCTGTTCCTTGACCATTTGTCTATGCTGAATTGGTTGAACTTTTTCAACGATCGTTGGCAATGCTTCATGATGTTGGAATTGATACCAATCTCTAGCTTCAAGTCGAAGAGTCTCAATATTAATTTTATTCTCTTCATTTAGTGAACGCATTACAATTGTTTTCATTTGAATTGGATTAATTCCATATAAAAATGCAAGCTTTAAAATGGTTTCTTTCACTTCTAACGTAAATGATCTTTTTGGAACAAACGAATCAGAAAGTCCGTCTAAAAATAAATCATAGTCAAACTCTTCCATTTTGACAGATATTTTAAGTGGCTGATTTTCTTGTAAAATTCTACTTTCATTTGGTGTAGTAAGATCGGTACTTTGTTGTATTTCATTTAATTGCTCAATCGTAATTGTTTGAAATACGGAATCAAATGAACGCGATATCTCACGAAACCCTTCTTTCGAAAATGCTTGTCTACTAAAAAAGTTTTTTGTTCGTTGATATTGTGTTTTTCCAATTGTTTTAAACAGAAAGATATTTAGAATAGGATCTTCGAAAAAAGAATGAGGATCTAGCGGAGATTGAAGCTCATATAGAAGCTTTTTTGTACTATTTTCAAATCCTTCATAAACTTTAAGTAAGCCGATTCCTTCAAGGATTAATCTTTGTTCATAGATTGATTTTAAATTACTTTTCATACCAAGCATTAAAGAATGATGTGTTAACGTATTAGGATTGAGATCCGTTTGCTCACATTCACTCCATAGCGTCATATATAAACTTAAAGCTTGACTACCAATTATTGGTTGATATAACATGGTCAATACTTGTCTATGAAAATTATGTAAATACCCCGCTGCCATAACAGTATAAGGATCCGCAGGAAGAACATCCATCCAATGTTGCTTATCAATAGACATTCAAACCATTCCTTTCTTGTATCAAAAGAGCGAAGTATTATTCGTCTTTACCTCGCTCTTTGTTAATTAAATCTTTTAATTCATCAATGAATACATTAATATCTTTAAATTGACGATAAACGGACGCAAAACGTACGTATGCAACTTCATCAACCTTAGATAAATGCTCCATGACCATTTCACCTAAAACTTCACTCGGAACTTCTGATGTTCCACTATTTTTCAGTTCTTTTTCAATGCTATTAATAATGTCCTCTAGCTGAGATAAAGAAACCGGACGTTTTTCACACGCTTTAATTAGTCCCCTTAACATCTTATCTTTACTAAATTCTTCGCGAGCTCCCTCTTTTTTCACAACTAAAATAGGATTATCTTCAACTCGCTCAAAAGTTGTAAAACGATGTTGACATTCTTCACATTCACGTCTTCTTCTAATTGAACGGCCTTCATCAACTGGCCTACTATCAAGTACTCTTGTCCCATTAAAGTTACATGTTGGACATCTCATCGTTATAGTTCAACTCCAAACACTTAATTGTTTAAACGTATTATTATAACTCTATACTATAACAAATTCAAAATAAACTAAAGTTTATTTCAAAAAAGTCACATAACCTATTTTTCTTCTTTTATAATATTTAGTTAACGTAAATATCTTTCACTATGTAAAGCATGTTCATTCTCCGACAGACTATGTAAAAATCGCATTATTCGATTAAGACTACTCGCTGATTGGCGAGCCTTTAAGCGAAGACAGAAGCGTAGTTCCACTTATCCTTTATTCCTAAAATTGGCCACCACGACCACGGAGAATGAACTTCTTCGTTGCCATTTTATACTTTCTTAAAGTGAAACAAAAAAGAGAGATGAAAAATCACCTCTCTCAATTCTTTTTAGTTACCGTTTACAACTTTTACATTATTAACTTGAATGGGACCCATTCCTCTTGGTAGCTCAACGTTTTCACGAGTATCAGCTTCTAAAGCCTCTGCGATAAAGTTTGCAGCTACATTCGGATCAATTCTATCACCGCAAGTGTAAACATCAATACTTGCATAACCATGCTCAGGAAAACTGTGAATAGTTAAGTGTGATTCTGAAATGATTACGACACCACTAACGCCATGAGGAGCGAACTTGTGAAAAGCAACTTCACGAACTTCTGCACCAGAGCGTAACGCAGCATCTACAAAAGTCTCCTCAATAAATTTCATATCATTTAATTTTTCTGTATTGCATCCCCATAATTCTGAAATGACGTGACGACCCATAGTATCCATATTCATTTCCCCCTTAAATAATTTGTCATGACTTCTATTGCGAAAGTATGATCAACTACCACGGGGGAAAGTTAGTCCAAAGAGGTCCTAACCCTTTAAGTAGTTAGTTATACTTTTAGAAGTTCACGAAAGTTAGTATACTTTTTTTAAATTTGAATTGCAAGATAAATTTTATTTTTTTGTTATTTACTGGATTAATTGTGAAGAAAATGGGTCAGGAAAATATTAAAGGTCCTTGGATGCAACGATTATTTAAAGGTTAAAAAAGAATCAAAAAAGAGGTTAATAAGAGCAGAAAAGATAGAGAAGTTTCGGGATATTTTTTACAAACAGAAATCTTTAAAGATTCCCCAAAAACCAACATACTTATCTTGATTTCAAGTCAAAATATACTTTAAACACAGACTCTATAAAATAAGTAATAAACTTGATTATGATCAGACTAGTTGATTGGAACGAAAGGCGCCGAGGATGCTCAAAAATCTCGCCCCATGGAAAGCGAGCTCCTGTAGTGGAGTTCTTCATTCATAGATAGTAAGACATCTATTTTTTTTTGCACCATCAATCATTAGTATGACACTTTTATTTATCATACAACTTCAAAAAGACTAACTAGATAAACTAGTTAGCCTATTGTATTCGTTTACATAATTTTATAAGTAGCGTACTATTTTTTAATTTTTAAACTGTTTCAAGCTTTTTTATTTTTGATGCAACGATTGACACTAAGTCAACTACGCGTCTTGAGTAGCCCCACTCATTATCATACCAAGCTAATACTTTAACTTTAGTACCATCGATTACCATTGTAGAAAGAGCATCAATAATTGCAGAGTGCGTATTTGTATTAAAATCAATTGATACTAATGGTTCATTGCAATATTCGATAATTCCGTTCATTGAACCTTTAGTTGCTGTTTCAAATACTTCATTAATCTCTTCAACAGTAACTTCTCTCTTTAAATCAACAACTAAGTCTACAAGAGACACGTTTGGAGTTGGAACACGTAATGCCATACCATGTAACTTTCCGTTTAAATGTGGAAGTACTTTAGATAATGCTTTTGCTGCACCAGTAGTTGTTGGAATAATTGACTGACTGCAAGCACGTGCACGACGTAAATCTTTGTGTGGATTATCGATATTTTTTTGATCATTTGTAAATGAATGAACTGTTGTCATTAAACCATTAACAATACCAAATTGTTCATCTAATACTTTCACAACTGGCGCTAAACAGTTAGTTGTACAAGATGCATTTGAAATAATATGATGTTTTTCTAGGTCTAATTTATCATCATTTACTCCAATTACTACTGTAATATCTTCATTTTTACCAGGCGCTGTTAAAATTACTTTTTGAGCACCAGCAGTAATGTGCATTTTTGCTTTCTCAGCATCATTAAATTTACCTGTTGCTTCAATAACTATATCAACATTTAGCTCGTTCCATGGAAGTAACTCTGGATTTCTTTCACTAATTAATTCCACACGCTTACCATCAACGATTAAATGATCTGCATTTGCAATTACTTCTCCATCAAATTTGCCATGTACTGTGTCATATTTAATTAAGTGCGCTAAAGTTTCAGAAGGATAGCTTGCATTAATTGCTACGATATTATAATCTCCATTTTTGATTGCTTGACGGAAAACCATGCGTCCAATTCGACCAAATCCATTTATTGCTACATTTACCATAAGTAAACCCCCAATTAAGTTATACTGTTTATTTATATCCCTGCAATTAGTATAACACATAACTCGGATTTTGGTTAAACTATTTACATTATTTTATTAAATAATTTTATTTAATAGGTCTATTACTTGTCTTTTTGTATCCTTAAAGTCACCATTGTTATCAATTACATAGTCAGCTCTTGCTGCTTTTTCCTTTACAGGTATTTGAGATGCTATACGCAAAAGTGCATCCTCTTTCGATAATTCATTTCGAGCCATCAAACGTTTTAGTTGATTTTCTTCTGATACTGTCACTACGATAACTTTCTCCACCAACTCAATCGAATTACCTTCATATAAAAGTGGTATATCTAAAATAACAAGCTGTTCACCTTGATTTATGTATCGATCTGCTTGTTCCTTCATTTCTCGTCTTACTTCCGGATGTACGATGTCATTTAATTGTAAGCGCTTTTCTTTATTATTAAAAATAATACTCCCGAGAAGCGGTCTATTAATTTCACCAGACTCTAAAAGAATCTCACTTCCGAAAGCTTCAACAATGTTTTTATAAGCAGGTTGTCCAATTTCAACAACCTCTTTTGCAATTAAGTCTGCATCAATAATTGGTATATTTAGTTCCTTTAAGAAACTAGAAACTGTACTTTTTCCACTTGCAATGCTACCAGTTAGTCCAAAAATTTTACCCATGTTTTTACTCCTCACATTCGATGAAGAGGTCCAAATGGAATAACTTCCATTCGGATACACTCTTTCACTTTATATATTACATCTTCATTAATCCAATTAAAATTAAAAAAACACCTGGTAAAAAGGTTAACTTTTGAAGCCATAATGTTTTCGATAACACATTTCCTAATTTCATACCAAATAATAAGAATAAAGCACTTGCAGTTGATGTTACTAACGCTGTCAATAATGGAGAAAATCCAAGTAATGATGCACCTATACCAGCCCCAAAGGCATCAAGTGAAAGTGCAAAGCCAAGTAACATTGCTTCTAATCCATTAATACTCCCTGAACGATCTATGTCTGCAGTTGTAGGCTTCTTTAGTATTTTTATAACTACACCAAGAATTTCAAATTCCCAGTCAATCCCTTTATCTTCTAACTCATTTTTCTCTTCTATTGTTGAATTTGCACTTTTATTCGATCGGTAAAATTGAAAAAGTACCCATAAACCTATACATACAAGTACAAATCCTCCGATTTTTTTCGCTATGCCTGGTGAGAAAAAGTCTGTAATTGCATGCCCAATGCCCATTGATGTCATTAGTATGATCCCTGAACAAGATGCAATTGTAATAATTGATTTTAAAGGAATTCTTACTTTTCGAAGTCCATAAGTAAATCCAACACTGCAGCTATCTAAGCTTAGCGCGCATGCTAGTAGTATTAATGATAGCATATTTACCATAAAAATAGGCTCCTCTCTTTCGTACTCTCGTTATAGTATGAAAGAAAGGAACCTTATGTTAATTTTTTTTAGGCTGACAGACCGGGCAATAAGAAGTTCCCCTGCCACCTACTTTTATTTTTTCGATTGGTTGGCCGCAATTATGACATTCTAAATCCTTTCGACCATACACTTTAATGATATCTTGAAAAGTTCCAACTTTCCCTTGAGAATTTACATAAGAACGAATTGTGCTTCCGCCTAAATCTACAGCTTCTTGTAAAGTTTCTGTGATTGTTTTGGCTAACAATTTTATTTGTTCTGGCTTTAATGACGATGCAGGTGTTTCTGGATGAATCTTAGACCTAAACAAAACCTCATCAACATAAATATTGCCTAAACCAACTACTAAATTCTGATCTAGTAACACGACTTTAATTTTTCGATTTGTATTTTTAAGCTTTTCCCCCAAATAATTGGCAGTAAACTCATCAGAAAATGGTTCTGGGCCTAGTTTAGCAAGCGGTGGTCCTTCATTCTCTTCACCTTTAATAAATAAATGCATTGTGCCGAATTTACGAACATCTTGATAACGTAATTCTGTGCCATCATCAAATAAAAATCGTACATGGGTATGAGGTGCAACAGGTTCTTCGGTTGGGAAAACGCGAAATTTCCCTTCCATTCTTAAATGTGAAACAAGTGTAAAATCATTTAGTTGGAATAGTAGAAACTTACCCCGGCGATTTATATTTTCGATTTTCTGACCTTTAAGTAAAATCTGAAACTCATCTACTTCATTAGGTTTTTTAATTATTTTTCCCCACGAAACGATTACTGTTGAGATTGTTTTCCCTACTACTAAACCAAGTAAAGTACGTCTAACCGTTTCAACTTCTGGTAATTCAGGCATACGAAGTCATCCTATCTTTTTATTTTGCTTCAAACCAAGACTCCCCAAAATTATAATCAACCTTTAATGGCACTAGTAATTCAACTGCATGTTCCATTACTTCAGGTACGATTTTTTCTAAAGTAGCTAATTCTTCTTTTGGAGCTTCTAAAATCAATTCATCGTGTACTTGTAAAATTAATTTTGCCTGAAGCTTTTCAGCTTTAAGACGTTCATCCAGTAAAATCATTGCCTTTTTAATAATATCCGCTGCACTACCTTGAATTGGAGTATTCATTGCTGTTCTTTCGGCAAATCCGCGGACATTGAAATTAGAGCTTGAAATCTCCGGTATGTAACGACGTCTATTTAAGATTGTACTTACAAATCCATCTAACTTAGCTTTTTGAATAATGTCTGACATATAATCTTTTACTTTTGGAAAACTAGCAAAGTATTTTTCAATAAATTTAGCTGCTTCTTTTCTTGTAATGCCTAATCCTTGTGATAATCCGTAATCACTAATACCGTACACGATTCCAAAGTTAACAGCTTTCGCTTGTCTTCTCATATTACTTGTTACTTCATCCGCACTAACATGGAACACATCCATTGCAGTCTTAGTATGAACATCAAAATCATTTTTAAATGCTTCCATTAAATTATCATCTTGTGCTATATGGGCTAATACCCGTAATTCAATTTGAGAATAATCCGCTGCAAAAATGACCCAATCTTTTTTAGAAGCAACAAAAGCTTTTCTAATTTTTCTACCTTCTTCTAAACGAATGGGAATATTTTGGAGATTAGGATCAATTGAGCTAAGACGACCTGTTTGTGCCAATACTTGATTAAAACGAGTATGAACTTTTGAATCTGATTCATTTATAACTTTTAATAACCCTTCTACATAGGTAGAGTTTAATTTACCAACTTGACGGTAGTGAAGAATTAATCGAATTATTTCATGCTCTGACTCTAACTTTTCAAGAACATCAGCAGAAGTTGAATAACCTGTTTTTGTTTTCTTACCAGAAGGTAAATTTAATTTTTCAAATAATATTACACCTAATTGCTTAGGCGAATTAATATTGAATTTTTCTCCAGCCAATTCATATATATTTTCTTCAAGTTGTTTTAAAGTATTTGCTAACTCGGAACCCATTGTACGAAGTGTGTCTTCTCTAACAGTTACGCCTTCAAATTCCATATCACCTAAAATAAAAGTTAATGGTAATTCTAATTCTGTTAATAGTTCATACTGACTATTTTTTCGTAAGGTTTCTTCTAATGTTTCTTTTAATTTGCTTATAGCAATTGTTTTACGAACAATATACTCTGCTAAAATTTCATGTGATGGTTTAGCTTGTTTTGCGCCCTTACCATAAACTGATTCAGCAGTTTGAATTGAAAAATCTATTTTACCATTTACTATATCCGCAAATTCTTTATTAGACTGGGCAGGGTCATATATATATGAAGCAAGTAACGGATCGAAATTGACTCCATTTAAATTAATTCCTCTCCACTTGAGTGAGACATAAGCACCTTTTGCATCATATACATTCTTGTTAACATTCTCATCTTCAAGCCATTTTTTAAATAAGTCTGATTCTAAGCCTACATTTGCTGGAATAAAGAAATGACCTTTTTCGTTCAAAAGTCCAAATCCTTGGATTTCCTCTGTATGATAATTTTCTCCGATCATTTCTACGATTAAGCTTGAATAGTCGGCTAAATGTTTTTCCTCTATCGAATCTAGTACCTCATATTCAATCTCTTCTAGTTCTTCAACTGATTCTGTGACATCTAATTTAGCTAATAATGAGGTAAACCCAAGAGATTTAAAAAATTCCGCAACTTTATTTAAATCAGCTTCCGGAAGTATTGTATCGTTTACCGTGAGTTCAATTGGTGAATTTGTATTAATCGTAGCTAATTCCTTACTCATTAACGCTTGCTCTTTATTTTCACTTAAATTTTGAAGAAGCTTTGCCCCACTAACTTCATCTATCTGTTCATAAAGACCTTCAACAGTTTGAAATTGTTTTAAAAGCTTAATTGCAGTCTTTTCTCCAATACCAGGAACACCAGGAATATTATCAGACTTATCACCCATTAGTCCTTTCATATCAATAATTTGCTCAGGTGTAATCTCATACTTTTCAAGAATCGCTTCAGGTGTATATTCTTCAACTTCAGTAATACCCTTTTTCGTCATACTTACAGTAATTCGATCATCAACTAATTGTAATAAATCTCGATCTCCAGAAATGACCTTTACTTCGTAATCATCTTTAGAAGCTTGACCTGCAACTGTACCAATAATATCATCCGCTTCATAATTTTCTAATTCATAGCGCGCAATACCATATGTATCTAATAGCTGACGAACAAGTGGAAACTGTTCACTTAACTCTGGTGGAGTCTTTTGTCTTCCACCTTTATACTCTTTAAATGTACTATGTCTAAATGTAGTTTTTCCTGCATCGAATGCAACAAGCATATGACTCGGCTTTTCGTCTTCAAGAATCTTCATCAACATCATCGTAAATCCATAAATTGCATTTGTATGGACACCCTTATCATTACTCAAAAGAGGCAATGCAAAAAATGCCCTGTAGGCAATACTATTCCCATCAATCAAAACTAATTTCTTCTTCAAATTAAATCCCCTTCCTATAACAAATCTCACTCTACTTTTTATGTATAAAGTCTTAATTTTTAATAAAATTAATTTTTTTCCTTCATTTCCCTGCTTCTAATATTTTAACATGAACGATTGATAAAAGAAAAAGAGGTCGTCTTTGATTCGGCATTTAAAAGTATTTATTCACTCAAATTGAAAGTTGAATAATTTATGACTTTTAAGAATGAATCTAAGACAACCTCTATAATTAATCTAAATCGAATATTTCTCGTTCAAAAATAAGTTCAACACTTGCACCTTCAATTGCTTGCTGATTGTTTACAACCTGATGAAGACGCCAGCCACTTTTAGCATAGTTCCCTACAACATCATAATAATGTCGATTTGATGATTTAGTATTAACTTTTACAGATTCGTATTCGTACATCTATAACCACCCTCCGATGTATGACTCTACACTCATAATTTCCCCAAAAATTATAAAAGTAATATGATCAAATAAAGAAAACTCATCGACTGACAAATTATTTAGGCAGAGGCGTAGTTGCACTTTTCTTTTTATTTCTAAAATTGCCTGCCACGTCTTGTATGATTCCTCGCTGCCAATTTAATAAAAAATGTATCCTCTAGTATGGACACCTTTGAGAAAAATTAAAACTTTAAAAGACATAAAAAAATCCCGGAAGTATAACTACTCCCGGTTTAAGACAACTCCTTGGATGAAGGGGTTTTCAACATAACTATAACAATTTTTTATTAATGATAAATAAACATAATGTAAAATCAATGTAAATGTTACATTGAAATCTATTTATTTAACGTTACGATAAATGTTGTCCCATGGCCTAATTTGCTCTCTACTTCGATTTTGCCTTTATGAGCTTCGACAAGATGCTTTACGATTGCTAGTCCTAAGCCAGTTCCTCCGGAGTTCCTACTTCTTGCTTTATCTACTCGGTAAAAACGTTCGAAAATACGAGAAATATCTTCTTTTCCGATTCCAACCCCAGTGTCATTTACCTTAACAACAATATGATCTGCTGACTCAGAGGCAGTAATAAAAACTTTGCCACCAGCTGGAGTGTAATGAATTGCGTTATCCACTAAATTAATAAACACTTGTTTAAGCCTTAAAGAATCGGCGGTTACAACTAATGGACTATTCAAATAAAATTTGAAATCTATATTCTTCTCTTCTGCTTTCTGATTAAGCATTTGCTGCAAATCTTCAATCAGTTGTTTTACTGAGACTTCTGCAAGATCTAATTTAAAATTCTGTTGCTCAATTTTTGAAAGGTCTAACAAATCTTGGATTAGAGTTTGCATTCGATCACTTTCCGATAAAATGATCGATAAGAAGTTTTTACACAGTTCTTCATTTTCCATCGCTCCATCTAGAAGTGTTTCAGTAAAACCTTTAATAGATGTAATCGGTGTCTTAAGTTCATGAGACACATTTGCAAAAAAATCTTTTCGAACCTGCTCTAACTTCTTTAATTCACTAATGTCATGGAAAACTAGAACGATTCCTTTCCACTCGTGATTGATTCCAATAATTGGTGCACCATATATTTCAAAATGTTTTCTTTCTATTGTTAATGGTAGAATAATTTGCTTTCTAACTTTTATTTCCTTTAAAAAGATTTCTTCTACAATTTCAATTACTTCTTTATGTTTAAAGGCATCATAATAAAGTTCACCTAAAATACTTCTCGAATCAACTTTGAACGTTTCTCGATATGTTTTATTAATTAAATTTACATGTCCTCTACTGTTTATTAAAACAACACCACTACCAATGTTATGGATTAATGTGTTTAATCGATCTTGCTGCATTTCTTGCTGAGACGTCATTTCCTGAAGATTTTTTGCAAGTACGTTCATTGCTTGACTTAACATTGTCGTCGATTCATTACTTTCAGTAAGTGTTCTAGCTTTATAATTCCCTTTTGATAACTCAATAGCAACTTGTGTAATATCCTCAATAGGTTTCGAAAATTGATGCGAGTATCGTATCAGCAAAATAATAATTGCAATTAAAACAAAACCTAATAATGAAAATAATAACATCCAAATACTACGGTACACTTCTTTTATCGATTTAGTTGAATAATCAATGACTAAAAATTGCTTATTTCCTTGTCGATCTGTTATTTTCTTCCCGTAATATTTAGCTGAAGAATCTTTTTCTTTAAATTTAGCAGCATTCTCTAATTTATCGAGTCGATCTAAATAAGATTTTAAATTTTTTGATGTGATATTTAATTCTACATTTTCATTGCTAGATTTAGCGATAAGATTATAACGATCATCAAATAATATAATATCTATATTTAAGTCCTTTGATATTTTCTTTAACGTTTGATTAGATATATTCTTTGTTAATGGTGTATTCGTCTCCATTATAGAGGCAATTAAATTAGTCTCTCGCTCAATCCTTTGATCATAATTTGTCAGATAAAACGATTTAAAAATTTGTCCTAGTACAATTCCTAAAATCACAAGAATAATGATAATAATTGTAGAAAATCCAAAAAGCAATTTTCGATTTAGGTTACTCATTTAATCTTGGTTCCTCTAATTTATACCCTAATCCACGAATTGTTTTTATATAAACTGGTTTTTTCGAGTCTAGTTCTATTTTTTCTCTTAAATGACTAATATGAACGTCAACTATTCTAGTATCTCCAGCAAAATCATAATTCCAAACAGCGCTTAATAATTGATCTCGAGTTAATACTCTACCTTTATTTTTAGTTAAATATAATAATAACTCAAATTCCTTAGGTGTTAATTCTAGTTTTTCACCTTGGAAATATGCTTCATAGTATTCAGGCAAAATTTTTAAATCTGCTATGATTAGTGTGTCAGTATCGTCATTTGATTGTACCGGTGTTTCAGTAATCTTAGCTCTTCTTAATATCGCCTTAACTCTCGCAACAACTTCTCTTGGGCTAAATGGCTTTGTCATATAATCATCTGCACCAAGTTCAAGTCCTAAAACTTTATCAAATTCATCGTCTTTTGCTGTAACCATTAAAATCGGCGTAGTATTTCTTTGTAATCTTAATTCTTTACATACTTCCATACCATCCTTTTTAGGTAACATTAAGTCTAAAACAATTAATTCCGGCTTTTCTTCTATAGCCTTTTGTAAACCTTCTTCTCCATCCGAAGCTGCAACAACTTGAAAGCCTGCTTGTTCTAAATTAAATTTGATTAAGGTTAAGATATGCTCTTCATCGTCTACTACAAGAATTTTATTGCTCATTTCATATTCCTCCAGGTCATAATTAAACCCTCATCCATTTGAATCACATATTTATTTATCTATATCTACTTTTTAATCATACTAGAAATTCTATCAGACGTAAAACTTAAATAGTAATCAGAAAAACAGGAAGGTCAATTAATATATTCTTCACTTGATGTACGTTTACATTATTAACATGTTTTTTGTGAACAAAAAAAAGAATGCCATCGCGACATTCTTTTAAAAGTTTTCATATAGTAAAGCATTTGATTGATTTACTGTTGGTGGAATAACAACTAGTTTCCCATTTGCGATTTCAGTTTGCGTCTTATTTAAAACGCTTACATTAATCGTTACTTCATTTAGCTCTGAATGAATATCAACAATTTCAAAATGAATTGAAATTGTTTCATTGTGGTATATATGCTGATCAAATTGAAGTTCTTTTTTGATTACGTGACTTCCTGGTCCAGGTAAGTGTTTTGTAACTGCTGCAGAAATTAATCCACTAATAATAAAACTTGGAACAATCGGTTTGTTATATTTTGTTTGTGACGCATAATTGTATTGTGTATATAAAGGATTTGTATCGCCTGTTAAAGCCAGGTATAAGTAAATATGTTTTTCATCAATATGTTCTGTTACAATTAACTTTTCTCCAATGGAAATATCTTCAAGTTTTCGTCCGATTTTTGCTTTTTTAGTTAACATATTAAACCCCCTGTTTATCTTAATATTTTAAAAATTCGATAAACAACAGCGAATTTCCTTCTATATCGGCAAAATTTTTCAAAAAAATTTTTAAAAAATCGCAATACATGTCTAATCATATATTTTCCCTTTATAGTAGATATAATTCCATACTTCTTCCTTAATTACTATCTCAACAAACATTGCATGAGTTTGTTGCATAAAAAACTTGTATATACTTATATCGTAAATCGTCATTCAAATGGATATTTTTGGTATAATTTAGAAGATTAGAAAGTTTAAGTTAGCAAAGGTGAAAAGGAGAGAAGCAAATGTCATATATCGTTGATTTTAAAGATGTATCTACGGTTGGTTTAGAATCTTCCCCTGTAGTAGATGCGCTTGCTGGTTTACGTGCTAATGAAGCTCGTTATTTTATGAACAAGTACAAGCATGAATTTACTGTTGTACCTGCTGGCGAGAGTCAAGAGACGCTTGATTATGTGCACCGAATTTTGAAGGAAGAACGCGATATCGAGTTCGCAGCTAAACCTTTAGAAACTTCACGTTTTCAAGTGGAAAATATAAAATTTACTTATGTCTTTTATGAAGACGGACTATCGGTTAATGTAATGTATACAGTTGATGACCCTAAAAAACGTGCAGTTGGATTTAAACTTTCTGATGGGATGGATATACCAAAGGAGTTAGTAGAGAAGTTTAAATTTGCTAGACAGAAGTCCAAACTAGCTGGAACAATTCGTGGCTCGTATTTTGTCATTAAAGGTGCATATTAATTAACCTGGAGTTCAAAGCCATTGTGGCGATCGAATGAACAGATCTAAAAAGATAGAATTAAATGAAAAGAAAAGACCCACAAAGTGAAATTACTTACTTGTGGGTCTTTATTTTAAGCTAAAACGTTCATTACGCTTTTAACAGCTGCTACTGAACGATCTAATGCTGCTTTTTCATCAGCAGTTAAATCTAATTCGATAATTTGTTCAATACCGTTTCCACCGATAATTGTAGGAACTCCTAAGTATATACCGCTGTAACCATATTCGCCTTCTAAATAAGCGATAGTAGGTAACACGCGACGTTGGTCTTTAAGTATAGATTCCACCATTTCTACTAAAGAAGCTGCAGGTGCGTAATATGCACTGCCGTTCCCCAGTAAATTAACGATTTCTCCGCCACCCTTACGAGTACGCTCAACAATAGCATCTAAACGATCTTGTGGAATTAGTTTTTCTAATGGAATACCACCAGCATATGAATAACGGACTAATGGTACCATATCGTCTCCGTGACCACCTAAAACAAATCCTGAAATATCTTTAACAGATAAGTTTAATTCTTGGGCTACGAACGTTCTGAAACGTGCTGTGTCAAGAACTCCAGATTGTCCGATTACACGGTGTTTTGGAAATCCTGCTTCTTTGTATACGGTATATGTCATTGCATCAACCGGGTTTGTTAACACCACGATTGTACAGCTAGGAGAGTATTTTACGATTTCACGAGTAACTGCCTTCATGATGTTCGAGTTAGTTGATACTAGATCGTCACGACTCATACCCGGTTTGCGGGCGATTCCTGCTGTGATTACGACTACATCTGAATCAGCAGTATCAGCGTAATCACTAGTACCAATAATGTTCGCATCAAATCCTTGAACTGGACTTGCTTCAAGCATATCTAAGGCTTTGCCTTTTGTAGGGTTTTCTAGTTGTGGAATATCAACTATTACTACATCCCCTAATTCTTTTTGTGCAAGCAAGAAAGCCGTTGTAGCACCAGTAAATCCAGCACCTACTACAGAAATTTTACGTCTACGAATTGACATACAAATACCTCCCTTTTGTTTACAAACACAACTTAATTATACAAGAACTGCTTCCATATTTGAAATTAATTCGTTTGCAAATTCAGAACATTTCACTTCAGTTGCGCCATCCATTAAACGAGCGAAGTCATAAGTTACAACTTTTGAAGCAATCGTTTTTTCCATTGATTTAAGAATCATAGAAGCTGCTTCGTTCCAACCCATATGCTCAAGCATTAATACTCCAGAAAGAATAACTGAAGATGGGTTAACTTTATCTAATCCAGCATATTTAGGTGCTGTTCCATGTGTAGCTTCAAAAATTGCATGTCCAGTTTCGTAGTTGATATTTGCTCCAGGAGCGATACCAATTCCACCAACTTGAGCAGCAAGTGCATCTGAAATATAGTCACCATTTAAGTTCATTGTAGCTACTACATCAAACTCACGTGGTCTAGTTAAGATTTGTTGTAAGAAGATATCAGCAATGCTATCTTTTACTAGGATTTTTCCTGCTTTTTCTGCATCGTCCATTGCTTTGTTTGCAGCATCTTTACCACTTGTTTCTACAATACGATCATATTCCGCCCAAGTAAACACTTTATCACCGAACTCTTGCTCAGCAACTTCATAACCCCAGTTCTTAAACGCGCCTTCAGTAAATTTCATGATATTACCTTTATGAACTAAAGTTAATGATTTGCGGTTTTCTTGAATTGCGTAATTGATTGCAGCGCGTACAAGACGTTTTGTACCTTCTTCAGAAACTGGTTTAATACCGATACCAGATGTTTCTGGGAAGCGGATTTTATTAACACCCATTTCTTTTTGTAAGAACTCGATTACTTTTTGTACTGCTTCAGAACCTTTTTCATATTCGATACCAGCATAGATATCTTCAGTGTTTTCACGGAAGATTACCATGTCTGTATCTTCAGGACGTTTAACTGGTGAAGGTACACCTTCAAAGTAACGTACTGGACGTAGGCATACAAATAAATCTAATTCTTGACGTAGAGCAACGTTTAAAGAACGAATTCCACCACCAACTGGAGTTGTTAAAGGTCCTTTAATTGCGATCATATATTCTTCAATAACATTTAAAGTTTCTTGTGGTAACCATTCGCCAGTAACATTGAATGCTTTTTCTCCAGCAAGAACTTCTTTCCATTCAATTTTGCGTGATCCATTATAAGCTTTTTCAACAGCTGCATCTAATACACGTGAAGATGCTGCCCAAATATCTGGGCCTGTCCCATCGCCTTCAATAAAAGGAATAATTGGATTGTTTGGCACGTTTAATTTGCCGTCTACTAATGTAATTTTTTCAGCTTGCATATTACATGCTCCCCCTTGGATAAATAGTTAAAATTCATTTAAACACATGCTTTTGAGAGGAAGATTCCTCTCCCTCTCTTTACTATACCACTATTATTCGGATATTAAATACTATTTTAAGTATTCAATCTCTTTCTTATGCACGCTCTTCAATTGGAATGTAAGAGTTTTTCTCTGGTCCTGTATAATCTGCACGCGGACGAATAATACGGTTGTTATCGTATTGTTCTAAAATGTGAGCAGTCCAACCAGACATACGGCTAATAGCAAAGATTGGTGTAAATAAATCATGTTCAATTCCTAAGCTGTGATATACAGATGCAGAGTAGAAATCAACATTTGGCGGAATATTCTTTTGAGTTGTAACAAGTTCTTCAATTTTCTCAGACATTGTGTACCATTTTAGTTCTCCAGTAATAGCACCTAACTGACGAGACATTTCTTTTAAATGTTTTGCACGTGGGTCTCCACCACGGTAAACGCGATGTCCGAATCCCATGATTTTAGCTTTAGCATCCATTTTCTCTTGGATGTAAGTTTCCACATTTTCAATCTCACCGATTTCAGCTAACATTTTCATAACGCTTTCATTTGCGCCGCCGTGTAAAGGACCTTTTAAAGCACCAATTGCAGCTGTAATACCTGAATAAATATCTGATAAAGTAGCTACGCAAACGCGTGCAGTAAAAGTTGAAGCATTTAATTCATGATCAGCATGTAGTACTAAAGCTTTATTAATTGCTTCTTCTGCAATTGCATTCGGTTTATCACCCGTCATCATGTATAAGAAGTTAGCTGAGAATGATAAATCTTTATTAGGGGCAACTGGTTCAAGCCCTTTACGAATACGAGAAAACGCTGCCACAAAAGTCGAAATTTTAGCTTGAAGTTGGATTGCTTTAAGATAATTTGAATTTGAGTCCATTGCTTCAGCATTTTTATCATATAATGCAAGCATTGAAATTACTGTACGTAGTACTGTCATAGGATGTACATTTTTTAAGTTAGTTGATTTTAAGTAAGTAATAACTTCTTCTGGTAACTCAGCATTATCTGCTAATTGAGACGAAAGTTCTTTTAGTTGATCCTTATTTGGTAACTTGCGATGCCATAATAAATATACTACTTCTTCAAAACTTGCATATTCTGCTAATTCATCAATACCAATACCTACATAAGTTAATGTATCATCAATAATAGAACTTATAGAAGTCGTAGCTGCAACAACACCCTCTAAACCACTTTTAACTGTCATATTCCCCTCTCTCCTTTACGAAAAAAATTTCCCCTAGTATTTATTACATACATATACTGGTATAACTCTTTTAAAATACCGAGTATACATAGAAAGGAACCCTACTATCATTTATTATAAACAATAATCTGACTTTTGTGAATGAAAACAATTTACTAAAATATAATTATTATGCAATTACTTAATTAATTCTATAATCCAAATGAATAGATATGCGATTCCAGCACCTATTAATGGACCTACCGCAACCCCTTTAAATACTGCTACAGACAATACAGTACCTAGTACTAATGCTGCTGTTATTTGTGGGCTTGTTGCAAGTAATTGCACTCCACCTTTTGCAAGCAGAGCTACTGCTATACCTGATAATAACGCGATCCATGCAACAGGAGATTTTAATGCATCGATCAAATTTTTAAAACCAATTTCACCAGTAGCTATTGGTACTAAAACAGCAATCGTAATAACGGTTACTCCTAAATTAATTCCTTTAGACTGCATGTATGGAAATACTCGTTCTCCTAGAGGAGTATATTTTAGTACTAACAATACTATAATTGAAATTATTAAAGAGTTATTTTTTGCAATTGCACCGATTAATAATAATACTAAGAGAAATATTGTCGATTCACTCATTTGTTAGTTTCCCCTTAATGAATAATTTATTAATAAATACTACCAAACTTTACTATTATAAAAAAATAATTCTTGATAAAATAAAGACAAGAGGACTCATTTCATATTGGAAGGAGGTAAAAGTTTGAGTAGAACTTTAGTTTTTCAGATTATTCGGTTTTTATTTGTTATCGTTTGTATTATTTTAGGTCTGTACGTTGCTTTATTCATAACAAAATTTACATACCCTTTCATCATCGCATTAATCATTGCATATCTTTTAAATCCACTAGTTAATTTATTAAATGAAAAAGCCAGAATTCCAAGAGGTATAGCAGCATTTTTATCGATTATTTTACTATTAGCCGTTCTAGCAGGATTGTTTACATTACTAATAACAGAAATCATTTCCGGGTCAACCTATTTAGTTCAAGTTGTTCCAGAGAGCTTTGAACGATTAATTTATTTCGTTGAAAATATGGTTACTGACAAAGTAATTCCTTTATACGATTTAATTATGAGTAAATACAGTCAACTAGGTGCTGGGCAACAACAAACCATTCGCACAAATATACAATCGATTGGCGATTCGGCAATAAATCTAGGCAAAGAAGCATTAAATGGAATTATTGTAGGAATTAAATTAGTAATCGCTTTACTACCAAATACTGCTACTTTAATTTTCGTATCTTTATTAGCAACATTCTTTATTAGTAAAGATTGGTACAAAATAAAAAATTTATTCGCTAAATATACTCCAAATCGACTCCAACATTACAGTAAAACAATTTTTATCGATTTAAAAAAAGCATTATTTGGTTTTATTAAAGCACATATTACTCTTATTTCTATGACAACAGTGCTAGTCTTAATCGGTTTATTAATCCTTAGAATTCCTTTCGCAATCACAATAGCTATTCTTATTGGCTTCATAGACTTACTCCCTTACTTAGGAACAGGCTTAATTTTCGTACCATGGATCCTATATTCATTCCTATCAAGCGATTATAAATTAACGATTGGTCTCGCAATTTTATATGGTGTTGTAATTGTCCAGCGTCAGCTTGCAGAACCAAAAGTTCTATCTTCAAATATTGGGTTACATCCACTTCCTACTTTAATCTCGTTATTTGTTGGTTTTAAATTTTTTGGTTTATTAGGATTAATTGCTGGTCCAGTAACTTTAGTGATTTTATCAACTTTATATCGAGCAAGAGTCTTCCATGAACTTTGGTATTATATAAAAGGTCCAAATTAACAATGTTATCTATCATGAAGTTTTAAACAAAAATCAAATTTTTGGACTTTGTCTACACACTTAGCCCTTGTGAACGAATAGTTCCATGGGCTTATTTTAGTTAAATCTATCATCATGATTTATTTACAATAATTGACTTTAGTGCTCTAATTTTACCTTTCGTATCCTTTGCTATGACAGTCAGCTTCGTTTTAAAAATTTTTAAACACAAAAAAAGATAGGTAATCATTTTTATCCCTATCTTTCGATTTCATTTAATTTCCTACTTTTTTATAAATCCAGTCCAAACAACATTCCCTTTAAACTTTTTCATTACAAAATAAAGAAGTCGTTGAACGAGCTTAATTCTAATTGGTTTAATCAACAGTACTATTGCCAATAAATCTGTAATTGGTCCTGGAATAAAAAATAATAGACCGATTAGAAAAAATGATAATCCTTCTATCATGATTAAATCTGGCATTTTGCCTGCTAAAAGCTGTTCCCCTGCTTGTTGTTTCACTGTGACCCAAACGGTTCTCATGATATATATGCCAATTAAAACCGTTCCGATTAGCCAAAGGAATATTGATAAGGAACCGATTACTCTACCAAGTAGTGTCAAACAAAACAAATCAATTAACGGAATTAACACTAGCCAACCAACAAGTTTTTTCATGATAGTTTCACCTCTTACTTAGATTTAAAATAGCTAACTTAGTTTTTATAAAGTAAAAAAATAAAGAGAAGGTAGCTTTGTCCTTCTCTCTATTATATCTTAAAATATGCTTTTATGTCCTGTACTAACAATTCCTCTAGAAGCATCTACTGTAACTGCTTGACCGTTTACTAAGATGTTTGTTGCATTATCAACTCCAACAATTACAGGAATTCCTAAGCTAACACCTACTACTGCGGCATGGCTAGTTAATCCACCTTCTTCAGTAATAATTGCTGCTGCTCTTTCGATCGCTGGCATCATGTCTTTATCAGTGCTATTTGTTACAAGTATACTTCCTGGAGTTACTTTAGAAACAGCTTCTTCACCAGTTTTTGCAATGACAACTTTTCCTGCAGCAGTTTTACGCCCAATACCTTGACCTTGAGCAATTACATCTCCAACTACATGGATTTTCATCATATTAGTCATTCCTGTTTCACCAACTGGTATTCCAGCAGTAATGATAACAGTATCACCATTTGAAACGAATTTAGCGTCTTGAGCCGCTTCCATTGCATGTTGTAACATTTCGTCCGTTGAGTTTGCTCTTACTCTATATTCAGTTTGAACACCCCACACTAACGTTAAACGACGGCAAATACGAATATCAGAAGTGATTGCTAAAATTGGAGCTTTTGGACGATATTTCGAAATCATTTTCGCAGTATGTCCACTCTCTGTTGGAGCAATAATTGCAGCTACTTTTAAGTTTAAAGCTGTTGCTGCAACAGATTGACCAATAGCATCTGTAATCGTTCCTTTATTTTCTCTTTGACGCTTCTTAAATAATTCTTCGTACTGTAAACTTTTTTCAATTCGAAGTGCAATCGAGTTCATCATTGAAACCGATTCAACAGGGTATGAACCTGCAGCAGTTTCACCTGATAACATAATTGCGTCAGTTCCATCAAGAATTGCGTTTGCAACATCACTTGCTTCTGCTCGTGTAGGACGTGGATTACGTTGCATTGAATCTAACATTTGAGTAGCTGTAATAACTGGTTTGCCTAAGTTATTACATTTTTTAATTAACAGTTTTTGAACAATTGGTACCTCTTCAGGTGGAATTTCTACACCCATATCACCACGTGCAACCATTAAACCATCAGATACTTCAAGAATTTCATCGATATTATCGATCCCTTCTTGGTTCTCGATTTTCGGGATAATTTGAATATAATCAGCGCCATGTTTACCTAAAAGTTCACGAATTTCTAGTACATCTGATGCTTTACGAACGAAAGATGCAGCAATAAAATCAACATTTTGCTCAATACCAAATTCAATATCACTGATATCTTTTTCTGTAATACCAGGTAAATTTACACGTACATTTGGTACGTTTACACCTTTTTTGTTTTTTACTAAACCGCTGTTTAACACTTTAGTACGAATTTCATTTCCTTCAATACCAATTACTTCTAATCCTATTAATCCATCATCGATCAGGATTCTTGATCCAATATGTACATCATCAATTAATCCTTCGTATGATACTGCAAATTTTTCTGCTGTACCAACTACTGGCTCAGTTGTAATAATAACTTCATTACCAGTTTTTAATTCCGCTTGGCCACCTTCAAAATCTAAAGTACGAATTTCAGGACCTTTTGTATCTAATAGAATCGCTACAGTTCTACCAGTCTTCTCTGAAGCTTCGCGAATGCTTCTAATTCTTGCTGCATGCTCTTCATGAGAACCATGCGAGAAATTTAAACGTGCTACGTTCATTCCTGCATTAATTAACTCTACTAATTTTTCGACCGATTCACTAGCAGGACCAATCGTACAAACTATTTTTGTTTTACGCATTTTTTACCCTCCAAATTTATATAAAACTCAAAACTCTTCTTGTGAAATCGATTGCTCAATCAAATCGATTTAAATTAAATTGAAAGCTCTTGAGATAATTGATACATATCTCGATCAAGTTCATGCTTTTTAGATAACGCTTCGATAATATCATGATCAACTAACTTATTATTTTGGATTCCGACACAACGTCCACCTTTGCCTTCCATAAGAAGTTCTACGGCTCTTGCTCCTAATCGACTTGCTAGAACTCGATCTGCAGCACTTGGTGAACCACCACGTTGAACATGTCCTAATACTGTTACACGAGTGTCAAAGTTAGTTCGCTCTTGAATTACTTTACCAATCTCAATTGCACTTCCAACGCCTTCTGCAACTACAATGATACTATGTTTTTTACCACGCTCACTACCGCGGTTTAATTTACTGATAATATCATCCATATCATAATCACATTCAGGTATTAAAATCGTTTCTGCTCCATCAGCTAAACCTGCCCATAAGGCAATATCACCTGCATTACGTCCCATTACTTCAATAACATATGTACGCTCATGTGATGTTGCTGTATCACGAATTTTATCAATCGCATCAATTACAGTGTTTAATGCTGTATCAAAACCAATTGTAAAATCAGTACCAGGAATATCATTATCAATCGTGCCTGGGACGCCAACGCATGGGTAGCCATGTTCTGTCAGTTTTTTTGCACCTTGATAAGAACCATCTCCACCAATAACAACTAATCCTTCAATTCCAAACTTTTTAAGCTGTTCAATTCCTTTCATTTGTCCTTCTAAAGTTTTAAATTCTGGACAACGTGCACTAAGTAATTTTGTACCACCACGGTGAATAATATCACCAACAGAACCTAATTCAAGCTTTTCAATATTTCCATTAATAAGACCAGAATAACCTTGGTATACTCCATATACTTCTAGTCCATGGAAAATCGCTTTCCTTACAACTGCACGTACTGCAGCGTTCATTCCTGGAGAGTCTCCTCCACTAGTTAATACGCCTATTCTCTTCATTATGTATTCACCTCAATGATTTTTACCTTATGCATTTATTCATTTAAATAAAGTACCATGTAATACATTTTTAAACAATAGAAATAATGTGAACTTTTTCATAAACTTTTTTTAATAAATGAAACACGGGTAAAAAGTCTGACGATAGTCTCTATGCATAATGCTATTTTTTACTAATTTCTAAAAAAAATACAAAAAGAGCATGCTAACATATTGTTTCACACACTCTAGAAGTTAAACTAAATATTATTGGTAAAAAGAAATTTTTCCTAACTTTGCGTGTTTTTCATATCTTTGTTGAACTAGCTCTTCTTTATCCATATATAGAAGTGACTTCAATGTCTCGTATAAATATTTATCGATATACTTAGCCTGTTGTTCAACATCATTTTGTGCTCCACCTTTTACTTCAGGTATAATTTGGTCTACAACACCTAATTCTAATAAGTCTGGAGCTGTAATTTTCATTGTTTCAGCAGCTCTACGTGCTTGTGAAGAATCTTTCCATAGTAATGCTGCTGCGCCTTCAGGTGAAATAACCGAGTAAGTTGAGTTTTCTAACATTAATAACTTATTACCGATTCCTAATGCTAGTGCACCACCACTACCGCCTTCACCTATTACAATACAAATAGTAGGGACTTTTAAGCCTGCCATCTCAAAAATATTCCGAGCAATTGCTTCACTTTGTCCACGTTCTTCAGCTGCTTTACCTGGATATGCACCTTTTGTATCGATAAATGCGATAATCGGTCTGTTAAATTTCTCTGCTTGCTTCATTAGACGAAGAGCTTTACGGTATCCTTCAGGGTGTGGCATTCCGAAGTTACGTCTAATATTTTCTTTTGTATCTTTACCACGTTGATGTCCAACAATCGTAACTGGTAATCCACGGTAAGATGCGATTCCTGAAACGATTGCAGCATCATCACCAAATAATCGATCACCATGACATTCAATGAAATCAGTAAATAATCTATTAATATAATCTAATGTAGTTGGTCTTTCTGGATGTCTGGCAACTTGTACGCGATCCCAAACTCCCATGTTACCATATATTTCATTTTCTAAAGTTTTTAAACGTTCTTCTAATCGTCTAATTTCCTCAGAAAAATCTACATCATGTTGACTTGTATAAACTTTTAATTCGTCTATTTTCGTCTTTAGCTCATGAATCGGTTTTTCGAATTCTAACATAACCACTATTGCAAGACACCCCCTCGATGTAAGTTAAGTACCGTAAATAATTTTGATCGTAATTCTAGACGTGAAATCACTGCATCAAGCTGACCATGATTTAAAAGGAATTCAGCCGTTTGGAAGTCCTCAGGTAATTCTTCACGGATTGTTTGTTCAATAATACGTCTACCTGCAAAACCAATTAATGCACCAGGCTCTGCAAAATTAAAATCACCTAAAGATGCAAAGCTAGCCGATACGCCACCTGTCGTTGGATTTGTCATAATTGAAATTGCTAAATAGCCTAGCTCACTATGTTTCTTAAGCGCAGCACTAGTTTTTGCCATTTGCATTAAGCTTAAAATACCTTCCTGCATTCGAGCCCCTCCAGATGCAGTAAAAATAATAAATGGTAAACCGTCAGATGAAGCGCGCTCAACTGCACGAGTTATTTTTTCTCCTACAACAGATCCCATACTTCCCATTCGGAATCTTGCATCCATAACTGCTATAACAACAGGAATTCCGTCGATATTTCCTTTTCCTGTAACAATAGCCTCGTTAAGCTCAGTTTTTTTACGATCACCTTCAAGCTTCTCGATATAATCCGGGAAGTTTAAAGGATTCGCTGAAATCATATTTTGATCAAACTCTTCAAATGTATCTTCATCAATTAAGCTTTCGATTCTTTCAAATGCTGTCATTTGATGGTGATATCCACAATTATTACAAACTTTTAGGTTTTTTATTAATTCTTTTGTAATACTTATTTTTTTACATTTAGGACATTTTGTCATAACACCGTCAGGTAAATCTTGTCTCATTACTTCTGAAGGTATAGATGCATATTTTTTCTTTTTGGAAAATAAGTCTTTGATTTGCAACCTAATTCCTCCCAACTTATTTAGTACTAATTACTAATAGGATACTATAAATGTTATACACTTTTTGTTAACATTTGTCGATAAAATTCAGCTAAAATTCGTCATTCCAGTCATCTTAACGACTTGAAATTTGTAAAATATCATCAAGAAAAATATTATACAATTTTTTTGAAATTCCTTTATTTTCAACAATTTTAATGATTTTTTTATCACATCTCATTATTATATCAGATAAAAAAGGATAGTACTACATTACTTAAATTTAGTACTGTAATACTATCCCCATTAATATTATTATCTGGTAATAAAACTATTTAATTAACGCTAGTTTTTTTGTTTTTTCTTCAATATCTTTTGGATCAATATTCAGCCTAGCAACTCCTGTTTCCATAGCAGCTTTTGCCACACCAGCAGCTACTTTTGGAGCAACGCGTGGATCAAATGGGGCTGGAATAATAAAATCAGGTGATAGATCCTTTTCACTTACTAAGCTTGCAATTGCATGAACCGCAGCAATTTTCATCTCTTCATTAATATGTGTAGCACGAACATCTAACGCTCCACGGAAAATTCCTGGGAATGCAAGAACGTTATTTACTTGGTTAGGGTAATCACTTCGTCCAGTACCAATTACTAAAGCACCTGCTTCTTTTGCATCTTCAGGCATAATTTCTGGATCGGGATTAGCCATTGCAAAGATAATTGCATTTTCATTCATTGAACGAACCATTTCTTGTGTTACAGCTCCTTTTACAGAAACCCCGATAAACACATCAGCACCTTCAATTACTTCTCTAAGGCTACCTTGTATCTTATCTTTATTTGTATATTTAGCAACTTCATTTTTTACGCTATTCATACCTGCTGGGCGACCTTCGTAAATCGCACCTTTCGTATCACACATAATAATTTGTCGTACACCAAATCGATATAATAATTTTAGTATAGCAATACCGGCTGCACCCGCTCCATTTAGAACAACTTTAATATCAGCCATATTTTTATTTACAATTTTTAAAGCGTTAACTAAACCGGCAAGAGTAACAATTGCTGTTCCATGTTGATCGTCATGGAATATAGGTATATTTGTTTCACGCTTTAAGCGCTCTTCTATAATAAAGCAGTTTGGCGCTGCAATATCCTCTAAATTTATTCCACCAAATGTAGGCTCTAATAATTTTACTGTTTGAATGATTTGCTCTACATCTTGCGTATTTAAGCAGATTGGGAATGCATCAACACCAGCAAAGCTTTTAAATAACGCAGCTTTACCTTCCATAACAGGTAATGCAGCCTCTGGACCAATATTACCTAATCCTAAAACGGCAGAGCCATCCGAAACTACACCAACCATATTACCTTTCATTGTGTATTCATACACTCTGCTTTTTTCTTCGTAAATTTCTTTACAAGGCTCGGCAACACCTGGTGAGTACGCTAAACTTAGCTCTTTAGCATTTGTAACTGGTACCTTAGAAACCGTTTCTAATTTACCTTGGTGTACTCTATGCATATGTAATGCTTCTTCACTTAATAATGACAAACTATTCACTCTCCCTAATGTCGACGAGTTGACTTTTCAACTGTATATTTCTTAGTGACTTTCTCTTTAAAAGGTAATATAAATTTTCTTTTGAATATCATCACATGTTAATAATAAATAGTTTGAACTTGAATGTCTATTTCTTTAATACAACATTTGCATCTCCTACAATATTTCTTATCGTAGAAAGACAAGCCACGGAAGGATTTACATAATACTGTTCTGATAATTGAACTGCTTTTTTATCTTCCTCATAATAAAGTACTACTTTTGTACGCCCTTTAAACTTTGAGATTGCTTGTTGTATTGTGTAAGAAATATTTTTATTAGTATGTCCCGTTATTTTAATAAATAAAGTATACTTCTTTTGCTCGTTTATTTCTTCCATTTCTTCAATAGTAAGCACTTCATTTATGATTAATTGTTTTCTTTCTTCCCGTTCATCAATCTTCGCTTTAACTACAACTACTTCTTTTTCCTTTAATTTATGGCGGTATTTTTCAAATGTAGTCGGAAATACGACTGCATCAATTGAAGTACTTAAATCTTCAACTTGTAAAAAAGCCATGTGTTGTTGTTTTTTTGTTTTTGTTACTCTTAAATCCTTAATGTAGACAAATAGTAGGTGCTCTGTATCTTTCTTCATCATAATTGATGAGATCGTTGAAGCACCACTCTCATTAAGTAGCTTCTCATATTGACTAATCGGGTGTCCTGTTAAATAAGTTCCTAATGCCTGTTTTTCAAGTTCAAGCTTTATCGAAATTTTCATTGGATCTACTATAATTAGTTCAGGTTTAGGAACAAATTCTTCATCAAGAAATAAATCAAATTGATCTTCATTTTCAGGTCTTACAATATCCACATAATCAAAAATAATATCTATATTAGCTAATAAAATTGCACGATCGAGCTTGAATTCATCGAAGCATCCTGCAAAAATTAAATTTTCTATGCTTTTACGGTTTAAAGCTTTTGGAGATATTTTAATGCATACATCAAAAAAATCTTTATAAGGACGTTTTTGTAGAATTTCTCTAACAGTTGCCATTCCAATATTTTTAATTGCCAACAAACTAAATCGAATTCCATTTCCTTCTACAACAAATGCATATTGACTTTTATTGATTGAAGGTGAGTAGATTGGGATTCCTTTCAACTTGGCTTCACCAATATAATTCGATACTTTCTCTTCACTTCCTATAAAGCTAGATAATAATGCAGCATAAAATTGAAGTGGAAAATTTGCCTTTAAATATGCAAGCTGATACGCAATCATACTATATGCAACAGCATGACTCCTATTAAATCCATAATTAGCAAACTGGACAATTAAATCGTATACTTCATTTGCAACTTGTTCATCATAACCTTTAGATATTGCTCCTTCTACAAAATGAATTCTTTCTTCGTCTAGAACTTCCTTCTTCTTTTTACTAACAGCTCTACGAAGTAAGTCCGCTTCACTCAAAGTAAATCCTGATAGAGTTGAAGCAATTTGCATGATCTGCTCTTGATAAACGATTACTCCATAAGTTGGTTCCAATATTTTTTCTAAAACAGGATGTGGATACGTAACCTTCTCCAGCCCATGTTTATATTGAATAAATTTCGGAATTTGCTCCATTGGTCCTGGACGATATAATGCGTTTACAGCTACAATATCTTCAAACTGATTTGGCTGTAATTGCTGTAATACTCTTCTCATCCCTGATGATTCTAACTGAAAAACACCCGAAGTATCTCCTTTACTAAGGATTTCAAATGTTTTTTGATCCTCTAACGGAATCTCTTCCAATTTAATTAGTTCGCCTTTTGTTTCATGAATTAATCGACAGACCTCTTCCAATAAACTTAAGTTACGAAGACCAAGGAAGTCCATCTTTACTAATCCAAGCTCTTCAAGAATTTCAGCCGGATATTGTGTTAAAAATACACCATGATTCCCCTCTTGCAATGGAACAACATTCGTTAACGGAAGTTCTGAAATGATAACACCAGCTGCATGAATACTTGTATGGCGAGGCAATCCTTCAACTCGGCACGCTACCTCATATATGCGCTTATGGATTCCAGAGTGCTCAACATGGCTACTAAAAGGTTTCGATTGTTCATAAACATCTTTTAAAGTAATTCCAAGAGTTGAAGGAATTAACTTTGAATACCTATCTATTTCTGTTGGCGTAAGCCCCATTACCCTGGCAATATCTCGAATTGCCGCTTTTGCTCCTAAAGTTCCAAATGTAATAATTTGCGCAACATGTACATCACCATATTTAGCAGCAACATAATCGATCATTTCATCTCTTCGATGATCTGGGAAATCAATATCAATATCAGGCATTGTGATTCTCTCTTCATTTAAAAATCGTTCAAATAATAAGTGATAATGAATTGGATCGACATTTGTGATTTTTAAAACGTAAGCTACTAATGATCCCGCAGCCGAACCACGTCCTGGACCAACAAATATACCTTGCTCATGTGCATATTTAATAAAATCCCAAACTATGAGGAAGTAATCATTGAATCCCATTTTATTGATTGTATTTAACTCAAATTCTAATCTTTGTTTTATTTCGTCAGTCACTTCACCGTATCGTTCAATAAGGCCTTTTTCACAAACCATCTTTAAATATTCAACTGTTGAATATTCTTCAGGCACTGGATATTTAGGTAATAACGGCTGATGAAAAGGAATTGTTACATCACATAAATCAGCAATATGTATCGTATTTTGAAATGACTCTTCTTCATCTGCAAACAAATTCAGCAATTCTTCTTTTGATTTATAGTAATACTCGTTCGAATGTAGTCTTGGCCTTGATTCATCCGATAATTTAGTACCATTTTTAACTGAAAATAACGCGTCTTGAATAAGCGCATCATCTTTTTCAATATATCGAACGTCGTTAGTGACTACTAGGTTTATGTTAGTTTCTTTTTGTATTTGCTTAATCAATGGATAAAGCGAACGATTTTCAGGTAAACCGTGATCTTGAATACTAATATAAAAGTAATCGAAAATTGATTGATATTCCTTTAATTGGACAACCGCTCTTTCAATTTCTCCATTCATTAGTAAGCTTTCAATTTCCCCATCGATTCCTGGAGTAATAGCAATCACGCCGCTACTATATGCTGATAACCACTTTTTAGGAATTCCTTGTGGTGATTTTGTTCCTATAATACTTGTCAGTTTTAAAAGATTTTGATAACCTGTTAAATCTTTAGCTAGTAACACCAGCGGAAAAGACTGCTGTTCATCTTTTAAAATCAAAAGCTTCACTCCGATAATTGGCTTAATCCCTGCTTTTTTACACGCATGATAAAAAGGAATTACCCCGTACATGACGTTTTCATCTGCAATTGCAAGCGCAGGATGTCCTTGCTTAACAGCAGCGTTTATTAATTCGTCTATTTTACATGCGCTTTGCAATAAACTATAAGAACTTTGAACTTGCAAATGAACAAAACTCATCTACATCCTCCTTACCAACTATTTATTTTAATGCGGATCTGGGCTCGCCCCTCGTTAAGCGAGTTTTCCTTTAGTGAAAAACAACTTACTTAATCCTTATATAAAAACCATATATTCGAAAACATCTTTATAATATAATCTATTCTATCACAAAATACGAACTTACATTCTATTTTTGTTCGCGAAAATATAAACTAATGATTAATTTTGAAACTAATTCAATACTCATCATACACTTCACACTTTGTCCATATATATTAATTGAAGGAGTGAGGACAATTGGAGCTAAAGTTGCCATTTATACCTGCATTAATTTCAATGTATTTTATTTCTCTAGGAATCATAATAGGTGGCTCAATTATCGGTGCAATTGGTCACTATGTTATTGGTGAGCCACCATTAAGTAGCATGTATGATTTATCGATGAAGCTCCGAATTTGGGCAATTGTAGGAGCAATTGGTGGTACTTTTGATACTTTTTATAGTTTTGAAAAAGGTTTATTTGAAGGTGAAATCATTGAATTCATAAAACAAATTTTTATGATTATCGCTGCAATGGGAGGAACTCACACCGGAACTGTCATTATCCAATGGTTTACAGGGGAGCATGTTTAATGAAGGCTCCTCCAGAACGACTACCTCAAGGATGGGCTAAATTTTTTGTAGGTGTTTTTTTCGGTTTTATAATTAGTTGGCTCGTCTTTATCTATATGTACGGTGTTTCAGAAGAAAAGCAAGTAAAACAAATTTCTGAATTAAAAATGCTTAATAACGAATATTTAAGAACTAAAAATATATTAATTGAAAATATGGCTCGATTAAACAAGGAAAACAAACGAAATTTAACAGTACAAGAAATCAAAGTTACAATCTTAAATTCCAAACAATACAATTTAAACTTATACACCGAAAATCGGATTATTAATGATGTGAAAAATGACCTGAGCCATTTACTCACCCAAGATATAAAAAGCGTTTCTCAAAATCGAGAATTATTAAGAAGAGCAGTTGAAAATAAAGTTTATATTAAAGATGATCGGCGTTTTAAACTTGAAATAGATACAATCTACTTTGATACAGTATTAGAAATTACATTAAAAATAAAAAGTACAAAATAAATGAGAGGCTAAAGTTACGATAAGCCTCCCATTTATGATTTAAACTCAGTTTCCTTCTCTACAAACCTTTTTTAATTCTTCCACTACTTTTTCGGCATCTTCCCATGAGAAGATTTTCGCTCCAGATGCAAGTGGATGCCCACCACCATTAAACATTGCAGCTACTCCATTAATTACTGGTCCTTTTGAACGAAGACGGACACGAATTAAATCATCTTCCTCTAAAAATATTACCCAAGCTTTTACTCCTTTTATATGTCCAAGTGAACTTACTGCCAAAGAAGCTTGCTCAGAGTTTACATTATATTCATCCATTAGAGCCTTAGTCATGTTTATATGACCGACTCCCTCTTCTGTCAGTTTAAAGTTTTGAAGAACATATCCATTTAAATGAGCCATCTCGATTGAAGTTTCATACATATTGTTATAAATTTCATTGATCGAAAAATCTTTTTTAATCAATTTGCTCGCTGCATGAAAAGTTCTTTCTGTTGTACTTGGAAATAGGAATCTTCCCGTATCTCCAATAATACCAGAATAAATTAGTCTAGCTGCAGCGTCAGTTACAACTAATTGTTCATTACTGCTTTCAGCAAGTTCAAAGATCAACTCGCTTGTTGAGCTTGCAGTAGTATCAACATGCATAATATCCCCGTATGGATCAACGTTTGGATGATGATCAATTTTAATCAGTTTCTTTCCAGTTGAATACCTTGCATCATCTACTCGTTCAGTATTTGCAGTGTCACAAACAATAACTAGTGCATCAGTATATACTTCATCTTCAATTTCATCCATTTTATATAAATACGCTAGTGATTGTGGTAAATGTCCTACAACATATACTTTTTTTGCAGGATAACTAGCTTTAATCATCTCTGCTAAACCGCACTGCGAACCGATTGCATCAGGATCTGGACGAACATGACGGTGGATAATTATCGTATCAAATGAATGGATATCTTTTAAAATTTGTTCCTTCAACGTTAAACTCTCCTTTATTATGAAAACTTTTGAAATATAGTTTCTATGACTGTAAAATAGAATTATGTATTAGTTACTGAAAGGTGGAAGCTAAGTGAATAGCATCGCAACAATCTTAATTATATCTTTTCTATTCTTCTTATTTTACGTTACCAAATTTTTGTTTACAAGCGAACTACTAACAAAAAAAATTGCAGGATCACGGGCAAGATTAACTTTTGGTTTATTCTTATTGCTTTATGGTGTAAATCAAATGGTTTATAAATTTGATTTCATAACAATTTGTGTTGGGGTTGTTTTCATTTTATTTGGTGCGGCAAATCTATATCGTGGTTACTTACAAAATAAGCATTATAAAGCAATTGAAAATAAACAAACTGTTTAATCTAATAGGAATCTAGAAGGTGAGAAAACAGCATGATGACGGAAGAACGATTTTCATCAAAATTTGATGAACTTGTAGAATTATCACATTCTAGCAGTAAACTTCAAAAACTCCTTTCTTTTGCAGAAGAATTGGAGAACCAGGAAGAATGGGGATATCTATATTATGTCAATATGGAATTAGCAGAAACTGCTTTTTCTATAGGTGAAGTAGACTTATTTATTGATACCTTTTTATGGTGCGTAGATTTATACGATCAAAACGAAGAACGTATCGAACAAGAGCATATCTTATGGCTTTACAAATGGTTATTAGAAATAATACCACAGTCAATCAGATTTTCTTTAGAAGAAATTCACCATTATTTCGAGGATTTTAAGAATCGTTTAGTGATTGCTAACTATTCTTTAAGACCATATTTTCAAGCGTTATTCTTAATGAACTTATATTTAAATAAAATTGATCATGCTAAACAAAACTATCAACTATTTAAGAAATCTCCAAGAGATGACTTAAGTAATTGTGAAAAGTGTGAAATGTATGGTGAAATGCTTTATTTACTAAAAACTGATCATCTTCAAGAAGCGTTAAGTTTACAAAATAAGATAATGAATAGCCCAGTTGATTGTGACGAAGCAATTCACAAATCCTATTCAAAATTACTTCATCCTTTATTAAGAGAAAACAAAATAGATGAAGCGCTACTCATTCAACAAAAGGCTTATTTTGTAACCTATAATCGCACAAAGTACATCCCTGAATTATGCGAGCAAATGATTTTTTTAACGTATTGTGATCCGGAAAAAGCGATCGAATTGTTCTACAAACATGTTGATTTATGCGACGACCTCTCAAATCTAGCATATAAATTTGAGTTTTGGCTTGCAGGATTGTTTATGGCAAAAAAATTAAAATTAAATGAATATGATTTTATTTATGACTTAGAGAAATTAGAGAAAATCGTTTATGACCTAGCAAAAGATTTTGATACAAGAAATGAGAACAATGAATTTGTGAATAGAGTTAATAAACTACTTTCAAACTTATAATAAGAGATTATTTAGACAGGGGCTGTTCCCTGTCTTTTTATTTAGAAATACGACAAAAATGTGTATTATGCTCATAAAGTTGTGAACTTTGTTCATAAATCTCCGACTTTTGTGCATATTGTACTTGTTTTTGTTCTTAAAGGGATGATAATTGTGCGTGAACTTTAGATAGCGATTTATGGTGAATTCTGTTTACAAGAATTAGCAGACTCACTTTTTGAGTAGAACGAACTTCCACAAAAAAACACCAGGAAAGAAACTTCCTAGCGTTTTTCAAACAGCCTCTTTATTATCGATCTAATAGTTGCATCATCATTAATGCTTTGCCTACTAATATTCCTTGTTGAAATACTTCAACGTCAACCTTTCCAAATTTACGACCTAATTCTAAAACTTTTGGTTTTATTTCAATTACATCATCAATTTGTACTGGCTGTACGAAATAAATCGTAATATTTTCAACGATTAAGTCACCTTTTTTCATATCTCGAACTGCTCGTTTACCAGCCTCGGTTACAATCGTCGTAAATACTCCATGTGACAACGTACCAATTACATTCGTCATTTGCGGAGTTACATTACATCTAATAGTAAAGTCTTCATTTTTTTGGTCCTTATTATTGTGGAATTGACTAGTAACGATATCATCAATTGTTTCACCAACCTGAGGTTGACGTTGTAATTGCTGAAGCGCTTCAAGTACATCTTGACGGCTTATTATACCGATTAAATTATTCGAAGTATTTACAACCGGCAAAAGTTCAATCCCTTCCCAAACCATCATTCTAGCAGCTGCTGCAACCGACATTTTCTCATTTACACTAATTGGTTGTCTAGTCATTACTTTATCAATTCTTTGAGTACGTTGTTCATGAATGATATCTTTTGAGGTTACAATTCCAATTAGTTTACCTCGATCATCAATTACAGGATATCTTCCATGTCCAGTTTCTCTGTTATGTTCATACCACTTTTCAACATCGTCTGAAGGAGATAATGTAGCTGTTTTTTCAGTAGGAATTAGTATATCTTCAACTAGTACTATATCTTTTTTAATCAATTGATCATAAATTGCCCTATTAATCAAAGTCGCAACTGTAAAAGTGTCATAACTAGAAGAAATAATTGGCATTTTCATTTCATCTGCAAGACGTTTTACGCTTTCATCTGTATCAAATCCACCTGTTACTAAAACCGCTGAACCTTCTTTTAATGCTAATTCATGAGCTTTTACTCGGTTACCGACGATTAATAAATTATTTGCACTAATATATCTCATCATCGCATCAAGTTGCATTGCGCCTATAACAAATTTATTTAGTGTTTTATGTAATCCTTCTTTACCACCTAAAACTTGTCCATCAACAATATTAACAACTTCGGCAAAAGTTAACTTTTCAATATTTTCTTTTCGTTTCGTTTCAATTCGAATCGTACCTACTCGTTCGATCGTACTAACAAATCCTTTGTTTTCTGCATCTTTAATTGCTCTATATGCAGTACCTTCACTTACACTTAAATCTTTTGCAATTTGTCTTACTGATATTTTATGACCGACTGGTAGTTGTTCAATATGTTCTAGTATTTGATCGTGCTTTGTAGTCAATTACTTCACCAAGCTTTCAATGGTTGTATTAATATTTTTATTAACTATTATATAACAATTCATACCATGAAAAAAAGCACGTTTCAACGCGCTTCTAAATCTGTACTAACATTTTCATTATTAGCCTATATTACAATAATGAAATAGTTGTATTTGCTTCGTGGATGAAACCATTTTTCTTTGGTAATTTTTCAAGGAATTCATTTGGATCGACTTGGATTGGTGGAAATGTATTGTAATGCATTGGAACGACTTGCTCTGCATTAATCCATTCTGAGGCAATTACCGCATCATCGATTCCCATCGTAAAATGATTTCCAATTGGTAAATAAGCTATGTCAATATTTTCATACTCACCTAATGTTTTCATCCCTCTATACAATGCAGTATCTCCAGCATGATAAATTGTTTTACCAGCTATTTTTAATAAAACGCCTGATGGGGGGCCAACGTTAATGATTTGTTTCTTTTCTTCGTCAACAATACTTGAACCATGGATTGCTTCTACTAATTTTAATTTGCCGAATGAAAATTCTTTTTCTCCTCCGATATGCATAGGAACAACTTTAACACCTTGCCAAGAGATCCAAGTTGCTAATTCAACAGGAGCAATAACAGTTGCATCATTTTGTTTTGCCAGTTCAACTGTATCACCTAAATGATCACCATGGCCATGTGTTACATAAATATAATTCACTTTAATATTTTCTACTTTGACATTCGTATGTGGATTGCCGTTAATGAATGGGTCAATAATAATTGAATCTTGACCATGTTCTACTAAAATAACACTGTGCCCAAAATATGTAATTTTCAAATGAAGTCGCTCCTTTATTTTAAAATTAGTCTCTACCACATTTTAACAGAATATTTTCCAATACAAAAATTATTAATAAGTTAACTATTTTACGAAATTCGATAAAAAATGCTAAAATAAGAGTGTTATGAACTGTAAAGACTTATTTTGTTTATTGCAGTAATTTGTTTTAAAGAAAGGATGTTACAAATGGAACACCGTATACAAAATTTATCAACTTGGTTAAAAGAACAAGATATTCAACTAGGATTTATTACATCTACTGAGAACGTATTTTATTTAACTAATTTCCATTGTAATCCACATGAGCGTCTTTTAGCTTGTCTTGTATTTCCAAATGAAGAACCTATTCTTGTTTGTCCACAAATGGAAGTTGGACACGTACAAAATGCTGGCTGGAAATATGGCGTAATCGGCTTTAATGATAGCCAAGATCCTTGGGCAATGATTCAAGAAACATTAGCAAAGCGTAATATTACTGTAAATCGTATGGCAATCGAAAAAGAACATCTTCTTGTTGGCCGCTACGAAAGATTAGTACAACTTTTCCCTGGCGTGCAATTCCTTGCAGCTGAAGATAAATTACATGAACTACGTTTAATTAAAGATAGTGAAGAAATTCGCCGTATGCAAGTTGCTGCAGAAGCGGCTGACATGGCTTGCCAAATTATCGTTGACCGTATTGCTGAAGGCAAAACAGAAATGGATTTAATTGCTGAAATGGAATACGAAATGAAGAAGAAAGGTATTTCTAAAACTTCTTTTAGCACGTTAATTTTAACTGGTGCAAACTCAGCGTTACCTCACGGAAATCCTGGTACAAACCCAATTAAAAAAGGTGATTTCGTACTTATGGACTTAGGCTTTATCGTTGATGGATATTGCTCTGATATAACTCGTACAGTAATGTTTGGTCAACCAAATGATCAACAACGAGAAATTTATGAAACCGTTTTAAAAGGTCAGCTTGCTGCAATCGAAGTAAGTAAACCAGGCGAAGTATTAGGAAACGTTGATCGCGCTGCTCGTCAAATCATCGCAGACGCAGGATATGGAGAATACTTCGTTCACCGTATTGGACATGGTTTAGGTATTGGAATCCACGATTACCCATCAGTAAATGATTCTAATACTGGCATTATTAAAACTGGTATGTCATATACAATTGAACCTGGAATCTATGTTCCAAATGTAGGTGGAGTTCGTATTGAAGATGATATCGTCATTACAGAAACAGGTGCATTAACACTAACAAAATTCCCTAAAGAATTAATTATTCTGTAATGAATCAAGACAAATTAATAAACATTCGACAAATCCTTTCTTCTGATCTACCTATTATGCATAAATGGGAATGTGATGAAGAGATTGGTAAACTCGTCGGAATAGAGAATCCACGTTCCTTAGATGAAATGGTACTTGGTTATGAAAAATACTTTGACGGACAAAAACCTAATCTTCATTTGTTCACAATCGAATACAATGGTAATTGCGTTGGTAGAATTGAATTAGGAAATCTCGATCAAGAAAATAATCATGCCGCTTTTGGAATCGTGATTGGTGAAAAAACAATGCAAAATAATGGACTTGGTTCATTCGCATTAAATTATCTACTAAATTATGCTTTCAATGAATTAAAACTTGTTAAGGTATATGGTGAAGTATATGAATTTAATATTGCTTCTCAAAAATTCCTTACTAAGTTCGGCTTTCATCTAGATGGTATATTGCGTAAACATGAGTTTTTTAAAGGCGCGCATCGTGATATGTATCAATTTAGCATATTGAAGGAAGAGTTTAATTTTTAAAAGGTTTAAATGCAAAATAGTAATCCCCTCTTCATTTAGATGAAGAAGGGATTTTTTTATTAAACCTTTTGAAGAATCGTATGTTGCACCAAAACATCACCCTTTGATACATTTCGTTCAATTAAGTGATAATTGTTTACCATCAATCATAAAAATTCTATTTCCTTTATATTCAACTGTTTTACCTTGGCTCTCTAACTCTGCTTTCACAGCTTTCGAATATTTATTTAAATCCATATATCGTTCATCTAAATCTAACGTAATATTTTGATTACGATACCCCATTAACCAATTAAATCCAAAAACACCTGAGACCAGAATAATAAGTATAAAAATAAATTCCAATACTTCACTCTTTTTTACATAGAATGGAAATATCAACTTTATTTTACTATGGAGCTGCTATTTAAGGAAGATATTCATGTAGAACGAATAGTCTCTCTCTCAAATCTTTATAAAAAAATCCCTTTATCATCGCGATAAAGGGATTTTCTTATTTATTAGTTTGTAGAAACAGAAGTACCTTGTAATAAAGTAGTTGCTTCTTTGTATTCTAAACCGTGTGCTTCAGCTACTGCTTCGTAAGTTACATATCCATCAAGAGTATTAATACCTTTGAATAGTGCAGTGTTTTCTAAGCAAGCTTTTTGATATCCTTTGTTAGCAATTTGTACTGCATAAGGTACAGTTACATTTGTTAATGCCATAGTAGAAGTACGTGGAACTGCACCAGGCATATTTGCTACAGCATAGTGTACTACTCCGTGTTTCTCATATGTTGGGAAATCATGAGTTGTAATACGATCTGTAGTTTCAAAAATACCACCTTGGTCAATTGCAATATCAACTACAACTGAACCTGGTTCCATTGATTCGATCATTTCTTTTGTTACAAGTTTTGGTGCTTTTGCACCTGGAATTAATACTGCACCGATTACAAGATCAGATTCTTTAACCGCTTCAGCAATATTGTAAGGGTTTGACATTAATGTCGTAATTTGATGACCAAAAATATCGTCTAATTGACGTAAACGATCTGGGTTTAAGTCAATCATCGTTACGTGAGCACCAAGACCAACAGCTACTTTAGCAGCATTTGTTCCAGCTACACCTCCACCAATGATTGTAACTTTTCCACGACGAACACCTGGTACTCCACCTAATAAAATACCTTTTCCGCCTTTATTTTTCTCAAGGAATTGAGCACCGATTTGCGCTGACATACGTCCTGCTACTTCACTCATTGGAGTTAATAACGGTAATGTATTGCCAACTTGTACAGTTTCGTAAGCAATTCCTACTACTTTATTATCAATTAAAGCCTTCGTTAATTCAGGCTCTGGAGCTAAGTGTAAATATGTGAATAAAATTAATCCTTCACGGAAATATCCATATTCACTTGGAATTGGTTCTTTTACTTTCATAACCATTTCATTATTCCAAGCCTCTTCAGCTGTTTCAACAATTGTTGCGCCAGCTTTTACGTATTCTTCATCAGTAAATCCTGAACCAAGTCCAGCACTTGTTTCAATGTAAACTGAGTGGCCATGTCCAACTAAGTTCATTACTCCAGCTGGTGTCATTGCTACACGATTTTCGTTATTTTTTATTTCTTTTGGTACCCCAATACGCATGTTTTTTCCCCCTGAAATATAATTAATTCGTGCCTCTTTGATGAGCTCTATTTATTAAATAAGTAATACATTTTTATATTAACACAAATAGATAGTACAGAAAATGAAAACGCTTAATTTCGTTGATAAATATTAATTCAGAATCTTTTTTACTATAAATTATGCTTCAATAATGAAATTGTCCCACGTATTCCTATGATAATGAATTATGTCTGTATTTATTTATGACATCTAAACCACCAGTTATTTCAAATATATCTCCTGTAATAAAATCAGACTCTTCTTTACATAGAAACTGGACCATTCTTGCTATATCTTCTCCAGTTCCAGACCTTCCAACTGGTGCAAGTCCTTTCCCTTCTTTACTTGCTTCATTTCGATTCGCTTCTTTCATTTCGCCAAAAATATCTCCTGGACAAATCATATTAGATGTTATCCCGTTTTCAGCCTCTTCATAGGCAATCGTTTTTGTTAAGGATACTAGACCTACTTTTGCTGCACTGAATGCAGACCGATAAATCCATCCTGATGCTGAATTAGCGCCTTGAAATCCGTAATTAATAATTCGTCCATATTTCTGCTTTCTCATAATTGGAATAATTTGCCTTAATAGATAAAACACGCTGTGCAAATTTCCATACAACAAGTATTCCCACTCTTCATCAGTGTAGTCAGCCAGTTTTTTACGGTTAAATAAATATGGGCCAGCATTATTAATCAGGCAATCAACCCTTCCGAATTTCTCCATCGTTTTTGAGACAATCTTATTGATAAATAATTTATCAGAAATATCACCTTTAATAAAAAGAACTCGGTCTAAATAATCCTTCCATTCTTCTTTTCGTTGTATGACAGCTTGTTCATCAGAAAAGTACGTAACAGTAACTGAATAACCTCCCTTTAAAAATGATTCAGTTACTTTCTTCCCTAACCCCTTCGTTCCTGCCGTAATGACAGCATGTCTCATAAAACTCTTCCTTTCAAATCTAAATAATTTTATATCTCTGTGAAAATCATCTAGATAATTCAATCAATTGCATGTATATGTAAGATTTATTCTTAAACTTTTTAGTAAAGACTTTTATCCTAAAATCAAATCCTTTAAAAATTATGTCATTATCTTATACAATATATCTGTAATTTAGTAAGATTATTTTATTAAAAGATAACTATGTTTTCTATTATTTTGAATCATTTTCCTTTTATTTTAATTATTTTTATTTTTAGTTTTTTCGCTATAAAACCAACTATATTTATTAAATGATCTTAGAAATTTAAAAATCAATGTGTTTCACGTATGTTTAAATGTATAATATAGTCAAGAGGTGGAGTAAAATGTTACAAGATTATTTTTCATACGATGAACGATTAGGTATTTTTCTGCCCAGCCTAAAGTTGGATTGGGAAGATTACTCTTTCGAGCAGCAACTAATGATTATTACTGAATGGGAATATATCCGTGGTGAAATACCTGATCAAATTAAGCGTTTAGAGTTTACGATTAATCATAAACAAGAACAATTAAATCATGAATCTGATTTTACTTTAAGCTGTAAATTAAATTCTGAAATTGCAGAATTAGCTTCAGTTATTAACGATCTTTGGATCTGGTTTAGAAGTAACCAACAAATGTCGAATGAAACTACAAAAATACATGGTTAAAAAGCTAACATTAAGTTTGTTAGCTTTTTTATACTTTATAAAGTTCTTGGTTCATCATTTATTCGCTCCGATAATATACGATATTGATAAAACTTTTTTGCATATTCCAAAACGTTTTTCGTAAATGATTTATTCCATTTTGACCCTATCGTTACTCCGAACAAAGGAATACCACCTATAACCTTATTCCGCATCGAATGAATAATTAGTAACTTACACATTTGTAATATAATTGTATAATAAATTCCTTCACCTTTAAATTCATTTTCCCAAGTCGCAAATACATCCGCATCTTCATGCTTTAAAATATCGTTCATTAAATTACTCCATACTACATATTTTTCGGTTGATGGGAGGATTGCGCCCTGTAATACTTTTAGGCTACATTCCATCTCTTTCGGAATACTTACATCATATCCATAACAAAGCGCTATTTCTTGAACCGTTTTAAGATTAATAAATAACAAAGCCGGTAAATCCCCAAATAAAGCAAGTTTTGAACTAGTTCCACTTATACCGCCTTGAACACTCGATACAATTAATCCTTTCGATATTTCTTGATCTGCTAAGAAATTTAATTGTCTTAATGGTAATTTTCTTAAATCATTGATTGATATAACATTGCTTCTCAATATTTGAGCTCGATTAAGAATATCTAATTTCTTTTCTTGAAACTGTTTTGATGTTTGTATTAATGATTGAGTGTGGAAAAATGCAGTTGAAAAGAATTCATAAAAGACATTCGAAAAGCCTTGAGGTATTTTTTGAAGGAGATAATTTGAAGCATTTTGATATAGCTGCTCAAATTTATTAACATTTTGTTGTTGTTGATTCTTTTCAATTAAATCATTCAGTTCAAGCCATAGATTATACTCTTTCAATTGATCCATACTATCACCTCGATATAAAAAAACGTAGAGCCAAAAAGTGATCTCATTTTAAGAATATGAGTTCAACTATTTTTGTATGCTCTACGTTTATGTTTGCTTATTGAATTATTTCATTCCAACTCGTACTACATCTCTAGCGATCACAACTTCTTCATTTGTTGGAATAACAATAACTTTAACTGGTGAGTGATCAAAGCTAATGAAAGCTTCTTTTCCTCTAAAGTTATTTTTACTTGGGTCAAAATAAACACCCATAAATTCAAGACCTTCTAAAACAGCCTGACGAATTTCTGGTCCATTTTCACCAATACCAGCAGTGAAAATAATCGCATCTACGCCTTTCATACGAGCAGCGTATGATCCTAAATATTTGTGGATTCGGTTAACGAATACACTTTGAGCGATTTTAGCACGTTTGTTACCTTCTTCAGCAGCACTCTCGATATCACGAAGGTCACTTGAGAATCCAGAGATTCCAAGCATACCGCTTTCTTTATTTAATACATCAAGTACTTCCTCAGCTGTTTTGCCTGTTTTCTCCATAATAAATGGAATTAAAGCTGGGTCTAAGTTACCTGAACGAGTTCCCATTGTTACACCTGCAAGTGGAGTGAATCCCATTGATGTATCAATTGATTTTCCACCATCAACTGCAGCGATACTTGCACCATTTCCTAAGTGACATGAAATAAGTCTTAATTCTTGAAGAGGTTTACCAATTAATTCAGCAGCTCTTTCCGTTACATACTTATGCGATGTACCGTGGAAACCGTATTTACGAATACCAAATTGTTTGTAGTACTCATAAGGTAAGCTATATAAGTAAGACTCTTCAGGCATTGTTTGATGGAATGCAGTATCAAATACAGCCACAGCAGGAATATTTGGTAAAAGTTCTTTAAACGCACGAATACCAACTAGGTTTGCTGGATTATGAAGTGGTGCTAAATCTGAAAGTTGAGCAATTTGCTGTTCAACTTCTTCAGTAATTAAAGCAGAATCTGTAAATAATTCCCCACCGTGAACTACACGATGTCCAACTCCATGAATTTCATCGAATGAAGAAATAATCCCTAAACCTGTTAGCTTTTCAAGAAGCATTTTTACTGCTACAGAATGATCAGCAATATCTGTTACTTCTTTAATTTTTTCACCGTTTACAGAAATTACAAAAACGCTATCCTTTAAACCGATACGTTCTACTAAACCAATTGTAAGTACTTTTTCACTAGGCATTTCAATTAATTGAAACTTTAATGATGATGAGCCTGCATTAATAGCAAGAATATTTGCCATGTTTTTTACCTCTCCTTTAAACATGAAACTGTTATATTTTTTTATCCGAAATCATTATAACACAAATTAGTTTACGTGTTTAAAAGTTCAATTATTGTAAATTTTCTTTAAACCATTCATTCATTTGAACCATTATATCTTCAACTGCCTTCATATTCGTTAACTTAGGAAAATCCACTAATAAAGCCTGTTTTGGCTTCTTCATATTTTCTGCATTTTTACGGATTATTAATATACTTTTTTGATGTCTTTCATCCTTAAAGGCAGATACTGGCAACTGTATCAATCCTTGTATAACACCTGTTTCATTAATAAAGCTCTGTAATTGCACAGATTGCTCTGAAGTAAATAAATGATTTGGAACTAGAGATATGAAAAATCCTCCAGATTTTAAGTAGTTCATACTTTGCTCAATAAATAAATGATGTGCATAAGACATACCTTCTTTTGCTTTTAAAGTATAGTCTTTTGCACGTTCAGCATTTGGATAAAAACCTACTGGTAAGTCACAAACAACTAGATCAACCGGATCAACAAATAATGGTGCTAAACTGTCTTGATTAAATAGCTCTACTTCATGTCCTAATAAGTTGCCAATAACAAATGCAATTCTAACAAGAACGTCATCTACGTCAATTCCTACAGAAGCGGTAAATTTATCCTTTAATGAATTTAAAATTGTTAATAAAAGATTTCCTGTACCAATTGCCGGATCTAGAATAGTTAAATTTTGTTTTCCTTCAGTAACCTTCCCAACAAAATAAGAAATAATAAAAGCAATTCCATCTGGAGTCATTTCATGATTTGTTTGGATTCCTTGCTTCATCCCTTTTAGTATTGCTAATTGAAATGCTCTACGAATGCTCTCATTATCTTTTGAAGCTGATGTAAATTCATTAATTGTACTCATTAGCTTTTCTTTTTGTGAGCCAGTCATTTCTTCTTGTAAAACTTCACCTTCAAAGAAATTTTCACCTGTTTCAATTAACGCCTCTAAATAGGATATTTCTAAATTATCTTTTAAACATTCTGTCGATTCATCTATGTAATTAAATAAAAACTCTACCGAATTCTCTTTTACCATTTTTTTATTCCTCACTTTCATAATAGAACAGTCATTGTTTCTCATTATACGTATGGCTTTGAAACGTGTCCACTTTTAAAAATGGTCACAATTCATTTCTTCTATTAGAAAGTATTCGGTTTTTCTAATCGTTTTTAATCCAGTACTGTTAATTTAATTTTAATTGATGACTGTTTATTTTTATTTAATACAATTTGAACTTTTTATGTAGTTTTTAAAATATATTAAATAAGCGTGTTGTTGATTTCTCCCATAGGAGTCGCGTACCCTTTGGTTCCAATCTTTATCAAAGCCTAAAAAACTTATTAAAAGATCAAAAAACAAAGACCTCTGAATAGAGATCTTTGCGGGAAGATAAATTTTAATAATTGGCTCTGTTAAAAAAGAAGATTGATTTTCCATTCCAGGTACTTCGCTTTCCATGGGGCGTGACTTGAGCCTCCTCGACAAGCCTTTNNTTCCATTTCAATTAGTCTCGAATTTAACTAGAATCAACAATTAATATTAACAGAGCCTAATAATTAAATATTCAAACTTAACTAATTTTAACTTTCTTTTCTAAAGGTTTCATAAATCGAGTAATATAATTTAATGATTTTGTTCCATGAACTAAGCGATATATACTTGTGATCACAGATAGTAATGTATATGGTTTGTATGCTAAGTATTTTGATTCCCATTTGTTTGCAAATTTACTTTTAAAGGTTAATAATCCTTTAAAGTTATAAATTGAATTTCCGTATTTAAAAATCATTTTTGCGGATTTTTCAATAATTGATGAATTTGAATCAAGTCCCACATTTGCTAAAGGGGCCATACCAAGGCTACAACTTTTAAATCCATTTTCTTTTGCCCAAAACATAATTGAGACAAAAAGCATATCCATCGTACCGTATGGTAATTCCTTTAAATATCTCATTAAATCAATTGTGATATTTTTTTCTTGGATCGGTAATGTTGCAAATGCAATTACTTGACCATTTTTATCCCGTAAGATTCCTACAGGGAAATTTGAAACATAATCATAATGGAATGAACCAACTGAAAAAGACAATTCTTCTCTTCCATTTAACCACTCATCCGAAACTTCTTTTAGTTCTTGAAGGAGATTTATAGAATGTCCAGGCATAGCCACTTCAAATTGATAGCCTTGACGAATAAATTTGTTTCTTTTTGTTCTTAGCTTAGCTCCTTTTTTACCTGCAATTTCGAAAGCATCTAGTTCTACAACTGCTTCTTCTCCTAACTTTAATACTCGATAACCGGCTTTTTCATACAATATTATTGATTTTTCATCTATTTGATAAAAGCATGGAGTACATTTTATACTCTTGCAATAATCTTCAAATTCCTTTAATTTTTCAAAAGAAATCTCCCCGATTGGATCACATAAAACAACTAATTTATTACTCTGTTTACGATAAATAAATGCGGACTTTTGGTCTTTTGAAAGAAATACTTTTTTATCACCGAGTAAACCTAAATGGGTTAATGAAGTTCCACCAGTCGTTTGTATAAGTTGTTGAATAATCTCAATTGTAGTTTTATGATTTGATTCTTTTAAAATTTGTTTCATAATACCCCCAAAATAAAGAGTCAATTTCCATCGCAATTTCTATTTTACAAAAAATAATTCTTCATGGGTATCCATTCATTAATTTTTTTTAATAATGTATTATTTGGTAATATGTACCCCCTCCTGTATAATTCAATTTATTAAATAAATTGGATGTGAGAACTAAATGAATAAGAAAATCGGTTTTATTGGTTGCGGAAAAATGGCACAAGCTATGATAGGCGGATTAATCGAATCGAATGTAATTGAAAAAAATCAAATCTATGTAAGTGCAAGGTCAAATGAGACACTTGTAAAAATTAAAGATTTATACAATGTTCATACTTTAAATAATAATGTCGATTTAGCACAACAGGTTGATTATTTGTTTTTAGCAGTCAAACCTGATTTATATCCAACAATTATTGAAGAAATTAAAGAGGTTGTTTCAAGTAGTACAGTAATCATCACAATCGCTGCTGGAATTACTTTAGAAGGTGTTGAAAAATCATTTGGTAAAGAAGTTAAAATTGTTAGAACAATGCCAAATACCCCTTCGTTAGTTAGAGAAGGTATGAGTGCACTTTGCCATAATCAAATTGTTACTGAAAACGAGCTAAATGAAGTAATGGAAATTTTCAATAGCTTTGGAAAATGTGAATTAGTAAATGAAAAATTAATGGATGCAATCCCTGCAGTTAGTGGTTCTTCCCCTGCGTATGTTTACTTAATGATTGAGTCTTTAGCAGATGGTGCAGTATTACAAGGGATTCAACGTAACCAAGCATATAAACTAGCTGCCCAAGCCGTACTTGGTGCAGCAAAGATGGTACTTGAAACTGAATTACATCCTGGAGAATTAAAGGATCAAGTATGTACCCCAGGTGGCGCAACGATTGAAGCAATTGCAGAATTAGAAAAACAAGGCTTCCGCTCATCTATTATTTCAGCTATGGAACGTTGCACTGAGAAATCAATATCACTAGGGAAGTAGGACGTTCACAACTATGTGAATGTCTTTTTTATGTCCAAAAGCCGCTAACTTACTAATAATAAAAAAAGCTGCCGAGATTTACTCGGCAGCCTTTACTCCAAATAGAGTGATTATGATTATTTTGCAGCTTTTACAGCTTCGATTGCCGCTTCATAGTTTGGATGAGTTGTACCTTCAGCTACGTATTCAACGTAAGTAACAACGTCATTTGAATCTACTACGAATACTGCACGAGCTAATAAACGTAATTCTTGCATTAATACACCAAATGCTTCACCAAAAGATGCATCACGGTGATCAGATAAAGTATGTACATTTTCTAAACCACTAGCAGCACACCATCTTTTTTGTGCGAATGGTAAGTCCATAGAAATGGTTAAAACTTCTACGTTTTCTACGTTTGATAATTCTTCGTTAAAACGACGAGTTTGTGCATCACAAATACCAGTGTCTACAGAAGGTACTGCGCTAATTAAACGAACTTTACCTGCTGAAGCTTCTAAAGTTACTGGGCTTAAATCATTTGCTAAAACAGTAAAGCTTGGAGCTTTTTCTCCTACTTTTACTTCTTGTCCAACAAGAGTTACTGGATTGTTTTTAAATGTTACAGATGCCATGATATTTCCTCCCAAAATTACAAAATGTTCACAACATTTATCTTACTGGAAGGACACCTTGAATGCAATTAACTTTACTTAAATTTTAAATTTAATCTATTTCTGTTTCAATATCTTCATCAAGAATATCAGAATCATCTTTTTTCTTCATATATTTTTTTACTTTTTCTAATGCTTGTGGCGTTAAGTCCATTAGCTTTTCAATTAAATGCGTATTTTGATCTAAATGAAGAAGTTTAACTCCATCTTTACTTACAATTAAAAATGCAATTGGAGTAATTGATGCACCACCACCTGTACCTCCTCCAAATGGATGTGGACTTCTTACTTCAGCTTGTTTAACACCATCTACTAGATGATAATTTCGAAATTCACTTCCACCAGCTGCGAATCCAACTCCCACTTTTGATACAGTTAAGATTAAACTTCCATCAGGCGTTGAAATTGGATCACCAATAATTGTATTTACATTAATCATTGCTGATAAGTTTTCCATTGCAGCGTGCATTAAGTCTCCAATAGGATGTTGACTCATTGTTAATCACCTCTAATTAGTTTCGATTGGATGTGTTGCTCTAAAGTCTTTTCTAGTTTTTAAATAAGCTTTCAGTAATAATAATCCCGCAATTACTGCCTTTCGTACCGAAAATGAAAAACGGATTTTACCAGTCGTTTCCATTACGGATGTATAATAGTTCGGCGTGATATCGATCGTTGGCGGATGATGCAAAACCGTGAATTTCTTTAATAAGTTTTCAAAAATTCCAATTGCACTATAAGCTGTTCCAATAGATATCCCTGTTAAAGCAGAATTTCCGACTCCGAAATGAATATGATAAGTTAAATTGTAAATTTGTACAGAATTTAAAAATTTTGTAATGATAGTATGTCCGTTGGAGTATAAATTTATGAAAAAATCAATTTGTTGCAGAACAGATAAATCTCTTTTTTTCTCTAAATCCGACAAGTCTTCCTTTACTTCTTTCGGTCTTTTTAAAGGAATGGTGAACGTAAAGTGCAATAAGTTTTTCAATATAGAGAGTTTAACATTCATAAATCGTTCTTCATTTGTATAAACAGTATTAATAGTGACCCTCATTTTTATAAAAAGTACGAAAAAAATTAACAGTAAAATAACGATCGCAATAAAAATTAGAATAGAGTATATATAAAGCAAAAAACCACCCTTTTTTGTAACAGTATGGGCAATCCAACATCTGAATAAACAAAAAGAATGGTAAAAATACATACCATTCTTTCAAAGTAGAGAAATATAAATTTGTTATATTGATGAATGCGAACACTTTGTGGATTTTAATGGTAATTTACTGAAACCATTGATCGATCAGTATATTTTGTTGATCTAAAAAGGGAAGTTATTAATAGTAATTGGGACATTGCCTCTTACTTCTCTTGTCTTTTATACACACTATTTCCTCGGCAAATCGTTTCATTACATTTTACATTTAGAAGTTTATCTTTATCTAACTCAAAAGGATTTTCATCAAATAAAACAAAGTCAGCCGTGTAACCTTCTTTAATTAAACCTCTTTTGTCTTCATGACCGAAGGAAGCTGCACTGTCAATCGTATACAGTTTAATTGCTTCATATAAACTAATTGCTTCGTCGATATTATATGCTACCCCGTTTTTTGCTTTTCGAGTAACTGCAGTATATATACCTTGCCATGGATTGATTGTATCAATAGGAGTATCAGATCCATTCGCTATTGCAATTGATTCAGTTAGTAAGGTTTTCATTAAAAATGCATATTTGTTTCGATTTTGACCAATGCGATCAATCAACCACGGATAATCTGCATATAGGAATGATGTTTGTACATCTACAACGATATTTAATTCTTTCATTTCTTTAACTAATTCCGGTGATAAAAGTGAGCAATGAATCAATCGATCTGGTAGCTTACCTTTATTAGGATATTTCTTAATGACATCTATTCCTTGCTTTACAGCTAGATCTCCAATCATATGAAATGCAATTGGAAGTTCATTTTCACGTGCTTTTTTTGTAATGACTTCTAATTTTGCAGGAGAAGTCACTTGCAAACCTGATTGGCTATGATCGTCTTCATAAGGTTTTTCTAAAAGTGCAGTCCGCCCACCGAATGAACCATCAATAAATGCTTTTACGCCTCCAAATGACACATTCTTATTACCACTATGTAATCTTCCCTTAACTTCATCTAATGTCGTATGATGAATTAAAACATGTGTATGGAATGGAACTTCATTTAACAATTGTTCATATAAATCAATGACTAAATTTGCATTACCATAATAGGATAAGTCCTCTGTTACCGCTCCAACAATACCGTATTGATAGCAATCTTTAATTGCCGATGTAATTGCCTTTGACAAATACAGATCATCAGGTGCTGGCATCGCTTTAAGGATTAAATTAACAGCTTCATCATACAATACCCCATTTAAACGACCATCCTCAAAATACCCAATTTGTCCTCCTTGAACTTGTACTTCTTCATTTATTTTTGCATTACTTAGCGCTACAGAGTTTACAAAATAGACATGTCTACAAGTTCTTTTTAACACAATTGGATTGGTGCTCGATAAATTATTTAAATCATCAATACAAAAAGTTGCTTTTGATTCCCATTCGTTTTCGTTCCACCCTTCACCAACGATCCATTCATTCGGATGCGAATCCCTAACAGCTTTTTTCATACAATTAAGCATCTCGCCATATGTTTGACACTTTGATAAATCTACACGATTCATCGCTTCACCATGGCCTATTAAATGTAAATGACTATCAATAAATCCTGGAAAGCCAATTTTGCCATTACAATCAATCGCTTCAAATTGTTGACCATCTAAATAAGAAAGGAGAGCTTCATATGTACCAGTTTTTAAAATCAATTCACCATCAGTAATGATTGAGTCTACAGTTTCCCCTTCACCTTCCATTGTATAAAATAAACCATTATGCCAAAGCTTCTTCATTTCAGCCACCATCCGTCCATTAAATAAAAAGTAGTTTTCGTAGTAAAAAAAAGAAATTGTCTTTAAACAAAAAAAAGAGGGAATTTTCCCTCATTTTAACATAAGTATTTCATTAATTCGATTCTCGTAATTGTTCCATCGCACGTAATTCTACTCGACGAATTTTACCAGATGTTGTTTTTGGTAGTTCTTGAACAAATTCAATTTTACGTGGATATTTATATGGAGCAGTTATTTTTTTCACATGTTCCTGCAGTTCCGTAACCAACTCTTCTTGATTAGAAGTATTTTCAGTTAATACAACAAATGCTTTTACGACATTACCTCGTAATGAATCGGGACTAGCAACAACTGCACATTCTTTTACAAGCTTATGCTGTACTAATGCATCTTCTATTTCAAAAGGGCCAATTGTATAACCTGAACTAATAATAATGTCGTCACTACGTCCATCAAACCAATAGTAACCATCCTCATCTTTCTTAGCCCGATCACCTGTTAAGTAATATTCACCTTTTCTTTGAGCTTTTGTACGCTCCATATCATTATAATAATGCTTAAATAATGCCGGTGAACTTAAGTGTACCGCGATATGCCCCACTTCATTAACGCCAACTGGATTTCCTTCGTCATCTACAATTTCAACTAAGTTCCCTGGTGTTGGGATCCCCATCGAACCAGCTTTCGCTTTAATATCCTTCATCGTGCCAATTAATAATGTATTTTCAGTTTGTCCATAACCGTCTCTTACATCAACATTATAATGTTTTTTAAATGTGCGAATGACTTCTTGATTTAAAGGTTCACCAGCAGATACAGCACTTCTTAATGCAGGTAATTGATATTGATTTAAATTTTCGACCTTTGCCATAAATCGATATTCAGTTGGTGTACTACAAAAAACTGTTATATTTTGCTCCTTAAGCATTGTTAAGAAAGTTCCCGCATCAAATTTCCCTTCGTAAAAGAATCCTGTCGCTCCGCTACCTAGCGTAGCTAAAAATGGACTCCAAATCCACTTTTGCCAGCCCGGTCCTGCAGTCGCCCATACCGTATCATCTTCAGTCACATCTAACCAATTTGATGCAACTGTACGAAGATGTGCATATCCCCAACTATGAGTATGAACTACACCTTTTGGATTTCCCGTCGTTCCTGATGTATATGAAATAAATGCTAAGTCATCACTTTTTGTTTCAACAGTTAATACGTGAGCTCCACTAATCGCTTGATCATTCAATGAAGTCCACACAGTTTGTTGATTATGAATTGTAAATAATTTATATTGACCACTTTTCGCTATCTCACTAAATGTACCTATATATTCATCATGCGATACAATCGCTTTTACATCACTATGTTCGAGTCGGTATTGAATATCTTTAACAGTTAACATTTCTGAACCCGGGATCACAACGCATCCTATTTTTAAAATGGCTAAATAGACTACATAAGTCTCAACACATCTTGGCATCATTACAAAGAGTTTGTCCCCTTGGATAATGCCACTATTTTTAAATGTAAAAGCATATTGGTGAACTTTATTATATAGTTCTTTATAAGTTATCTGATTGGCCTCTCCATTTGAATCAACCCACTTCAAGGCTACTTTATCTGTTGAAGCAAATTTTTCAATTTCCCATACTAGATTATATACTTTTGGAGCTTTTAAACTTGTTCCGTTCATCTTAGTTAGTCCTCCTTTTGATCATTACTAAAATTATATTTTGAATTTTGCAAAATAGAATAATAATGGTTTCGTTAATTAGATAGCCAATTCCTGCTATTTTTCGACTATTTTTCAGAAAATTTAAACAAAAATTCACAAAAAAATAAACTATCTAAAAAAGATAGTTTNNGCGGAGTTACCCTAAACGGTAATGAACACCGCTCAGCAGGCGAAGTAACGAAGAAAGCCAACGTTTGGCGGGCAGTCTGAAACTATCTAAAAAAGATAGTTTTTAAAACAGGCTATTTTCCATATTTGTAGATTTATGATCCCTAAATATCACTACCAACCGTAATACTATATGTACAAGTAAATAGTTCATTTGGTTCTAAAGTTTGTATTCCCAATCTGTCTTCCATTTCTTTAACTGCTCCATTTTCATCTGCAATTCCATACCAAGGTTCAATACATAGAAAAGGAGCGACTTGAGTTGTCCATATTCCCACATAAGGAAAACCTTCAAAATTAACTTTTATCATACTACTGTGATTTTTTGAGCGAATTGTAATCACATTTTTATGGAGTTTTTCGAATATTAACGCATCATCCTTAAACAGTTCTCGGGTTAAAGGTAAATTCTTACTATTTTGAGCGATTAGTTCTCTTTTGCCATTTCGATAAGGTCCTTCTAGTTTAATTGTTTCTAATATTTCTGCTTCTTCAAATTGTAAATAATAATCCTCAAAAGTTTCACCCTCCTTTAGAGGAATATTAAACGCAGGATGAGCACCTATTGAAAACGGCATTGATTTTTGGTCATTATTTGTTACAACATATTTAATAAAAACAGTATTCTTCTTAATTTTATAATTTATATTTAATGAAAATTGAAATGGATATTTTAAAAGCGTTTGTTCACAACTTTTTAATTCATAGTTGATTTCATCATCCTTTATTTCAGTTAGTTGAAAATCCATATCTCTTGCAAAGCCATGCTGAGAAAGTTCGTATACTTTGTTGTCCACTTTATATTGATTATCAATCAATTTACCTACATTAGGGAATAAAACAGGTGCATGTCTCCCCCAATATGCTGGATTAGCATTCCATAAAAAATTTAGATGATCTTTTTTTGTATAGATACCTGTCAATTCTGCTCCCTCAGATTTAGTTGTAATTTTAATCAATTCATTTTCAATGTATGTCATGAACAGGCCTCTCCTTTAATTTTTTGCTTCTATTATAGCAAAGATTTAATTCCAATATTAAATCAATAGAAAAGAGGTAGGTTTTACCCTACCTCTTCATCCATAATTATTTAAATTCATTATTTTGAATATCCACCAAGGCTTTGTTCAGCCATTTGTACTAAACGTTTTGTGATTTCACCACCAACAGAACCATTCGCACGAGAAGTAGAATCTGGGCCAAGTTGTACGCCAAACTCTGTAGCAATCTCATACTTCATCGCGTCTAAAGCTGCTTGAGCACCAGGCGCTACTAATGAATTACTTGAATTATTTCTATTTGTCATGTGTTGTCACCTCCTTGTGAGTATAGAGTGTGATAAAACACATGACTTCATACATAATTTAATTGGTAATTTTTAGTAACTCTTTATAAAAGGGCGTCGATATCGATTTCTTCTTCTTTATTTGACGACTGATTTCGAATCATTTCGTTCTCAAAAATGATTGATTCTCTATTAACAACAGCTTCATTAATTAGTTCTGTAAAGTCAAATCGACTTTCGTAACGAGCTACTTTGTCACGTTTTGGTTTTGTAGTTGGATTAGCTGGCGTAAATATAGTGCAGCAATCCTCATATGGTCTAATACTGATATCATACGTATCAATTTTTTTAGCAATATCCATAATCTCTAATTTATCCATCGCTAATAGTGGTCTTAAAACTGGATAATTCGTTACTTCATTGATTGTATGCATACTCTCCAAAGTCTGACTTGCCACCTGACCTAAGCTTTCACCAGTTGCTAAAGCTAGTGCTTTGCGATTTACAGAAACTTGCTCAGCAATTCTAAGCATAATTCGTCTCATAATTGTCATCGTGTAGCTCGCAGGCATCTCTTTATGAATTGCTTTTTGAATTTCAGTAAATGGAATGACATGTAAAGTCACTCGTCTACAATATCTTGTTAGTTTACTTGATAGGTCCATTACTTTTTGTTTTGCACGATCACTTGTAAATGGAGGACTTTCAAAATGAATCGCTTCAATCGATACACCACGTTTTAATAACATATAAGCTGCAACTGGACTATCGATACCTCCAGATAGTAACAACATAACTTTTCCGCCAACTCCAACTGGATATCCGCCTGCACCATATTCTTCTCCACAAGTAATATAAGTCGCATCGTCTCGTACTTCTACTCGAACAGAGACATCTGGATTATGTACGTCTACAGTTAAGTTTTCTGTATTCTGAAGTATATATCCACCTAACTCACGATTTAACTGTGGCGTATTTAAAGGAAATTGCTTATAACTACGTTGTACGTTTACTTTAAACGTTTTAACACTATCCCTTAGTTCATTAATCGCTTCAAGAGCACCTACTTTAATTGCCCCTAATTCAGTATCAACTTTTCTAGCAAAACTAAACGTATGAATTCCAAAAACTTCTTTTAAGTTTGCAGCGACTTTCTCATGGTCCTCACCATTTAATTTTATATACATACGATCACGAGTTGCAGTGATTTTAATTTTTTCAAAAGCTTTTAATCGATTTCGAACATTTTCTCTTAAAATACTAGTAAATCTACCTCGATTTTTTCCTTTTGTGGTCATTTCTCCATAACGAATTAAAATGTATTCTACATTCATGCTGTTACCTCATAACTTTATATAAATTTTTAATTACTTCTTTAATTATTTTATTAAACTGCTCTACTTCATTCATCGTATTTTCATAAGAAAGACTAATTCTAACAGCACTGCTCGCTACTTTCTCGCTTTTACCCATACTTTGTAATACACGGCTGATTTCAAAAGTTTTGGAAGAGCATGCTGATTTTGTAGAAATAAAAACATTTTCTTCAGATAGAGCATGGACAATTACTTCAGGCTTTAATCCTATAAATGAAATATTTATGATATGAGGAGCAAAATTTGATTGTGGCGAATTCATCACTGCTCCGTCAATCATTTCTAAGTGTTGAATTAGCTCATTTCTCATATTCATTAGATGATTTTTCATCGTTTTTTGTTTTTCTAGCGTAATTCTTAAAGCTTTTGCCATCGAAACAATTCCAGCTAGATTTTCCGTTCCTGAACGAATCTCTCTTTCTTGCGAACCACCTGTCATTAAAGACGATAATGTTACACCATCTCTAATATACAAAATCCCAGTCCCTTTTACACTGTGAAATTTATGGCCAGAAATAGTTAATAAATCGATCGCAGACTGCTTAATAGTTAACGGAACTTTTCCAATCCCCTGTACAGCATCGACATGGAAAAATACCTTCGGATAATCCGTTAATAATTGTCCGATTTCATTTATGGGTTGAATTGCTCCTGTTTCATTATTTACATGGATAACAGAAACAAGTATCGTATCATCTCTTAATGCTCCTTTTAGCTCCTCAACAGAAATAAAGCCATCTGCGTTTGGAGTTAAATAGGTTACTTCAAATCCAAGATCCTCTAACTGTTTATATGCTTCATAAATTGACGGATGTTCAATTTCAGTTGTAATGAGATGTTTCCCTCTCAAGCGGTGCATCATGGCAGTACCTTTTATAGCTAAATTATTACCTTCAGTTCCACCTGATGTAAAGATGATCTCGGATGGCTGAACCGATAAAAGTTCTGCAATTTGGTTTCTAGCTTTTGAGAGTAATTGCTCAGACCTCCCACCAAGTTTATGGATCGAAGAAGGATTTCCAAAAAACTGGTCTGAAACAGTAATATATGTGTCTAATACCTCTTTATAAGGTTTAGTAGTAGCACTATTATCAAAATAAATCATAATTCTTCCGTAACCTCCATATTGCTTGAGTCCATTTTTCATTATATCTGAAAACAGACGAAACCCCTAAGATTTACATCTATAGGGGTAGTGTGTACTTTTGTTCATTTAGTATTTCTTGTAATTTATCGATAGCACCAGGTTCAATTTTTTCAATTGAAACCGCAGCTTCTTCTAGCGCTTCATTATATTGAAACTCTCTAAATAACTGCTCTGCCTTGTCCATCGACATTGCAATTTGTACGTTATTACTTCTATAGCGATTACCATATTGTATCACTTTTTCAACGAAATAACCTTGTTCAATCATATATTTCGTATCTTTATAGCAATCATTCACAGCAGATGCTGCTTTTTCTAATAAAATTGATACTTGAGCCATTTTTAAAGGTTTTTTCTCTAACTCTAAATAAACAATTTGCATACTTTCTTGAGCATCTTGTATAAGTTTCATAGATGAAATAGGCATTCCAGGTAAGTTAGAAATTTGTACAAGACGTTTGACCTCTAACATTAATCGTTTCATTTCAATTAATTGATCACGAGCTTGTAGTTCATCTTTCCGAAGCGCTTTTAACATTTCAACATACGTTAAATGAGATGCCTTAACATCTTCCATTTGTTTCTTCAGCAAATCCAATTCCTCTCGAATTACTGAAAATGCAATATCTTGTTCTGCCACACGAATCTGCAATAACTCAAAACGTTTCGTAATGATATTTACTTGTTTTTCAACCATTTTTTGAGTTTGAGTATCTTCATCACTTAATTCATAAATTTGCTGAACTAACTGAGTTTCTTCTTTTGTATTTAAATTATCTTCACGGATTCGTTGAATTTCTTCTTGAGAAGTCCAAATTTCTTTTTCTACTACAAATTTACTTTCAACTTCTCTTTCTAATAAATCATAAATTGAATCGACTTTTTCTTTTACAAATTCAAGCTTTTCATTCGCTTCTGTAATATCTAACTTTTTAATCAGTTCGACACAGTCGATACAGATCTTTGAACATTCGATTGTTTCATTTTCTAATCCTTCAAAATCAAGCGCATATCCTTCCGCTTTCATTTGCTTTAATCCATCTGTTAGATTATGTATTTGAGAAGGCATTGTAGTTGATGATTCAATATATAAATCTGGTATGATTTGCATACTTGCTTTTAATATATTTACTTGATCAGTAATTTCTTTAACTAATTCTCTTGCCTCTAAGTAATTTCCATTTTCAGTTATTTCGTTAAATAATTGGACTTGTTGTTTTATATCATCCATTTTTTGTTCTAACTGAGTTTCGGCAATTGAATATAGATGGCGATGGGTTAATAAAAGCTTTCTTTGCTCAAGATACTCTTGATTTAGCATTTCAATATCAGAATTATTTTGTTCTTCACTACCTACTAAGTCACTTACCTCATTAAGAATCTTTTCAACACTTGACTCTGCTTCATTTAAGCGTCCTTCAATTTCACTAATCCCTGCTTTTGCTTTCATGAAGTGGTACTTGTTAATGGACTCATCAACTTCGTAAATTGAATCAGATACTTTTGGTAAATAACTTGTAACTAGTTCATCCCAATCAGTTCTCCATTTTTCAAAAAGCTCTTCCGTTTGGCCAGTCATATTTAAGGCCTTAAGTTTAGAAAGTTCATCTGTAACGGGTGTACCCATTAACTTCATTCTCCACGCCTCAAGTTCATCAAGTCTTTTGAATAAACGTTGTCGAATTGTTAAGGCTACAATCATTAATGCGATAACAATACTTATTACGGCTAAAATTACATAGAATGCCATTTCCCTGATGTACCTCCTCTACAAGCCATCTGAATCTATTTATCTGTACATTATTTTTTCGAATAATAACTCGCTCTTTATATAGGTCATAGTTAATAATAACATGATAAAGTTGATTTTTGGCTTAATTTTTTCAATTTTTTCATATTTTTATCAAACTATAATAATTGTTGTAAAACCTTGTAGAAATCTAAGATTTTCAATCAACGAAAAACGCCTCTTCATTTGATTTCTCATAATGAAAAAGGCGATCTTTCAGGATGATAGTTCGACTCTACTAATCAAACTTTCGTCCATATCTAATAGTGATTCAATCCACTTCTCTACATATTCTTTATATCTTTCAAAGAAATACAGATCATTCTGCTGAATATACAATACTTCATTTAAGTATCCAGGAAATAAATATGGTGTTGAAAGAAATGATTTTAACTGCACGAAAAAAACTGAAAATGGGATCGTTACTTTTGCATTTGCAAGACGAATCGCATCATAAATTTGAGTAAATGTATAACGCTCTCTAGCTAAATACGTCATCATGATTTCACGAATAAAAACAGAGTCAATTGTTAGCTCTCTGTAAAAAATTGAAGCATATTCTTTTTTTAAATAATAATAATTAAGTACGTCTTCTACTAAATCCTTTAAAATTAATTTTGCATTTTTATCATACATTAATAAACAGTGTTTATCTAAAATTTTAACGTATCCTTCTAAAAACTCAACTATGATATGTTCAAGTAATCCTTGTTTACCTTTAAAGTAATATGAAATCGTTGCAATATTTACATTTGCTTTTTTTGAAATATCTCTGACAGAAGTACCATGGTATCCATTAACTTTAAATAACGTAAGCGCTGTCTCGATGACTTTTTTCTTTGTTGCAAGTTTATCTTGCTCCATACTCGTCACCCTCTTCTACAACATCAATAGCTTAATTAATTAGCGAAATTTTGTTAAATCCCTCTACAAATCGGTCGACAAAATTACCAGTATTCTTTCGAAATATGCTATGATATTTCACATAAAATAGGGAAAGGGGTCTACAAATGTTCCAAAAAGTCGAATATTCAGGTACGAAAGAACAACAATATACTACTCTTACAGCTCAAGTTAAAGCTTTAATAGATGGAGAGCATAATTTAATTGCCAATTTAGCAAATACATCTGCATTATTAAATCAATTTTTACATCAAATTAACTGGGTAGGATTTTATTTAAAAGATGGAGATCGTGATGAGTTAGTATTAGGCCCATTTGTAGGTCTTCCTGCATGTGTACGTATACCATACGGTAAGGGAGTTTGCGGTACAGCTGCTCAAACAAAAACAGTTCAAAGAATAGATAATGTACATGATTTCCCTGGACACATTGCTTGTGACGCTGCTTCAAATTCAGAGATTGTTATCCCTGTAACCCATAACGGAGAAGTAATTGGTGTATTAGATATCGATAGCCCGGAATTCAATCGTTTTGATGAAATTGATCAAAAATATCTTCAAGCAATCGTTAATTTAATTGAAGAAACAATTAGATAAGATCGTTATCAAAAAGAAATCCTCTCACTAGGATTTCTTTTTTTATCAACTTGTGCCTCTATAAAAACAAACCATCGAAAGACAAGTAATTAATGTGACAAATAGTGAAATTATTAATTTTTTAAAAAAATTTTTATCACAACTAATCTCATGCTTATTACTTTGCAACTGTTTTAAATAAAAACTGCCCTTGACTATTTTATACTATCTAGTTATAATATTCTTTGTGTAAAATAACGCAGCGTTGTAAGCACAGGCTTGATATTTATTTTGTTCCTCTACTCATTTAGAGGTGTCATCGCGTAACTCTGGCTGCTGGAGCGAGGATACATGAAAGCAAAATAAACTGACTGGGGCTACACGAACGTTTTTATTTTACTCCAAAATAAAAACTAAAGGAGGAGACACTCAATGTCTCGTTATACAGGATCTACTTGGAAATTATCTCGCCGTTTAGGCATTTCATTAAGCGGAACAGGTAAAGAATTAGAAAAACGCCCTTACGCTCCAGGTCAACACGGACCTAACCAACGTAAAAAATTATCAGAATACGGTTTACAATTAACTGAAAAACAAAAATTACGTCATATGTACGGTGTTAATGAGCGTCAATTCCGTCGCACATTTGATATCGCTGGTAAATTAACTGGTAAACACGGTGAAAACTTCATGATTTTATTAGAAACTCGTTTAGACAACCTAGTTTACCGCATGGGTCTTGCTCGTACTCGTCGTGCTGCTCGTCAATTAGTTAACCACGGTCACATCATGGTTGATGGTAAACGTGTAGATATCCCATCTTTCCGTGTGAAAATTGGTCAAACTATCAGCTTACGTGAAAAATCACAAAACTTAGCTGTAGTTAAAGAAGCTGTTGAAGTTAACAACTTTGTACCTGAGTACATCACTTTCAACGCTGACAAATTAGAAGGTACTTTCAACCGCTTACCAGAGCGTTCTGAATTACCAGCTGAAATCAACGAAGCTCTTATCGTTGAATTCTACAACCGTTAATCATATCGCTTCTTAAAAAGCGATGAAAAACCCTCAATCAAATCAGATTTGATTGAGGGTTTTCTTTTTATTACGTTAAAAATTCTAGAATTTAAAAAAGCCCTCGACTTTACTCGAAGGGCTACTTATGCGGAAATGAGAGGTGTATTAAAATAACTTTTTTATATTATTTTAATTTCACTACCGCTAGGTCATGTTGCATTGCATTATTACCATTCTGAGGATCAAATGCAATGTCACTTAGTCCAAATACATTCACTACAACATCTCGATCTTTCGGATGAAGAATTCTAATTTCATAAGCAAATAGAGCTGGTGAAAGTTGGAAGGATCTAAATGTTCTATATTGATTTGGTGGAATTACTACTGTTGTTGGGTCAACCATTGGAATAATTACTGGTGAACCACTTGACCAGTCAAACATTAAAACACTCACAGAACGAGCGTCATCCGGGTCAACATTAAGAGCTTCTACTGTTAAAAACTGAGTACTAGAATGTCTTCTTAGTACGCCAGTTGATAAAAATTTTGCCATCAACGTCACTCCTTTCATATTATTTGGACAAGCAAATCCATATAATATAAAATGTTTCATTTAAAAAAATGAAACGGACATTGGTACAATTAATTAATAGATTTTTTTAAAATGATAAATAGCCTACTATTAATTAAATTTGTTTATAGTAAGCTGCTTTCAAAATAGATAAACATTCTCTAAAATATGCTGTAGGTATAATTACTTTCGGTGTTCTTGCTGGAAGACCAACTACATTTAAACCTTGTTTTTTAGCTAGTTTTAAAGATCGAAATAAGTGGTAATCATTTGTAACGACAATCCCTTTTGCCTTGTCATTGTTAATGAGTTGTTTAGAGAATTTCATATTTTCAAACGTATTTGTTGATAAGTCTTCTTTTATAATTCTTTCTTCCCCAATTCCTAATTTAATTAATTCCCTCTTCATACATTCGGCTTCTGATATTAATTCATCGTTTCCTTTTCCGCCTGAAACAATAATTTTTGCGCTATTATTCTCCTTAGCATACTTAGCTGTAGTTTCAATTCGATATCGTAAAGCTCTAGTAGGCTTATCCTTCTTCAAACCAGCACCTAGGACAATAACATATTCGGCATCTTTCGGCACTTTATGCTTATATTGCATAAAACTATTTACGCCAATAAAAACGATACAGAATAAATAACTTACTATTCCAATGATAATTGTATATGTAACTATTTTTAAAAAGCTCATTACCAATATCCCCTCAAATCAAATTAATTTACTTTTAATTTTATCGAATAATATAGTAGATTTCATTAAAAATTAGTATGTTACATAATTCTTTAACATTTTTATCGTTATTACAAATAGAAAAATCCCTTATACAAAGAGTATTGGATACCTTCTCTTTCGTATAAGGGATTGATTCAAACTACATTATTTATTCAATTATCTAGGATACTTATCGCCCATTGGATTATGTTGATCCTTAGAAAGCCTCTTTTGATGAGCTTTCGTTTTTGCATCTACATGATTTGCATCACTTGGACGATTTTTCTTTGAACCACCTGCTGCATGACTCATTTTTTTCCCTCCATTAACCAGTTCGTACAAAAACTAGTTTACGTAGAAACAATTTGTTTATGCGGCATTTTTCGAACTTTCACCTTTATTTTCAACTTCTAACCCTTTGCCGATTACAGCAGCCAAAATACTAAATAAAGGGGTAATAAATAAAACAAATGAAAACGGTAAATAATCGATTACAGGTACTCCTAATGTTGCAGCAAAAAATGCTCCACTTACACTCCAAGGAATGATTGGATTAAAAAGTGTTCCTCCATCCTCTAATGCACGCGATAAGTTTTTAAGTGGGATATTTTTTTTGATAAATACATCCTTTAATAATTGCCCAGGAAGTAGAATTGATAAGTATTGTTCTCCCGTTAAAAGATTTACACTCATAGCAGATAATGTACTTGCAATAACAATATTCCCTTTACGTTTCAAATTAGATAGTGACTGTATTAATGTCTCGAATACACGTAGCTCTTGTAATAATCCACCTAAGGCAAGTGCAATAAATATTAATGAAACTGACCACATCATCGATTGTAATCCTCCGCGGTTAACAATCGAATTAAGCATTTCATTTCCTGTATCCGTTTGGAATCCATTTTGTAATGTTGCAAACACTTTCTCAAGCGTAATATCTTTTTGAATGAAGAATGCTAAAACTAAAGAACTAACAATACCTGCTGACATTGTTGGTAAAGTTGAAAAACCTCTAAATGCCATAATAAAAACAATTAAACACGGAATCAATAATAATGGATTAACTTCAAAGTTAGATGAAATTGCTTTTTTCATTTCTGTTACTTGCGTCATATCCGTATTACCATGACCCATACCGATGATTAAGAATAAAATAACCGTAACTATTAAAGCTGGAATTGTTGTATATGCCATGTGTCGAATATGCTCATTAACTTTTATGCCTAATATACTTGGAACGAAATTCGTTGTATCTGAGATTGGTGACATTTTATCACCGAAGCACGCTCCACTAATAATCGCACCTGCTGCAATTGCTGGTGGAATTCCCATAATATGTGCTATACCCATTAACGCTACACCAACTGTAGCAATTGTTGTAAAAGTACTACCGGTAAAACTAGCAACAATGATTGTAATAAAAATTGCACTTATTGCAAACCATTTAGCTGAAAGTACAGAAATTCCGTAAAATAATAATGTTGGAACTGTACCACTTAACATCCATGATCCAATTAACAAACCGATCATCATTAAGATTAACGTTGGTGACAATCCATTTTGGATACCCTTTTTCATGCCATTTTCAATTTGTTCCCATTTAAATCCTTTAAATAATCCAAAAACAGCTAAGCAAACAACACATAAAAGAAGCGGAATTTGCGGATCTGATTTTAATATAACTAGACAACTAGACATAATTACTGCAAACAGTACGATTAACGTACCTAATTCTATATTTTTCATTTTATATACTCTCCCTTATTTATACATCCATATATACGTGTTCACGAAACTTCACGAATCCAAGTTTCTCATAAAAGCTTCTTGCATTTTTATTATCAATCCAATAATCTAGCTCAATTCTAGATAAATTATTCTCACGAGCAAATGAAGCAATTTTATGGATTAAGAACGAACCGTATCCCTTATTTCTTTTTTCTTCATTAATACTTATCTGATGAACATACCCTAGACGAAAAGCCTTTTTTATAGGTCCCTCAGGAATATTTTTTATTTCAATCCAAGCAAAACCGACTAATTCTTCCTCATCCTTCACTACGAAGAAATGATGATCTGGTTTATCTACAACACTCTTGAAAAACTCAGTTATTTCAGCCAGATTATGAACTTTAAAAAACGTTGGAAATAAATCAGCATGTAGGTTTTGAACACCTTCATTAAGTTTTGCCAATATTCGGTAATCTTTTGATGCAAATATCTCCATGACTTTCACCCTTTCAAAAATAGAGATTGAAAACTTGTTGATTGACGAGCCTTTTAGGCGATGGCAGAGATGTAGTACCTCTTAAAAGTGCAATAAAAAATCGAGGCCCCCCCTATAAAATATAGGGACGACCTCGATCGCGTTACCACCCTAGTTATAAGAAATAAATACTTATAATAGTAAAATTCCTTATCACTCGAATCTGTAACGTAGACTTACGTTCTTCCCTTCATTAGATCAACTAACTACGAAAAGAAAACTCCCGAAATGTAATTCATTTGATTGTGTAGACGAGTTTTCACCAACCACTCGCTCTCTGAACTACTACTAATCAAACTACTGCTTTTTCGTTCACTGTTTGTTCGATATTATAATGTAACCAAGTGGTATTTCTTCTTACCACGACGGATAATGATAAATTGTTCTTCAATTGCATCTTGTTTAGTTAACACTGTTGCAACATCTTGAATGCGATCTCCATTTACATAAACAGCACCGTTTTGAACATCTTCACGTGCTTGTCGTTTTGATGGAGAAATTTTTGCTTCAACTAGTAGATCTACTAATCCTTTTTCTGCTTCACTTAAATTAAATGAAGGTACATCTTTAAAACCTTGTTTAATTTCAGCAGCTGTTAACTCTTTTACAGATCCACTAAATAATGCTTCTGTAATTTTAATTGCTTGATCAAGAGCTTCTTCACCGTGAACAAGTTTTGTTACTTCAGCAGCTAGTGCTTTTTGAGCAACACGTTGTTCTGGAGCTTCATTAAATTGTTTCTCAAGCTCTAAAATTTCTTCTTTTGAAAGGAAAGTAAAGTATTTCAAGTATTTAACAACATCACGGTCATCTGTATTAATCCAGAATTGGTAGAATTCGTATGGAGTTGTTTTTTCTGGATCTAACCAAACTGCTCCACCTTCTGTTTTACCAAATTTAGAACCGTCAGCTTTTGTTACTAAAGGTACTGTAAGTCCGAAAGCCTTTGAATCCTCTTCTGTTTTACGAATTAATTCCATACCAGCCGTAATATTACCCCATTGGTCACTGCCACCAATTTGTAATTTACAGTTATGGTCTTGGTACAATTTTAAGAAATCATATGATTGTAAAATCATGTAGCTAAATTCAGTAAATGAAATACCCGCTTCTAAACGAGAGGCAACTGAATCTTTTGCAAGCATGTAATTTAATCCGAAGTTTTTACCGATGTCACGTAAGAACGTAATGACATCTAATTCTCCAGTCCAATCATAGTTATTTACTACCTTGGCAGCATTTTCACCTTCAAAGCTTAAGAATGGTAATAATTGAGTACGAATTCGCTCACTGAACATTTTTACTGTATCAGCAGTATTTAACGTCCGTTCTGCTTTTTTACCACTTGGGTCACCGATCATACCAGTTGCTCCACCTACTACACCAATTGGTTTATGACCTGCTGCTTGAAATCTTTTTAACATTAACACTGGTAATAAGTGTCCAATGTGTAAGCTATCGCCAGTTGGGTCAAAACCACAGTATAATGAAACAGATTCTTCGCTTAATAATTTTTGAAGACCTTCTTCATCTGTCATTTGATTAATTAATCCACGAAATTCTAAATCTTGTAAGATATTTTCCATTTTTAGCCCACCCCTTTTATCATCAATACGTCGTTTAAACAAAACAAAAAGTCCCTACTGTTAAACAGTAGGGACGAATAATTAAAATCGCGGTACCACCCTAGTTGTAGCTAAAAATGCTAGCTACCTCTCATACAATTAACGGCTGTTAACCGTTCTAATCCTAATTTGCATCTAAACAAATTTCGAAAAAGAATGCTCCAGGGTGTAATTCATGTCAATGTCTGTGCTAATTCTCACCAACCACTAGCTCTCTGATACAATATCATTCACACTACTAAGCCTTTCAACGCTCATTATTAAAATGTTATGAAACATTTATATCACAAATAAAACGATTAAGTCAAATACATAATTAAGTTTTTATTAATTTTACATAAATTCCCATGATTAATTGAATAAAAATGCTTTAAATCAAATAATATGGTTAAATATTAATATTAACACCAAAAAATACATATTTTGGAAATGGAGTGTTTTTTCTTGAAGAATAAAGGTATGTGGATTGCTTTAATTATTGTAGTAGTTCTAATCTTTATGGGTGTTGGAAGCTATAATAGCTTTGTAACACAAGAAGAGAATGTAACGAATAAAATGTCCCAAGTTGATAACCAACTAAAACGTCGTTCAGATTTAATACCGAACTTAGTAAATACAGTAAAAGGATATGCTACACAAGAGAAAGATGTGATTGCTTCTGTAACAGATGCACGTGCAAAATTAGCTGGCGCTCAAACAACAGCTGAAAAAAGTAAAGCTGATCAAGAATTATCTGGAGCTCTAAGTCGTTTACTAGTAGTAGTAGAAAACTATCCTGATTTAAAATCAAATCAAAATTTCCAAGCTTTAATGGATAGTTTAGAAGGAACTGAAAATCGATTAGCAATTGCTCGTAAAGATTACAATGATGCAGTTACAGTTTACAATCAAAAAATTAAAAAATTCCCAGGCGTGCTTGTAGCTGGACCTTTTGGATTCGAGAAGAAGGATTACTTCGAAGTATCTGAAAAAGATAAAGCTACACCTGAAGTTGACTTTAGTGGCGATGGTAATAAATGAGAAAATTCCTCTCATCAATCTTCCTAATAGCATTTCTTTTTTCATTTGCTACTGGAGCAATTGCTGAAATTAAAGTACCTTCACAAGTAGGAGACATATATGTACAAGATTACGCAAATGTTCTCGACAGTCAAGATACTCAAACTTTAATTCAATTAGGGAAAAAATTAGAAGATACTACTTCCGCTCAACTTGCGGTTTTAACAATCCCAAGTTTAGATGGAAATGATATTAAGGAATATGCGAACACAGCATTTCGAAAATACGGTTTAGGTAATAAAGAGAAAAACAATGGTGTTCTTTTGTTATATGCTAAGAATGACAGACAAATAAGAATTGAAGTAGGGTATGGTTTAGAAGGAGTCGTAACAGATATTCGATCTGGAAACATTCTAGATCAAAGTGCAATTCCTTATTTGAAAAAAGGTGAAGAATCCCTTGCGATAACAAACACATACAAATCACTATATAGCGTTATTTTAAATGGGTCTGAACATAATGGTCATTCTAAAACAAGTACTTTGTGGGACAACTTAAAAGTATTCATCATTATTGCGATCGTAATTGCGATCATCATCATTGATATGATGTTCTTTAATGGAGTACTTACATATTTCATCATTAATTTATTACCTGCTATTTTAAATTCATCTGGAGGAGGATCAAGAGGCGGTGGTGGTGGAAGTTCCGGCGGCGGCGGCTCAGATCGAAAGTTTTAACAAAAAAACCATTGGAATAATTAGTCTGAACCCCATTTTTG
>NZ_NULG01000013.1 GCF_002577195.1 Bacillus sp. AFS041924
ATTAAAAACTGGGAATCGCAAATAAAAAGGGCGAATCGCAATTAAAATCTGGGAATCGCTAATAAAAAAGGTGAATCGCAAATAAAATCTGGGAATCGCAAATAAAAAAGGCGAATCGCAATTAAAAACTGGGAATCGCAAATAAAAAAAGCGAATCGCAAATAAAAAAGACAAATCGTAATTAAAATCTGATAATCGCAAAATTATAATCAGGAAAGAATCATTAAAACCGCACACCCTTGTTTTCTTCACAACTGACAAAATATCATGAAAGCTTGTATTCCACAATATAAGCTTTTTTTCTGTTCAATTATTCATTAAATCAGTATTTTCTCACAAACTACTTAATAATTGATTTTTTTTATTTGACTATAATTCAATTCAAAATAGTTGTAAAAAAACTTATTAAAAAAATATTATTTTTTTGCAGGGTTATTAAATTTGTCTTCGTCTAAAGTTAAGGAAGCGGAAAAGAGGTGATGCAATGGAGTCGGATGAACAATTAGTAAGAAATATAGTAAATGGAAATCATCAATCATTTAAGGATTTAATAGTAAGGTACCAAGCAAAGGTATATGCAGTAGCACTGAAGGTTTCAACGAACCAAAAGGACGCTGAGGATATTTCGCAAGAAGTCTTTCTCCAATTGTATCGTTCTCTCGAAAACTTTAACGGGGAATCAAGTTTGGCAACATGGATTTATCGAATTACAATGAATAAAGCAATTGATTTTAAACGAAAACAAGTTAAACAACAGGAACATGAAACTGGTGAATTACTTTCTACTTTGCCAGAAGAGAAAATTTTAACACCTGAGGAAGCTTTACTAAAAACGATCGATAAAGAACTTATTCATTCATATTTAATTGAATTGCCACAAGCATATAGCGATGTATTGAAATTATATTATTTTGAAGAACTTACTTACGGTGAAATAGCTATGAAATTAAATGTAGCCGTTAAAACTGTTGAGTCACGCTTATATCGAGCCAAACGATTAATTAAAGACAAGCATCAAGGAGGGATCATTTGAAACATTTAACTTCTGATCAACTATTATCGTATCAACAAAATAAGCTTTCAAATAAAGAATCTCTTCTGCTTGAACAGCATTTAAATGAATGTAGCTCATGCAAGGCTGAACTTGAACTTCTTAATGAATTACATGAGGAATGGATGAATCCACCTGAATTTCATTTTTCTAATGAAATCATGAACGAGATTATGAAGCAAACTGAATTAATAGAACGAAAAGAACAAGTTATTGAAAAAAAGTCGAATAATCATAATTCAAAAAAAGTTCGCTTTATCCATTTAGTTTTGGCTGCTGCAGCAACATTTTTATTTTTCCAATTTCAATTAGCTGAACGAATTTCAAATTCAAATCGTCACGTCGTACAAACAATTGACCAGACTTCTTCATTAATTGAAAAAAGCGAAAAAATTAAACTATCAATTCCAATTCCAAAAATATTTAAAGAAAATAAAAAATAATGGAGGAACAAACTTTGAAAAAACGTAAAAGATTAGTTTATTTATTGTCGATTTTACCCGGTCTTGGGCATTTTTATTTAGGTTTAATGAGTCGAGGTTTGCAATTTATGCTGCTATTTTTCGGAACAGTATTTTTAACACATTTAATTTCAAGCTTCGGATTTTTTATACCAGTCATCGTATTTTATAGTTATTTTGATGCTCTTCAATATCATAGTAAATATCGTGAGGACATTGAGTTAATTGACGAGCCAATTTTACATCATCAATTCAAATTTAATAAATTTTTAATTGGTTGGGTATTAATCGGTTTTGGTTGCTTATCATTATTAGAAAACACATCAGATTATATTTCAAGACATTACAATCTATTTATTGACTATAGTCTAGTTCAAAATTTATTAATCAGTCTAGTATTTGTTGTACTTGGAATTAAACTATTAACTGGAAAGTCGAAGAAAGAAATATGAGAAATTGGAAGGTTGGATCTTTAACTGCAGGAATTATATTAATTGCAATTGGTTTACTATGGTTCCTTCAAAATTTCATCTCAATTCCTTACACGAAGATTCTAATAAATGCTTGGCCAGTTGCTTGTATTTTATTAGGAATTGAAATTTTGCTTAATCATTTTGTAAGAAAAGAAGAATCACTTCGTTTTCATGGATTTAGTATTTTTTTACTAATCGTAATGATGGTTGTCTCGATTCTTTTTAGTATCGGTCATCTGTTTATGAAAGAAATTGGTTATACATTTAAATCTAAAAATGTTGAAATAAATGAAACGAAAACTATTTCTCCATCCATTAATGAGATTTTTATTAAAGCTTCTGATGGAGAAATTATTGTTAATGGAACTGACTCAAATTCATTGAAAGTTAATGGGAATATAAGTGTTCCAGATAGTGGAAATTTATCAGATTATTATTCAGTAAAAACACTTGGCAATAAAATGGTCATCGAGATTATGGATGACAATCAGATCTTCCATTTTGATAATGAACAAACAGAGCTAAATATTGATATACCTAAAAATATTTTAGCAAATATAAAAGTGAATAACGGATCTATAAGCTTAACAAATAAAGATAATAAAAATGTCATTAATTCAAATGACGGTCAAATTAATCTTGAAAATGTAACGGGTAACTTAGTTGCAAAAACTAGTAATGGTTCGATTAATGTAACTGATGCAAATTTAAAAAGTGACAGTGAAATTTCAACGAATGATGGAGAAATCAATATAAAGAATATTTCTGGTTATTTAAATGCCTATACAAGTCAAGGTAGAATTTCAATTGATCATGCTAATATGGAAGGAAAAAGTGAAATAACTACGAATGATGGAGAAATTCAATTGAGTGATTTTAAAGGTGAAATTAATGTAAAAACAAATAATGGTGCAATTAATGTTGAGGAAGCATTATTAACTGGAGATAGCAAAATTACTTCTGATGATGGTGAGCTTCAAATCGATTTACTAAAGAACAATAACGTTACGATCAATGCAGAAACAAATGATGGAAGCTTTAGTGGGAATATAGGTTGGAAATTAAAAAATAAAGAAGAAAATCATACAAATAAAGCGATTGTTGGAAGTGGAGAACATCATTTATATTTAAAGACATCGAATGGATCAATTAACGTAAATACGAATTAAAAGATTACTATATTTTAAGTTAAAAGCCCCAAGCATTGCTTGGGGTTTTTTGGTTTTTAGTTATTGCTTATTTAAAGCGTTAATGATTGTTGTATTCCATTCCATCATCCCTATAAGCCATTATAAAATAATACATCTGCATCAGTTGTTTTCATTAACGGCGCTTTTTAAGCAAAAAAAACCTTTAAATACAATTTGTATCAAAGGTTATTTCTTTCTATGGTAAGTGTACAGATTTTATATGAGTTAGCTTTAAATAAACATTTTCTCCACTTGCAACAGAAAGCTCCAATTGGTTGTTATCTACTTTATTTAATAGCCCAATTTTCATTGGATCTGTCCCACCATCGAAAATTACAAGTTTTCCAATTTCTTTTTTTAGTTGGCTTTCGAAAGATCTGTGTAATGGAGTAGTAGATGGATGGACGGCTAGCGTTTCATTATTTAAATTATACGGAATAACTTTATGGTTATATGGTGTGATCCATTTTAAATGTGATAAGGAAATATACATTGTATGAAATACAGGTGAATAAAAAACTAGATAATCACTTAGTACATTCATAACATAGCCATGAAAAGTTATATTACCAGTTACATAGATTTCTGAAAAGATCCCTTTAGCATTTAGTAAAATTTTACGATAAGAAATTGTCTCCATTTCCTGAGTAATGGATGGTTCAATAGGGTTATTTATTTTTTCTTTTATATCGTTTTTTTGATATACCATATGGATATGCATCCATGGAATATAATAATATTTTATGCCATTAAAAAGCACTAAAATATCTTGTCCAAGATCAGTAAGAATTCCTTCGAATATTACATCTCCGGATAATCTTACTGAAACTTGTTCTCCAAGTAATGTAGATACATCACTCACTTTAATCTCCTCCTATAGGTAATTAAAGATCCAAATTAATGAGCGAAAAATAATTGTATCCAATAAAATAATAATATTAATGTAATAATTGTTGTTAATGGGATAACAATTATTGTAACGCTTAAATAATCTTTCCATTTTATTTTAATTTTATTTTCTCTTAAAATGTGCATCCAAATTAAAGATGCTAATGTTCCAATTGGTAATAATAATGATCCAATATCACTACCAATTATATTTGCAAGATAGATTGCTTTTAATGTTACTGGATCTAGCCCCATTTCAGTTAAACTGATTGTACCAATCATAAGAGCAGGGTGATTATTAAATAAATTTGATAATAAACTTACTAATCCACCCATAACCAAGGTTGCATTAAAAAGACCTTGATTAACGATAGGTTCCATTTCTTTAACAAGAAAATCTGTTAAACCAGCATTATGAAGCCCGAAAATAATTACATACATAGAGAATGCAAACAAAAGAATTTGCCATGGTGTCTTTTTTAAGATATCTACAGGATTTGTTCTTAAATGGTACCATCTCCATATAAGTAAAATAAGCGAACCGATTACTGCAACAATTTCAATTGGAATTGAAACAAAGGATGCAACAAAGAGTAAGCATCTCATAACAAAAACGAAAGTTAGAATTTGAAGCATAAATTTTGTTCTCTTTCTTTTTGTTTCAACAGAGATTTTACTTTTTAGTGGGTGAAAATTCTTAATGAAAAAAGATTCTTCAATGTCATTTGTTGAAGCAGGTAAAACTTCTGGAAGTTTACTCTTTAGTACGAAATACATCATGAATGACATAAATAATAAGCCTAACATTGTAGGTACAAACATCATTAAGGGCTGCATATATAGTGGCATGTTAACGATTTTTAATCCTATTAGATTAACAATATTACTTACACCGATTGGAGCACTCGAAGCTGTAGCAATTAAAGCACCAGATAAAAGGTATGGTATTTGTTGATGTGGTTTCAATCGTAGATTTTTTAAAAGAATAATTAGTATAGGGGTGGTTATTAGGATGCTGCCATCATTATTAAAAAGTAATGTCATTAAAAAACATAGTAATTGTATATACCAATATAATCGATAACTTGAACCTTTTGCTAATGTTACTAGACGTGCTGCGGACCAGTGGAAAAATCCAAAGCTTTCTAAAATAACAGCCATAACAATGGTTGCAATAATTGTTATTGAGGCTCCACCAATCTTACTAAGGATGTCAAGTAGGTCATGGCGACTTACTATTCCAGTTGTTAGAATTAATACCGCCCCAATTGTAGCGGGCCATGCTTCATGAATTCCTTTAGGTCTCCAGAATATGACAGCCATTGTCATAATGAAAATAAATGCTGTCATTGCAATTTCAAAATTCATTCTTATTCACCTTTCTCTAATCGGTAGTATTTTTTCGTCACCTACTTGTCCGATTAATATACTAATATTCAATTTTAGTAATCATGTACTTAGTTAGTAGACCATTTTTTGTAGTTTGTATATTTGTCCACATAGTTGAAACGTCCTGAAATGACATCTTCCTATAGGTACAGTTGACTCAGAAAAAGTCAATTTTCAAAAAAAAATTGGCCAGCTACGATGCTGGCCAACGTTATTTTGAAATATTAATTATGGAAATCTCTTTCCATTTATATAATAACTATCTTCTCTATATGTAATAAAGGCAATCTCAAATTCAGGTATGTTTAATGTATTTATATGATTTTCGATCGTTGCTGCAAAACGATCTCTCATTTCAACTCCTCGTTCAAACCACTTCACTTCAATAAATGGAAAGCTTTCTACAATTTCACCATCAAATATTGAAGTTGTATGAATACAATCAATCGTAAAATTATCTGTTCCACACTCACAAACCTCTGCTAGTTCTACAATTAATGGCTTACTTATTTTGCAAATTTCCTCTGCTGATATTCCTTTAATTAATAATTGTGGCATAAATGTCCCACCTTTTTTTCTACAATTATAACTTATATTCTTTATCATATTAAACAAGTAAAGGTGGTTTTTTCTTTTATATGCTTTATAACGTGACTTGTTCTTAAAAATAAAGTGGAAACTGTTAAACCATATAATAACTGTACAGAAAAAGAACAAAATCCATTTTACGATGGAATATTTCGATCAGTTGGCCGAGCATTCACAATTTTAAAAGTAGGGCATATTCAAAAATAGTGAAAATCCCATTTTGATTTCACATGCATTAATTGACAAATTAACATAAAATTTTGAAGTTAAAATTGTAATGGTTTTAAAAAAATGCAATTATTGGTATTGATAATCATTTTCAATTGTGGTAATCTATGATTAATAAAAGAATTATAAGAAACAAGCCATTGTTTTTCTTAGTTCTTCGTTTGTATTCACATTTAAGTAGTAAAAATGTGGAAAGCAACCCTAGAACCCCCCAAAACCCTAAAGAAGAGAAAAACATGCTAGGACAGTAGTTTTTCTCTTCACCAAATTAATAACCCTGTTTTTGACGCAGAAATTTCTGCGTTTTTTTTGTGTGTAAAAATACAGATTTTTTTGAAAAATCCATAAAAATTATTATACTAATTTACTATTATATAGGGACAAAAAATGTGAACTGAAAATTAATCGAAATCTAATATTTGTCTAAAATGTGAACGTTGTGAAAAGATGAGCAAACGTGATAAACCTTGATAAATATAGGTTTTTGAGAAATCAGCTCAAATTTAAATATGTCTAAAATGTGAACACTCTTTTTTTCCTTTCAAAATGGTAATTAATTGTTTGTTTTTTTAATTAAAGTATCTTACTATAACTGTGGACATTGTTTGTCATTTTAGTGACAATTTATAAAAATACTTATCTAAGAAATAATTCAAAAAAACTATTTTGAACTTTTACTTACATTATAGGAAGGAAGAGCGAAATGAAAAAATTTCTAACGAGCATGATGATCATGCTGGTTGCAGTAGTTATGGGTGCATGTGACAAGATTACAGTTCTTGATCCAAAGGGTCCTGTTGCTAAAACGCAAGCAGATACGATTATCTTCTCAATGTTAATGATGCTTGGAGTTTTATTAGTAGTTTACATTCTTTATATTGTTATTTTATATAAATATCGTGCTAGTAAACTTCCAAAAGATTACGAACCACCTCATGAAGAGGGAAGTAAAACACTTGAGATTATTTGGACAGTAATTCCAGTAATAATCGTTGCAGTTTTATCAGTAGTAACTGTTAAGACAACAAACGCAGTTGAAAGCGTTCCTAAAGGTCATGAAAATGATAAACCGCTTGTTATCTATGCAAGTTCTTCAAACTGGAAATGGCATTTCTCTTACCCAGAACAAGGAATTGAAACTGTTAACTATGTAAACATGCCAACTAATAGAAATGTAGAATTCCGACTATATTCATTCGGACCAATTACAAGTTTTTGGGTTCCACAATTAGGCGGACAAAAATATGCGATGAGCGACATGGTAACTAAATTGAATTTCGTTGCTTCTAACGCAGGTTCATTCGTTGGTAAGAATAGTAATTTCAATGGTAAAGGATTTGCTGGTATGGAATTTGAAGTATTAGCAATGAATGATAAGGAATTTGATGGTTGGGTTAAAGATGTTAAAGAAACAGCTCCTACTTTAACAGAAAAAGAGTTTAATAAATTACTAAAAATTGAGCACTTAGGTAGAAAGACTTATACTTCTACTCATTTAGAATTTAGATCAGCTCCAGAAGGTAAAAATGCAGGACATCAACATGGTTCTATGAAAAATTCATCTGATCACCATGATATGGAAAATATGGAGGGGATGAAATAATGGGTTATAAATGGGATCACTTTTTTGTAACAGGTGAACCAATGATCTATGGTGCAATGGTAAGTATTGTTGTTGTATCTCTTGCTATTGTAATTGGTTTAACCAAATTTAAAAAATGGGGTTATTTATGGACAGAATGGTTAACGACTGTTGACCATAAACGTATTGGAGTCATGTATATACTTTGTGCTTTATTAATGTTATTCCGTGGTGGAGTAGATGCACTATTAATGAGAGCACAATTAGCAGGCCCGGATTTAAAAATATTAGATGCACAACATTATAATGAAATTTTTACAACTCACGGCTTAATTATGATTTTGTTTATGGCTATGCCATTCATTATTGGTTTAATGAATATTGTCATTCCATTACAAATTGGGGCACGTGACGTAGCATTCCCATTTTTGAATGCCGTTAGTTTCTGGTTATTCTTTGCAGGTGCAATGCTTTTAAACGTTAGCTTTATTATCGGTGGATCACCTGATGCTGGTTGGACAGCTTACTTCCCACTAGCAAGTAAAGAATTTAGCCCAGGTGTTGGTAATAACTATTATGCAATTTCACTGCAAATTGCTGGTCTAGGTACATTGATGACTGGTATCAACTTTATCGTTACAATCTTAAAAATGCGTGCACCAGGTTTAACATTAATGAAATTGCCAATGTTTACTTGGTCAATCTTAATTACAAACGTAATTATTGTATTCGCATTCCCTGTTTTAACAGTAGCTTTAGCTTTAATGATGTTTGATCGCGAGTTTGGTACTCAATTCTTTACAATGGCCAATGGCGGTAATGATATGCTTTGGGCGAACTTATTCTGGATTTGGGGACATCCTGAAGTTTATATCGTTATTCTTCCAGCTTTCGGTATTTATAGTGAAATTATTTCAACTTTCTCAAGAAAGAATTTATATGGATACAAGAGTATGGTTGTCAGTATGATTGCCATTTCGGCTCTAAGTTTTATCGTTTGGGTACACCATTTCTATACAATGGGTCAAGGTGCAGTTGTAAATGGCTTCTTTAGTATTACAACAATGGCCATCAGTATTCCAACTGGTGTGAAAATCTTTAACTGGTTGTTCACATTAAGAAAAGGTAAAATTGAATTTACTGTTCCAATGCTATATTCATTAGCATTTATACCGATCTTTACAATCGGTGGGGTTACAGGTGTAATGCTTGCTATGGCAAGTGCTGACTATCAATATCATAATACAATGTTCTTAGTAGCTCACTTCCATTACGTATTAATTCCAGGTACAGTATTTGCTGTTATCGCAGGATTCTACTACTGGTTCCCTAAAGTATTTGGTTTCAAATTAAATGAAAAAATTGGTAAGATTACGTTCTGGACTATTATCGTAAGCTTTAACGTAACATTCTTCCCATTATTCTTATTAGGATTACAAGGTATGACTCGTCGTACTTATACTTATAGTGCTGAGTCAGGTTTCGGACCATTAAATATGATTGCTACAATTGGAGCTGTAGGATTAGCAATCGGATTCGTTTTACTTGTTTACAATATTTATCACAGTGTACGTTACGCACCAAGAGAAGTAAATGGTGATCCATGGAATGCAAGAACATTAGAGTGGGCTACTAGCAGTCCAATTGCTCCTTATAATTTCGCAGTTATTCCAAAAGTTGACACTCTAGATCCATTCTGGAAGGCTAAAAAAGAAGGTAAATCATTACTTGAAGGCGAGATTACAGATATTCATATGCCAAGTAATAGCGGTATACCATTCATTTTAGGTGCAGCATTTATGGCATTTGGTTTCTTCTTAATATTTGAATGGTGGGTTCCAATGATTGTATTTGCAGTTCCTATCGCATTATGCTTAATTGCACGTTCATTCCAACGTGATCATGGCTACCATATTCATAAAGAAGAAGTTATTGAAACAGAGAAAAAATTACGAGGTGATCATTATGAACAGCAAGCCTCTATATAGTCTAGGTGAAGAAAGTTCTAATAGAATTCTAGGCTTCTGGATCTTTTTAGGAGCTGAAATCGCCTTATTCGGAACATTATTCGCAGTGTATTTCACTTTAGCTAATAATACTGGTTCAGCACCTACTCAAAAAGAATTATTTGAAATGAAAGGTTTAATGATCGAAACATTTGCCTTACTAACTAGTAGTTTTACGATTGGTCTTGTAGTAAACTCAATTAAATTAAACCATAAAAAAGCTTTTATGAGTTTCCTTGTTTTTACACTAGCTTTAGGAGCAATCTTCCTTGGAGTAGAGATTACAGAATTCTTTACTTATGTTCATGAAGGTGCGACAATCCAAAGCAGTGGAGCATTATCAGCATTATTCGTTTTACTAGGTACTCACGGTGCCCACGTATCATTCGGTATGTTTTGGGGTATTGCAATCTTAATTCAAGTTTCTCGTGAAGGAATTACAGAAACTACAGCAAACAAAACATTTATTTATTCACTATACTGGCACTTCTTAGATGTAGTATGGATCTTTATCTTTAGTTTTGTGTATCTGAAAGGACTGATTGGATGAGTGCATTATTTCCTAAGCATCAAGTGGTTGGCTTCATCCAATCACTTGTTCTAACAATCATAGCATTAAGTGTTTACTATTTAGATTTACCTTTTAATGTTTCATTTGCTATTTTAATTGTAACTGCTTTATTACAAGCTGGTCTTCAGTTAATTGTTTTCATGCATATGAATGAAAATGAAGATAAAGGAGTATTGTATATCAATTTAGGTTACGCGGTATTTATCGCAGTGGCAATTGTTTTTGGTACTCTTTGGACATTAATTTGGGGTATGTAATATGAAAAGCTCTTCGTTTATCGAAGAGCTTTTTTGTTTTGTTAAGGTATAATGTTAAATTTTTTGTTAAAAATTGATATTAAAATAGCGAATAACGAATTGATTAATAAGTAAAAGTTAATTGATTATATGTACAATTTATACATACATTATTTAAAGATTGTAAGTTGCAAAAATGCAGTTTTTTTTGTAATAGATGACAGTATAAAGGAAACAGGAATAAAGTACGAAATTAATTACTAGAATAGTACAAGCAAGTGATTGGAAAAAATTTATTTATAGAATGACCTACTTTTTATTACATCTTTTTTATCATATAGAATGACATCAATTGTTCATATATTTATCTAAAAATTCTTAATAGTGATACTTATTTCTATTAAAATAAGTAGAAGTTTAATATAATGATAGCATAATCATTATCATATCTTGTCTGTTACGTATAAATATTTACGTATACATAAACTCTTAAGGAGGAAAACAAATATGGAAACTAATGACTCTTCTAACATTGCAAAGTGCCCGTTTAATCACGGTAGCACTACTACCCCAAAATCAAGTGGCACCGCAAATAAAGACTGGTGGCCAAACCAATTAAACTTGAACATTCTACATCAGAACGACAGAAAATCAAATCCCATGGATGAAGAATTTAATTATGCAGAAGAATTTTTAAAGTTAGACTACCAAGCACTTAAGCAAGATCTTCACGTTTTAATGACAAATAGTCAAGATTGGTGGCCTGCTGACTATGGACATTATGGTCCATTCTTTATACGTATGGCTTGGCACTCCGCAGGTACATATCGTACAGGCGACGGACGTGGTGGTGCTGGAACTGGTACACAACGTTTTGCTCCCCTTAATAGTTGGCCTGACAACGGAAATCTCGATAAAGCTCGTCGATTGCTTTGGCCGATTAAGCAAAAGTATGGCAACAAGATCTCTTGGGCTGATTTATATATTCTAACAGGTAATGTTGCTATTGAATCAATGGGTGGAAAAACATTTGGTTTTGGAGGAGGACGCGTAGACGTTTGGCATCCAGAAGAGGATATCTACTGGGGGAATGAAACGGAGTGGCTAGGGGATAAGCGTTACACAGGTGATCGTGACCTGGAGAATCCACTCGCTGCTGTTCAGATGGGTCTTATCTACGTTAACCCAGAAGGACCAAACGGTAAACCAGATCCGATTGCAAGTGGTCGCGACATACGCGAAACCTTTGCACGTATGGGAATGAATGATGAAGAAACTGTTGCACTAATCGCAGGTGGACATACTTTTGGTAAAGCACACGGAGCAGGAGATGCTACTCATGTTGGCCCAGAGCCAGAAGCAGCTTCTATTGAATCTCAAGGCCTAGGCTGGTTAAGTACTCATGGATCTGGTAAAGGTCGTGACACGATCACTAGCGGTATTGAAGGTGCATGGACTGCAAATCCAACAAAGTGGGATAATGGTTACTTTGATCTATTATTTGGCTATCAGTGGTGGCTAACAAAAAGTCCTGCAGGTGCTTATCAGTGGCTAGCTGTAAATCCTGAGGAGAAGGATCTTGCACCTGATGCAGAAGATCCAACTGTTCGTGTTCCTACTATGATGACTACTGCTGATATGGCATTGCGTTATGATCCAGAATACGAAGAGATCTCTCGTCGTTTCCATGAGAATCCAGAAGAATTTGCTGATGTATTTGCACGTGCATGGTTTAAACTAACACACAGAGATATGGGCCCACGTTCAAGATATCTAGGTCCAGAAGTTCCAGAAGAAGTTCTAATATGGCAAGATCCTATACCTGCTTATGAATCTAAAATAAATGACGCTGATGTTGAAAAAATCAAATTAATGATCCTAGATTCAGGACTTACAATTAATGAGTTAGTAAAAACTGCTTGGTCATCAGCAAGTACTTTCCGTGGATCAGACATGCGTGGCGGTGCTAATGGTGCTCGCATCCGTCTTGCCCCGCAGAAAGATTGGGAAGTAAATGAGCCTGCAAAACTTGAAAAAGTACTGAATGTATTAGCTAACATCCAAAATCATCTAGATAAGAAAGTGAGCATGGCCGACTTGATTGTGCTTGGTGGTAGTGCCGCTATTGAAAAAGCTGCACATGATGCAGGCTTTGATGTATTGGTTCCTTTTTCTCCAGGACGTGGTGATGCAACACAAGAGCAAACAGACATCGAAAGTTTTGCGGTGCTAGAGCCTATCGCTGATGGTTTCATTAATTACCAAAAGAAAGAGTTTAGTGTAAGTTCAGCAGAGCTACTAATAGATAAGGCACAACTATTAGGCCTTACTGCACCAGAAATGACTGCACTTATTGGCGGTATGCGCGCCCTAGGTGCAAATTATAATGGAACAAAACATGGAATTTTCACTGATCGAGTTGGCACACTTACTAATGACTTTTTTGTAAACTTGATAGACATGGGAGTAGCATGGACACCTGTAGACGGAGACGTATTTGAAGGACGCGATCGTAATTCAGGTGAATTAATACGTACAGCAACTAGTGTTGACCTAGTGTTCGGTTCGAATTCAGTTCTACGTGCGATAGCAGAAGTATATGCTCAAGACGATAACAAAGAGAAGTTTGTACGCGACTTTATAACTGCTTGGGTTAAGGTCATGAATGCAGACCGTTTCGACCTTGCTCGAGGAAGAACACTCTAAGAAAAATGCAAAATATGAAAATATTTTTATGCTAAAGTAATAGAGAAACAAGTCTTATAATTTAAAAGAACAAATAAAAATCCTTCCTGTTATTGCAGGGAGGATTTTTCAATTTATTTGATTAGAGGAAGCAGACGATTTTTTTACTGCGCTGAATGGTAAATTATTTTCATATGCTTCGCAGTAAAAATACTTTTTTTGAAATTATTGTTATAGAGCTTCTAATATTTTAAAATACTATTAATAGATTTCTAGGCGAGGCATATTAAAATGAATATTTACGTTCTACTATTATGCACATTGATTTTACTATTATTGAGTGGAAATGCATTTTACATTACTTTTAAGAAATACGAAGATTATGACGATTTTACTGGTGGCATAACTACATTAGAGTTTTATGAATTATTATTCGCTTTACTAGAATTTATATCTAAAAAAATATTTCCGAAAAGATATCATATAATTATTTTTAAAATTAGTTCATTCATATTTGGACTGTTTTTGCTAGGTTTTACGATAGTACTATGGATACTTGTTAAGCCAATTAGCATTAGTTGAAGTTCACGAACTGCTTGCGTTTTTTTTATTTAAGTTGAACAAGGAAAATAATAACAGTTAGTGCAAATATTGAATAATGTATTCGAATATATTTAGTAGGAAAATGACTGAAGGGTGAGTACATGAAGAAATTATTTATACTATTTTTGTGCTTTACATTAGTGAGTTGTTCCACAAAAACAGTAACACCTTCTTCACATAAGTTTATTGATCATGTACCTTTTCCAAAATCAACAACTTTACTCTATAAAGAAAAAATAGATGAAGGCACTATTTACTTATACAAAGATAAAAGCGGTTTCCGTCATGCATTTTCGTCAAATGATTTTAATATTTGGTTTAACAGTGGGAATGCGGAAGTTCGTCCTGAAGAAGGATTTGATTGGACTATGAATAATGATCCAAAGGTACCGATTGTTACATTTGCAGGAGTGATTACGCGAGATGACATAGTAAGAGTCATTGTTAAACAAAAAACAATGGAAACAGAGGCAAAAATAATTAATACTACACAAGGAATAAGAGTTTGGTTTGTAACTTTTAATATATTAGAAGACTCAAAAGAGGGTGAACCAGATCCACTTAAAATAGAAGCATATACAAGAGAAGGGAAATTAGTTTGGAAAGATGGCGTATATTAAGTAAAACAGTGTGTTTGTTGTATAACAAGATCGCCTTTTTTTAAAATTGCAGAAAAATTTAAAATGAAGAGAATGTAGGATTTGTTATATTGATATTTACAGATTTTTTAAAAAGAAAAAAACATACGATTATTTAATATTAAAAAGGCTGTCTATTTGACAGTCTCTTTAAAGTTCATTAGTTTTAAATGAAAAATTGCTTTTTTAGATTCTTACTTAAACTGTTTTTTTACGATCATTTGGTAGCATAAATGCTACAAAACCTAGAAGTGGCAAGAAGCTACATAAGTTCATTACAAACTTAAGGCTAGTTGTATCAGCAATAACGCCTAATAATACGGCTCCTAAAGCACCCATTCCGAATGCTAAACCAACTATTAAACCGCTAACCATTCCAACTTTACCAGGAACGAGTTCTTGAGCATAAACAACGATTACACTAAATGAACTTGAACTAATGATACCGATTAAAAATAGTATTGGGATAACCGCTAATAAAGAAACATGAGGAAGTAATAAAGCTAATGGGAATGTACCGATTAATGAAAATAAAATCATATTCCGTTTTCCGAAGCGATCAGCTAGAGTGCCACCTATGAATGTACCAATTACTCCTGCAATCATAAAGATAAATAAATACAATTGTGTACTTTTTATCGATAAACCATAGCTTTTAATTAAGTAGAACTGATAATAATTACCTATGCCTGCTGAATACCAGGAACGAGCAAATGTAATAAATATTAGCAAAATAATAGCTAGTTTAACTGCAGAAGTAATTTTAAGATTTTCGTTTGATGATTGACTTTTATTTTTCAATTTAAAAGGGGTTTCATTCAGCTTATTTCGATACCATGTAGAAACGTAAATTAATACGCAAATTCCAATGGCAGCTAGTATAGTAAACCATACAGCACCCTTTTGTCCTAGTGGAACGAAAATTAATGCTGTAAAGACTGGAGCCAAAGAGTTCCCAGTATTTCCTCCTACTTGATAGATAGCCTGTGAGAGACCTCTTTTTGAACCAGATGCTAAAAAAGCAACTTTTGATCCCTCTGGATGGAAGATGGCTGAGCCTATACCAATTAATAGGACTGATAATAATACAATGAATAAATTAGGAGCAAATGCTAAACAAAGCATTCCTAATAAGCTTGAAGCCATTCCAATTGGAAGGAGAAATGGTGAAGGCTTTCGATCGGAAAAAATACCAAATACGGGCTGCATCACAGAGGATGTCATATTAAGCGCAAAGGCTATGAATCCAATTTCTGTATAAGTCAAATTCATTGTCTTTTCTAAAATTGGAAATATGGCTGGTACAACTGCTTGCATCGAGTCGTTTAATAAATGTCCTAAACTAATTGCAAATAAAATTTGATACATTGTTGATTGACTAATAACCTTTGTATTAACTGCTGGTTGCATAATATCCTCCTTTCTTTTGACTTATCTATCATAAACTAATATTCAAAAAATTTACACAATTTTGCTTTATAGTCTTTCCATTAAACTTTAGACTCTATTATAATAAAGGAAATACAGTATGCAAAATGATAATTAGAGCGTATTAAGGGGAGTTGTAAAATTGGACAACTATTCTGCTGAGTTAGAGAGGTTTTTTAAAGAACATCAAAACAATGAAAATCGACCCGCAATGGAAGCATATATGAAAAACAAATTTACTTTTTTAGGTATTAAAGCACCAGAACGAAATATCCTATTGAAGCAATATCGAACGCATTATGGTGAACCACCAAATATAAAGTCAATTATAAATATTTGGGACTTGGAAGAAAGAGAGTTTCAATATATTGCATTAACATTATTAGACCGCCAATATAAAAAAGCTGAAATAAAACGGATAAAATTATATGAACAACTAGTAGTGGAAAAATCTTGGTGGGATACGGTTGATACAATTGCAGGACGACTGATTAGTTATCATTTTTTTAAATATCCTGAATTGATCGATGAGTACGCTAATAAGTGGATTACGTCAGATAATATGTGGTTAAACAGAGTAGCGTTATTATTTCAAATGAAGTTTAAAGAGAAGACAGATCAGGAGCGTCTTTTCAAATACTGCAGTCTATTATCTGAAAGCAAAGAATTTTTTATTCAAAAAGCAATAGGTTGGGCATTGAGAGAATACTCATATGTCGATCCTAAAGCGGTTGAATCATTTATAATAAAGACTAATCTATCATCTTTAAGCAAAAGGGAGGGATTAAAAAATATTGTGAAATCAAGGTAAAAAGAATATGTCGATTTTCCGGGAAATATCCGATGATTTTTTGAATCTATTCCAACATTATGTCTAGTTGAGACATTAATTTGAAAAGGTTATAATAGGGGCATTATTGTTTTTTTAAGTAAAGATTTTAATCTGGAAATATAACATTAGTGTGTGTTGATACAATCAAATGAAAAATATAAAGGAGATTTAGTATTTTATATGAAATCTACTTTTCATAATATTATAAAATTATGTCTTTGTATTAGCTTATTTTGTGGGGTTTTTATTCAGAAAACTGTACACGCAGATGAACTGAATTTATTTAGTGATAAGGCTATTTCAATATTAGCTGATAATGGAGAAGTTATATATAGTAAGAACGCCAATAAAGTTGATTTCCCTGCCAGTACTACTAAAATAATGACTGCAATGGTTATGATGGATCATCTAAAAGAAAATGATAAAATTCAAATGACAAAAAGAAGTATTCAAGAAGAAAAAAGCAATTCGCAAATACTTTTTTCTGAAGGTGAAGTTTTAGATCGGAATACAGCATTAAAAACGATGATGATTTTAAGTGCAAATGATTTAGCGTATGCAATTGGTGAAAGAGTTGGCGGGAACATGGATAATTTTGTAAAAATGATGAATGAAAAAGCTAAAAAGATTGGCGCAAATCATACAAATTTTATGAATCCAAATGGACTTCATCATGCAAATCATTATACGACTGCACAGGATTTAGCATTAATCACAAAGGCAGCTTTAAAATACCCGTTAATCATTAAAGCGATGGGTACAAAAGATGCTCATATTAATACATCTAAGCAAAAGAATGTGTATATTTTTAATCGCGGAAAAATGTTTAAAAATCCTTATTTTTATGCAGGTAAAACAGGTTATACAGATTCAGCTAGAAATACTTTGATTGAAATTGACAAAAAAGACGGCCAAATGATTATAAATATTCTATTACGCTCTTCAAAACCGCAATATTTGCAGGATATTAATTTAATGGATTCATATGCATTTTCAAAGATCCATAAAAAAACGTTAATAAAACAATCAGATTGGCAGAAAAAAGTAACAATAAGAGACGATTTAATTCAAACAAAAATAGCGAAAGATTTGGCTTTTTTAACGTCACTAGGTACAAATACAAACTATGAAATAAAATTAAATCCCTCATCAACAATAGGTGAGAAATATAAGGAAAATGGAATTGCTAAAAATCAAATACTTGGTGATGTTGAAGTTTGGGCTAATAACGAAAAAGTTTTAAGTACTGATTTATTAGCTGCTAAATCCTATGATCGACCTACAATCCTTTCATTAAGTACATTTTTAATTGCTGGATCGATAATTTTACTACTTGTTGTAATTTTTTATATTTCAAGACCAAAAAGGAAAAGAGAATATATGTAAAAATCTAAAAAGGTTAGACGTATAAGAGCGTTTAGCCTTTTAAAATTCAATATTATCTATACATAAAAAGGCGAACTGTGATTTACAAATTCGCCTTTTTGTTTATTCTTAGACTAAGAATAACTTTAATATTTGATAGAAAATAGCTGATACAGCTGCTGAAATTGGGATTGTAATAACCCAAGTTATAAGCATACGTTGAGCAGTACCCCAGTTTACATCTTTAACTCGTTGTGCTGAGCCAACACCCATAATTGAAGAAGAGATTACGTGAGTAGTACTAACTGGTAAATGTAAAGCTGTAAATGTGAAAATAATTGCTGCTGAAGATAAGTCAGCTGCTGCACCATTGATCGGACGAATTTTCATGATTTTTCCGCCAACAGTTTTAATGATTTTCCATCCACCAACAGATGTACCGAGTGCCATTGCTGTTGCACAACCAATACGTACCCATAATGGTACATCTGCACCTGGTGTTTCAATTTTAGCAGCAATTAAAGCAATCATAATAATCCCCATTGCTTTTTGTGCATCGTTTGTTCCGTGAGTAAATGACTGTAAAGCGGCTGTGAATATCTGAAACAATCTAAATCCTTTATTTGTTTTAGAAAGATTAGAACGTTTGAAAATAGTTGCTAAAATTGTCATAACGATAAAACCGAGCGTAATCGCGATAACTGGAGAAATTAATAAAGCTTCGATAATCTTAATTAAACCTTCAGCTTCTAAAACTCCAAATCCTTTAGCTGATATAGCAGCACCAGCTATAGCACCGATGATCGCATGAGAAGAACTACTTGGAATACCGAAATACCAAGTTAATAAATTCCAGAATATACCGCCTAATAAAGCAGCAATTACGACAACTAGTCCATTTGTACCTTCAATCGTAATTGGATCAACAATTCCAGTTGTAATCGTTTTTGCTACTCCTGTAAATGTAATCGCACCGATAAAGTTCATTAGCGCTGCTAATAAAATAGCTGTACGCGGTCTCAATGCTTTTGTTGAAACTGAAGTTGCAATTGCATTTGCAGTATCATGAAATCCATTAATAAAATCAAACAATAATGCAAAAATCACGATTAAAATCGTAAGTAAATATAAATGCTCCATTTTATGACTCCTTACGCATTTCGCATGATAATTTGCTCAAGAGTGTTTGCTACATCTTGTGCACTATCAGCTACAGATTCTAAACCTTCGTAGATTTCTTTATACTGTATAATTTTGATAGGATCTTTTTCATTCATAAATAATTGTTTAATTGAAGTACGTAACAATTCATCACATTGAGATTCGTAATCTTTAATTTTTATCGCATGGACACGAATTTCAAGTAATTTTTTATTTGAAAGTAATTTAACAGCTTGTAAAATTTCTTCAACTGCTTTTTGTAAAATATCAACGAATTTAACCATATATTCATCAGCAGATGTAATTGAATACATTTCAAAACGTGCCGAACAATGTTCAAATCCATCGAGTACATCATCCATTTTCATAGCAAGTTGTAAAATATCTTCACGCTCAATTGGAGTAATGAAAGTTTTATTTAATTCAACGATTAGAGAGTGAATGAACTTATCACCTTTAGTTTCATAATCCTTCATTTCTTCTTGAAACTTCTTTAAGTCGCTAGCATTTTTTATTTTAAAATCAACGTAATACTTTGATGACTCGTCTAAGTTCTGGGCTATACTTAAAAGCTTTTCAAAGAATACATCCTTTTTTTGTCCAAAAAACATTATGATTCCTCCAACTAAAACATATAATTTATTATCACCTTCACATTATTCAGTAAATTTTATTATGTCAGAAACTATGTAAAAATGTCGAAAAAAGTAAAGGCCACGTTAATAATAATAATTGGTTTTTGAAATTAATCAATTAAAAACGTTTAATTAATTTACAAATTTACAATTTCTTTACAATCCCTTAACAAAGTTAATATTTCGAATTCTACACATTTATATTAATAATAGTATTCACAGAAATATTGACTTTATGTGAGTTTTTAAATTAGCATAAGCTTATATGTTTAAACTATTGAACTAAAAAAGGATGTGATGATTTTGGAAAGTACATATAAAGCATCTGAAATTACACAATTAGTAACAAAGCAAAAAACTTATTTTCAAACTGGTGCAACTAAAACTTCTAAATTTCGAATTGCCCAATTAAAAAAACTATATAACTCAATAGTAGAGAATGAAGAAGAAATAAAAAGAGCTTTAAAAAAAGATTTAAATAAATCAGATTTTGAAGCTTATTTGACTGAGATTGGATTTACTTTAAAAGAAATATCAGAAGCAATTAAGAATATTGAAAAATGGATGAAACCTAAAAAAGTTAAAACACCTATCACTCATTTTGGAACAAAAGGCTATATTTACAGAGAACCATATGGAGTAACGTTAATTATTTCACCTTGGAATTATCCGTTTCAATTAACAATGGCACCTTTAATAGGTGCAATAATTGGTGGAAATACTGCAATCATTAAACCGTCAGAGTTAACTCCTAATACATCTATTATTATTCAAAAAATAATTAAAGAGCTATTTGATCAAGAATATATTGCAGTAGTAGAAGGTGGAATCGAAGAAAGTACACTATTATTACAGCAAAAACTTGATTTAATCTTTTTTACTGGAAGTGTTCAAGTTGGAAAAATTGTCATGGAAGCCGCAAGTAAAAATTTAACACCAATAATTCTTGAATTAGGTGGAAAAAGTCCAACAATTGTCCATAACGATGCAAATATTCAATTAGCTGCTAAAAGAATTGTATGGGGAAAATTTACGAATGCTGGACAAACCTGTATTGCTCCTGATTATATTTATGTCCACGAATTGGTAAAAAAAGATTTTATTGATGCCTTAAAGAATGAAATCGTTCATTTTTATAGCGATAAACCTTTGTTAAACAATGATTATACCAAAATCATTAGTGAACGTCATTTTAATCGATTAGTGAACTTTTTGAATAATGGTGAGATTGTACACGGTGGGGAATATGATCCATTAACTCATAAAATTGAGCCTACTTTGATAACTAATCTATCTTGGGAATCTCCAATTATGTCAGAAGAAATATTTGGTCCAGTTTTACCAATTCTTTCATACGAAAATTTAGATGAAGTAATGAATGAAATTAATCAACACCCTAAGCCATTAGCACTATATATATTTACAGAAAGTAAGAGTATATCAAATAAAGTAATCGAAAGAGTTCCATTTGGTGGGGGATGTGTAAACGATACTCTTTATCATATGGCAAATCCAAATTTACCATTTGGAGGGGTAGGAGAAAGTGGCTCTGGAAATTATCATGGGGAGTACAGCTTTTCAGCCTTTACACATGATAAAAGCGTGCTCTTACAAACTACTAAAATGGACTTAAAAATTAGATATCACACAACAAAAAACGCTTTACGGTTTATTCGTAAATTGTTAAAATAAAGGTTAATTGTACTTAGTTTCTTAGCTCCTTGACAAAAGGGGCTTTTTATATGTTAAAAATAATTTAGTCATTTTTACATAATAATAAAATATTAATATAGATGGGACGCGAAAATGAAAAACATAATTGAAATTGAACAAGTTGAGAAAAATTTTAGTGAAAATAATGTGATTTCTCCGCTTTCATTAGAAATTTATTCGGGAGAATTTTTAACAATTCTAGGACCAAGTGGATGTGGAAAAACTACACTTTTAAGAATGATTGCTGGTTTTGAAGAACCATCATCAGGTGTCATTAAATTAAATGGAGAAGCAATAAATAATTTGCCACCATATAAAAGAGATATGAACTTAGTATTCCAACACTATGCATTATTTCCTCATATGAATGTTGAAAGAAATATTCAATTTGGATTAAAGATGAAAGGTGTTTCAATAGAAGAGCAAAAAGTACGATCTACTGAGGCGATGAGACTAACACAATTAACTGAATTTAGGAATCGTAAACCTAGTCAGTTATCTGGTGGTCAGCAGCAAAGGGTTGCAATTGCTCGTGCAATAGTGAACAATCCAAAAGTATTATTACTTGATGAACCTTTAGGAGCACTTGATTTTAAGCTTCGAAAAGATTTGCAAAGAGAATTAAAAAATCTTCAACGCGAATTAGGAATTACTTTTATCTATGTAACCCATGATCAAGAAGAAGCAATGAGTATGAGTGATCGAATTGTTGTTATGAATAATGGGAAAATCGAGCAAATCGGAACACCAAAGGAAATTTATCAAAATCCAGCAAGTAAATTTATTGCAAGCTTTATAGGTGAAAATAATTTCTTTAATAGAGGCGAAAGAGAAATTGCAATTAGACCCGAAAATATTAAAGTTTCACATGCTACAGATGAAAAAAATAATTATACAGGCATAATAAGAGATGTGGAATTTGTTGGTACATTAAATAAAATATTTATTGATTTACATAAGCATGATCAAACAATCATTGTCTATCAAATGCCTGATCAAACAACTTTTTCTAGAAATGATAAAGTTGCGATTAGCTGGAAGTCGGAAGATGAGGTGTTTATGTATTGAGAAATGAAAAGTACATAATTGCACCTACGATTATCTGGCTACTAGTTTTTTTTCTTTTACCATTACTTTTAATTTTTGGCTTTGCATTTATGAAAAATGGAATGTATGGAGAAATAGAAAAAACATTTACTTTAGAAAATATAGTAAAAGTTTTTGACCCACTTTACTTAAAAGTTTTATGGACGACTTTTTGGGTTGCATTAGTCACTACAATCATTACACTTTTGGTTGGATATCCTTATGCATATACAGCTACTGTTGTAAGTGAAAAATGGCAGAGAATTTTACTTTTATTAATCACAATTCCTTTTTGGATTAATTTCTTAGTTAGATCGTATGCATTAATTGTTATCCTTCGTTCAAAGGGAATTATTAACACATTGCTAATCCAATTAGGGATAATAAAAGAACCATTACAACTACTTTACAATACGCCTTCCGTCATAATGGGAATGGTATATACATTACTACCATTCATGGTGTTACCGATTTTTGTAGCAATAGAACAATTAGATAATCGAAAATTGGATGCTGCAAATGATTTAGGTGCTACACCATATCAAACATTTATTTATGTTACTCTCCCATTAACTATGAAGGGTATCTTTGCGGGTAGTATATTAGTATTTGTTGCCTCATTTGGTATGTTTGTCGTTTCGGATGTAATGGGTGGTTCTAAAGTTGCATTAATAGGAAATGTAATTCAAAATCAATTCTTAGCTGCGAGAAACTGGCCATTTGGTTCCGCGCTATCAATTTTCTTAGTCATTACATCAATCGGACTAATAGGACTTTACTATTTAGCGACAAAAAATATTGGTGCTGATAAAAGTAGAGGTGAAAAATAATGAAAAAACCGATACTTATTGGGTTTTCTACTATAATATTAATTTGCTTATATTTACCAATTTTGATTTTAATTTTATTTTCGTTTAATAAATCTAAGATTAATGCACAGTGGACTGGATTTACTTTTGATTGGTATTTAAATCTTTTTAATAACCCACAAGTAATAGATGCTTTAATGAATAGTTTGTTTATTGCAATTGTAACTACAGTACTCTCAACAATTCTTGGTACTATTTGTGCACTTGCTTTACATAAGCATAAATATAAATTTTCAAATTTTATTAGTGGACTAGTTTACTTACCAATTGTCGTTCCGGACATATTAATGGGACTTTCATTACTAATACTTTTTACGAATTTCAATATTGAATTAGGTAGTATGACCATTATTATTGCTCATGTCACTTTTTGTATTTCATATGTAATTATACTTTTAGCAGCAAGACTTTCAGGAATGTCTTCAGACTTAGAAGATGCTGCAAGTGACTTAGGTGCTACACCATGGCAAACATTTAGATTTGTAACTTTACCAGCGCTAATGCCTGGAATTATTGCTTCTGCACTTATATGTTTTACATTAAGTATTGACGATTTTGTTATTAGCTTTTTTGTTTCAGGACCAAGTTCCACTACATTACCAATTTATATTTATGGAATGGTTAAAAAGGGTGTAACCCCTGAAATAAATGCAATTTCAACAATTTTAATTGTTACCATTATTTTCTTAATGGTTATATCTGAAGTCTATCGAACAAAAGGTATGAACAATGAAAAAACAGAAAAAAAATCCTATATTGTTTAAAAATTAAAGGAGGTAGTCAGTAGGCATTATGAGTATATTTAAAAAAACTGCTACAATAATGGTTTCTTTAGGCTTAGTAAGTTTGCTATTATCTGCTTGTTCAGTTGGTAAAAAAGAATTAAATATTTATAGCTGGGCAGATAATTTTGATGAGAAAGTTTTACAATCATTTGAGAAGAAATATGATGTTAAAATCAATTATCAAGTATTTGCAAGTAATGAAGAATTATATGCAAAATTAAAAGCTGGTAGTTCGAATTATGATATCATCCAACCATCAGATTATATGGTTAAATTGATGATTCATCAAAACATGTTGGCGAAACTTGATAAAAGTAAAATACCAAATTTAAATAATATTGCTCCGGAATACACTAATCAAGAATTTGATCCGAAAGGTGATTATTCAGTTGTTTATACTGGAGGAATAACGGGAATCGCCTATAATCCAAAATATGTAAAAGAAGATATAAATAGCTGGGATGATCTATGGAACCCTAAATACAAAGGTCATGTTACATTACTAGATGATAATAGAGAAGTATTTGGAATGGGATTAATAAAAAATGGCTTTTCAAATAGCTCAACAAATGAAGATGAATTACTAAAAGCTTATAATAATTTAAAAACGTTAACTCCAAACTTATTAGCGTTCGACACAGATACGGTAAAACAAAAGTTTATAACTGAAGATGCTTGGATTGGCCAAGTATGGTCAGGAGATGCGGCTTATATACAAAAAGAGCTTAAAGATGTTAAATGGGTAGTACCAAAAGAAGGATCATCAAGATGGGCAGATACTTTAGCTATCCCAAAAGACGCAAAACAAAAAGAGTTAGCTGAAAAGTTTATTAACTATTTATATGATCCAAAAGTAAGTGCACAAAATTATGAGGCAATTGGATATGCTGATCCTAATAGTAAATCTGAACCATATCATTCTGCGGAGTATAAACAAAATCCATTTATTAATGTAACAAAACAACAAACTGATTTAACGAACTGGATTAAGGACGTTGGAGATCAAACAGAATTATACGATAAGTATTGGACTGAATTAAAAACAGGAAAGTAATAATAGAAAAAAGGTTATCTCCACAAGAGATAACCTTTTTAGTTTGAAATTAATTTGCTTAATAATAATCGGAATTGGTCTCTCTCATTATGAGATAGCTTTTCAAATAAAGTTAGCCATAAACCTTGGCGAAAATTGAAAAGTTCTTCAATCATGTGTTTTCCCTCATCTGTTAGTTCAAGCCATGTAACTCTACGATCACGGCTATCCCTTTTTCGAGAAATTAAATGATTATCAACCAATTTCTTTACTGCGGTTGTGATTGAACCGGAAGATAGTCCCATTTGTTTACCTAGCTCTGAAGCTGAAATTTTTTGATTCTTATATATTAAGTATAAAAGTAAATATTTTGGTGGAGTTAAGGAACTTTTAACTTCCTCATCTGATTTTTGCCAGTTTTTTCGAACTCGAATCATTAAACTTGTTAAATCATCTAGAAGAAGTTTGTCGTTATCGGTTAACAAGGCAATATCCACCTCCTAAACTAAGATTAAAAGATGTTAATAATGCAGGTATTGTACGTATAGGTTACCAATTTTCTCAAGCATTTTCAAGAATGTATGTAATTTAGGAGATATTTTTAAATTTGTCAAGTTTTGGCTGTATAGTATCCATAGTATTTTGTAAATAGTATGATAAAAGACATTGGTAGGGGTGAAGTACAATGTTTAAGTATTTTAAGTTTAAAATAAATGATACTGTTCAATTTGCGAAAAACGATGGTCATTTTTATCGAGTGATCGGATACAGGATCGAAAAAAGTATTTATTTAAATGATGAGTACAGTAGCATTATTTACGAACTCTTACGAGAATTTGATGGTCTTCAAGTAGACGCTGAAGAAGAAGAATTAGTTAGCGTATCGAACTTTGATGAGTTCTACGGATCAATGTTTGAAAAACTAGGTACATTTACAATTAAGTTTGCTAAAAAGCAAGAAGAAGTAAAGAAAAATAGCATGGGTGAATCTTCATCTGTGGACGAGCTGTTAGACAAATATAATGATTATCGAAGACTGGCAATTCTTTTTAAAGATTGTCTATATGATTTAGCTGCTGAAAATGTTCTAAATGAGCTCGTGGATTTTTCTGAAACAAAAAAAGATTACATGCATTAAGCATGTAATCTTTTTTCATTTGTTTTAATTGAAACAGATTTATTTTGAAATTTACTTTCATAAACTAATTCAGTTACTTTGGCACAAATTGCAACTGAAAGAATAGTATAGCCTACTTCATTCCATGAAAGATAAGAAAGTGAACAAAGAAGAATGACAGCGTCAAAAATAAAATATACTTTGCCTATAGATATTTTTGATTTTTTGCTCATTATGATTGTTATTAAATCATCTCCACCTGTTGCACCACCACTTCTTAGAATTAACCCTAATCCAAGTCCAGCGAAAATTCCACCTAAAATAGCGGGTATCCAAAGATGATCTCCAAAATTAAATGTAAAATTAGATGTTTTTTCAATGATTGAATAAAAAGCAGAAAATGAGATTGCTCCGATTGTCGTATTAATTACTAACTTTTTACCTAAATACACTCCTGCAATTAAGATAATCGGAATATCAAGTAGCAAAGTTGTAATTGAAGGTGAAATATTTAATGCGTTTTTGACTAATAATGCAATACCAATGAATCCACCTTCTGCTAGATTGTTTTGAAAATGAAAATGATAAAGTGTAGTGGCCAAAATAAATGAACCAACTAAAATTATTAAGGTCTCACCCAAACGATTGTTACTCATTGTTATTTCCTCTTTTCGTAGTTAGTAGTTAAAAAGTAAAGTTATTAACTAACTACGTATATAGAGCTCGTAGTTAGTTTGTTGCCTTTCTAACTACATAGCTATATATCATTGAAGAAATAACATAATCGCCTGTCAACCATAGTTTCGCCTACCTTCAGTTTTATTTTAGAGTTCTTTTGGTTCTCTAAATTAAAACCGCTAAGTGTAGGATAAGTCTTTACGTTGCCAAATGCTCCTTCGAGCAATCATGGTTACACGTCCTTTTTGCCAGTTTTGTTAGAAGAGTCTAACAGGTAAAAATAAGTTCAATAGAACTTATTCTTAATTTTATCATATGCGAAAATATTTGAAAAAAGAAAAGGATTAACAAAAATCTACAAAGAATGAGTTTATGGATGTGAAATGGAGGGGAAACTATAAATAATGTGAAATATTTCACAAATTAGACATAGCATTTTCAATAAAAACAATATATTATAATATTTGTAAACAGATATGTGAAAAACTTCACAATACTAATTGATAAAAGGACATTAATTAAGTCATTAGATCATTAATGTCCATCATCAGAGGAGGAGAGCCAAATGGCTGTTCAAGAAAAAATTGTTAATGAATTATGTAACGCTTCTGAAATGGTAGATGAATTAGTCGTAAAAGGACAAAAAGCATTAAAGGAATTTGAAAGATATAATCAAGAACAAATCAATGAAATTGTACATTCGATGGTTCTTGCTGGTTTGAATCAACATATGCCACTTGCAAAAATGGCAGTTGAGGAAACGGGGCGTGGTATCTACGAGGATAAAATAATTAAAAATATATTTGCAACAGAATATATATGGAATTCAATTAAAGGTAATAAAACAGTTGGAATTATAAGTGAAGACCAGCAAACTGGAATAACAGAAATAGCTGAACCTGTAGGTTTAATTGCAGGGGTAACGCCAACAACAAATCCGACATCAACTACTTTATTCAAAGCGATAATTGCAATTAAAACTAGAAATCCAATTATTTTTGCATTCCATCCTTCTGCACAAAAATGTAGTAGAGAAGCAGCTAGAATTGTTCGAGATGCCGCAGTTAATGCAGGCGCACCTGAAAACTGTGTACAATGGATTGAAGTTCCGTCTATTGAAGCAACAAAGTGTTTAATGAATCACGAAGGTGTAGCACTTGTTTTAGCAACGGGTGGCGCGGGAATGGTTAAATCGGCTTATAGTACCGGAAAACCTGCATTAGGTGTTGGACCAGGAAATGTACCTTGCTATATAGAGAAATCTGCTGAAATTAAATGTGCAGTTAATGATCTTATTCTCTCAAAAACATTTGATAATGGAATGATTTGTGCATCTGAACAAGCAGTAATTGTAGACGAAGAAATATATGATGAAGTGAAAAGAGAGTTAAAAGCGAATAATTGTTACTTTGCGACAAAAGAGGATAAGCAGAAATTAGAAAAGCTCGTAATTAATGAAGCAACATGTGCCGTGAACGGGGACATAGTTGGTAAATCTGCTTATGAAATTGCATCACTTGCAGGTGTGAATGTTCCGGAAGATACAAAAATTCTAATTGTTGAATGTGACAGTGTAGGCGCTAAAGAACCTTTAACAAGAGAAAAGTTAAGTCCGGTTTTAGCTGCCATTAAAGTAGATGGTAAAGAAGAAGGATTTAAACGTTGTGAAGAAATGCTAGAGCTTGGAGGATTAGGACACTCTGCTGTTATTCATAGTAATAATGAAGAAATCCAAAGAGAATTTGGATTAAGAATGAAAGCTTGTCGCGTAATTTCAAATGCACCTTCAGCTCATGGTGGTATTGGTGATTTATATAACGCATTTATTCCTTCACTAACATTAGGTTGTGGATCACACGGTAAAAACTCTGTATCAACTAACGTTACAACAGTTCATTTATTAAATATAAAAAAATTAGGAAGAAGAAATATGAATATGCAATGGGTCAAACTGCCACCAAAAATTTACTTTGAAAAATATTCAACTCAGTATCTAGAAAAAATGCCAAATATTAAAAAAGCATTTATTGTAACAGATGAAGCAATGGTTAAGCTAGGTTATGTTGACGTAATTAAATATTATTTAGAGAAAAGACAAGAAAATATTCAGATTGAAATCTTTTCTGATGTAGAACCAGATCCTTCTGATGTTACTGTTATGAAGGGTGCAGATAGAATGAAGTCATTTGAACCGGATACAATTATTGCTTTCGGTGGTGGATCAGCAATGGACGCTGCCAAAGGTATGTGGATGTTTTTTGAATATCCGGAAACTACTTTGGACGGACCTAAACAAAAGTTTTTAGATATTCGAAAAAGAGCATACAAATATCCTAAATTGGGTCGAAAAGCTCAATTTGTAGCAATTCCAACTACATCTGGGACAGGTTCAGAGGTTACACCATTTGCGGTAATTACAGATAAAGCGAATAATATTAAATATCCATTAGCTGACTATGAACTAACACCTGATGTTGCTATTATTGACCCTCAATTCGTAACAACAGTTCCAAAAAGCATTACAGCAGACACTGGTATGGATGTATTGACACATGCAATTGAGGCATATGTAAGTGTATTAGCGAATGATTATACAGATGGATTAGCATTGCAAGCTATAAAATTAGTATTTAAATATTTACCTAGAGCATACCAAAATGGGAATGATTTCGAAGCCCGTGAAAAAATGCATAATGCATCTGCGATCGCAGGAATGGCATTTGCAAATGCGTTTTTAGGAATTAACCACAGCTTAGCGCATAAGATCGGAGCGGAATTCCATATCCCTCATGGAAGAGCAAATGCAATATTAATGCCACATGTAATAAGATATAATGCAAAAAAACCAACTAAGTTTACTGCATTCCCTAAATATAAGCACTTCATTGCAGATGAACGATACGCTGAAATTGCTCGTTTCTTAGGCCTACCAGCTACTTCAACTGAAGAAGGTGTCGAAAGTTTAATTGCAGCAGTTATTAAGTTATCAAAGGAATTAAATATAAATATGAGTATTGAGGCACAAGGTGTTACTGAAATAGAATTTAAAGAAAAGGTTGCATATTTAGCTGACCGTGCTTTTGAGGATCAATGTACTACTGCAAATCCAAAACTACCACTAGTAAAAGAATTAGAAGAAGTTTATATGAATGCTTTCAAAGGCTGTTAAGAAAGTATGAAAAAGAAGCACCTTAACGGGTGCTTCTTTTTTGGTCAATCTTATTTTGGTATAATAGCTATACTGAAAGTGGTGAATAAAAAATGGAAATAAAGAAACTAAATCCTTGGTATAAGGTGATAGTAAGCGATGAACATAAGAACCAAACAGTTGAATCGTATTTAAAAAATCGATGGCAGTTTCCAAAGAAATTGCTACATGAATTAAGAATGACTAAAGGATGTAAGTTAAATGGAGAAGCTAAACCTTGGAATACGGTAATTTTAGGTGGAGATCAAATTGAAATTCTATTATTCAAAGATGAAGATTATGGGGTTATTCCACAAAATCAATCGATTGAGATATGCTATGAAGACGAACATTTATTAATTGCTAACAAACCTTATGGAATCGATACACATCCGAATGAAAAAGGACAATTAAACACTTTAGCAAATGGAGTAGCTTTTCATTTTCAAGAAAATGGATTACAAACAAAAGTGCGACATATACACCGTCTAGATAAAGATACTACGGGGGGGGTAGTTTTTGCTAAACATGCACTAAGTAGCGCAATTCTTGATTCAATGTTAAGCGAGCGGAAAATAAAACGTACATATACAGCAATTGTTGATGGTAATGTAAAATCACAAAAAGGAACAATAGATGAAGCGATTGGAAGAGATCGGCATCATCCTACTAGAAGAAGAGTTTCTCCTAAAGGTGATAAAGCGATTACACATTATAAAAAAATAAAGTATTTATCGAAACTGAATGTAACGATATTAGAATGTCAGTTAGATACAGGTCGAACACATCAAATACGTGTACATTTAAGTTTTCTAGGTCACCCATTAATTGGAGATCAACTATATGGTGGTAAAATTAAATTATTGAATCGTCAAGGATTACACGCTGGTAATGTACAATTTACTCATCCTTTTACGAACGAAATTTTATCCATTCATATTCCATTTCCTACGGATCTTAAACAAATACTTAATGAAAAGTGAGCTGAACGAAATGCTATTAGAAGTAATTGCCACAAACGTAAAAGATGCTGTAGACGCTGAAAAATTTGGGGCAAACCGAATCGAATTAGTTACTGGGATAAAAGAGGGAGGGTTAACTCCAAGTTATGCTACGATTAAACATGTCGTTCAAAATGTCTCGATCCCTGTACATGTAATGATTCGCCCACATAGTCGTTCTTTTATTTATGATTCATATGACCAAGAAGTAATCTTAAATGATATTGAAATATGTAAGGAAATTGGAGCAACTGGTATCGTTTTTGGTGCATTGACCGAAGAAAAAGCAATTGATGAGGAGCTTTTAAAAAAAGTATCAGCTCGTGTAAAAGATATGAACTTTACGTTTCATAGGGCAATTGATGAGTCAAATGATATTCTTAATGCAATAAATATATTAAAGAAATACCCTGAGATTACGCATGTATTAACATCAGGTGGTGCTCCTAGTGCCATTGATGGAAAAGAAACTATTAAAAAAATGGCCGAATTCACTAATGAATCAAATATAAAAATTTTAGCAGGTAGCGGATTATTAATTGAAAATGTTTCAGATTTCATTAATTTTACGAATGTTGAAGAAATTCATTTTGGTTCAGGCGTTCGAAAGAATAATTCTGCAATCGAAGTGATTGATTCCTCTTTAATGGAAAGATTACTTATGGAGATAAAAGAAAGATAAGTAAAAAAATGATTGAATAAATTTAAATTATTTTCAGATAATAAAAAAAGTAGTCCGTAAAACGGACTACTTTTGAGACAGCTAGATACAATATATTGTTAATTATTTACCGATGAATTGTTGAGTCCAAGCATTTGATCTTGAATCATAACCAACACCGATTTGATTTAAGTTAGGATTTAAGATATTAGCACGGTGACCAGCACTGTTCATCCAAGCAGTAACTACTTCTTCAGGTGATCTTTGACCTTTAGCAATGTTTTCTGCTGCATAGTTATAAGAGATTCCGAATTGTTTCATCATATCAAATGGTGAACCATAAGTCGGTGAGTTGTGGTCAAAATAATTTTTGTCAGTCATATCTTGTGATTTTAAACGTGCAGTTTTAGATAATGTTGCATTAACTGTAAATGGTTTTAAACCAGCTTTTGTACGTTCAGCATTCGTTAAATCAACTACTTTTGATTCATAAGCAGATAAAGATGCTGAATTTGATGGTGTTTCAGTTGACGGAGTTGTTGGCTTAGATGGTGTAGTTGGTACCGTCGGTTTTGTTGATGGTGTTGATGGTTTAGCCGGTGTAGATGGCGTAGTTGGTACTGTTGGTTTAACCGGTGTAGATGGCTTCGTTGGTACTGTTGGTTTTGTAGTTGTATTTGAACCATTACCTTGTTTTAATTGAGCTTCTAATTGTTGTTTAATTGAATCTTGAAGCTTAGTCATATCAATACCGAATTTAGATAAATCTACTTTACCATTAGTAGTGTTTAAGCTTGGTAGATTAAAGTAGCTAAATAATACATTATTTAAATCAACTTTTTGAGTATATGTCTTTGTATCCTTATTGATTGTATCCGCGTGTACTGCAGTTACAGGAGCACCTACTAGTAGAGTAGCAGCCAATGTTGATAATGAGATTACTTTTTTCATGTCTTATTCCTCCATTTGTTTGGGTATTGTCTCGCTGTACAAGTAATACTTTAGCATGAAAACGCATGACATAATTATGGGAAAAAATGGGGAACTAAATTTGAGGATTTTTTTGGTAGTTCTGTCTTAGTACAGAAATTAAAAAAATCGTTGTTATTACTACTATATTACTAGAATATTAATAATTGAAAATCCTAAATATATGTATTTTATTTCCATAAAAAAAATATGAAATAAAGATATGGTTGCATTTCCTTGTTATATTACAGGAAGGAAAATCCAGTTTTGTTGTCATTCGGTTACGATTGTAATCATTCTGTAAAAAACGTATTGAAGGTGAATAATTTGAAATTATTTATTGATGATACAAGACCAGTACCGTATGGTTTTATATTGGCAAGATCCGTTCAAGAAGCTTTAAACGACAAACATCAACTATTTGAACAAATTTCTAAGATTATAATCTAGGATATAGAAAAGAAAATGGATTAGATTTTCTTCAAAGGTTTATTGCAGAAGGTTATTATGTCCCGCAAATTAATTTACATAGTGATGATTTATTTGGGGTTTATAAAATAGAGAATGAGATTAAAAGCATATTAATAGAAGAAAAGAAACAAACGATTAAAATTACAAAGATAAGTTTTTAATTACTAGAACGAATGAAAGACAAGGAAGAGAACGCGAAGCACACTAAATATTTTATTATTGTTCTTTTGACTCTCTTCTTATTATATAGAAAAGAAATTTATGAAAGCAACATGAACAATTACGGGTTTGAATTAAAATATGCGTTTGCAATAGAATCCCAAAAACAATGCATGGGCGATTTAAACGCGGATTACAAAAAATATGGGAAAAGGCGTCTACCGAAAAATCCAGCACGTAGGTAAAAGGAAAATCCAAATAAATCTGTTTAAGTGACTCATGAACCCCCTATGAGTAAGCTAATTAGAAAATCTGTCTAATTAATTAACTCATGAAGTCCTCAATAATATCAAAAAAAGCTTGCCCATATAGGCAAGCTTTGTAAATTCAATTATTTAACTTGTTTCTTTAAGTCTTCAGCAACAAACTCTACGTTTGTACCTACAACTACTTGAACGTTTTTATCGTCTAATTTAATAACGCCACGAGCACCAGCTTTTTTAAGAAGTGCTTCATTTACTTTTGAAGCATCTTTTACTTGTAAACGTAAACGAGTTGTACAGTTATCGATGTTTGTTAAGTTTTCTTTTCCACCTAAACCTTGAAGGTATAAGGAATCACCAATTTCAGTTGTTACTTCATCAGTTTCAATTTCCTCATCTTCACGACCAGGTGTTTTGATGTTAAATTTCTTAATTGCGAAGTAGAACACTACAAAGTAAATTACACCAAAGATTAGACCGATTAGAAGTAACAGAATAGGCTTAGTTGCAATATTGTAGTTCAGGATATAATCCATAAATCCAGCTGAGAATGTAAAGCCGTCTTTAATTCCTAAAGCATTTACGATCCCCATTGATAAACCTGTTAAGATTGCATGGAAAGCATATAGTACTGGTGCAATGAACATGAATGCAAATTCGATTGGTTCAGTAATACCTGTTAAGAATGATGTTAAAGCAAGACCAATAAACATACCTGAAACAGTTTTACGTCTTTCTGGTTTCGCAGCAGCGATCATTGCAAATGCAGCAGCAGGAAGACCGAACATCATAATTGGGAAGAAACCAGTCATGAACATTCCGGCAGATTTGTCACCAGCGAAGAATCTGTTTAAGTCACCGTGAATTACTTTGCCAGCCGCGTCTGTAAAATCACCTAAATTGAACCAGAAAATTGTATTTAATACGTGATGTAATCCTAATGGGATTAAAATACGGTTTAAGAAACCGAATACTGCAGCACCAAATGGACCTACTCCAATAATCCAGTTACCAACTGAGTTAATTCCATCTTGAATAGCTGGCCATACATAACCAAATATTCCTGCTAATACTAGCATGGTTGCGGACGTTATAATAGGGACGAATCGACGTCCACTAAAGAATCCTAACCATTCAGGTAATTTAATTCCACTGAATCGGTTGTAAAGCATACCAGCAATTACCCCTGTAATAATACCACCAAGTGCAGCCATATTAATATCTTTATTAATCGTTGTTGTTCCTGCAGTCAATACGAAGTAACCGATTGCACCTGCAAGACCAGCGGCTCCATTTCCATCCTTTGAAATACCGATCGCAACACCGATCGCAAAGATTAATGGAAGATTAGAGAAAATTGCATTACCAGCTGCCGCCATAAACGGAATGTTTAGTAGATCGGGTTGTCCAAAGCGCAGTAAAAGTCCTGCAGCTGGAAGGACAGCGATTGGTAACATTAATGCTTTACCAATGCGTTGTAAGAAACTAAGCATATTATTTTCCCTCCGAAAATTATAATAATGATTACGCTTTCAATATTAACTTAAAAGGTCCAACTTGTCTATACAACTAGTTAAGATAAAGATTGCTATTTTTTTCCAAAAAATTTAAAAATAAAAAGGGAAGATTAAAATCTCCCCCCTATATTAAGCCATTTTATATAATTTGTTTTTACCTAAATCAAAGACCCTTTAAATGACTTTGCGCTTGAGCAATTAAACGTTTCGTGATTTCGCCACCAACTGAACCGTTTGAACGTGCAGTTGTATCTGAACCTAATGTTACTCCAAATTCGTTAGCGATTTCGTATTTAAATTGATCAAGTGCTTGTTCTACACCTGGAACTAATAATTTATTTGTTCTAGCCATGATATTTATCTCCCTTTCTGTAAGTAATAGCTTACAATTGTATTTTTTACATTTAGGGTTTTATCATGCTTGGTAAATACAGTCATATTAGGGTTATGTTAACTTTTTAACCAATGCTGATCCTTCAACAACGAGTAAATTTTCTTGATTATATACATTCGTTTGAAGCGTTAGTAATTTTTTATCGTCTCTTTTGCGTAATACACTGACTATTACTTTAATCGTGTCATTAATTTTTACAGGTGCTTTGAAAAATACTTCTTGAGATAAGTAGATGGTGTTTTTGCCGGGTAGTTTAGTACCTAGTACTGAGGAAATAAAGCTGCAAATCAACATGCCATGTGCAATTCTTTCTTTAAAGATGCTTTCTTTTGCGAAGTCATCTAATAAATGAATTGGATTTACATCTGTTGATATTGCAGCGAATTGTTCAATTAACTCTGCAGTAATTTTTACTTCAAGAGTAGCTTCGTCACCAACTGAAATGGAGTCAAAATGAAATTCCTGTACATGTCTTGCACTTTCGAAAACATTCATTTTGTTTCATCCTCTCCTTGATGAAATGCCTAGCTAATCAAGAAAATTGTTTATATTTAAACTTAAAATTTTGCGAAAGAGAATTCTTGTAGGTTTTTTAACCAATCTTCTTGAGTTTTTTGGAACTGCTGATACATATTCGTCCAAGCTGTAAAAGGTGTGTTGTTTAATGGTTGTTTAAACAATTGTTGAAAAAATTGTTGTTGTTGATTTGAAAATGTACCCATAGCTTGAAAAAATGGTTGATATGGATTTTGGTTCATATTTGTCCATAAAGATTGAAATGGAGCAAATTGATCAAATAATTTTTTCCAAGTTTTTTCATAAGTTTCTTGGTTAATTGTTGGCTTAATTTCATTTAATAACTTAATCATTTCTTGGAATTGCTCGTAAGACTCTTGTTGTTGAACTTGTACTTGCTCGTTTAATGTTTTCCATTGTTTTGCTTGTTCTTGAAATAAAGACTCTGTCCATTGTTGAATTTGTAATTGATTGTCTAATAAATATTGAAGCATTTTTTGAAAATTCTCAGCTGCAAGTTCAGTTTGTAATTCGATTGTTTTTTCAGTCATTAGTGTTTCCTCCAGAAAAATTTATTATTGAATGCATTGCTGCAATTTCAATCATCTTTATAACTTTCATCAGAGTTGCTAAATGGAAAGAATGAAGTAGTATAAATCGAAAAAAATGTTTGGAGCATCTGATTATATTGTGTAAATGAATTATGGCAAGTTTTTAAATATTCCTCACCAGCATCTGTAATTGAATAAATTCGTTTTGCTGGTCCTTCCATTCCATATTCCCAACTAGATTTAATATAACTTTCTTTTTCAAGTTGTCTTAGAATCCGATATACATTACTTGAATCAAGCGTTGTAAAGCCCAAATCAAATAATACTTGCATTAATTTATAACCATGCATATTCCATTGCTTAAGGCTGAGAAGTAGAAAGGGAACTAAGAAGTTTTTTGGCAATGTAAGTGTATCAGTCGTTTCATTTTTATTTTTTTTACTTGTTTCTTTTTCGTTGGTAGTCATAAATTTTTGTTCCCTCCTATATCGTAGTAATGGAATCATCATCCCTTAGGTGTAATTTACACTTAGTTAAATTTATTGTCAATGTATTTTAAATATAATGAATATTAAAAAACAAATTTCGACAGGAGATGTAGAAATATCACGAAAACATTGGATTGTTTTGTCGTTAACTTGTTTTCTATACTTAAAAGTAGTGAGGGGGATTTAAATGTCAGAGCAAAATTATTCAGATCCATTGAAAATGTGGAAGCAAATGTATGATGTTAACGAAAAATACTTTGGAAAAATGATGAATGAATATGTTCAGAAAGAAGAATTTTCCGAGTGGATGGGTTCTGTAATAGATTTTAATCTATTCTGTAAAAAGATGCTGAACGATCAATCAAAAACGTTCTTAGAGGCTTCAAATATTGCGTCTAAAGAAGATATCGCAAATGTAGCTAGCTTAGTGATTAATTTAGAATCGAAAGTAGATACATTAGAGGATCAATTATATTTAGATTCTCAGCCTGATTTAGATGTAGCAGCATTGAAAAAAGAGTTAGACATTGTTGCATTAAAACGAGATCTTACAAAAGTAAAAGCTGAAACCAAATCAATTCATCAACAAGTTAGTGAATTAAAGTCTTCAATGGCTAACATTGAACAACTTTTACAAAAATTAACTACAACAACAACAAAACAATAATTAGTTAAAAAAGGAGAAATGATAATGGATTTAGTAAATCGTGTAGCGATCGTAACAGGTGGAGCAAAAGGAATAGGAAAAGCTATAGCATTTAACTTAGCAGAAAAAGGTGCAAAAGTTGTAATCAATTATAATAATAGTGAAGCACACGCAAAAGCAGTTGTAGATGAACTTTTTGAGTATGGTTATGAGGCATTAGCAGTTCAAGCTAATGTTGCTGATTTAGACCAAGCAAAAGACTTAATTGATCGTACAATTGAGCATTTTGGCCGATTAGACATTATTGTAAACAATGCTGGTATCACTAGAGATCGTAGTTTCAAAAAACTAAGTGCAGAAGATTGGCATGAAGTGATTGATGTAAACTTAAGCAGTGTTTATAACACATGTAATTCAGCTTTACCACACTTATTAGAATCTGATAACGCACGAATTATTAATATTTCATCAGTTATTGGTCAAGCGGGCGGTTTTGGTCAAACAAACTATTCTGCTGCAAAAGCCGGAATGATTGGATTTACTAAATCATTAGCACTTGAATTAGCAAAAACAAACATTACAGTAAATTCAGTATGTCCAGGATTTATTGAAACTGATATGGTTAACGAAATACCTGAGAATGTAAAAGAACAAATTAAATCAAAAATCCCAAAAAGAAGATTTGGTACAGTTGATGAGATTGCAAAAGCAGTTGTTTACCTATGTGAAGGTGGAGAGTACATTACTGGCCAGCAGATTAATGTAAATGGCGGACTTTACGTTTAAGTCTTACTTATAGATATCATTTATCATTACAAAAGGGGGGGAATAGTGTGTTTAGTTCACAAAAGTTAGAAGAAGCTATGGAATCGCTTCCAAATGGATTAAAAGAATCATACAAAAGAATGAAGAAGACAGCAGATATACTTATAAAAGAAGGAGAACCTTTAGTAGGCCAATCTCCTAAAGAAGTCATTTGGACTAAAAATAAAAGTAAATTGTATCATTATATTCCAACTACAAAAAAGGTTAAAAAGACTCCAATACTGCTTGTTTATGCTCTAATTAATAAGCCATATATCCTTGATTTAACAAAGGGGAATTCTTTTGTAGAGTATCTCGTTAATGAGGGCTTTGATGTTTATTTATTAGATTGGGGCACTTTTGGTCATGAGGATCGTCATTTGAAATTCGACGATATCATTCATGACTATATTGCAAAAGCAGTAAATCGAGTGCTACGTTTTTCAGGTGCAAAAGAAATTTCTATGTTAGGGTATTGCATGGGCGGTACGTTAACAAGTATTTATGCATCACTTTATGAAAATGCGCCAATTAAAAACTTAATTTTTGTAACTAGTCCATTCGATTTTTCGGATACAGGATTATACGGGGCATTTTTAAATGAAAAATATTTTGCACTAGATAAAGCTGTTGATACATTAGGGAATATTCCACCTGAAATGATTGATTTCGGTAATAAAATGTTAAAACCAATGACGAATTTCGTTGGTCCTTATGTAACATTATTAGACAGATCTGATAATACAAAATTCATTAAGTCATGGAAGTTAATGCAAAAATGGGTGACAGACGGTATTCCATTCCCAGGTGAAGCATATCGTCAATGGATTAGAGAATTTTATCAACAAAATAAATTATTAAATGGTGAATTAGAAATTAGAGGCAGAAGAGTAGATGTATCTAACATTAAAGCTAATGTTTTAAATATTTCTGCTACGAAAGATCATATTGCGATGCCTTGCCAAGTAGAGGCTCTAAATGAGCATATTTCTAGTGTCGATAAACAATATGTATCGATTCCATCAGGGCATGTTTCGATTATGTTTGGACCTGTTTCGTTAAAAACGACATATCCGACAATTGGAAAATGGTTAGCTGAAAGATCATAATTTCAGCAATTCAATATAAGGTTTAAAATCAATACTATTTACGTTAAAAAATCTCACTTTTAAAAAAGTGGGATTTTTTTTATTCAATTGACAAAAACTACCTTAAAAATGGTTGAAAGGAGTCTATAGATGAAAAGTATTAGTGGGGTCCTGTATTGGCCAACAACATATATTAATACACAATCTGAGTTAAATAATATTAAGCAACTAGATGAGGATCTAGATTGTGATTTTGTAATCGTAGGAAGTGGTGAGTCGGGAAGTTTATGTTCATATTTCTTAAGTCAAACAGGGGCTAAGGTGATTTTACTTGATAAACGAAAAGTAGCTCATGGTAGTACAAGTGCTAATACCGGACTCTTACAATATACAAATGACAAATCATTAAATTCATTTATTCATTCATATGGAAAAGAAAAGGCTGTACGTCATTACCAATTATGTGTAGAGGCAATTAAAGGCATTGAAGAAATGTCAAAAACAATTGAAATTAATCCTGATTTTATAAAAAGAAGTAGTCTCTATTATGCTAGTGATTTAGATGGAAAAAAAATGATTGATTTGGAATACAAAGTATTAAAGGAAAATGGCTTTAATGTTGAATATTTTACTAAAGCCCAAGTTAAAGAAAAGTTTAATTTTACTAAAGAAGGGGCACTATTCACAGGAGATGATGCAGAAGTAAATCCGTATAAATGCGCCCATGGACTACTCTTATATGCTCTGAAACGAGGTTTGAAGGCATATTCAGATACAGAAGTAACTAGCATTATTGGTACAAAAGAAGGCGTTCAACTATTTACTAAAAACAAGCATACAATTCGTGCAAAAAAAGTTATTTTTGCTGGTGGCTATGAATCCCTAGAAGTAAAAAGTGAGAAAAATGCAGTATTAACTTCGACATTTGCAATTGCAACCCAACCATTAATTGAGAATAAAGAAGCATGGTATGAAAATTGTTTAATTTGGGAGACTGCAAGACCATATTTATATATTCGTACAACGGTTGAAGGGAGAATTATTGTTGGCGGACTTGATGAACCTACAATAATTCCTGAAAAACGGGAATCTATGTTATTTGATAAAAAAGAACAACTTATTAAAAATTTAATAGAATTGTTTCCTCAGTATAAAGAAGCCAAAGCAGAATTCTATTGGACAGGTGCATTTGGAGGAACACATACTGGTTTACCAATGATCAAACAATACAATGAATATCCTAACTGCCTTTTTTTAATGGCCTATGGTGGTAACGGAACAGTATATAGTTATATTTTAGCTAAAATATTAAAAGATCTAGTAGCCATTGGTACACATCCAGACGCACATCTATATATGAATAATTAAATATTAATTAGAATTTTAAACGATTACCATTTATATGTATAAAAAGAGTAAGGTAGTAAGAAAATTTAATAGGTAATAAAAATTTAGGAGTGTATTACATGAGTTATCATGAAATGTTTACTGAATTGTTTTTCGGATATATAGCACTTTTTATTGTCGTTAAAATTAATGGGAAAACACAAATCACACAAATTACACCATTTGATTTGATATCATCTCTCGTGCTAGGAAATATACTTGGAGATGCGATATACGATACCGAAGCAAATCTACCAAAAATTCTTTTTAGTATTTTTACGTGGGGTGCTTTAATATTTGTGACTGAAATATTAACACAAAAGTCTATTTGGGCTAGAAAGTTCTTAGAAGGGGATCCTGCAGTCGTAATTAAGCACGGAGCAATTCAATGGAAAGAATTGAAAAAAAATCGTTTAGATACCGATCAATTGATGCAATTACTTAGAGCGAAAGATACTTTTTCAGTAAGTGAAGTTGCGTATGCTATTTTAGAAAATGACGGCACGATTAGTGTCTTGAAGAAATCTAATTACGATACACCTACTAAGCAAGATTTAAAAATACAAATGGAAAAAGAATTTTTACCAGTCGTAGTGATTAGTGATGGGAAAATAATTGAAAGAGCTCTAAACTCGCTGAAAAAAGATGAAAAGTGGGTACATAAAAAACTGTCTGAGTCAAATTTATCACTGAAACAGGTATGTTTTGCAGAATGGGATTCTAAGCAACTACATTTACATACGTATTAATACAAAAATTTGAGGATGAGATAAATGAAATATTATATTTATTACTGTTTTGGAGGTACACATTCTTCACCATTGGCTGCTGCATATCATTTAAAACAATTGCCACTTGATCGTCAGCCCACAACAGAAGAAGTAAAGAATACATACTTATTTAATAAACTAAAACCAAAAGATGGTGGAAAACTATTTTTTCATGGTGAAGACGAAAATGGAGACCAAGTGTATACAGTAGCAAAACGATATACTAAAAATGTGCCGACAGCTATCGAAGGTTTAGGGAAAATCTTATTAAATGAGGAAGATAAAATTATTTTATCGAGTACTTCCCCAACAGTACCATTAGCAATGACTTTAGGGGGCTTTACATCAAGATTTTTGCATTTGGATTTTATTGGAGTACCATTACTTGTATTAGGAGCAAAGCAAACATATTTAAATTTGATAAAGTTAGTAGAAAATACTCAAAAATATCATCATTTAGCTGCTGAAAAGGTCACAGATCTTTCTAATAAAAACTTTAATAAAGATTAAAAAATGGACGTTATGTTACGTCCATTTTTTCAGAGTGTTGAAATATAAAGTTGTCAATATTGGAACAATAAGTAAATTTTATTAATGATAAAGTGATCTAAATGTTCTTCAATGCTAAAC
>NZ_NULG01000014.1 GCF_002577195.1 Bacillus sp. AFS041924
AAACTTGTTAGTTAAGTCCTCGACCGATTAGTATCAGTCAGCTCCACGTGTCACCACGCTTCCACCTCTGACCTATCAACCTGATCGTCTCTCAGGGGTCTTACTAGCTTAACGCTATGGGAAATCTCATCTTGAGGGGGGCTTCATGCTTAGATGCTTTCAGCACTTATCCCTTCCACACATAGCTACCCAGCCATGCTCTTGGCAGAACAACTGGTACACCAGCGGTGTGTCCATCCCGGTCCTCTCGTACTAAGGACAGCTCCTCTCAAATTTCCTACGCCCACGACGGATAGGGACCGAACTGTCTCACGACGTTCTGAACCCAGCTCGCGTACCGCTTTAATGGGCGAACAGCCCAACCCTTGGGACCGACTACAGCCCCAGGATGCGATGAGCCGACATCGAGGTGCCAAACCTCCCCGTCGATGTGGACTCTTGGGGGAGATAAGCCTGTTATCCCCGGGGTAGCTTTTATCCGTTGAGCGATGGCCCTTCCATGCGGAACCACCGGATCACTAAGCCCGACTTTCGTCCCTGCTCGACTTGTAGGTCTCGCAGTCAAGCTCCCTTATGCCTTTACACTCTTCGAATGATTTCCAACCATTCTGAGGGAACCTTTGGGCGCCTCCGTTACTCTTTAGGAGGCGACCGCCCCAGTCAAACTGCCCACCTGACACTGTCTCCGAGCCGGATCACGGCTCTAGGTTAGAATTTCAATACAGCCAGGGTAGTATCCCACCGACGCCTCCACCGAAGCTAGCGCTCCGGCTTCTCAGGCTCCTACCTATCCTGTACAAGCTGTACCAAAATTCAATATCAAGCTGCAGTAAAGCTCCACGGGGTCTTTCCGTCCTGTCGCGGGTAACCTGCATCTTCACAGGTACTATAATTTCACCGAGTCTATGGTTGAGACAGTGCCCAAATCGTTACGCCTTTCGTGCGGGTCGGAACTTACCCGACAAGGAATTTCGCTACCTTAGGACCGTTATAGTTACGGCCGCCGTTTACTGGGGCTTCAATTCAGAGCTTCTCCCGTAAGGGATAACCCCTCCTCTTAACCTTCCAGCACCGGGCAGGCGTCAGCCCCTATACTTCGCCTTGCGGCTTCGCAGAGACCTGTGTTTTTGCTAAACAGTCGCTTGGGCCTTTTCACTGCGGCTCTCCCGGGCATACACCCAAAAGAGCACCCCTTCTCCCGAAGTTACGGGGTCATTTTGCCGAGTTCCTTAACCATAGTTCTCTCGCTCACCTTAGGATTCTCTCCTCGCCTACCTGTGTCGGTTTGCGGTACAGGCACCTATTTCCTCGCTAGAAGCTTTTCTTGGCAGCGTAGAATCAGGAACTTCGGTACTATATTTCCCTCGCCATCACAACTCAGCCTTACGATGTGCGGATTTGCCTACACATCAGCCTAATTGCTTGGACGCGCATATCCAGCAGCGCGCTTACCCTATCTTTCTGCGTCCCTCCATCGCTCAAACGGAAATGAGGTGGTACAGGAATATCAACCTGTTGTCCATCGCCTACGCCTGTCGGCCTCGGCTTAGGTCCTGACTAACCCTGGGAGGACGAGCCTTCCCCAGGAAACCTTAGGCATACGGTGGACGGGATTCTCACCCGTCTTTCGCTACTCATACCGGCATTCTCACTTCTAAGCGCTCCACCAGTCCTTACGATCTAGCTTCAACGCCCTTAGAACGCTCCCCTACCACTGATACCATACGGTATCAATCCGCAGCTTCGGTGATACGTTTAGCCCCGTTACATTTTCGGCGCAGAGTCACTCGACCAGTGAGCTATTACGCACTCTTTAAATGGTGGCTGCTTCTAAGCCAACATCCTGGTTGTCTAAGCAACTCCACATCCTTTTCCACTTAACGTATACTTTGGGACCTTAGCTGGCGGTCTGGGCTGTTTCCCTCTTGACCACGGATCTTATCACTCGTAGTCTGACTCCTATGGATAAGTCATTGGCATTCGGAGTTTGACTGAATTCGGTAACCCGTTGGGGGCCCCTAGTCCAATCAGTGCTCTACCTCCAAGACTCTAACACATAAGGCTAGCCCTAAAGCTATTTCGGGGAGAACCAGCTATCTCCGAGTTCGATTGGAATTTCTCCGCTACCCACACCTCATCCCCGCACTTTTCAACGTGCGTGGGTTCGGACCTCCATTCAGTGTTACCTGAACTTCATCCTGGACATGGGTAGATCACTCGGTTTCGGGTCTACGACCACGTACTATATCGCCCTATTCAGACTCGCTTTCGCTGCGGCTCCGTCTCTTCAACTTAACCTTGCACGGGATCGTAACTCGCCGGTTCATTCTACAAAAGGCACGCCATCACTCGTTAACGAGCTCTGACTATTTGTAAGCACACGGTTTCAGGTTCTCTTTCACTCCCCTTCCGGGGTGCTTTTCACCTTTCCCTCACGGTACTGGTTCACTATCGGTCACTAGGTAGTATTTAGCCTTGGGAGATGGTCCTCCCAGATTCCGACGGAATTTCACGTGTTCCGCCGTACTCAGGATCCACTCAAGAGGGAACGAGGTTTCAACTACAGGGTTTTTACCTTCTTTGACGGACCTTTCCAGGTCGCTTCATTTACCCCGTTCCTTTGTAACTCCGTATAGAGTGTCCTACAACCCCAAGAGGCAAGCCTCTTGGTTTGGGCTATCTTCCTTTTCGCTCGCCGCTACTTGGGAAATCGCATTTTGCTTTCTATTCCTCCAGGTACTTAGATGTTTCAGTTCCCTGGGTCTGTCCTCAGTACCCTATGTATTCAGGTAAAGATACTACTCCATTACGAGTAGTGGGTTCCCCCATTCGGAAATCTCCGGATCAAAGCTTACTTACAGCTCCCCGAAGCATATCGGTGTTAGTCCCGTCCTTCATCGACTCCTAGTGCCAAGGCATCCACCGTGCGCCCTTTCTAACTTAACTAATTTTAAAACTAATTGAATTAAACTTACGCAGTTTAATGAATGACATTATCTAGTTTTCAAGGTACAAANNTCAAAACTAAACAAAACAATGAAGAAACAGTTCATACATGAACCATCGGTTCATGATGTCTCCATAGAAAGGAGGTGATCCAGCCGCACCTTCCGATACGGCTACCTTGTTACGACTTCACCCCAATCATCTGTCCCACCTTAGGCGGCTGGCCCCTAAAAGGTTACCCCACCGACTTCGGGTGTTACAAACTCTCGTGGTGTGACGGGCGGTGTGTACAAGGCCCGGGAACGTATTCACCGCGGCATGCTGATCCGCGATTACTAGTGATTCCGGCTTCATGTAGGCGAGTTGCAGCCTACAATCCGAACTGAGAATAGTTTTATGGGATTAGCTCCACCTCGCGGTCTTGCAACCCTTTGTACTATCCATTGTAGCACGTGTGTAGCCCAGGTCATAAGGGGCATGATGATTTGACGTCATCCCCACCTTCCTCCGGTTTGTCACCGGCAGTCACCTTAGAGTGCCCAACTAAATGCTGGCAACTAAGATCAAGGGTTGCGCTCGTTGCGGGACTTAACCCAACATCTCACGACACGAGCTGACGACAACCATGCACCACCTGTCACTCTGTCCCCGAAGGGAACGCCCTATCTCTAGGGTTGTCAGAGGATGTCAAGACCTGGTAAGGTTCTTCGCGTTGCTTCGAATTAAACCACATGCTCCACCACTTGTGCGGGCCCCCGTCAATTCCTTTGAGTTTCAGTCTTGCGACCGTACTCCCCAGGCGGAGTGCTTAATGCGTTAACTTCAGCACTAAAGGGCGGAAACCCTCTAACACTTAGCACTCATCGTTTACAGCGTGGACTACCAGGGTATCTAATCCTGTTTGCTCCCCACGCTTTCGCGCCTCAGCGTCAGTTACAGACCAGAAAGTCGCCTTCGCCACTGGTGTTCCTCCAAATCTCTACGCATTTCACCGCTACACTTGGAATTCCACTTTCCTCTTCTGCACTCAAGTTTCCCAGTTTCCAATGACCCTCCCCGGTTGAGCCGGGGGCTTTCACATCAGACTTAAGAAACCGCCTGCGCGCGCTTTACGCCCAATAATTCCGGACAACGCTTGCCACCTACGTATTACCGCGGCTGCTGGCACGTAGTTAGCCGTGGCTTTCTGGTTAGGTACCGTCAAGGTGCCAGCTTATTTAACTAGCACTTGTTCTTCCCTAACAACAGAGCTTTACGACCCGAAGGCCTTCATCGCTCACGCGGCGTTGCTCCGTCAGACTTTCGTCCATTGCGGAAGATTCCCTACTGCTGCCTCCCGTAGGAGTCTGGGCCGTGTCTCAGTCCCAGTGTGGCCGATCACCCTCTCAGGTCGGCTACGCATCGTCGCCTTGGTGAGCCGTTACCTCACCAACTAGCTAATGCGCCGCGGGCCCATCTGTAAGTGATAGCCGAGGCCATCTTTCAACTAAGGAACAGGAGTTCCTCAGTGTCATCCGGTATTAGCTCCGGTTTCCCGAAGTTATCCCAGTCTTACAGGTAGGTTGCCCACGTGTTACTCACCCGTCCGCCGCTAACTAACGGGAGCAAGCTCCCATTAGTCCGCTCGACTTGCATGTATTAGGCACGCCGCCAGCGTTCGTCCTGAGCCAGGATCAAACTCTCCATAAAAGTTAAGTTTAAATCTTGTATTGCTCAAAAAA
>NZ_NULG01000015.1 GCF_002577195.1 Bacillus sp. AFS041924
TTCAAAGTTCACTTTGTCGCCTTGTCTCTTGGCGACTTCTATATAATATCAAACGTTTAACTGTTGGTCAATAGTTTTTATAAAATAATTTCAAAAAAAAATACGCTAACTATAATTTAGTAGTATTTCTCTCCATTCGAGCTATTACTGTATTGGATAGAATATGAATATCATAAATACATTTGTCTAAATACTATCAAAAGAATCATAATCTAGTTCAACACATATATTATCATTATATAATTCCTCCCGATCGTATTTGAAACGTAATCGATTAAAAGAATTAATACTATTCTATATCCTACAGTATGATAGAAACGACTAATACACACATGTAGCAGTTTCAATTAGAACTTCCATTAGATAATAACAAAAAAAGAGAGAACATATTTGTTCTCTCTTTACTAATCATCTATTCTTCTGTTGTTTCAGTCACATCTTTGCTTTCTAGAGTTGATGATTCAGCTTCGTTGTCTGCTTCATCTTCAGTTTCAACTTCCTCTTCTTTAGCTGCAATAGCAACAGTAGCAACATGACCTTCTTGATCTAATTTAATTAATTTTACACCTTGTGTAACTCGTCCTAAACGTGAGATTTGACTAATTGGCATACGAATGATTACGCCAGATTCAGTGATTAGCATTAAATCCTCTTCATCGCTAACACATTTTAAAGAGATCATCTTACCGTTTTTCTCTGTAACATTTAGTGTTTTTAAACCTTTTCCACCACGGCTCTGAATACGGTACTCTTCTTGAGCAGTTCGTTTACCAAATCCGTGTTCTGTAACAACTAAAATATCTAAGTGTTCCTCAACTACTTCCATCCCTACAACATAATCATCGTCTGAAAGTGTAATTGCTTTAACACCTGTAGCTGTTCTTCCCATAGATCTAACGTCTTCTTCATTAAAACGGATAATCATCCCTTTTGATGTACCTACCACTATATCTTTAGTACTATCAGTTAAACGTACAGAGATTACATCATCATCTTCTTTTAAATTAATGGCGATTAATCCGTTTGTACGAATATTTGCGAAAGCAGATAATGGAACACGCTTTGCAATTCCCTGTTTAGTAGTAAAGAATAAATACCAGTCATCTAAAAATTCACTAACTGGAATTATAGCATTTATACTTTCATCCTTATCAATTTCTAGTAAGTTTACAATTGGAAGTCCTTTAGCAGTACGGCTAAATTCAGGGACTTCGTAACCTTTAGAACGATATACTTTTCCTTTGTTTGTAAAGAATAATATCGTATCATGAGTTGAAGTAGTCAGTAAGTGTTCTAGGAAATCATCATCATTTGTTCCCATTCCTTGAATACCTCGGCCACCTCTACGTTGAGAACGATAAGTAGAAATTGGTAATCGTTTGATATATCCATTATGGGTTAAGCTAACGATAATGTTTTCTACTGGAATTAAATCTTCATCTTCAATCATTTCAACTCCACCAGGAACAATTGCAGTTCTGCGTTTATCATTATATTGTTCTTTTAACTGTGTTAACTCTTCACGAATAATTTCAAGAACACGCTCTTCATCTGCAAGAATAGCTTTCAATTCTGCAATTAATTTAACTAATTCTTGATATTCTTCTTCAATTTTTTCACGTTCTAATCCAGTTAAACGTTGTAATCTCATATCTAAAATTGCTTGAGCTTGTTTTTCTGATAAAGAAAATGTCTCCATTAATCCATTCTTAGCAATTTCTCCAGTTTGCGAAGCTCTAATTAGGCTAATTACTTCATCTAAATGATCTAAAGCTACTTTTAAACCTTCTAAAATATGTGCACGAGCTTCTGCTTTTTCTAATTCAAATTTAGTTCTACGTTTAATAACTTCAATTTGATGATCTAAGTAATGTTTTAGGCAGCTTTTTAAAGATAATACTTTAGGTTCACCGTTAACTAGCGCTAAAAGGTTTATGCCAAAGCTTGTTTGTATAGCAGTTTGTTTATATAAATTATTTAATAATACATTTGCATTTGCATCTCTTCTTACTTCAATGACAATACGCATACCATTTCTGTCAGATTCATCTCGAAGATCTGTAATACCATCAATTTTTTTGTCACGAACTAGTTCTGCTATTCGCTCTACTAACTTCGCTTTATTTACTTGGTATGGTAATTCAGTAACGATTATTGTTTGTCTTCCGTTAGCTTTTTCTTCAATTTCAACTTTACCTCTGATAATAATAGAGCCTTTACCAGTTTCATAAGCTTTGCGAATCCCAGATTTACCTAAAATCATTCCTGAAGTAGGGAAGTCAGGTCCCTGAACATATTCCATAAGTTCCTGTGTAGTAAGTTCAGGATCTTTACTTAGAGCAAGAACACCATCGATTATCTCGCCTAATTGGTGTGGTGGAATATTCGTAGCCATACCAACCGCAATACCTGTAGCACCGTTAACCAGTAAGTTAGGAAAACGAGCTGGTAAAACAATTGGTTCTCTTTCAGATCCATCATAGTTATCTTGAAAATCAATTGTATTTTTATTAATATCACGGATCAATTCCATTGAAATTTTAGACATTCTAGCTTCCGTATAACGCATTGCTGCTGCAGCATCTCCGTCTACTGAACCAAAATTCCCATGGCCATCTACAAGCATATAGCGGAAGTTAAAATCCTGTGCCATTCGTACCATCGTTTCATAAACCGCAGAGTCACCATGTGGATGATACTTACCAATTACTTCACCAACAATACGAGCTGATTTTTTATAAGCTTTTTCTGCCGTCATGCCTAAATCGTTCATCGCATATAAGATTCTTCGGTGTACAGGCTTTAAGCCATCTCTAACATCGGGTAATGCACGTGAGACAATTACACTCATTGCATAATCTAGGAAGGAATTACGCATCTCATTGCTTATGTTAATTTCTTTAATTTGTTGATTTTCATTCAACATCGGCACCTCCCTTTATTTTACGTTACTACGTAGGAAAAGGAGCATGATTGCTCCTTTTATATTTACTTATTAGATATCTAAATTCTTAACATACTTAGCATTGTCTTGAATAAAATTTCGTCTTGGTTCTACTTTTTCACCCATTAATGTTTCAAACGTTTCGTCCGCTTCAATAGCATCTTGAAGATTAACTTGAAGTAGAGTTCTTGTTTCAGGGTTCATTGTAGTTTCCCATAATTGTTCAGGGTTCATCTCTCCTAAACCTTTATATCGTTGGATAACTGGCTTTGGTACTGCAGATAAATTTGAAAGTATTTCTTCCATTTGCTTATTATTATAGGCGTACTGAACTTTTTTACCTTGCTGAATTTTAAATAAAGGTGGTTGGGCAATATATATATATCCACTCTCAATAATTTGACGCATATATCGATATAAGAACGTTAACAATAAGGTACGGATATGCGCTCCATCAACATCAGCATCTGTCATTATGATAATTTTATGGTAACGTGCTTTTTCTATATTGAATTCTTCACCAATTCCTGTACCAAAAGCAGTAATCATTGAACGTACTTCATTATTTGATAAAATTTTATCTAGACGAGCTTTTTCAACATTTATGATTTTTCCACGTAACGGTAATATTGCTTGGAAATGACGATCACGACCTTGTTTTGCGCTTCCTCCAGCTGAGTCACCCTCTACGATATAAATCTCACTAATAGATGAATCTTTTGAAGAACAATCAGCTAATTTCCCGGGCAAACTTGAAACTTCTAATGCACTTTTTCTTCTTGTTAGTTCGCGTGCTTTTTTTGCAGCCATACGTGCTCTAGCAGCCATTAAACCTTTTTCAACTATTTTTCGGGCCTCAGTAGGGTTTTCTAATAAGAATTTATCTAACTTTTCACCAAAAACTTGCTCAGTGATAGTTCGGACCTCACTATTACCTAACTTTGTTTTTGTTTGCCCTTCAAATTGAGGATCTGGATGTTTAATAGAAACGATTGCTGTTAAACCTTCACGTACATCTTCACCAGATAAATTACTATCTTGTTCTTTAATTAATCCGTTTTTACGTCCATAATCATTTATTACTCTTGTTAAGGCAGTTTTAAATCCAACTTCATGTGTACCGCCTTCATGTGTATTAATATTATTTGTGAATGAGTAAATATTACTTGTATAGCTCTCGTTATATTGAAGAGCAATCTCAACAGTTATACCATCTTTTTCACCGATAACAAAAATCGGTTCTTCATGAATAACTTCTTTTGAACGATTTAAATGTTCAACATAAGATTTAATTCCACCTTCATAGTGGTACTCTTTCTTTTGTTTATTTTCTCTACGGTCTTCGATTGTTAAACGTAGACCTCGATTTAAAAAGGCAAGTTCTCTTAAACGATTTGCTAGAGTATCAAATTCATACACTGTCGTTTCAGTAAAAATCTCTTCATCTGGTTTGAAATGTGTAATTGTACCTGTTATTTCTGATTCACCAACGATGCTCATATCAGCCACAGGAACACCTTTTGCAAACTGTTGGTAGTAAATATTACCCTCACGATGAACATGGACTTCTAATAAAGTAGAAAGAGCATTAACAACTGAAGCACCAACCCCGTGTAATCCACCTGATACCTTATATCCGCCACCGCCGAATTTACCTCCAGCGTGTAGTACTGTCATAATTACTTCTAATGCAGGTCTTCCCATTTTCTCATGTATACCTACTGGAATTCCACGACCATTATCTTTAACAGTAATACTGTTGTCCTCTTCTATAATGACATTGATTTCATCACAATATCCTGCTAATGCTTCATCAATACTATTATCAACAATTTCCCAAACTAAGTGATGTAATCCTTTTCCGCTTGTTGAACCAATATACATTCCCGGTCTTTTACGAACAGCTTCTAGGCCTTCGAGAACTTGTATTTGGCTTTCATCATAATTTTGTTCTTGCATTTGCTTCTGATCCATTGTCATGAACACTCACCTACTTTTCTTATTTTACATAAAAAAATCTATAAATTTTAGCTATGCTTATTAGGCGGCTTAGTAGATTTTAAAAATATTACTTATTGAGAATCATTTACTATTGTTCCATGTGAAACATTTATAATATTAGCTTGCTTTATCGTTTCGTGCTGAATCCCGTCGACACTTGTCGTTGTAACAAAAGTCTGCACTTTATTCTGAATTGCATTTAATAAATGTGTTTGACGATAGTCATCTAGCTCTGAAAGAACATCATCTAATAAAAGTATAGGATATTCTCCAACTTCCTCTTTAATCAGTTCAATTTCTGCTAGTTTCAATGAAAGAGCTGTTGTCCGCTGCTGTCCCTGTGACCCAAAGGTCTGAACGTTTTTATCATTTACCATAAAAACTAAGTCATCTCTATGCGGACCGAGCAATGTTGTACCTCTGGATACTTCACGCTCTTTTTCAGCTTCGAATTGTTTTATGTACTCATCTTCCATTTTCGTCAAATCTGTTAAATCTGATACATTAATGCTTGGTTTATATATAATTTCTAGTTTTTCGGTCTCTCTAGAAATTTGACTATGAATAGGCGATGCCCAATCTTGTAGTAATTTTATAAACGAAATTCGTTTCTCAATTATTTTTACGGCATGTTTTACAAGCTGAGATGTTAGGACTTCAAGCATTAAATAGTTCCGGTCTCGGCTAGTTTGTAATGTTCTTAGTAGTGAATTTCGCTGTTGGAGGATTCTCTGATACTGACTTAGATCATGTAGGTAAACAGGCGAAACTTGTCCTAGTTCCATATCTAGGAATTTACGACGCACTTGTGGACTACCTTTTACTAAATGTAAATCTTCCGGTGCAAACATAACGACATTCATTACGCCTATATATTGGCTTAACTTCATCTGTTCAAGATGGTTGAGCTTTGCTTTCTTGCCTTTCTTTGAGAGGATTAATTGTAGTGTTACTTGCTGGTTTTTCTTTTGTAACGTACCTTTTATTGTACCATATTCTTCGTCCCAACGTATCATTTCTTTGTCATTGCTTGTACGATGGGACTTTGTTAAAGCTAGCACATAAATGGATTCCATTAAATTTGTTTTACCTTGGGCATTTTCACCAATAATGACATTAACATTGTTTTGGAAATTTAACTCAAGGTTTTCATAATTACGATATTGTTTTAGTTGTAAATCTTTAATATACAATGGGATTCCCCCAAAACTTAAGAAGTTATAATATATGAACCTATTCCGGTGATCGAAACTGTATCATTTAAAACTAATTTTTTTCCTCTTCTATTTTCAGGCTCATTGTTTACAAAGATTTCATGCTCCGCTAAAAACCATTTAGCCATTCCACCCGTATCAATTACTCCTGCAAGCTTTAAAAATTGACCTAATGTAATATATTCTGTTTTGATTTTAACTTTTTCGTTTTTCATTTTTTACCACCCTCAGATATCCATTCCTTAATTGTACTAAACTTCTGTAAGAAAAAAAACAGTTAACCCTTATTTTGTCTATTAAGTAAAAAAAAGACTGACCTAAATGAACTATGCATTCCCCAAACTAATTTGTAGAATAAATTTTTTATTTATTCTCTAGATTCATTGGAGATTGCTAGTCCATTCCGTTTAGGTCAGCCCCTTTCTTTAGAATTTACTAACTAGTATGTGCGAACAGGTAAAATTAATTGCAATGTTCTCGAATCATTAACAGTGCGAATTAAAAATGGTCTCATAGCACCCGTAAATTGAATATAAATTTCAGGGCTTTCAATTGCTTTTAATGCATCCATTACATATTTCGCACTAAAAGAAATTTTCAATTCTTCACCTTTAATATCTTCACAAACGATTTCATCTACTACTTTACCAATTTCAGGTGAATAAGAAGAAACATTAATAACTGAGTTACCTACTGTTTCTAAGTGAACAACGTTATTTCTTCCTTCTCTTGCTAATAAAGAAGCACGGTCGATTGCTTGTAAGAACTCTTTTGTCATTACAGTAAGTTCCGTTTTACTTTCACTCGGAATCAGTTTTGATGTATCTGGATAATTTCCTTCTAATAATCGAGTAAAGAATAATAAATGTTTTGTTTTAAATAATGCTTGATGTTCTGTTAAGACAATTTCTACTTTTTCGTTATTATCATCAAGAATTTTACTTAACTCGTTTAAACTTTTCCCAGGAATTACAACACTAGCTTTAAACTCACTTGATAATGAACCATTATCAATTTTAGCTTGTCTTAAAGCAAGTCGATGGCTGTCAGTTGCTATACAAGTTAGCTCTCCATTTTCAATTCTCCAATTAACGCCTGTTAAAATTGGCCTAGTTTCTGAAGTCGATACGGCAAAAACTGTTTGACGAATCATAAATTTTAATAAATCTGCAGAAATAGAAATTGTTTCATGTTCTTCAATTTGAGGAAGTAGTGGATATTCCTCTGAATCAAAGCCATTCAAGCTAAATTCAGTTTTTCCAGCTCTTATTGTTGTTACATAATTGTTATCTGACTCCAATTCGACAAAATCAGATGGTAATTTTTTTACAATATCACTGAAATATCGAGCATTTAATACAATGCTTCCAGTTCGTTTAACATCAACTAATTGCTGATCATCTAATATTGTTGGTAAATAAGATTCTATTGATATATCTGAATCACTGCCTGTGAATGTTAATCCTTCATTTGTAACGACTAATTTAATACCAGTTAAGATTGGGATCGTTGTTCTTGATGAAACAGCTCTCATTACATCTTGTACAGCTTTAACAAGATAATCTTTTTGTACTGTAAATTTCATTGTTTGTACTCCTTATATAATTTATAAAATAATATAGTAATAGTAGTAGGGCCTGTGAATTTGTGGATAACTGTATTTTATTAAAGAAAAATAAGTCTATCAACATGTGGATAGACTGTGTAAAAAAGATAGAAAGTTATGCACAGGTAAATAACTCTACTGATTTAATTTTTCGTTGATCTCTTTAATTTGAGACTGCAGCTGTGAGTCCGTTTCAACTAGTTTTGAAATTTTTTCATGTGCATGAATAACAGTTGTATGGTCTCGGCCTCCAAACTCTTCTCCTATTTTAGGTAAAGAATGGTCTGTAAGCTCTCTTGAAAGATACATTGCAACCTGTCTTGGGAATGCGACAGATTTTGTACGCTTCTTAGCTTTAAAATCCTCTAATTTAATATTAAAAAATTCTCCAACTGTTCGTTGAATATCGTGTATTGATAATGTCTTAGGCTTCGTCGCTGTAATTAAATTCTTTAAGGCTTCAGCGGCTACGCTAGCATTTATATCTTTATTAATTAACGATGAATAAGCAACTACGCGAATAAGTGCTCCTTCTAATTCACGAATATTTGTATCGATTTGATTTGCTATATATAACATTACCTCATTTGGAATATCTAACCCTTCAGCTTTAGCCTTTTTACGTAAGATTGCAATCCTAGTTTCTAAATCTGGTGGTGTAATATCCGTAATAAGGCCCCATTCAAATCGTGAACGAAGTCGATCTTCTAATGTAGGAATTTCTTTAGGTGGTCGGTCACTCGAGATAATGATTTGTTTACTTTCTTCATGAAGTGTATTAAACGTATGGAAAAACTCTTCCTGTGTTTGTTCTTTTCCAGCTAAGAACTGAATATCATCTATAAGTAGCACGTCTACATTACGGTACTTATTTCTAAATTCAATTGCCTTATTATCACGTATGGAATTAATGAACTCATTTGTAAATTTTTCTGATGATAAATAAACGACTTTGGCGTTTGGATTATGCTCAAGTACATAGTGTCCAATTGCGTGCATTAAGTGGGTTTTTCCTAATCCAACGCCCCCATATATAAATAATGGGTTATAGGCTTTTGCAGGTGCCTCAGCAACAGCTAATGATGCTGCGTGGGCAAAACGGTTCCCTGAACCAATTACGAATGTATCAAAAGTATATTTAGGGTTTAACATACTTTGGTTGAACTCTACTGGTTCCTCAAATTTAACTTTAGCCTTAACTGCCGGTATATTCATTTCTATTTCTTCTACATGGTTTTGAGGAAGGATAAATTTGATTTCTAATTCCGCTCCAGTTATTTCTAATACTGTATCCATTATTAAAGAAGAATACTTTGACTCAAGCCAATCACGAGCGAATTCATTCGGGGCAATTATTGTTAGCGTATCATTCTTTAAAGAAAATGCCTTTGTTGATTTTAGCCATGTTTCAAAGCTTGGCTTACTTATCTTTTTTTCTATCTCTGCTAGAACCCTAGACCACAGATCCCCTATATTCTCCAAACAGTAATCCCTCCTTACAAAGCTTGTATAACTTTTGTACAAGCATATAAATTAAGTATTTATTTTTATTCATTCTCCTGAATATGCGGTATTTTATAAATCTGCAAAAATCCACTTTATTTGACAGTATTCACCTATGTGGATAACTTTAAAATGGTACAAGTGTAAAACCTGTCCACAAGTTATTAACATCTGTGGACAATTAATAATTAAAAACAACTTGTCCAAAGTGGAAAACAAATTAATAATATCAAAAAACTTTAGTTATTTCAATGAGTAGTTAATGTTATCCACATGCTAATCCACTTGTTTAAAAAAATTGTCCACAGAAAAGTAACTTGTGTAAAAAGTGTCAATAACTATTGTGGGTAAAAAAAGTGCAGGAAAATATTATCCACAGAGCACTTAACAATTTCTTTAAAAGGGGAAGAAATGCTTTTTTAGTAATTTTTTTATTCATTTAAAATTTAGTTACGAAAATTTTTCGACACCGTTATTTTTTTGCTTTGATTATTTGTTTATAAATTTATTGGAGGGAAATGATAGGAGTAAAACTTATTTTTTTAATTTAAATTAAGTTATTTCATTTTCTTTTTTCCTTTATAAAACTAACTGGATCAACTGTTCTTCAAAAAATGGAAATAATTATTCGTTATGATTTAACTTCTTACATTGACATTAATGGTAGTTATTCTTTATAATTTATAGGACTGTCTATTACAGTAATTCCTCAGGGAGGTGTCATATAATGAAAAGAACATATCAACCAAACAAACGTAAACGTAGCAAAGTACATGGTTTCCGCAGCCGTATGAGCACTGCAAACGGACGTAAAGTTCTAGCTGCTCGTCGTCGTAAAGGAAGAAAAGTATTATCTGCGTAGGCCACTGTCAACAGTGGTCTTTTTCACTAATAAGAAGGTCCTTTTTTGCTTTTATGTCACAATTTGTAAGTAAAAAGGGCCTCATTTTTTATAAAAAAATTGTTATGATAATTGAAGGAATCATTTGAGGTGTCAGTGGAACATGAACAAGAAAAACAGAATAAAAAAGAATGCAGATTTTAGTCGCGTTTTTCAAGAGGGATCGTCAACTGCAAATCGACAATTTGTAATCTACACATTAAAAAAAGAAGATCAAAAACAATTTCGTATTGGATTATCTGTTAGTAAGAAATTAGGTAATGCTGTAGTGCGAAATCACATTAAGAGATATATAAGACAAGCTCTTACTGAATTAAGTGATGATCTTCATATAAATAAGGATTACGTTGTGATCGCCAGGAAGCCCTGTACTGAACTACCTTTTAATGAATTTAAAAAAAGTTTAATTCATGTATTGAAAAGGGCGGAAGCGCTTAAAGTACGTGATTTAAATCATAAATTAGATAAAAATCAAATTAAGTAATTACATATTTAAATGTAACATCTTAAAGGAGGAACTAGTTTGAAGACTAAGAAGTACCAAATGCTGGTTACAGTTCTTTTCTTAGTAGTCGTGTTAGCGGGATGTTCACAGACGAACCAACCGATTACATCCGAAAGTACGGGGATTTGGAATGAGTATTTCGTATATCCACTATCATGGTTAATCACAGCTGTATCAGAAATTTTTGGTGGAAGCTATGGAATGGGGATTATTATCGTAACAATTTTAATTCGTTTAGCATTATTACCATTAATGATAAAACAAATTAAAAGTACGAAAGCAATGCAGTCAATTCAGCCTGAAATGTTGAAACTTAGAGAAAAATATTCTTCTAAAGATCAAAAAACAGTTCAAAAATTAAATGAAGAAACAATGAAGTTATACCAACAACATGGTGTGAATCCTTTATCAGGATGTTTACCTATTTTTATTCAAATGCCAATCTTAATTGCCTTCTATCATGCGATAATGAGAACAATGGAGATTAAAGCACATGACTTCTTATGGTTCCAGTTAGGTCATCCAGATCCAATTTATGCTTTACCTATCATTGCTGGTTTGACAACTTTCATTCAACAAAAGGTATCAATGAATACTGGTACTATGACAGGGCCTGCTGCTCAACAAATGAAAATCATGCTTTATGTAATGCCAATCATGATTTTAGTATTTGCTGTTAAATTACCTTCTGCTTTAGCACTTTATTGGGGCGTTGGTAATACATTTATGATTATCCAAACATTATTGGTTAATAGAGGTAATAATACCGAACAAAATAACAGTGTAGGAGGGGCTAGTAAGTGAGAGAAGTAACTGCTACTGGTCAAACAATCGAACAAGCAGTTCAAATAGCACTTCAGCAACTTAGTTCAACAGAAGAAGAAGTAGAAATCAAAGTAATCGAAGACGGTAAAAAAGGATTTTTAGGATTTGGTGCTAAACCTGCTAAAGTATTAGTTGTTAAAAAGAAGACATTAATCGAAAAAACTTACGACTATCTTCTAAATATCGTTAAGAGTCTTGATGAGACTGCAGATGTACACTTTGAGTTACAGGGTACTAAAGAACAAACTTTCTTATTTACAATTAAGGGTGATAAGGTCGCTCTTATTATTGGGAAAAGAGGAAATACTTTAAATGCTCTTCAATTCTTAGTTCAAACATATGTAAATCGACATTCAAAACAATTAATTCATGTTGTTGTAGACGCAGAGAACTATCGATTAAAACGTAAGGAATCACTTGAAATTCTTGCGAAAAAAACTGCTCAAACGGTTTTGAAAACAAGAAAAGCTGTTTCCTTAGAGCCAATGCCTTCTTTTGAAAGAAAAATTATACATCATATACTGACGGATATGCCGAATATCTCTACAAAGTCTGTAGGTCAAGATCCACATCGTCAATTAGTAATAGATTTTAAGAAACCAATTAAGGGTTAATCCTTAATTGGTTTTTTATTGTTCCACTTTCGAGTCATTTAAGTTTACTTGCACTTTTGTACGGTTATAATATAAAAACATTCATTTATAAAATTCTTTATGCTATGCTATAGATTTAGAAGTAACATGTTGACAAATGTTTAACATGCTCCGAGGTGGTTTTCTAATGGAATTTGATACAATTACAGCAATATCGACACCAAAAGGCGAAGGTGCAATTGCCATCGTTCGCTTAAGTGGTGATGAAGCTGTTCAAATAGCTAATAAATTATTTAAAGAAAAAGATTTAAATATAGTGGATTCACATACTATTCATTACGGACATTTAGTTGATCCAACTTCCGGGAATACTGTTGAAGAAGTTATGGTCTCAGTATTAAGAGCGCCTAAAACGTTCACACGTGAAGATGTTATCGAAATAAATTGTCATGGTGGTATTTTTTCGGTTAACAAAGTACTAGAATTAGTTCTTTCACAAGGAGCTAGATTAGCTGAGCCTGGTGAATTTACAAAAAGAGCATTTCTAAACGGTCGAATCGACTTATCTCAAGCCGAAGCAGTAATGGATTTAATTCGTTCAAAGACTGACCGAGCAATGGCTATTGCAATGAATCAAGTTGAAGGTCGTTTATCTAAGCTAGTTAATAGTTTGAGACAAACATTATTAGAGATACTTGCTCATATTGAAGTGAATATTGATTATCCTGAATATGATGATGTTGAAGAAATGACGAATACCGTTTTAATTGAAAAAGCGAAAACGGTTCGAGTTGAAATACAAAAACTACTAGAAACATCAAAGCAAGGTAAGATTTTGCGTGAAGGACTATCTACCGTCATAATAGGTAGACCAAATGTTGGAAAGTCATCTCTTTTAAATACACTTGTCCAGGAAAGCAAAGCAATTGTAACCGATATCCCAGGTACAACTAGAGATGTAATTGAAGAATACGTTAATGTAAAAGGTGTTCCATTACGACTAATTGATACAGCTGGTATTCGTGAGACGAAAGATGTTGTAGAAGCAATTGGTGTCGAAAGATCTAAAAAAGTATTAAATTTGGCCGATTTAGTTTTATTTGTTTTAAATAATAACGAACAATTAAGTGAAGAAGACCGTAAATTATTTGGTGAGATGAGCGGTAAAGATGTAATTGTTATCATTAATAAAACAGATTTGTCACAAAAGCTTGATATGAATGAAGTAAAAGCATTAATTGGTAATGCTACAATTGTGTCAACTTCATTGAAAGAAGAAAAAGGCATTGATGATTTAGAAAAGGCCATTGCTGACTTATATTTTGAAGGGCAAATTGAGGCTCAGGATTTAACTTATTTATCTAATGCTAGACATATTGCTTTATTAAAACAATCAGAACAGACAATTAATGATGCAATTGAAGCAATGAAAAATGGAATGCCAATTGATTTAGTACAGATTGACTTAACAAGGGCGTGGGAATTGTTAGGTGAAATCGTTGGAGATACAGTTCAGGAAAGTTTAATCAACCAGTTATTTTCTCAGTTTTGTTTAGGAAAATAAAATGGTTAGGAGGAGAAAAAATGAGTTTTGAAGCAGGCAATTATGATGTAATCGTTATTGGCGCTGGTCACGCCGGATGTGAAGCCGGGTTAGCATCTGCTCGTATGGGTGCAAATACATTAATGCTGACAATAAATCTTGATATGGTAGCCTTTATGCCTTGTAATCCGTCAGTAGGTGGACCTGCCAAGGGGATTGTTGTACGCGAAATCGATGCGCTTGGTGGTGAAATGGGTCGAAATATCGATAAAACACATATTCAAATGAGAATGTTAAATACGGGGAAAGGTCCTGCAGTACGTGCTTTACGTGCTCAAGCGGATAAATTTGCGTATCAACATGAATTAAAGAAAACAATTGAAAATACAGAAAACCTAACACTAAAACAAGGTTTAGTAGAAAGATTAATTGTAGAAGATGGGCAATGTACAGGTGTAATTACACAAACTGGTGCTATTTATCGTTCAAAGACAGTGGTCATTACAACTGGTACTTTCTTACGTGGAGAAATTATTGTAGGAGAATTAAAATACTCAAGTGGTCCTAATAACCAACAACCAGCAATTAAGCTTTCTGAGCATTTAGAGGAATTAGGAATCGAGCTTGTTCGTTTTAAAACAGGTACACCTCCGCGTGTAAATAGTCATAGTATTGATTACTCAAAGACAGAAATACAACCAGGAGATGCTGTACCTCGTGCATTTTCATTCGAAACAGAACCGGTTGAAACAGAACAAATTCCGTGTTGGCTAACTTATACAAGTGAAACAACACATCAAATTATCGACGACAACTTACACCGTTCGCCTATGTACTCTGGTATGATTAAAGGAACAGGGCCACGTTATTGTCCTTCAATTGAGGATAAAGTTGTTCGATTTAATGATAAACCAAGACACCAAATTTTCTTAGAGCCAGAAGGTAGAAACACTCAAGAAGTTTATGTTCAAGGATTATCAACTAGTTTACCAGAAGATGTACAAGAAAGAATGCTACGTTCGATTGCAGGTCTTGAGAATGTTCAAATGATGAGAACTGGTTACGCAATTGAATATGATGCGATTGTTCCAACACAATTATGGCCAACATTAGAACTTAAGCCAATTAAGAACCTATATACTGCAGGTCAAATTAATGGTACTTCAGGTTATGAAGAAGCAGCTGGTCAAGGCTTAATGGCAGGAATTAACGCAGCATGTCGTTCTTTAGATAAAGAAGAGGTAATTTTAGATCGCTCTGAAGCCTATATCGGTGTTTTAATTGATGACTTAGTAACAAAAGGTACAAATGAACCGTACCGTCTTCTTACTTCTAGAGCAGAATATCGTCTATTACTACGTCATGACAACGCTGATTTACGATTAACAAAAATAGGTCAAAAACTTGGTTTAATATCTGATGAAAGATATGCTGAGTTCGAACAAAAGAAAATGTTAATTGAAGAAGAAATCGAGCGTTTAAAAGCTACTCAATTAAGACCGACAAAAGAAGTTCAGGAATTAATTGCTCAAAATGGTGGTAGCGAACTAAAAGACGGAATTAAGGCGGCTGATTTACTACGTCGACCAGAAATGCTTTATGAGCATATTGAGATTCTTACTCCATCTGAAAAGGAATTACATCCAGATGTTAAAGAGCAAGTTGAAATACAAATTAAGTATGAAGGTTATATTGAAAAATCATTAAACCAAGTAGAACGTATGAAAAGAATGGATTTAAAGAAAATCCCTGAAAATATCGATTATCAAGCAATTCATGGCCTTGCTACTGAAGCAAGACAAAAGCTTGAGCAAGTACGCCCGCTATCAGTAGGTCAAGCTTCTCGTATATCTGGTGTTAATCCGGCAGATATTTCAATTCTACTTGTTTATTTAGAACAAGGAAAAATTGCAAGAATATCGAACTAATAATAGATAGGGGTATTACTAGTGAATAAAGAACAATTTATCGCTGCACTTAAAGATAAAGGAATTCATTTATCAGATTTTCAATTAAAGCAATTTGATATATATTTCCACACTTTAGTTGAGTGGAACAATAAAATGAACTTAACTGCTATTACAGAAGAAGAAGAAGTGTATTTAAAGCATTTTTATGATTCAATTAGTGCTTCCTTTTATTTCGACTTCAATGATGAAATCACTTTATGTGATATTGGTGCAGGAGCGGGCTTCCCTTCTATACCAATTAAAATATGTTTCCCATCTATCAAATTAACGATCGTAGATTCCCTTCAAAAAAGGATTACATTTTTGAATCACTTAGCGAAGGAATTACAATTAGAGAAAGTAACATTTATTCATGATCGTGCAGAAACTTTTGCTAAAAGAACTGGTATGAGAGAGTCTTTCGATGTTGTAACTGCTAGAGCGGTTGCTAGAATGTCTGTGTTAACTGAATTATGCTTACCACTTGTTAGACCAAACGGATATTTTGTAGCGCTTAAAGGTGCTGCAGGACAAGATGAGTTAGAAAAAGCAAAATATGCAATTAAAACTCTTGGTGGAGAAGTTAAATCAATTAATCACTTTACTCTCCCAACTGAAGATAGTGATCGAAATATTGTTATAGTAGAAAAGAAACGTAAAACGCCATCTAAGTACCCTCGAAAACCGGGTACTCCTGGTAAAGAACCATTAGAAATTTAATATGATAAACTAACAAATGTTTCACGTGAAACATTTGTTATGTTTATTCTATTGTGAACGAAATTCTAAAAGGGTGGGAATCACATTGAAAAGCACATTATCTAGGTTATTTGGCTTATCGGAAAAAGAGAGTAATGATGATGTTCGATCTTCGGTTTCAAGCAATGAAGTTATTCGCCAAATTCCAGTATCAGAAATTGTACCGAATCAGTATCAGCCTAGAACATTCTTTGATGATGAGAAAATTAAAGAACTAGCGCTAACAATTCGAACTCATGGTATTATTCAACCAATTGTTGTAAGGGAAATTAGACCAAACTTTTATGAAATAATTGCCGGGGAAAGAAGATTTAGAGCTGTTTCCTCTTTAGAGTGGGATACAATTCCTGCGATTGTAAAAACGTTTAATGATACAGAGACTGCCTCTGTCGCTCTAATCGAAAATTTACAACGTGAAGAATTATCTCCTTTTGAAGAAGCAGTTGCTTATCAAAAACTAATTGATTTACATAACTTAACTCAAGAGGCACTAGCTCAGCGATTAGGTAAAGGACAATCGACAGTTGCAAACAAATTAAGATTATTGAAACTTCCAGGGGAAATACAACAAGCCTTATTGGACAAGTCAATTACGGAACGTCACGCAAGAGCACTTATTCCGCTTAAGCTGCCTCAGTTACAAATTACTCTTCTCCAGGAAATAATTGAAAAACAATTAAATGTAAAACAAACTGAGGATCGAGTAGTAACTTTACTTACAGAAACAGAAAAAAAACCAAAGGCTAAGCGTAAATTTAAGGCCATTAGTAAAGATATTAGAATTGCGATGAATACAATTCGCGAATCCTTACAGATGGTGACTAAAACAGGAATGAATATTGATAGTCAGGAAGAAGAACATGATGACTATTACCAAATAACTATTAAAATACCAAAAAAATAAATTCTAAATTCACCTCTTTTCAGTGGTGAATTTTTTTTATCATTTTTAAATCTAAACACAATGATGAATCTATTCATGGTAGAATAGAATATAAGAATTGTTGTGGAAGGAGTAGATTACATAGTGGTTAAAGTAATCTCTATAGCTAATCAAAAAGGTGGTGTTGGTAAGACTACAACATCCGTTAACTTGGGTGCTTGTTTAGCTCACTTAGGAAAAAAAGTATTACTTGTCGATATAGATCCTCAAGGGAATGCAACTAGTGGTATTGGAATTGAAAAAGCTGACGTGAATCAGTGTGTATACAATGTATTAGTTGATGATGTTGAAGCGAAAAATGTTATTTTAAACACTGCTATTCCAAATTTCGATATTATTCCAGCAACAATTCAACTTGCTGGGGCAGAAATTGAATTAGTCCCTACTATTTCTAGAGAAGTACGATTAAAGCGTGCTTTAGATACAGTCAAAGGTAACTATGATTATATTTTAATAGATTGTCCCCCATCATTAGGCTTATTAACGTTAAACTCACTAACTGCGTCTGATTCTATTATTATTCCTGTTCAGTGTGAATATTACGCACTTGAAGGATTAAGTCAGTTATTAAGTACTGTTCGTTTAGTACAAAAACATTTAAATAAAAATTTAGCAATCGAAGGCGTATTATTAACGATGTTAGATGCTCGTACAAATTTAGGACTTCAAGTTATTGAAGAAGTAAAAAAATATTTTCAGGATCGTGTCTATAAGTCAATTATTCCAAGAAATGTACGCTTAAGTGAAGCACCGAGTCATGGAAAACCGATCATTACATATGATCCAAAGTCTAGAGGTGCAGAAGTATATCTTGAACTAGCAAAGGAAGTGATTGATAATGGCTAAAGGTTTAGGTAAGGGTATTGGAGCGTTTTTTCAAGATATCAATCAACACGAAGAGTTAGTTCAAGAAATTGAACTTAAAGAACTTAGACCTAATCCATACCAACCTCGTAAAGTATTTGATGAAACTGCAATGTTAGAGTTAACTCAATCAGTAATTGAACATGGGATACTTCAACCAATTATTGCGAGAAAAAGTATAAAAGGTTTCCAAATCGTTGCTGGAGAAAGACGATACCGTGCTGCAAAAAATGCGGGTTTAAATACAGTCCCTGTTATTGTTAGAGAACTTTCTGAAGAACAAATGATGGAATTAGCTGTATTAGAAAATTTACAGCGAGATGATTTAAATCCTCTTGAAGAAGCTGAAGCATATCAAACATTAATTGAACAATTACATTTAACTCAAGAACAATTGGCAAAGAAGCTTGGCAAAAGTCGTCCGCATATTGCTAACTACTTAAGAATTTTAACCTTACCTAATTCTGTTCAAAAAATGGTTGAACAAGGTACGCTCTCAATGGGTCATGGTAGAGCACTTTTAGGTCTTAAACGTAAAGGGTTAATTGAGGGTACTGCGCTAAAAGTAATTGAAAAAAATCTAAGTGTTCGTGAAGTTGAAGCACTAGTTAATGATTTAAATGAAAATGTTTCACGTGAAACACCAAAAAAGAATTTAAATAAGAATATATTCTTTAGTGAGTATGAGGATATGTTACAAGAGAAGTTTGGAACTTCTGTTAAAATTAAATCAGCTAAAGATAAAGGGAAAATAGAAATTCAATTTTTTAATAAAGAAGATTTAGAAAGAATACTTTCTATCATTAAATAAGTTATTCATAGGGAATATTAATTGTGTTGGCTTCCAATGCATTTAATATTCCCTTTTGTTTTTATGGGATGTCAAAAATCTAATTGGCAAGAATGTCTTCTTTCAGTTTCTTTTATAGAATTTGCAATAAACTTTGCCATTTTCATTACGAGGCTTAATCTAGTATTTTGTAAAACGTAGAATTCCATAAAGCCACTAACATTTACCACACCAGTTAAGTTGATTTCACCTACTAAAGGTAATTCTTTTTTCATTGCAGCACCTGGTTTTAAAGGTCCATTAGATAAGCGTATGCTACCAATACTTTTTACTCGACCTAAACAAGCATCTACTGCGATAATAAATGGATTGTTATACTTATTTTTAATTATTTCAAGTTGTTCTGAAAGATTTAACGCATGAATTGGCTCATCAAGAGTACCATAATAATGAAATCTACTTAAGCTTAATTCTCCTAACATGGTTCCAACTAAAGGTCCCAAAGAGTCTCCAGTGGAACGGTCAGTTCCAATACATACAAAAACAATTTCTTTAGTGTGTACACTTGGAAGCGACTTACATAAACGATCTGCAAATCTGTTAATAGCGTTATCATCATCTAGAAATACAGAATAATCATCCTTGAATAGGTTACGCAAAGGATTTGCTGAAAATTGCATAATATCGCCTACTTTTCATTTAAGAGAGTAGTATCAGTTTATGCAAAATTTAAACAATTTATACTTTCGTCATCTAATCTTTGTTATTAAATTAAACTATTATTACATTTGATTATATTTGTAGTTTTAATGTGACATTTCGTTTAGTATTACGTTTGAAGTCATTTGAAATTAAATAGGGGGAAAGAGCAAAATGAATAATGCGGCGGATACAATAGAGACAGCCGAAAAGACAATAAAAAAGAGTATGTTAACGCCAGAACAATGGGATACCATTTTTAGTTCTTCAATAAAAATAGCCTTAATTATCATCGCTTCAGTATTGGCCGTTAAACTTGGAAGAAAGTTAATCCGTAATCTCTTAAAGGTTAATGCTAGGGGCCCACTACAAGTATCAGAAAGAAGATCCGTAACACTTATAAAATTAATGGAAAATATACTTGCCTATGTAGTATTTTTCATTGCTGCCTTGACCATTCTTCCGATATTCGGAGTTGAAATTAAAGGTCTTTTAGTTGGAGCGGGAATTGGTGGTGTAGCAATCGGATTTGGTGCGCAAAGCTTAGTAAAAGATATTATTTCTGGATTTTTTATATTGTTTGAAGATCAGTTTTCAGTTGGAGACTATATAAGAGTTCAAACTTTTGAAGGAACAGTATTATCAATTGGATTAAAGACAACAAAAATTAGAAGCTCAACTGGTGAACTTCATATTATTCAAAATGGAATGATTACGGAAGTAACTAATTTTTCATTACATAATGCGGTGGCTTTGGTAGATATTAGTATTTCATATGAAGGCGATATTGAACACGCACAAAATGTAATTGAAGAACATTTAGAAACAATGCCAGATCGATATGAAGATATGGTAAATGTCCCTGAGTTTCTTGGAATACAAAATTTAGGTCCAACTGAAGTAACGTTACGAATCTCCTCAGAAGTTAAGGCAATGACACAGTTTAAAATTTCAAGAGCAATTCGTAAAGAAATTAAGGAAGTACTTGCAAGAAATAACATAGAAATGCCATATCCAAAGATGGTATTATATAAACAACCAGAAACTAAAAATGAAAATGTGAATGTATAGTTTGTATGATATTATGTTAAGGATGTGAGATTTTCGCGTGGAAGAAAAAGTTTTTAATCTAAATGATATTGTAGAAATGAAAAAACCTCATCCATGTGGTGTGAACAGATGGAAAATTATTCGAATGGGTATGGATATTCGTTTAAAATGCGAGGGGTGTGAACATAGCGTATTAATACCTCGCAGAGAGTTCACAAGAAAATTAAAAAAGATTTTAGTACGATCTGAAGAGTAGAAAGATTTTTAAGTTATAGGTATCTATTAGAGCAACTGGAAGTATTGCTCGTATTAGATACCTTTTGTATGTTTAGAAATAATATTTCCTTGTTATTTTTTTTTGAAATCAATATAATTGTGAAAGATTAACTAAGTTCGTATAGGAGTGAAAATTATGGCATTAACAGCAGGTATCGTTGGATTACCAAACGTAGGAAAGTCGACATTATTTAATGCAATTACACAAGCAGGTGCAGAATCAGCGAACTATCCGTTTTGTACTATTGATCCAAATGTAGGTGTGGTAGAAGTACCAGATTACCGTTTACAAAAATTAACTGAATTAGTTCAACCTAAGAAAACTGTTCCAACAACTTTTGAGTTTACTGATATCGCAGGTATCGTTAAAGGTGCAAGTAAAGGTGAAGGATTAGGAAATAAGTTTTTATCACATATTCGTGAAGTGGACGCAATTTGTCAAGTTGTACGTTGCTTTGCAGATGATAATATTACTCACGTATCTGGGAAGGTTGATCCGATTGCAGATATCGAGACAATCAATCTAGAGCTAATTCTTGCTGACTTAGAATCAGTTGAAAAACGTATTGACCGAGTTGCAAAATTAGCAAAACAAAAAGATAAAGATGCATCTTACGAACATGAAATTTTAGTGAAATTAAGAGAAGCATTCGAAAATGACAAACCAGCTCGTTCAGTAGAATTTACAGAAGAGCAAATGAAAGTAGTAAAAGGGTTACACTTATTAACGACAAAACCGATGCTTTACATTACAAATGTCGGTGAAGATGATATTGCAGATGCTTCAGCTAATGAATATGTTGAAAAAGTAAAAGCATTTGCAGCTGAAGAAGGTTCACAAGTAATTGTCATTAGTGCGAAAATTGAAGAAGAAATTGCTGAGTTAGATGATGAAGAAAAACGTACATTCCTTCAAGAGTTAGGAATTGAAGAGTCAGGTTTAGATCAATTAATTCGTGCAGCGTATTCTTTATTAGGTTTAGCAACATATTTTACAGCGGGTGTACAAGAAGTAAGAGCTTGGACATTTAAAAAAGGTATGAAAGCTCCACAATGTGCTGGCGTAATCCATAGTGATTTTGAGCGTGGTTTTATCCGTGCAGAGACAGTTTCATTTGAGGATTTAGAAAAATACGGTAACATGACTTCGGCAAAAGAAGCGGGTAAAGTACGTCTTGAAGGTAAAGAGTATATTGTACAAGATGGGGATGTAATGCATTTCCGATTTAATGTTTAATAAATGGTAACTCAATTATTGATTTGCTATCTAAAAAAAACTATGCTATAATTTTAACTCGTGAGTGATTAATTAAATTGCTCCTTGCCCTTAACTGGGCCGTTAGACCAAAAGGAGGTGACATTGTGATGAATAAATACGAAATCATGTACATCGTTCGTCCAAACATGGAAGACGAGGCACAAAAAGCATTAGTTGAGCGTTTCAACAACGTTTTAACTGAACAAGGTGCAGAAATCACAAACGTTAAAGAGTGGGGTAAACGTCGTTTAGCTTATGAAATTAACGATTTCCGTGATGGACAATACATGCTTGTAAACGTTTCTGCTAAACCAGAAGCAGTACAAGAATTCGATCGTTTAGCGAAAATCAGCGAAGATATCATTCGCCATATCGTTATCCGCGAAGAAGACAAATAATAATTTTTGAAATGCTTTAGGGAGGTAGGAATCAGATGATCAATCGTGTTGTGCTTGTAGGTCGTCTAACAAAGGATCCAGACTTACGTTATACACCAAGTGGGGTTGCCGTAGCTACATTTACTTTAGCTGTAAACCGTACCTTCTCAAATCAGCAAGGTGACAGAGACGCAGATTTTATAAACTGCGTAATCTGGAGAAAACCTGCTGAAAACGTAGCGAACTTCTTAAAAAAAGGAAGTTTAGCTGGCGTTGAAGGTCGTATACAAACTAGAAGTTATGATGGTCAAGATGGTAAGAGAGTATATGTAACTGAAGTTGTAGCCGACTCTGTTCAGTTCTTAGAACCAAGAAATGCATCAGGTAACCAAGGTGGTTCGTTCGGTTCGAATCAACAAAATCAAGGTTTTAACGCTGGAAATCCTTTCGAGGCACCATCACAAAAGCCTAGCTTTAATGATGATCCATTTGGTGGGACAAGCAAAACAATTGATATTACTGATGACGATCTTCCTTTCTAAAAATAAATACAATGTAATACTGAACGGTAGGTATTACTAAAAACTAATTTTTAAGAAGAGGAGGGAAATAACAATGGCAATGGGTGGACGTAAAGGTGGACGTGCTAAGCGTCGTAAAGTTTGTTACTTTACTTCAAATGGCATCACTACAATCGACTTCAAAGATACTGAGTTATTAAAACGTTTCGTTTCTGAGCGTGGTAAAATTTTACCTCGTCGTGTAACTGGTACTTCTGCGAAATACCAACGTAAATTAACGATCGCGATCAAACGTGCTCGTCAAATGGCATTATTACCATACGTAGCTGAATAAGCTAAGTAATAAAAAGTACAGCATTCTCGTGCTGTACTTTTTTTGTATTTATGAAAAAATAAGTTTTATGGTAAAATAAGAAATAGTATGCTTATCGTGAAATAAGTAGGGGTAGTTGAAAGGAGCTTTATTTTGAAATCGACTCGCTTTATTACTGAGGGTGCTGTACTTTTAGCAATTTACTCAGTATTGCTATTAATTTTTAGATTTGTACCATTTCTCTCGTTTATTATGGCTTTCCTTATGCCATTACCATTTATTATTCTTAGTATTAAATACTCGATAAAGGAATCACTTCTAATTTGTTGTGTAGCGCTAGGATTAACACTTGTCATTACCTCTGTTTCTTTAGTTCCAGTTACATTAATGTACTCAACAGTAGGTATAGCATTTGGTTATCTATTGAAAAATGAACGAAGTAAAGGCGAGATATTAATCACTAGTACTTTTTTATATTTAATACATACCGTACTAATGTACATACTATTTAAAGCAGTTTTTCATATTGATCTAGTTAACCAAAATATTGATCAGTTAACAGATGCAATAGAAAAAAGTAAAGAACTTAGCGCTAGTCTAGGCACTCAACCTAATGATAAAGCTCTAAAAAATCTTTTAAATGCTATTAAGTTAATACCTACCTTACTCCCTTCATTACTATTAATGAGTAGTTTTATACTTGCCTTTTTAACACAATTGATAACTTTTCCGTTAATAAGAAGACTTGGTTATAAAATTCCCAAATTTAAGCCATTTAGAGAGTTTAGGCTTCCTGTAGGATTTATGTGGTTATTTTTAATTGTAATGATTGTTTCATTTTTTCAGTTAACACCAGGTAGTTTCCTCAATACCGCAGTTACTAACTTAATTTTTGTTCTTCAAATTTTACTAGTCGTACAGGGATATGCATCAATTTATTATTTTAGTTATATAAAACAATTTTCTAAAGCGGTACCAACCGTAATAATGATTGCAAGTTTTATTATCCAACCATTAACCAGTATTATTTTACTAATTGGGATCGTTTCTATTGGAATATTTAATAGAAGAAGAATAAATTAATATTCACCATGTGCTATTTAACTAATTAGGTGCGAATAATCTTTAAAATGGAAGTTAGATCTTATTTGATTTAGGGGTTGAACTTATGCAAGATTTTCATAAGAAACAGATGTTTCTTATACCCGTCTATCTTTTAACTGCTCTTTCAATATTTCTAATCGGAACTGTAGTCTATATTGAACCTAAAATAGGGATAATTTTTATTGTTATCTTTTTATGCGTTATTGTTCTAGTTGTAAAGTTAGAAATAAAGTATCGCTACGTTTTGGATATGTATATAGAATCAGTTATGTCGAGAGTGAAGAATTTAAGTAACGAAGCAATTACAGAAATGCCAATTGGCGTATTACTTTATGATAGAGAGTATCATATTGAATGGGGCAACCAATATATTTTAAATATTTTAGACGACCGTTCATTAATAGGTAAACATATTTATGATCTATCTGAAGGATTAATGTCTTTAATTTCTAAAAAAGAGAAAAAAGAAGATGTATTAATTATCAATAAAAGAACTTATCGTGTCGTAATTAAAAGAGAAGAGCGATATATTTATTTATTTGATGTAACTGAACAGGCGCAATTGGAAAAGTTATATGAAGACCAAAGAACAGTAATCGGAATTATTTTACTTGATAATTATGATGAAATGACACAAGGATTAGATGATCAAGAACGTTCTAGTGTGAATGGTGCAGTTACAACTATGTTAAATAGCTGGGCCAATAATCATGGTATTTTCTTAAAACGTGTTTCATCAGACCGATATAGTGTTGTTTTAAATGAAGGAATTCTGGCAGTATTAGAAAATAATAAATTTTCTATTTTGGACCAGGTAAGAGAAGAGACTAGTAAACGAAATTTACCCCTTACATTAAGCGTTGGTGTCGGAGTTGGAAGTTTAAATTTAACGGAGCTTGGACAACTAGCACAATCTGGTTTGGATTTGGCGCTAGGCCGTGGAGGAGATCAAGTAACTGTTAAAAATATTAATGGTAAAGTAAAGTTTTTTGGTGGGAAAACAAACCCAGTTGAAAAGAGAACGAGAGTTAGAGCGAGGGTAATCTCGCATGCTTTAAGAGATTTAATGAAAAGTAGCGCCAACGTTATGATAATGGGCCATAAGTTACCTGATATGGATGCACTTGGTTCTGCAGTAGGGATTCTAAAAATGGTTATGCATAATGAAGTGGATGGTTATGTAGTAATTAATAAAGAAGAAGTAGATAAAAGTGTTAATCGTTTGATGAGGGAAATGTATAAAAACGAACAATTTATGTCTTGTTTTATATCACCCGAAAAAGCAAAAGAACTTATTTCCGAAGATACATTAATCATTGTAGTAGATACTCACAGACCAACTATGGTTGAAGTAGAAGCTCTTTTAAATGAGACAGATAAAATTGTAGTGATCGACCATCATCGAAGAGGAGAGGACTTCATTAAAGACGCGATTCTTGTCTATATGGAGCCATACGCTTCTTCTACAGCAGAATTAGTAACCGAGTTATTAGAGTATCAACCTAAGAAAATAAAATTAAGCATGCTTGAGGCAACGGCCTTACTCGCGGGAATCATTGTTGATACAAAAAGTTTTACTTTCCGTACAGGTGCACGAACTTTTGATGCAGCATCATACTTACGTTCTAATGGTGCTGATACGATTCTAGTTCAAAATTTATTAAAGCAAGATATGAATGAATATATCAAAAAAGCGGAGTTAATAGAGGAAGCATATATGTACAAAGATGGCTTTGCGATTAGCTTTGGGAAAGACAATATAAGTTATGATCAAGTATTAATTGCAAAGGCTGCTGATACATTATTAACGATGACTGATGTTATTGCGTCTTTTGTCATTGCAAAAAGGTCGGATCATACTGTTAGTATAAGCAGTCGTTCATTAGGAAATGTAAATGTTCAATTAATAATGGAAGAGCTTGGTGGTGGTGGGCACTTAACAAATGCTGCTGCACAAATTGAATCTTCTTCCATTAAAGAAGTAGAAAAACGTTTACTTAGAATAATCGATGAATACATTGAAGGGAGAACGAACAAATGAAAGTAATTTTCTTAAAAGATGTTAAAGGAAAAGGTAAAAAAGGAGAAACTAAAAATATTGCAGATGGCTATGCAAGCTTCCTAATCAAAAATGGAGATGCAATTGAAGCAACTGCAGGTAATTTAAAAACTCTTGAAGCGAAGAAAAATAAAGAATTAAAAGATGCACAAATCGAGTTAGAAAACTGTAAAAAACTAAAAGAAACAATCGAAGCTCTGACAGTAGAATTAAAAGCTAAGTCAGGTGAGGGTGGCCGTCTTTTTGGTTCAATCACAAGTAAACAAATTGCAGATGAGCTTCAAAAAGTTCATGGTATTAAATTAGATAAGCGTAAATTCGAAATGAACGATGCGATTAGAGGACTAGGTGTAACAAACATTAAAGTTAAATTACATCCAGAAGTAAGTGCAACTTTGAAAGTACACGTAAAGGAACAATAAGAAAAACAAGCATCTGGAGGACTATAAATGAGTGATTTGCTAAATGATCGTACTCCACCACAGAATATAGAAGCTGAACAGGCTGTATTAGGTGCCATATTGTTAGACTCAGAGGCTCTAATACCAACTTCAGAACGGCTTTTACCAGATGACTTTTATCGAGCTGCCCATCAAAGAATATTTGAAGCGATGCTTAAGATTTCTTCAAGGAATGAGCCTCTAGATGTTATCACACTAACTTCAGAGCTAGCTAACCAAGGCGTGCTAGAAGAAGTAGGAGGAGTATCATACTTAAATGATTTGTTGGCTTCAGTACCAACGGCATCTAACGTTGAATACTATGCAAAAAGTGTTGAAGAAAAAGCTACTTTAAGAAAACTAATAAGAACTGCTACAAATATTGTAACGGAAAGCTATGCGCCAGAAGTTCCAGTAGATGTGATTCTAAACGAAGCTGAAAAAAGTATTTTACAAGTATCTCAGCGCACAAACGTTTCGGGTTTTCAAAGCATTAAGGATGTAGTATTTACTACATTTAGTAAAATCGAAACATTATTTAATCAACGAGGCGAAATTACAGGCGTACCAACAGGATTTACTGATTTAGATCGGATGACCGCCGGATTTCAGCCAAATGATTTAATTATAGTAGCAGCGCGTCCGTCAGTAGGTAAAACGGCCTTTGCATTGAATATTGCACAAAATGTAGCTACAAAAACAGATGAAAACGTAGCCATTTTCAGTCTCGAGATGGGAGCGGATCAGCTTGTTATGCGTATGCTTTGTGCGGAAGGGAATATTAATGCACAGGCATTACGTACAGGTAATCTAGAACAAGAGGACTGGAATAAGCTTACAATGGCTGCTAGTAGTTTAGCTGGTACAGGTATATATATCGATGATACACCTGGTATAAGAGTAAATGACATACGAGCTAAGTGTAGAAGGTTAAAACAAGAGCATGGCTTAGGTATGATCCTGATAGATTATTTACAGCTAATTCAAGGTAATGGAAAAAGTGGAGAAAATCGTCAACAGGAAGTATCTGAAATTTCACGTTCGCTTAAAGGACTAGCAAGGGAACTAAAAGTACCACTAATAGCCTTATCTCAGCTGTCACGTAGTGTGGAATCGAGACAAGATAAACGTCCGATGATGTCTGATATTCGTGAGTCAGGGAGTATTGAGCAAGATGCGGATATTGTCGCGTTCTTATACCGTGACGATTACTATGATAAAGAATCAGAGAATAAAAATATTATTGAAATCATTATTGCTAAACAAAGGAATGGTCCAGTAGGTACCGTTTCATTAGCTTTCGTAAAAGAATATAACAAGTTCGTAAATTTAGAACGAAGGTTTGAGGATGAGCATGCACCTGGTGCTTAACGGAGACTCATCTAAAAATAATCACATAGTGAATCTATGTGATTATTTTTTTTTGTTAGGGCAAACTATTTTTATCTATTTCTTTAGTAGGTATTTACGAACGAATTAAACTTAGAATAGAAATAACCAATGAGATTTGTTGACAAATCCCGTAAGTTTGATATACTAGTTTTGGTTTTAGTTCGGAAATAGCGTATTTTTAATCGGAGGTGCAGTACATTGTCATCAGTAGTTGTAGTTGGTTCTCAATGGGGAGACGAAGGGAAAGGAAAAATTACTGACTTTTTATCACAACAAGCAGAAGTAGTTGCTAGATATCAAGGTGGTAACAATGCAGGTCATACAATCGTTTTTAATGGTGAAAAGTATAAACTTCATTTAATTCCATCAGGTATTTTCTTCTCAGAAAAAATCTGCGTAATTGGAAATGGTATGGTTGTAGATCCTAAAGCTTTAGTTCAAGAGCTAGCTTACTTACATGATAAAGGTGTTTCAACTGATAACTTACGTATTAGTAACCGTGCTCATGTTATCTTACCTTATCATTTAAAACAAGATGAGCTAGAAGAAGAGCGTAAAGGTGATAATAAGATTGGTACTACTAAAAAAGGTATTGGACCGGCTTATATGGATAAGGCTGCTCGTGTGGGGATCCGTATGGCAGACCTTTTAGATAAAGAAGAGTTTTATGAAAAATTAAAACGTAATCTTGAAGAGAAAAATAATTTATTTGAAAAAATGTATGATTCAAATTCATTAAATATTGAAGAGATTTTTGAAGATTACTATGAGTTCGGACAACAAATTAAAAAATACGTGTGTGATACTTCTGTTGTATTAAATGATGCGATTGATGGCGGAAAACGTGTATTATTTGAAGGTGCACAAGGTGTAATGTTAGACATCGACCAAGGTACATACCCATTCGTTACTTCTTCTAACCCAGTTGCAGGTGGAGTAACAATTGGTTCTGGTGTTGGCCCAACAAAAATTAATCATGTTGTTGGGGTTTGTAAAGCTTATACTACACGTGTTGGTGAAGGGGCTTTCCCAACTGAACTTTTCGATGAAATCGGAAATACAATTCGTGAAGTAGGTCGCGAATACGGTACAACTACTGGAAGACCAAGACGTGTTGGTTGGTTTGATAGCGTAGTAGTTCGTCATGCTCGTCGAGTTAGCGGTATTACTGATTTATCACTTAACTCTATTGACGTATTAACAGGTCTAGAGACTGTGAAAATTTGTGTAGCATATAAATTCCGTGGGGAAACAATTACTGAGTTCCCAGCTAGCTTAAAACAGCTTGCAGAATGTGAACCAGTTTATGAAGAACTTCCAGGTTGGACAGAAGATATTACAGGAGTAAAAACACTTGATGAACTACCAGTTAATGCAAGACATTATGTTGAACGTGTGTCTCAATTAGTAGGTATTCCATTATCTGTATTCTCAGTAGGTCCAGACCGTAACCAAACAAATATCGTACGTAACGTTTACGGAGCTTAATTAAGAAATAAAAGCCCTTAAATGAAATTTAAGGGCTTTTATTATTTTTTTCTAAAAAAACTATTGTAAAACTGTTGGGAAGTATGATAAGATAAATCTTGTCGTCATAACTAGTACATAGTTTATGAGTTTAAATATTTTGAGCCATTAGCTCAGTAGGTAGAGCATCTGACTTTTAATCAGAGGGTCGAAGGTTCGAATCCTTCATGGCTCATCTTTTCTTAAATATCATGGCCCGTTGGTCAAGCGGTTAAGACACCGCCCTTTCACGGCGGTAACACGGGTTCGAGTCCCGTACGGGTCATCTTTTATATAAAACTAATTTTGGTCCCGTGGTGTAGCGGTTAACATGCCTGCCTGTCACGCAGGAGATCGCCGGTTCGATCCCGGTCGGGACCGCCATAAAATGGCTCGGTAGCTCAGTCGGTAGAGCAGAGGACTGAAAATCCTCGTGTCGGCGGTTCGATTCCGTCCCGAGCCATCATAAAAACTACTGTTTAAACAGTAGTTTTTTATTTTATATCAACCTTTTGAAAATGTATTTCTAGATTTAATAAAACAGTTCGATTTTACAAAAAAACCTACTTAATTTAAAATAGAAATAAGTGGCATAGACCTCTAGCAACAAGCTAGAGGTTTTTTTCAAAAATCTAGTGTTTATATAAAAACAATAACACGTAAGATAGTAGTCGTATTATATTTAGAGAGAAAGTCCACAAAACGAAATTGCTATGAATAGTTTATTTGATTGCCTAATTTAATATTAAATTGCAAAAGATATGTATAGAATTGATGGCAGCAAAAACTTACTAGAAAAGGAGTGCGGGGAATGAATAAAAAAATATTAATAGTCGATGATGAAAAACCAATTGCTGATATACTAAAGTTTAATTTAGAAAAAGAAGGTTTTGAAATTGTTTGTGCGTATGATGGAGAGGAAGCACTACAAAAAGTAGATGAGTTTCTTCCTGATCTAGTTTTATTAGATATCATGTTGCCAATAAGAGATGGATTAGAAGTTTGTAGAGAAATTAGAAAGAATCATGAAATGCCAATCATTATGATTACGGCAAAGGATTCTGAATTAGATAAAGTATTAGGTTTAGAAATGGGAGCAGATGATTACGTGACGAAGCCTTTTAGTACAAGAGAGCTGCTTGCCAGAGTAAAAGCGAATTTAAGAAGACACCAAACTGGTACTACATCTGAAAAAGAAGAGTCTGTTGAAGTTATTATTGGATCTCTTGTTATTAACCCGAACGCTTACATTGTAACGAAACGTGGCGAGAAGATTGAGTTAACTCACCGTGAATTTGAATTACTTTATTATTTAGCGAAACATATTGGACAGGTTATGACGAGAGAGCATTTACTTCAAACTGTTTGGGGCTATGATTATTTTGGAGACGTTCGAACTGTCGATGTAACGATTCGACGACTTCGCGAAAAAATCGAGGACAATCCAAGTTATCCACTTTTCATTGTAACAAGAAGAGGAGTAGGGTATTATCTGCGTGATCCGGAGCAAGATTAATGGCAGCTTATAATAAGGTTGGTTTATTTAAATCAATTGTATTTAAATTTGTACTTGTTTATATCTTACTAATATTAGTCGCTATGCAAATCATTAGTGTTTATTTTTCGAGAGAGCTTGAAAAGCAACTTGTAAATAGTTTTACTGTGGCTATAAATGAACGTGCTAAGCTACTAGCTTATAATATAAAAATTGAGTATGAAAAAAAGAAAACTTTGGATGATCCTGAGGTAAAAGCAAACATCCAAAAAATTGTTTCTGACTTTGGTAAGAATATCGGAATATCAGATGTGAGGGTTATTAACCAAAATAGTGAAGTCATTGCTACATCAGATTCTAACAATCGATCGATTGTTGGTAAAAGAACAACTGATATTTTGATAAAAAGAGCGCTTTTAGTTGGTACTAGAACTGAAAAAGTATTAATTGATCCTAAAAATGGTCATCGAATGAAAATCATTGTTACGCCAGTAATGGAAGGGGACGAAATTGTTTCAGCCATTTACACGAGTGCATCAATGGAAAGCACTTATGAAAGAATGGAGTTAATTAATCGTATTTTTTCAACAGGTACACTTATTGCGGTAGCAATCACATCAATTTTAGGATTTCTATTAGCCAAAGCAATTACGAAGCCAATCTCTGAGATAAGAAGACAGGCTCAAGAAATGGCTAAGGGAAATTTCTCACGTAAATTAAAGGCTTATAGTGAGGACGAGATTGGTGAATTAACGATTTCATTTAATAATCTTTCACGTAACTTACAGCAAGCTAGGGCTTTAACGGATGGAGAAAGAAGAAAGCTTCAATCTGTTTTGGAGCATATGACTGATGGAGTAATTGCAACTGATCGTAGAGGGAATATTATTCTCTTAAATGATCCAGCTGAAACAATGCTTAATGTTTCACGTGAAACAGTACTAAATAAGTCTATATTAGATGTGCTAGGAATCGGAAAGATTAATACGCTAGAGGATTTATACGATGAGCCGGATTCAATTATGTTAGATTATGGTGAAAATAAGAGACCAATGATTTTACGAGCTAGCTTCTCTACTATTCAAAAAGAATCTGGTAAAGTTAACGGTCTAATCGCTGTACTTTATGATGTAACTGAACAAGAAAAAATAGACCAAGAACGTAGAGAGTTTGTAGCAAATGTTTCACATGAATTAAGAACTCCGTTAACAACGATGCGGAGTTATCTAGAAGCATTATCAGATGGAGCTTGGGAGAACAAAGAAATTGCTCCTAAGTTTTTACAAGTAACTCAAGATGAAACGGAACGAATGATTAGGTTGGTAAATGACTTACTACAATTATCTAAGTTAGACAGTACTGAATACCGTTTAATGAAGGATTGGATTAACTTTACAGAATTGTTTAATCGTATAATTGATCGACATGAAATGAGTAAGTCACAAGAAGTATCGTTCAAACGTGAATTTATGAATAAGACAAGATTCGTCTTTATAGATGAAGATAAAATTACACAAGTGTTAGATAATATCATTTCAAATGCATTAAAGTATTCACCAGAGGGTGGAACTGTAACCTATCGCATCAAAGAGTCTAGAGATCAAATTCTAGTTAGTATTACTGATGAAGGTATGGGAATTCCGAAAGAAAACCTATCAAAGATATTCGATCGTTTCTACCGTGTAGATAAGGCTAGATCGAGACAAGTTGGAGGTACTGGACTAGGACTTGCATTAGCAAAAGAAATGATTTATGCGCACGATGGTCATATTTGGGCTAAAAGTGAAGAAGGAAAGGGTACAACAGTCTATTTCACACTTCCAGTGGCTGATGACCAAGAGGATGAGTGGGAATGAGAAGAGAACATATAAAATCGGTTATATTAACTACTCTTGTTATAGTAAGCTTAGTACTTTCATATAGCTTATGGTCATATCAACCAACATACGATGTTATTCAAAATCAAGACTATGTGCAAAAAGTTTCTATAGGTGCAAAAAAGGACTTTAAGGATATAGTCATTCCAAATTTACTAGTTGTTCATGAATCGAATAAAAATAAAAATTATTTAACTACTAAACAGAGTAATATTTCAACAATTTATAGGGCATTGCAGAAAACTGAAATTACAAACTTTGAAAATTTAACGAATAAAACATCCCAAATGGCTTACCAAACTATTACAAAAGGAAAAAATAAAGTAGAAATTATTTTTCCGACTGTAGTGCCAATTGAGACATTAAGTAAAGTTCTTAAGTTAGATGCAAAAAGATTACAAAATGTTTTATTTGACCGGATTATAATCAATTTATCTACAAAACCGGATTCTTCAGCAAAAGTATACTTTTCAAATGAAGTACAAAACATTCTTTACGTAGCAACTTTTGATAACTCTTCAATTATTTCATCGGTTGAAAAGTTAAGAGATAATTACGAAAGCTTTATTGAAAGTGAGCAGTATAAGTTAGAATCAGGTAAAATAATTTATTTACCCAAAAAAACATTAAAATCATCAACAATGGAGTTTCTTACAACAGATGTTGATGTTGATAAATTAAAGGATGCTATTTTTAGTGATCCTTCAAATGTTCGAAAAGAAAGTACCGACTCTGGAGATACTTTTACGGATGGTACTAGATTAATGTCGGTGTCACCTTTAAATCGTTCGATTTCATTTGTTAATCCGACGACGCCTGAAAATAATAACAACCAAAGTCCTAATTTATTAGTTCAAAGAAGCGTTGATTTTATCAATGCTCATGGTGGATGGACTGACGGGTATATTTTATCGGGTGTTAAACCTGAAAATAATGAGGTTGCATTTAGACTTTTCGTAAATAACTTACCAGTATATAATAATTCAACGATTACGACGAGCTGGGGAGTAGACGACATAGAAACTTTTAAACGTCCTTTGTATAAATTTAGAATACAAGTGGATAAAAATGAAAGCCAAATGGAGTTAATGTCTGGTTCTCAAATTTGGGATATTATTTCAAATAATAAGTCGATAAATAAATCCCTTATTAAAGATATTAGCTTAGGGTACGAGACAATATTTGACGACAATAAAACGTCAATAAATCAACCGTACTATAATAGAGCGATCCAGTTGAAACCTGTTTGGATAATAAATTACGGTGACTCATATAAGAAAATTGATCAAGATATGCTAAGCAGAACTGGGGTGAATATTGTTGGATTGGAGTAGAATCAAAACAATATTTATTTTAACTTTCTTAGTATTAGATATATTTTTGGCGATTCAATATTACCAAAAGAGAAGTAGCGATCAGTTTGATACGATTGCTGAATCAAGTATTGAGGAGCAATTGAAGGAAAATGATATCACGTATGTGTCATTGCCAAAAAATTCATTAAAAGAATCGTATATTTCGGGTAATAGTAAAGATTTTTCAAAGAAAGTTATGGAAGATCGAAAAGGACAAGATATCGAAACCTATAAAGACGTATTACAGAGTCGTTTAAAAAAACCAGTTCCAATTGCAAAAACAAATAAAATTCCCTTTCTAGAGAATTTTGTAAAAGAGTATATTTGGAATGGTGGCAGCTATCGTTATTGTCAAATAGATCAAAATTCAAAGACAATATACTTCTGTCAAACTTATAAAGATCGTCTAATTTATAATATCGAAAGCTCAGTAGTTGAAATAAAGTATAATGATAAAAATGAGATATATGCTTATCGCCAAAGATATTTAGAAAACCTTAAAGAAATGGTCGATAAAAAGAATATACAAGAGGCCTTACCCGCAATCAAGGCAATTGAAAATCTATTCGTCAAAGATGAATTAAAACCTAGTGATCGGATTACAAAAGTTGATTTTGGCTATTATACAGTAATTCCATTATCTACGGGAGTAAAATTTATTGCGCCAGCATGGCATATTGTTGTTAACGAGCAGCAGGATTACTTTGTAAATGCAATAGAAGGACAAATAATTAAGATTGATAAAGAACAATGGAGTGAATAGCGATGAGTTTGCATTTTAGTGTACTTGCAAGTGGAAGTACCGGAAATGCGTTATACGTTGGGACGGAGAAAACTAAACTTTTAGTTGATACAGGACTAAGCGGTAAAGCGATGGAGTCTCTATTTAAAGATATCAACAGGGATATAAAAGAGGTTTCTGGAATTCTAGTCACACATGAACATAGTGATCATATAAAAGGGCTTGGAGTTCTTGCCAGAAGATATCAAATCCCAATCTATGCGAATGAAAAAACATGGAAAGCAATGAATCATTTAATTGGAGAAATTCCAACAGAGCAAAAGTTCATTTTTAACATGGAAACGACAATTCAATTTGGGGATATAGAGGTTGAATCATTTGGTGTATCGCATGACGCTGCTGAACCAATGTTTTACGTATTTCATCATAATGAGAAAAAATTTGTAACAATTACAGATACAGGCTATGTAAGTGATCGGATGAAAGGAATCATTTCAAACGCTGACATGTACATTTTTGAAAGTAACCATGATGTTGAAATGCTACGTATGGGTAAATATCCATGGAGTATTAAACGTCGTATATTAAGCGATGTCGGTCACGTTTCAAACGAGGATGCGGCACTTGCAATGGCAGATGTAATTGGAGATAAAACAAAACGTATTTATCTTGCTCATTTAAGCCAAGATAATAACATGAAAGAGCTTGCCAAAATGTCTGTAACGCAAACTTTAGAAGGAAAGGGCTATGAAGTTGGAATGCAGTTTGAACTTCATGACACAGACCCTCAAAAGCCAACGGACATAGTGTATGTATAATCATAAACGTATACTTAAGGGGAGAGTTTACTTTCTCCTCTTTTTTTTGTGTTAAAAAAGGAGTTGTGTATAAGTGGAAAAGTTAATTTTAAGCTGTGATGAGCACGTAGAATGGGCTCTTGACGATTTTGTGGATAAGTATAGTGAGACACCGTTGTTGAATATAGTCGAAAAAACGCATAATATATCCACAACCTGTGAATATTGTCAAAATGATGCCATATATATTGTATCGAACATAGATTCCCCTACTAAATGTGGATAGAAATTGTGGGTATGTGGATAACTTTTGTGTATAACTTGTTTGTAAAGTGAGGATATAGTGTGAATATCTCAATTATCAGTGTAGGAAAGTTAAAAGAGAAATATTTAAAGATGGGGATAGATGAATACATAAAGCGATTATCCAGCTATGCCAAAATAGAAGTAATTGAAGTCGCTGATGAAAAAGCACCAGAGAATTTAAGTGACGCGGACATGCTAATCGTAAAGGAAAAAGAGGGCGAAAGGATTTTAAGTAAAATAGCAGACGATGCATATGTGATTGCACTTGCAATAAAGGGGAAGGAACACACGTCTGAATCCCTTGCCAAGAAAATAGATCAACTTGCTACATATGGAAATAGTAAAGTAGCATTTGTAATAGGCGGATCATTAGGTTTAAGTGATGCTGTAATGAAAAGAGGAGATGATACATTGTCATTTTCAAAAATGACGTTTCCGCATCAGTTGATGAAATTGATCTTAGTGGAGCAAATTTATCGAGCTTTTAGAATTAATAGAAATGAACCGTATCATAAATGATGGTAAAGCAGGATTTTGAGTTAACTATTAATAAATCATTATTATGTTTTTAAATTTATAGAACGACAGATGTTTAACTGTCGTTTCAGACTGTTGACAAACGCTCGCTTTCTTCGTTGCTTCGCCTGCCTGCGGTGCTCATTACCGTTCAAGGTAACTCCGCTCCTCATCAGGCNNTGCAATCAGTCTGAAAATCACATTTTTGGGACTTTGTCTACACACAGAAACGACAGATGTTTAACTGTCGTTTTTTTTATTATTTTTGGTATTAAAATGTCCACTAGTACTTGCATATGAAAAAGTTTGGGGCATGGACCTAAATAATGTTCCATTTTTAATAGAAGCTGTGACGAATTATGTTATCAAAATTTAAAATGATGGGATTAAAGAAGCCACAAAATATGTTTCAATTGCTAACTTTGATGATGATGCGATGGTAGAAGTTCCATGTATTGTTGGAACAGATGGACCAGAGCCGTTAAGTCAAGGTAGGATCCCAGAATTCCAAAGAGCACTAATGTACCAACAAGTTACAGTTGAAAAATTAGTCGTTCAAGCTTATATCGAAGGCAGTTACCAAAAACTTTGGCAGGCATTAATCCTATCAAAGACTGTACCAGGCGCTAAGGTAGCAAAAGAGATTTTAGATGAATTAATCGAAGCTAATAAAGAATATTGGCCTGAGTTAAACTAATGTAATAGGAAGGCATAGAAAAGGGGAATGTGTTACCAAAATATTTTTGGAACACATTCCCCTTTTTATTAATTTTTCCTTAATTTATATAGTTATTATATTTACCTTACTTATTTCAAGAATATTGCAATTGCTTTTTGGAGAATTTCAATTTTAAGTAAAACTATGGACATTCTTTAATTAAGTGCATTAATTGATCTTGATCTATTAACTCAAAAAATTTATGTCGATGAAATAATAAGTAGAAACTATGTTAAAATGCACCTCTTAAAACTAAGAGGCCATTAATGTAAATGATGTTTCAATAGTAAAAAGTTGTCTTTTTAATAATCCTAAGAAAATCTTAAGATTTACATTAGGAGGTTATTAAGATTTTACTGATATCATCTTCTTAACACGCAGGCTAAAGAGGTGATACAATTTTTTGAAAAAGTATATGGGAGAGAGTTTACATGAACATATTAGTTTGTGACGACGATCAGTCAATCGTAGAAGCTATTTGTATTTATTTAGAAAATGAAGGTTATAGCATGTTTAAGGCTTTTAACGGAGAAGAGGCTTTAGAAGTTATTGAAAACGGTGAGATCCATCTTATTATTATGGATATTATGATGCCTAAGTTAGATGGAATTAGGGCTACGATGAAGATTAGAGAAAATCATAGCATACCTGTCATTATGTTGTCTGCAAAGTCCGAGGACTCGGATAAAATTTTAGGCTTAAATTTGGGAGCAGATGACTACATAACAAAACCATTTAATCCGTTAGAGTTAATCGCCAGAGTTAAATCACAACTACGCAGATATACAAGCTTAGGGAGTCTTGAAACTAAGCAAAATATTTATCGAAGTGGTGGTCTTGTAATTGATGATGAACGTAAAATCATTACGGTTGATGGGGAAATTGTTCATCTTACTCCAGTTCAGTATAAGATTGTGAAACTCTTGACTGAAAATGCTGGTAGGGTATTTTCTATTGAGGAAATTTATGATAGGGTTTGGAACGAAACTGCGTTTAATCCAGAAAATACAGTATCTGTCCATATTCGAAAAATTAGAGAGAAGATCGAAATAAATCCTAAAGAACCAAAATATTTGAAGGTGGTGTGGGGAGTTGGATATAAGGTCGAAAAAATATAGTCATTCGCTAGCGACAAAAATAATTGTTTTTATGATTGTCGTTCTATTTACTTCAGGTATTCTGAAGTCTATTGCGAATGTGTCGGATTTAATAGACGATGATTTTGGAATAGTCTTTGAAGATAATTACTTCCTAAGCAAATCCTATATACAGGAAGTTGAACCGGTAGTTAATAGTCTGACTCAATTAGTAGTTGAATATAAGAATGAAGAGAATATTACAAAGGGTGGAACAATTAGCACAGAGGATATGAGGACAATTGAAGAATCTTTATATCCTGACTTTGAGGCACAGCCGAAACTATATAATCCAAACTTAAGTGATGAAGAGAACTTTAAAAATTTTAAAAAAGCTTATGCAAAAGAAATTAATCAAGCTAAGAATCAGATGATTATGGATGACCTAAAAAGTTATCATGTATTAATGCAAAATTTAGCTGAACAGAAAGATTTATTATTTTATGCCAATGATGGTGGTAATGAATTTACGAATAATACATTAAAAGGTCAATTCAAAGGGAACCCTTCTTATATTATTTATAAAGGCTACAAAAGAGAAATTTATCCAGCTCAAATTGAAAAGAATAAGCGTTTTAATTGGATAACAGAAAATTTAGATCAGTTAGATGCAAAAAATATGGAAGTTTCTGTGACGTTCACGCAAGACACTTTGAATCAAAAAATAAAAGAATGGAAAGAAAATAAAGCAATTGCAACGAAAGCATTTATTCTTTTCATAACTTGTTCAGCAGGTTTTTTACTATCAATTGCATACTTAGCACTCATTATTGGTAGAAAATCATTTAAAGATCGAGAACTCCATTTAAATACAATTGATAAACTATTTAATGACGTGAATGTTGTATTATTATTTGCTCTAGTTATATCATGGGTAGCATTAATAGAACCTCTAACAATTGAAGTCATTAATAAATTAATTTTCTTCCTTACAATCCCATTTTTTATTGTAGTACTAGTGCTGTTATTGTCTTTAATAAAGCACATTAAAAATGGAACACTGTTAAAACATACTTTAATCTATCTCCTATTAAGTAAGCTTTTTACATTTATTAAAAATGTATATCAGAGTGGCAATATTGGCGTAAAAACTGTACTACTAGTAGTAGGTTATCCGATATTAATCGCGTTGACATTTTATATATTCCCAATCACAATCGGCTTTGCCGCGTGGTTTGCATATAAACAAATTAAAAAATTTAACGCAATTAAAGAAGGGGTTAAACAAATAAAAGCAGGTGATTTCCACCATCGAATAGAGATAGATGGGAAAGGTGAGTTTGCAATCCTATCTAATCATATTAATAGCATTACAGATGGTTTGAATACTGCGGTTGAACGAGAGTTAAAAAGTGAGAGGATGAAAACGGAACTCATCACGAATGTCTCACACGATATAAGGACACCACTGACGTCAATCATCACGTATGTCGATTTATTGAAAAAGGAAAGAGACCCTTTAAAAGTAGAGGAATATGTTGAAGTTTTAGATCAAAAGTCACAGAGATTAAAACTACTAACGGATGATTTATTTGAAGCAGCAAAAGCTTCTAGTGGAACGATTCCCGTTCATCTTGAGCGTATCGATATTTTATCACTATTAACCCAGGGCTTAGGGGAAGTTAATGCAAAAATTGAAGCCTTAGATTTAGCATTTAAAATAAACCATCCTCAAGATAAACTATATGTTTCTGCAGATGGAAAACTATTATGGAGATCTGTGGAGAACTTATTATCAAATATATTTAAATATGCACTTAGAGGATCTAGAGTATATATAGATATTGAAGATATAGGTAATGATATTCTTCTTACTTTTAAAAACATTTCTGCTTATGAATTAAATATATCGGCTGACGAACTAATGGAACGATTTAAACGAGGCGATGAATCGAGAAATAGCCAAGGAAGCGGGTTAGGGCTTTCAATCGCTAAAAGTCTTATTGAAATCCAAAAAGGACAGTTTTCAATTCAAGTTGACGGCGATTTATTTAAAGCGATGATTAGAATACCTAAACATAATAATTTAGTATAATTAAGAATTAAAAGCACTCCATCCTTCATATTGGAGTGCTTTTTTCATTGAATGATAGGATAATCACGATTCATGCGGAAGTCTAGTAAAACAAAGTATACTTAATTTAAATAATTGGACAATCATAGTCAATAGGGGGACTACATATTGAGGGGAAACATTAAGAAAGTACTTCTATCCATATTAAAAAATCCAATTTTCTTAATTGGATACTTTATTTTTAGTCAAAGGTTAGCTTTAATATGCAAATTCGGCAATATCAATAAAAATCTGCCAATTTTATTATTAAGCGCGGCTTTATTAATAGTGATCATTTTATTTACCACAATTAAAACCATAAAAAAAAGTGAACATAAACTCAATAAATTAATGGATTTAAAGGCATGGAAATCTATTTCTATCATCCTTTTTATTTTAATTACATTTATTTATGGAATGAACATATATAAAAGTGCAACAAATTTTGGTGGTAAGCTGTCATGGTTTATAGAACGACTAAAAAATGAAAGATCAGTTAAATTTGAGCATAGCAATCTATATCAATATGGTGTAGAGGGTATTTTTGAAGATATTAATAAAAAACATACTTTGCCTAAAAAACTATATATTGTAAATAATTTTTCCCTTGAATTTAGTTCAAATGGAACAATTACATCTCTTGATACATTTGTACATGGGAAAAATGACAATGGAAAAGAAGAAAGCTACCTTATAACTTACGATAAAGACAAGTCAGACAAGATTACGATTCATTTAAACGGATATGCAGGTACTAACTATAATGATGACAAATTGTTAGAACCCTTAATAGAAACTGTAAAAGTGATCCCAATTAAACAAGCAGTTAGTAAATGGAATGAAAGCGAATATGGGTTGGTCTACTACGGAAAAAGAAGTTGGGGATACAATAAAAATGGAATTATTAATATTGATAAGGACGGAAGAGAATATAACCTAGAAGAAGTAAATTCTGAAATTATTGGCTATACCGTATCTTTATTTGTCCCTGGTATAGAAAAAGTGATTACACCTGCAAGATATAACTTAATTGGTGATCCGAATTGGAGTAAGCCATCTACTACTCCTAATCAAGGTCGTTCTAACGAGAAGAAGAATGAGAAAATGAATACTAGCGAACAATTTTTTCAATCTAAAGATATCGGATATAAACTAAATGTTGCAGATAAAGCATTAGGAAGCACGTTTTATTCATTAAGTAAGACTATGGATGGTGGAAGTATATGGACTGTTATTAATAATGACCCATATAGCGGAACAGTTGGAGGTGCATCAGGAATCATCTTTTTTGATGATAAACTTGGATTTTTAGGGGCAGTCAATCCTTCAGGAAACGAAGGAGCATTATATCGTACAGATGATGGAGGCAGTTCCTTCAAAAAAGTAAATTATAAACCTCACGAAGTAAAGTTAGATAATGGGCAGTCTATAAGACCTTTTGATACCCCGAGTGTGCCTTCTGAGATAGATGGCGTTTTAAGTATGTTAGTCGGTCAAGGTTCAGATGGAGATTACAACGGTAATAGTAGCGAACTTTATCAATCTGAGGATAAAGGGCTAACTTGGAAATTTGTGAAAGAAGTAAAAAAATAGTGTTTAGACAAACAGATACTTATAAAATCACGCTTTGTTTTAAATTAAATAAGTTCAAAGAGATCAGATCTCCCAGAAATTTGGGAGGTCTTTTTATATGTTCTTCTTTATAGTGAGCCTTTAACTAAAAGGGTGAGAACAAAAAATGAACGAATTTCACTTTCGAAGAGGAGAATCAATGATAAAAAGTAAGAGCTAAGAAAGCAGATTAATCATTACTAATTTAATCCAGAAAATTGAAGTCTCCAAAATTTAGAATAACAAGTCGTAAAATCCCCCAAATCAATATCTATAAAAAACTCAGATAAAACAATGAAAAAAGAAAGATCATTCCTAAATTTTAACAAAATATGACAAATTTTTTTCTGCATCTTACGCTAAAATTCCCCAATTTACTGTCCCTATAACCCAACTTATAATGAAGAATGGCGATATAATTGTCGTAAAATTTATAAGAATATTAAAATTCTGTTATTAAAAGGGGGAATGGCTAGGGGTGAATAGAGCTTTTGCTCTATAAATTAAATTAAAGAAGGGAAATGTGTAAAGTATGAGCCATCGTAAAATGAAAAAGATGGTCATGTCAACGTTTCTTGCAACTTCAACACTGCTCGGCTACACAGCTCCAGCATTTGCCATGACAGGTGGAACATTTGCAAGTAAGAGACAAACTGTTCAGTTAGACAGTAATAGCAAACTTGACTTGACTCAAGCACAACAATTGCAAAATTTATATTTAGAGAAGCTTCAATTTGATCCTAAGCTATTAAATTCTTCAGACCAACTAGATTTAATTATTCAATTTAATGTTGATCCAGCCCCAATTCAAATGAAAAATCAACAGAATAATAGATCTTCTGAAAAGCGCTCTGTTAATCAAGAAAGCACACCGGCTGTTACGCTTGAAAGTGCCCAAACAGCAGTAAATCAAACACATAGTGACTTTAAGAGCTTCGTTAGCAACGAGTCTAAAAAATTGAAAGCTACAGGCGAATCTAGCTCTATTCATATTGGAAGAGAGTTTACTCAAGTCTTTAATGGGTTAGCTGTCAAAATTCCTAAAAGTTCACTTAATGATATATTAGCATTACCATACGTAAAGAGTATCTACCAAAACGTTAAATATGCTCCGATTCCAGCTTCTCAGTCAATCGATGTTCCAGCGAGCGTAACAGGTGACGGAAAGATTTCAGATCAAAAAACAAATCCAAATGTATTACCTACTATTCGTTCAAATCGTTCTAACATACAATCAGCAAGTAGTACTTCAGATAGCTCTTCTGTATCAGAAAAAACAGTTAATACGCAGTCTGGAACTGTTCCACCTCCAGGTCCAGAAGGCCCACAATCTGGTGAAACAGCAGTTCTTGATTGGTTGAAAATACATGATCTACAAAATGAAAATATTACAGGAAAAGGCGTAAAAGTCGGCGTTATTGACACTGGCCTTGACTATAATCATCCAGATCTTGTAGGAGAATATCAAGGTGGTAAGGATTTTGTAGATAATGACAACGACCCGATGGAAACGGTATATTCTGACTGGTTGGCTGCAAAGAATGCCAACGATTCACTTCCATCTGATCAACAAGATCCAAATTTTCCAACAGATTACCGTAATTATATAACTTCACACGGAACCCACGTAGCCGGAACAATTGCAGGCCAATCAAGAAGCAGTTCTCCGTACGCTCTTAGGGGAGTTGCTCCTGAGGTACAGTTATATGCTTACCGTGTATTAGGTCCTCATGGTGGTACTGATGAGGCAGTTATCGGAGGTATTGAGCAATCATACAAAGATGGTTGTCAAGTCATTAATCTATCACTTGGTGCACAAGTTAACGATTCATTATCTCCAAATGCGGTTGCTATCAACAACATTACAGATCTTGGTGTAACAGCTGTTATCGCTGCTGGAAATGCTGGTCCAGGTGCTGCAACATTGGGAACTCCTGGCGTAGCGGCAAAGGCAATAACTGTCGGCGCAATTGCTACACCTACCAAAGTTCCAACGTTTGATATCCACTCATATGGAGCATCAGGGGAAGATTCATTTGCGATTACAAATACTCGTTTAATCGGAAAGGATTTCTCGGAATCAGATTCAAAGCTTAGTGGAGCGACTCAGTATGATATCGTAGATGCTGGATACGGCACACCTGCTTGGTACGATGATCTTCGTAATAAAAATATTGATGTTAAAGATAAGGTTGTTATTGTCAAACGCGGTGCTGCATCTATGGACCAACTAATGATGTACGCGACTAATGAACATGCTAAGGCGATGATTTTGTGGAATCCATCAGACAATCCTAATCTTTTATTTGATGATCAAGGGTATTATCCATTTTATTTTGGTTCTAAGGGTAATACGGTTTACACTTTGCAAATAGGCAAGAATGATGGAACAAAATTTTATAATGCTTTTAAGGCAGGTACGATTAAGAAAATATCTGTATCGAATGCTGGAAATTATACAATGCCAGGGAATTCACTTGCTAGTTTTAGCTCTACCGGTCCTGTTACAGGTTCATTAGCAATTAAACCTGATGTTGTTGCACCAGGTGTAGATATTTTCTCAACAGCTCCTTATGATATATGGGAACCAGATAACAAAGATTATTCGTATGCTTACCAAACAATGTCAGGTACATCAATGGCTACTCCTCATGTTGCTGGTATGGCAGCATTGATTTTATCAGCTCATCCAAATTATAAGCCTGAGGATATTAAAGTAGCATTGATGCAAACGGCTGATGCTATAGACTCACAAAAAAGTTTATTTCAAATCGGCTCTGGTAAAGCTGATCCATATCAAGCAGTGCATTCTGATATGCAATTTAAGGTAAAGGATTTTATTCAATCACGCTCCTCAACTGATGATTCATCAAGTTCAAATATCATTAACATAGCAAATACAACAGGTTCATTTTCGTTTGGTTATACAGCTCGTTCAGTAGATGGTTCTGTTACGAAAACAGGAGATTTGTATATTACTAATAACGGGAATGCTGCTAAGAACTTTGACGGATCGAGCGCTTTCTTTAAGGATGCGTTCATGATAAATGGACAAGACGGGGTAGAACAAGGCGCTAAAATTAGCATAAGTAATGCAATATCCCCTGAGACTGAATTAAAGTCAATTACAGTTCCAGCAGGAGGAACAGTTCATCTAACCGTAAAATTTACTGCTCCTGCTTCAGCTGCAAGTGGATATTACGAGGCATATATTAACTTTGTTAATTCAGCTAATCCTGATGAAACTTACCGTATGCCCCTTGCTATTAACGTTCAAAGTAGAGGATTAGATTTTAGAATTCAAAGAAAAGCTTTTACGCTAAGTGGTAATAAAAACTTTAATCCGAATACATTTGCTGTTGCTCCTCAATCTTGGGCAGAGGTTCGAGTGAAAAGTCCACTTGATCCTTCATTTGGCTTTAAGCTTTATATTATGGATATAACAGGAAGTAAATATATAGGATATATTGCTACATTTAATCTTTCTGCTTTTACTCTTGGTAATTTGGTTTATGCACCGTTATTACTTAATGGTAGTTATTACCCTTATAAAGATCCTATTTCCAAGGATGACCCTAATTTATCAGTTAAACTGACACAACAACAATCAACTCAAAAGCAACTTGGAGAAGGTGGCTATACAATACAAGCTCGTGCTTTAGACGCTTCTAGTGGTCAGTTATATGAAAAAAACAGCACAGTTTATGTTGATAACATTGCACCAACAGTACAAATGGATAAAGGTAGTGAACCTGGCATTTATGAAATTGATCCAAACGGTCCAATGACTGATGGAGCGCTAAAATGGTTCTCAGGAAAAGCATACGATTCAAATGTTGACTATATGAAACATGTTGGGCATGAAACGCAAGTTCCTGCACCGCCGAACTATGGTACTGATACAAATGTAAGTCAATCTTTAGGTAGAATCGACGGGATGCTTGGTGATTCAAACTCAGCACCATACGTCAACTACTTCCTTAATCTAAGTGGAGATGGACAATTTAAATTTGGTATTAGTAAAGAGGACCTTGTGAATACTGATGCTGACCCACAAAAAGAAAATTACGGAGTACAGTTTAGAATTTATCCTGAAGATTATTCATTTGCAGGTAATCTTGAAACACAAGGACAATTTTATTATTTTGTTAAAAAAGGTAATGAGTATGTAGTTAATCGCTTTGCACGACTAGATACACCAGGTTCAACTACATTAAATGGAGTCGACCCTAACTTCCTTGTTGATAAAACATTAGTCTCTAAAGGAGATAACTTTAAATCAACACTATCTATTAAATATCCAAAAAATCTTGTTGGAGCAAAGTTCTATATTGATAAACTTCCTTTTGCGGATATAAATGATATTGATTTTAGTCCGGAATACAAAGCCTTTTTAGCAACAAAAGGTATTACAGCCGATAAGACTTGGATTCATCAAGACAAGGATACAAATGGAGATTTTATATTCAATTTCAATCTTCCAAAAGAGGTACAAGCTCAAGGTGTATTAAATACAACAGACACATTAAGCAGTGGTGTTGCTAGGGAACTGCCTCTTCTTGACATAAAATACAGAGTAACAAATGACGCAGGGTACGATACTTTATATCTTGTAGGTTCTGCGAATATCCCTGAAATCACAACGTATGACGGTGGAAAAAATGGGATGGATCGAGTCCCTACATTCCTAGATAAAAAACTTTATATTAAGGGTTCAGCATATATTAGTGGAAGTATTAGACCTGAAGGATTCCAAAACTATCCGACCTCTAATACATTCGGTAGATCAACACCAATAACAGCTGATGCTTCTGGTGTTGAGGTTAAGTTTGAAGATCCTAATGAAGGTGGTATTACATCTAAATTGCCGATAGTCCAGGATACTACTGCCAGCGCATCAAGTGCAAATCCGGGGATTATTCAGAATGGTTTATTTACAACTGATCTTCCTATGCAAGCTGGAGAGAAACCATACAACTTTACAATGAAAATGCCAGGTCATTTAACTTTCTATGGTACATTAGCTGTTAATACGACAGGACAATATAATTACGCAGCAGGAGGAAATTATTCTGTTCCGAATGCAATTATGCTTGCAGGTGACGTGAATGATGACGATGTTATCGATATGAAAGACATTGAGGCTGAAAGCGCAGCTTACAATAACTTTGTTGACACATCATCAACTTACACAAGAAATGCTGATCTTAACTTTGACGGTACAATTGATTATAACGACTTTGAATATATCATCAAAAATTTTGGAAAATACAATACGACTGCACCAAATGCATCAACTTTAGAAAGTAAAATTATTTTAACTACAAGTAAAACAATAACAATTACTGGATTTGGTACGTTACCAAGCGGTTCAGATCTTACTGCTTTTAACACTGTTGTAAAAACAGTGCCTTATATTAAAACAAGTGATAGCAACGCTTTTGTAAATTATGGAAAAGTCAATCCGTTTCAATTATTTTCTGTAGGCTACAAAACACCAGACGTTGTAACTGGCGCTTCTACACTTACACAAATTGAAGATTCAGCTTGGCGAGCTGCTGTAGACGGGGCTGGTGGACAAATTCTGATTGATGGAGTTGACCGAAAAGCATCTACGAATGTATATAATGGTGTTTCAACAAATTCTATTATCGGAAAAGTTGTAAATGGGAAAGGGCAATATGAATTTGACCCAGCATTGTTCAAAAAAGCAGGAGTTCACACAATTGTGTTCAAGGCTCCAGGGTATATGGATCGCTCTTTAAAATTTAAAATGATAAATGGTGGAGGAAACAGCTTTACACTCCTTTCACCAAATAATGTTGCAACAATTGGAAAAGCGTTGACATACACTCGATCAGATACGACGGGCTCAACAGCTGCGCACTATCGTGATATTTGGCAGCCAAATATTAATTCAATAACAGTAACTGACCCAAATAATAATGTTGTTAAAAACTATACAGGAGCTGAATTAGCAGGACTCTTTAATCAATTGACGCCTGCAAACGCAACAACATTTAACTTTACTATCCCGGCAGGTGTTTTCTCGACGCCATCGTTAAGTGGGAAAGATTGGAAGATTACGATCGCAGCGGACAATTACGAATCGTACACATTCGCACAAAGAATTAATGCGTTCCCGACACCAACATTGACTGCTGAAGCAAATCGTTATTTTAATGATAGCAATTCAAATCCAATTTCGATTGGAGTTGGAGCTACAAACGATACACAAGCGTGGAGGGATGTAATTACAGCCATTCAAATTGGTAATACTACAATCAACAAAGCGGATTTTGAAGCTAATAAAATCACAGTTGGTGCTCCTGGAACACCAATTAAGATTGATAAAGCGTTAATCACTGCTCCAGGAAGTATAAAAATCAATATCATTGCATCAAATTACCAAACCACGTCTGTTGATCAACCTTTCTACAAACAAGGAGTAGCACTTACAAGTCCGGCAGGTACGATCTATGCTGGAAAAGACCTTGTAATGACATTTAATCCAGGTACAGCTGCATCTGATTGGATATCTGTTATGAAGGCTAGCGGTGATATTAAATTTGGCGGAAATTCGATTAAAACTAGAGCTGTGGTTGATGAAACAGCAGGAACATTAACGATTCCATATGATTTAGTAAGAACAAATGGTGGCGCTGCAGTTTCAAGGAGCTTAGTTGTTTTTGCTCCGGGTTACGCTGATGTTAATGTAAATGCAACTGTTACACCACAAACTGCACCAGTAATTTCACTTTCGTCAACTACAGGAACACCTCAGTTTGGCGATACCATTACTTACTCTATTAATGGGGATGATAATCCATTATGGAGAAGTTCAATTTTACTTGCACCAACGTCAGATCAATCGGTAGATAACGGTGATGTCACTATTCAGTTCTCATCGGTTACATCAGTAAAACCTTATGTCACAACAACAGTAAAAAATGGTACAGGTTCAGTAACGATTGATGGAAATGCGACTCAGTCTAATACAGCAGAAGGTAATAAGAATGTTAAGTTCATATCGCCTTACTTTTCACCGATTACAATTGCTCAACCATTCGTTAAAAGAACAGCGCCAACGCCTACATTGATACCAAGTGGAGTTGGCAAGTCAGTCATAATGACTGTTCCTAAAAATAATGAAAATATGAGATGGGCAAATGCTACAAAGGCTGTTTCAGGAGATATTACGGTTGATGGAGTGTCAATTAAATCGGATACGACAATCTCTTCAGATGAGAGCAATATTACAATTACACTACCAGGTACTGCGTTCTCAACGATAGGTAATAAAGAGATTAAGTTTACGGCATACTGCTATCCAGATACAACAATAACTCAAGTAGTTAAGAGCAATCCACCAGTGTTTGCTTCAAAAATTGCTTATATTCAAGAGGATACACCGATTACAGTTAATCATGATCAAGATTCAGATTGGCTTTTAGCATCGCCCGTTGTTTCATTAAATGGAAAAGTGGTTGATTCTAGCAAGTACACTCTTACAGCTAAAGAACTGACATTTGCTGATCGATCTTTATTTAAAGACTTAGGTGATTATAAGTTTACAATTTCAGCGAGTGGTTATGTTGACACTTCATTTACGATTATTATTAGTGATGATTTATCACATTTGATTTCAGCAACAACAGACAGTAACGGAACAATTGATCCGAATGGCTTCGTTGCAGTAAAACATGGATCAAATCAAACGTTTAAAATCACGCCGAATACCGGTTTTGAGATTGGAAGCGTTAAGGTTGATGGACAAGAGGTAAAGCTAACAAACAACGAATACACATTTACAGATGTTACGAAAAATCATTCAATTAATGTAACGTTCAAGCAAATTGTTCATATCATCACGGCAACTGCTGGAAGCCATGGAACAATTAGTCCGAATGGCAGAATTACTGCGAATTACGGATCAGACCAAACATTTTATGTGACGCCTAATGAGGGCTATGAGGTTGCATCATTTAAAGTGGACGGTGAGGATGCGAAGTTAACGGACAATTCTTACCTGTTTACAAACGTAACAAAGGATCATACGATCAATGTCACATTCAAGCAAATCGTACACACAATCACAGCGACTGCAGGGAGCAATGGTACAATTAGTCCGAGCGGCAAGATTTCTGTGAATCATGGAACGAATCAAGTATTTACGATTACACCGAAAAAAGGGTATGAAATCGCTACATTTACAATTGATGGTGTAAGTGCGAAACTTACAAATAACTCTTATACATTTACGAATGTAAGGAAGGATCATACGATTAATGTAACGTTCAAGCAAATCGTACACACAATCACGGCATCGGCTGGAAGCAATGGTACGATAAGCCCGAATGGTAGAGTTTCTGTAGGCGAAGGAACAAGTAAAGCATTCAAAATCACTCCAAAAACTGGTTATGAAGTTGCTTCATTTAAAGTGGATGGAGTAAATGCTAAGTTAACAAACAATACCTACACATTTAAGAATGTAACGAAAGATCACACAATCAGTGTAACGTTTAAGAAAAAAGTTCACACAATCAAAGTAACTTCAGGTGATCATGGTACAATTAGCCCAATCGGAAAAGTTTCAGTAATAGATGGGTCTAGTAAGACGTTCAAGATTACACCGAAAAAAGGTTATACAATTTCCTCATTAAAAGTGGATGGTGTGAAAGTGAAAGTAACAAATAATACGTACACGATCAAAAACGTAACAAAAGATCATACAATTAGTGTAACGTTTAAGAAAAAATAAAATAATTAGAAAATATATTTTTATCAATGAGGAATTAAAGGGCTCATTTTGAGTCGCAACAGGCTGTCGGGATCTTTTCGACAGTCTTTTTTTCATAACTCATTTGTCACCGGAGTGGATTTTGAAAGATTATTAACTCAATTTTTGATGAATTAAATGATTTTAAAATAATAAGCAATTTTATTTTTTATCGAACACGAGTTATATTTAAATTAAGCGCTTACTATTTATGCGTATAGTTCATTAATAATAGAGATTTAAAATTTATTTTTCTAAAATAAGGACCTTAATGATAGATTTTTAACTTTTTTACATTCTTTAAATAGTTTATAATTATCAGATAAAGAAAAAAATTTTTTAGGGCAATTAATAATAGAAATATACTATTAAATGGATATAATTAAAAAGTGATATACTATTATTAAAAAGTAGATTAAATGTGTTATACTATTAATAAGATATAATTGAGACAGAAAAGGTGTGTTCCTAGGTGGTGCCTTGCTTTTTGTGACACCTAAGCAGGAAAACCTACTTTTTTGCGAAAAAAGGGGAAAAGGAAGGTTATTATGAGCAACAGACAAACTAGAACAGACATTATCTTAATTGGTGCCGGAGTCATGAGCGCGACTTTGGGATCATTACTAAAAGAATTAGCACCGGAAATGGAAATTAAAGTATTTGAGAAATTAGAAAAAGCGGGAGAAGAAAGCTCGAATGAGTGGAATAATGCAGGTACGGGACATGCTGCATTATGTGAGCTTAACTATACATCCGAAAAATCTGATGGATCGATAGATATTAGTAAGGCAATTAAAATTAATGAACAATTTCAACTTTCAAGACAGTTTTGGTCATATCTTGTAAATAACAATCGCATTCGTAATCCACAAGAATTTATCATGCCAATTCCTCATATGAGTTTAGTGCAAGGTAAAGAAAATGTGGAATTTTTGAAAAAACGATTTGAAGCGCTTTCTAATAATCCTTTATTCAAAGGGATGGAGTATTCAGAGAACGCTGAAAAACTGAAGGAATGGATTCCGCTAATCATGGAAGGACGCACATCTAATGAACCAATAGCGGCAACAAAAATCGATTCAGGTACTGACGTAAACTTTGGAGCTTTAACACGTATGATGTTTGAGCACTTAGAAAGTAATAATGTAGAGATAAACTATAGACACAGTGTTGAGGATATTAAGCGCACTAGTGACGGCTCATGGGAAGTAAAAGTGTATAATATGAGCACTGGTAATATTGATTCTCACATTGCAAAATTCGTATTTATCGGAAGTGGAGGGGCTAGTCTACCTTTACTGCAAAAAACTGGTATCCCTGAGTCAAAACATATTGGCGGGTTCCCTGTAAGTGGACTATTTTTAGTATGTAACAACCCAGAAGTTGCGAAACAGCACCATGCGAAAGTATATGGAAAAGCTAAAGTTGGTGCACCACCAATGTCTGTTCCGCATCTTGATACAAGATATATTGATAACCAAAAATCACTATTATTTGGACCTTTTGCAGGATTTTCACCTAAGTTCTTAAAAACAGGTTCAAATATGGATCTGATTAGTTCTGTAAAACCAAATAACGTCATGACTATGTTAGCAGCAGGCGTAAAAGAAATGGCATTAACTAAATATTTAATCCAACAAGTCTTATTATCGAATGAAAAACGTATGGAAGAATTACGTGAGTTTATTCCAAATGCTAAGAGTGAGGATTGGGATATCGTAGTTGCTGGTCAACGTGTACAAGTTATTAAAGATACGGCAGCTGGAAAAGGAACTCTTCAATTTGGTACTGAGGTAGTTAGTGCAGCTGACGGTTCAATTGCGGCATTACTTGGAGCATCTCCAGGTGCTTCAACTGCTGTTCACGTCATGCTTGAAGTATTAGAAAAATGCTTCCCTGAGCACATGATGGAGTGGGCGCCAAAAATTAGAGAAATGATTCCTTCATTTGGATTATCTCTAGAAGAACACCCAGCCCTACTTGAAGAGCTTCAATCTTCAACTTCAAATACGCTTGGGTTAACTGAAAAAGAACTAGCTTATAATTAATTTAAATAATAAGGAACCTTTAATCGCTACTTGATTGAAGGTTCTTTTTAATTAAGATTAATAATAAGTGACCACTGATAATTAGGGCAAGATAACGCGTAGTATGATGAAACATGTCGATTTAATTTTTTGAAAATTTTAAAAAAAAGTGTTCAGCATTTAAAAAAGAGGTGATATACTATCTACAACTGGTAATGACATCATTACTAATTGGTTTCATTAAAGGGAAAAGAGGTGATAAAACTTTTTGTATAGGACAACTAAATTTTTATGTAAGCCTTTACAAATTAACTGGTAATAACATCATAACAACAAGGTGTAAAACTCCAAAAGATGTCTTTTGAAGGAACCTACTAGATTGAAAGACTATTAAACTTTTAAGAGAAAGAAGGGGAATGGGATGAAAAAATGGCTTATTATGCTATTAACCTTGGCTTTAGGCTTACTAGGGTTAGCTGGATGTGGTAGTAATAACACATCAGGGGATGCAAAAGATGGAAAAGTTGAAATTACCTATGGTTTTTGGGACAAGAAACAAGTGCCCGCGATTGATGAAATTATAAAATTATTTAATGAAAAGAACCCTAATATTAAAGTAAAAACGGAACTTACTCCATATGCTCAATACTTTCAAAAGCTTGAAACAGCTGCAACTGGTGGTGCCCTACCAGATGTTTTATGGATGAATGGTCCGCATGTAGTCCAATATGCAGAAGGTAAAGTAATTGTCCCACTTAGTGATTTAGCATCAAAAGATAACTATAGTCTAGACAATTATCCTAAGTCATTAATCGATCTTTATACAGTTGATGGAAAGCTTTATGGGGTCCCAAAAGACTTTGATACAACTGGACTTTGGTATAACAAAAAGATTTTTGATGAAGCAGGTATACCATATCCAGATGATACTTGGGATTGGAATAAGTTAAAAGAGGTAGCAAAGAAGCTTACAAATAAAGAAAACGGAGTTTATGGCTTTGCGGCTTTAATGGGTAATCAAGGTGGATACTATGACTTCATTTGGCAAAATGGTGGACATATTATTTCCGATGATGGCAAGTCGGTCGGATTTGATCAGCCTGAGGCAATTGAGGCACTTAAATATAACATTAGTTTTATAAAAGAAGGGCTGTCTCCAACACAAGCTCAAATGACGGAAACAGCACCATCAGAGTTATTCGCTTCTGGAAAAATTGCAATGATGTTTGATGGACCTTGGATGGTACCTGAATATAAGAAAAATCCAGATTTAAATGTAGCTGTCGTACCTAAAGGAAAACAGCGTGCAGTTTCTATACATGGATTAGCAAACGTTATTGCGGCAAATACGAAGCATAAAGAAGCTGCTTGGAAATTTGTTCAGTTCCTAGGTTCTAAAGAAGCAGCGGAGGTATATGCAAAAACAGGTACAGTAATCCCTGCTTATAATGGAACACAAGATGCTTGGTTAAAATCCGTTCCAAATTTGAATCTGCAAGCATTTATTGATGGAGTTAACTATTCAGTTCCATTACCTAGTGTGAAAAATACAGGAGAAATCTGGCAGTATGAAACAGATATCTTGAAAAAAGCTTGGAGTAATGAAGAAAGTGTTGAAGATGCTGTTAAGGAATTATCAAAAAAAGCAGACGAGGCACTATCTAAGAACTAGAAAAAATGAAGAGAAGAAGTACTCAGGAAATGGCTAAAGTAATTACTTCTTCTCTTTATTTTCCTTAAAAGGAGTGAATACAGTGAAGGAAATGCCTCTACAAGTTGAAGTGAAATCAAAAAGTAAATTAAAAGTACCAAGCTTAACGAAGACAAGAAAACGATCGGATTACTTTTGGGCTTATCTTATGATTGCTCCAACAATGATTGGTTTAACAATATTCTACTTGTGGCCAATCATTCAAACGATTTACTTCAGTTTCACTGAATGGGGAGCATTTGGACAATATGAGTGGACGGGTTTAGATAATTATAAACGAATGCTTGGGGATTCTAATCTTTTACAGTCATTTAAAAATACGGGAATTTATATTATTTTTACAGTTCCGATCGGTATTTTTTTATCAATTCTTATAGCAGTTCTCTTAAACCAAAAAATTAAGGGCAAATCTGTTTATCGAACATTATATTTTTTACCTGTTATTACCATGCCAGCAGCAATCGCCATGGTTTGGAGATGGCTATATAATTCTGACTATGGGCTTCTAAATTATCTTTTATCTATTTTTGGAATTAAAGGTCCACAATGGGTAAGTGATCCGAAAATAGCATTGTATTCAATAATTGTTGTAGCAATTTGGAGTGGACTTGGTTATAACATGGTTATTTTTCTTTCTGGACTTCAAGGGATTCCAAGAACGTATTACGAAGCAGCGGAGATAGATGGTGCTGGGCCAGTCAAGGTCTTCTTTAAAATAACACTGCCGTTACTTTCCCCAGTTATATTCTTCGTAACAATCATGTCCTTTATTGGGGCATTCCAAGTATTTGATTTAATTTTCATGATGATAGGGAAGAGCAGTACAGCCTTAGAAAATACTCAATCGATCGTGTATTTATTTTACCAGCATGCATTCGTATTAAATGATAAAGGTTATGCTGCCGCAATTGCAGTTTTGTTGTTAGTTATTATTTTAATCATTACAGCACTTCAAATGGTTTTACAAAAGAAATGGGTTCATTATGATTGAAGGAGGAGAAACCATTGGAGAAAGCAAGTCAGATTACAAGTAAAACATTTCTTATTCATTTCATTCTAATTGTCGGCTCCTTGGCGATGATCTTCCCTTTTATATGGATGTTACTAACTTCATTAAAAACTTATGCCGAGTCGATTCATGTTCCACCTGTTATTGTTCCAAAGAATCTTCAATGGGTGAATTATAAAGATGTTTTTGACCTATTACCATTTTTAAAATTTATGTTTAATACGCTAATCATTACGGTAATTCGTACCGTTGGACAATTATTATTATGTTCTTTAGCTGCCTATGCTTTTGCTAGAATTGAATTTCCAGGAAGAAATATTCTTTTTTTAATAGCCTTATCGGTTTTAATGGTACCTGGGCAAGTCTTCTTATTACCCCAGTATATGATTATGGTGAAATTGGGCTGGTTAAACACATTACAGGCAGTAGTAGTTCCTGGGTTATTTAGCGCATTTGGTACATTCTTATTAAGACAATTTTTTATGGGGCTACCAAAGGAACTAGAGGAAGCAGCTAGATTAGATGGTTGTAATCATTTTCAAATTTATTGGAAAGTCATGCTTCCATTAGCAAAGCCGGGTTTAGTTGCTTTAGGTATATTTACAACTCTATGGAGTTGGAATGAATTAATGTGGCCAATGATTGTTAATAGCTCGCCAGATTCAATGACATTATCGGTTGGCTTATCATCATTACAAGGTCAATACCTAACGAATTATCCAGTTTTAATGGCAGGGTCATTTTTAGCAATTTTACCAATGCTTATTTTATTTATCATTTTGCAAAAACAATTTATTGAGGGAATTGCAATTACAGGAAGTAAATAAAAACTTTACAAGGGTTGGAGGAAACTGATTATGAAAGCAGCATTAATAGGGGCAGGAAGTAGAGGATTTTATGCATACGGATCTTACGGGCTACAGTATCCACATGAAGTACAATTTATTGCCGTAGCTGAACCAAATAAAGAAAAAAGAGAAAAATTTGCTGAAGCTCATAATATACCTGAAAACATGAGATTTGAAGATTGGACTGAGTTGCTAGAAAAAGAGAAACTATGTGATGCACTCTTAATTTGTAGTCCAGACCGTGACCATTATAAGCCCGTTATGAAGGCAATTGAAAAAGGATATAGCATTTTGTTAGAAAAACCGATGTCACCAAATCCTATTGAGACATTAGAAATAGCTGAAGCGGCAAAAAGACATAATACATTATTAACAGTTTGTCACGTTATGAGGTATGCACCATTTTATCAAGCATTAAAAGAAGTAGTTGACCGAATCGGCGACATCGTATCAATTCAATGGAATGAAAATGTAGGGTATTTTCACCAAGCTCATAGCTTTGTACGTGGTAATTGGCGAAATTCAGCTGAGTCAAGCTCAATGCTTTTGCAAAAAAGCTGTCATGACATGGATATGCTTGCATGGCTCATTGGTACGGAGTGTAAGAGCGTATCTTCATACGGAAGTTTATCTTACTTTAAAAAGGAAAATGCACCAGAAGGTTCAACACATCGTTGTTTAGATGGTTGCAAGGTTGAAAAGGAATGTCCTTATTCAGCAGCTAAATGGTACTTACATGAGCGTGATGTATGGCCAGCAAATGTTATTTCAGCAAGTTGTAGTCTTGAAAGTAGACTAAAGGCTATTCAGGAAGGTCCATATGGTCGCTGTGTATATCATTGTGACAATGATGTAGTTGACCATCAAGTAGTTAATTTATTATTTGAAAACGATGTAACAGTTGCATTCACAATGACAGCCTTTACAAACGAAACCTTCCGTAACTTTAAAATTATGGGAACAAAAGGCGAAATAATAGGAAACGATACTAAAAATGAAATTGAAATTAATTATTTTTCAGGTAAAAAGGAATTAATTAAACCTTCAACAGTAGATGGTGGCCATATGGGAGCTGATACAAGCATAATGGCTGATTTTATACAATGTGTAAATAAGAAGGATAAAGGAAGCTTAACATCAGCTATTGTATCTGCTAAAAGTCATATGATCGCTTATGCCGCGGAGGAATCAAGAGTTTCAGGAGCAATGGTTTCAATCAGCGATTATATAAAGAATTTAAAAATGACAAAAGAGGGAGTTTCGTAAAAAAATTCTGTTGCGACATAATGTGGTAACCTTTTCAATATTATGTATAATATATTTATATTAAACTGGTTATGACAAAGATACCACCTAAAGGAGCTAATCATGGTAGAAAAGGATTCCCGACTTCCTCTTTATTATCAATTAATGGATATTTTATTAGAAAAAATTGAATCAGGTGAGCTTGCTGAAAACGATCAGCTCCCATCTGAACGAGAACTATGCGATACGTATCAAGTTAGTCGAACAACGGTAAGACAGACGATGCAGGAACTTGAAAAACAAGGTTATATTTATAAAGTTCATGGTAAAGGGACATATGTTTCAGCAAGAACGTATAACCAAAGTCTTGTAAAATTTTATAGTTTTACAGAAGAAATGAAAAAAGCAGGTAAAATCCCAACTACAACGGTCGTTTCTTTTGAAAAAATCTACTGTAATAGTAAAGTAGCAAAGGTTATGGAAATCCCTGTGGAAGAAGAGGTATTTGAGATTGTTCGGTTAAGGCTCGCAGATGAGGAACCAATGTTATATGAAACATCTTATGTACCAGTAAAGGATTTTGAAAATCTTTCCAGCGAAGAATTACAACACACGCCGATGTATGAAATCTTCAAAACCCAGTACAATGTGAATATTTCTAGCGCTTTAGAAAGTTTTATGGCCGTTAGTGCAAATAAATTGGAAGCAGAAATGTTGAACATAAACGAAGGCGCACCATGTCTAATGCTTAAACGTGTTACTTATGATCAAAGTAAAGTAATTGAGTATACAATTTCAATTGCAAGAGGAGATAAATTTACTTATACAGTAGAGTTGAAATAGATTTTTTAGACTGCTAGCCAAACATCTCAATCAGTCTAAAAATCAGGTTTTTAGGGTTTTATCTACAAAATGAAATAGATACATCAGGTATCTATTTCAATTCTAACTGGTAATGATGACATTAACAGTTAATTAGGAGGAAATGGTATGGAACTATTAAAATCAAATGAATATGAAAGAATGAATGTTGGCGCTAGCCACACTGCAAAAGAAATAGCTCAGCAACCTAGACTATGGAATGAAACGAAAGATATCCTTTTATTTAATAGAGATCGAATTCTTACATTTTTAAAGAGCATTGAAAATAAACACGAGCAGTTACGAATCATTTTAACTGGTGCAGGTACATCTGCATTTGTTGGTGATACGGTCCTTCCTCATTTAAAACAAATCATTAGTAACAAAAAAATAGTAGTAGAAAGTATTGCTACGACAAATATTGTTTCAAATCCGTACTCTTATTTAAACAAGAACCTTCCAACAATTATGATTTCATTTGCTCGTTCAGGAAACAGTCCAGAAAGTTTAGCCGCTGTTCATTTAGGCGAACAAATCATTGATGATTTTTATGGGGTCATTTTTACATGTAACCAAGATGGACTATTGGCTCTAAAGAAAAAAAATGATACAAATCATTTAGTCATCTATATGCCTGAAGAAGCAAATGATCAAGGATTTGCAATGACGAGTAGCTTTACGACTATGCTGCTCTCGGCACTATTGTTTTTCAATATAGAACAAATTCATAAATGGGAGAAAAAACTGGATGAACTTATTCACGCTGGTCATTCGATTATAAATGGAAGTGAGCAAAGTATTAAACAACTGGCAAGTTCGCCTTTTCAAAAAGTTGTTTACTTAGGCTCAGGAGTTTTTGAAGGGTTAGCAAGAGAGGCCTCACTAAAGTTATTAGAGTTAACAGGAGGAACAATTCCTTCTACTTTTGATACCTCGCTAGGCTTTAGACATGGTCCTAAGTCCATTTTAGATAAAGATACCATCGTATTTGTATTTTTATCCTGTAACCCTTACACAAGGCAGTACGACATTGACATTTTAGAAGAGATTTATAAAGAAACAAATCGTGGGAAAGTAGTGGCGATTTCATCTTTAAAGGATCAAGTGGCTGAGGAGTATAGTGATTATTTCTATCATGTAGATCTTCCAAAAATTAGCGATGATATTTTTCTAACCTTTCCTTTTATCTTATATGCACAAACTTTTGCAATGTATAAATCTATTAATCTTGGCTTTTCTCCAGATAACCCATCTCCTTTAGGAGTAGTTAACAGGGTTGTCAAAGGAGTTACAATCCATTCTTTTACGAATGAGTTGAAAAACGGAGGAGATTTATCATGATAACTTCAAGAAGTTCAATTCTCTTAGATGCACAATCTAAAGGTTATGCAGTTCCCGCATTTAATATCCATAACCTAGAAACGATGAAGACAGTTTTAGAAACGGCCCAAGAATTACGTTCTCCAGTAATGATTGCAGCTACACCAAGCACGGTGAGTTATATGGGGAAAGAATTTTTAATTGGTATGATGGAGGCTTCAAAAAAAAGTTATGATATTCCAATCTGTTTTCACTTAGATCATCATGAAAATTTAGTAGATATTCGAGCTTTAATTAAAAACGGAATTCCTTCAGTTATGATTGATGCTTCTCATTATGATTTTGAGGAAAATATTCGAATCGTTCGTGAAGTTGTCGAGTATGCTTCCTCATTTGGAGTGAGCGTGGAGGCAGAACTTGGTCGACTAAGTGGAATTGAAGATGACCTAGAAGTAGATGAAAAGGATCAAATTTATACAAATCCAGCACAAGCTAAAGAGTTTGTTTCTAGAACAGGAATTGATTCATTAGCTGTTGCCATTGGAACGGCCCACGGTCTATATAAAGGAGAGCCTAAATTAGATATTGAACGATTAGCAGCGATCCAAAGAGAGGTCGATATCCCACTCGTTCTTCACGGAGCTTCAGGTTTATCAGATGAATTAGTTCAAAAAACAATTAAAAGTGGAATATGCAAAGTAAATATTGCTACCGAATTAAAAATGGCTTTTGTTAAAGGATTACGTAGGTACTTAAAAGAAAACCCAGATGCTAATGACCCTAGATATTATTTTAAAGATGCAGTAAGAGAAATGAAATTAGTAGTAGCTGATAAAATTAAAATGTGCGGTAGCATGAATCGGGGTTAAGAAATGATTGCTACAATTACATTAAACCCGGCTATTGATATACGGTATAGTCTACCTACTCTTTATTTAGATGAAGTTAATCGCGTTTCCTCCGTAGATAAAACTGCCGGTGGAAAAGGACTAAATGTTTCTCGCGTATTATCGCAACTAGGAGCTATTGTTACTTGCACTGGTTTCTTGGGAGGGAAAAGTGGTGAGTGGATAGCTGAACAGCTTCTTAATAGTAATTTAACTAATCACTTTGTAAAAATAAAAGGTGAGACTAGATTTTGTCTAGCAGTCAAATCAAAAGAAGGTCATACAGAAATTCTTGAACAAGGGCCCGAGATATTGGAGAATGAAAGAGAAGAATTTTTGAAAAATTTCGATACTATTCTAGATTCAAACAACTATATTGTCGCTTCTGGAAGTTTACCAAATGGGGTTGAATCCGATTTATATAGGCATCTAATCGAAAAAACAAATCTAAGGGGAAAGTATTTCCTTTTAGATTCAAGTGGGCAGTCTTTAGCACACAGTATAAAAGGAAAGCCCTTTCTAATCAAGCCAAATAAAGAGGAGTTTTGTAAGTTAATTGGATTAGACGAAATATCATTAGAGGATATGATTAAGTACGCCCAAGATATATGTCAGAAGGGCATTGAATACGTTTTACTTTCTTTAGGAAAAGAAGGTGCCTTATTAATAAGTAAAAATAAAATACTCCAGGCAATTATTCCGACTTTGACAGCAGTGAACCAGGTTGGATCAGGGGATAGCATGCTTGCGGGATTTACTTTTGCTCATTCGAAAGGTTATTCAATTGAAGAGGTATTCAAGTGGTCATGTGCCTGCGGTATGTCAAACGCTGCCACAGAACAGACTGGATCAATCGAGTTATCTCAGGTTCAATATTACTTTAATCTCATTAAGGTGAGGCAATTAGCAGGGGGTTAACAGGTGGAAAATATAGTTTGTTTTGACATTGGCGGTACATTTATCAAATACGGACTAATAAATCGGAGTGGACAGCTGGTCTTCAAAGATAAAGTACCTACTCCAAAGAGTGATATACAAAAGCTACTTCCTGAAGTTCTAGTTGAGAAAATAAAAGGGCTTCAAAGAGATTTTTTAATAGCGGGAATCGGAATCTCCTCTTGTGGTCTTGTAAATCATGAAACAGGCGAAATTTTATTTTCTAATAATATACCTGGTTACTCAGGAATGATGCTGGGCGATATACTCTTCAATTTATTTAACATACCGGTTAGCGTTGAAAATGATGTGAAAAGTGCTTGTATAGGTGAAATGTGGAAGGGTGCGATTCAAGGGAAGAAAAATGTAGTTTTTTTAACATTAGGAACCGGAATTGGAAGCACCATTATTATAGATGGTAACATCGTGAACGGGTCTCGTCATTTAGCTGGAGAACTAGGGCATACCGTGATTGTTAATAATGGACGTTCTTGCGGATGCGGTCGTAGAGGTTGCTTTGAAAGATACGCTGCAACTTCAGCTTTAGTGAACGATTTTATTCATGAAAAGAAAAGAAATGGCGAAGTTGTAGAAAAAATCTCTGGGGAAGAGATTTTAGCTCTAGTAAAAGAAGGAGATTCAATCGCAACAGCTGTATATAAAAAATTTATCCAATATATTAGCGTTGGTCTATCCAATATAGTGCATCTACTAAATCCAGAGGCAATAATAATTGGTGGAGGAATTGCTGAGCAGGAAGATGGGTTTATTCAGGATATAAACTGTGAGATTAATAAGGAAATCATGTCAATTTATCATCAAGAACCAATCGTACTCCCATCAATTCTAGGGAATGATGCTGGGTTGTATGGGGCATGTTATCTATCTTTAAAACAATTAAATGACTTACAGGTATAAGTTGTAAAGCTGACGGGGCGGCATCCTAGTAGGTGTTGCCTATTGTTTTTCTAAAGAAATATTCCTGCAAACAAATGAGGGGGAAGCATGATGAAGGCAATTAAGATAGAAAAAGTTTACACACCGGATAAAGTAATTGAAGCTGGTTATATACTGATTGAATACGGAAAAATAAATGAGATAACAACGAACAGACCCTCCTGTGAAATTTTGGACTTTTCAAGCTTAGTAGCCATTCCAGGTATGATTGATCTGCATGTTCATGGACTTGCGGGGAATGACACGATGGATGGGAAAATCCATTCATTGCAAGAGATGTCCATGTCGCTTGCACGCCATGGCGTTACTGGATTTTTACCAACAACATTGACTCATGATTTCGAAAAAATAAAAAAAGCTGTAACGATTGTAAGCGAATCGATTGGAAAGACGAGAGGAGCAGAAATTATTGGCTCATATGTCGAAGGTCCATACATTACAACAGAGCATCGCGGGGCACACCCGATTAAATATATTCGTGAACTAAATATGGATGAATTAATTGAGCTTATAAAAGTGTCCAATCATACGATTAAAGTAATCACAATAGCTCCTGAAAAAGAGCTTGCAGAGGAAGCTATTAAGCTTTTAACAGGAAAGGGAATTCACGTATCAATGGGACATACGAATGCAGACTATGATACAACGAATAATGCAATTGAACACGGGGCAAGGATTTCTGTTCACACTTTCAATGGTATGAGAGGATTCAATCATCGTGATCCAGGATGTCTTGGTGCTGTTCTAACGAACGATCAGTGTTACTGCGAATGTATAGCCGACTTACAGCATGTCCATCCTGGAGCGATCAAACTACTTTATAGAACCAAGGGGAATGATCGAATGATATTAATAAGCGATTCAATGGCTGCTGCTGATTTACCAGATGGATCCTATACTCTAGGTGCATTAGAAGTTAAAGTGGAAAATAAAATTGCCCGAACGGTAGAAACTGGTTCGTTAGCAGGTAGTACGACTAATTTGATGGAGTGTTTAAAAAATATAAAAGAAGTTTTAGACATACCTTTAGAAAAAATAGTACCGATGGTCAGTCTCAACCAAGCAAGATTGCTTAATATTGACAATGAAGTTGGAAGCATAGAGTGTGGAAAAAAAGCGAATATCGTCTTAATTGATCGCGAATTTAATGTTCACGCTACAATTGTTAATGGAGAATTTGTATATAGGAATGAGCATAAATAATAATTGAACATTTGGATTAAAGATGAAGTTTTAAAGAAGTAACTGATAGAAGTATATACAAAAGAAAATCATAAATAATAATGATGACCTTACTAAGTGATTCAAACATCATTTTTGGTAGGTCATTTTATTTTTAAGGTAAGAAGTTATTAATTGAGAAGAAATCAAAATGATTTTATACGAGGACTATTGCTTAAAATAAAAAAACATGATAGATTAGTACAGTATATATAATTAATTTTAATTAGAGGTCATATTTTCCCTATTTTAATTTTACTATACAAATCCTCTTGAGTCAACCCCCATTTTTATCTTTAAAAGGAGTGTATGATATGAACACCGAACTTCAAAAAGAACAAGAAAGAGTCAATGTTGTACTAGATCTAGTTAATGATAAAATCGATAAATTAACAGACGAAACAACCCAACGCAAAAACGAAGTAATCAATGTTCGTAAAAACTTTTGGGATGAGGTTAAAGTTAATACTGATAGCTTCGATGACTATTTAGAAACGATTATTAGTTTAAGACAACAGTCGCAACTTTTAGCAGTCGGCCAAATCAATCATAAGCAAGCCTCCAACCGATTGGCTGCGCTTCGTCGAATGAAAGAGGTCCCTTATTTTGGACGAATTGACTTTACAGAAGAAGGTATGACTGAATCAGAACGGATTTATGTAGGTGTTTCAACGCTAATGGATGATAGTGGAGAAAATATTTATGTCTATGATTGGAGGGCCCCGGTTTCGAGTGTTTACTATGATTATCCACCAGGTCCTGCAGAATATGATACACCTGGGGGAAAAGTGAGTGGGGTATTAGACCAAAAATGGCAATATATTATCCGCAACGGTGTGATTGAATCGATGTTTGATACTAGTCTCACAATAGGTGATGAGATTTTGCAGCATGTGCTTGGTAAAGGAACAAACAAGCATATGAGAAGCATTGTGGCTAGTATTCAAAAAGAGCAAAATCAGATTATTCGTTATGACAAAGGAAGGTTACTTATAGTTCAAGGGGCAGCTGGTAGCGGAAAGACGTCTGCTGCTTTACAAAGAATTGCATACTTACTCTATAAATATAGAAATTGGATAAAGGCAGATCAAATCATTTTATTTTCGCCTAACGCAATGTTTAACAATTACGTTTCAAGAGTTTTACCTGAACTAGGTGAAGAAAATATGCAACAAGTTACCTTTCAAGAATACTTAGTTCATAGGCTTAGCGATGCATTCCAGGTCGAGGATAATTATGAGCAATTAGAATATGTACTAACAGCAATGAAGGATACTTCCTACAAAACTAGAACCTCGAGCATTCGATTTAAAGCATCAACTAGCTTCTTCGAGACGATGAAAGAATACAGAAAATCACTGGAATTATCCGGATTGGTTTTTAGGGGATTTAAGTTTAGAGGTAAATCAGTTGTTACTGCTAAACAAATTTATGAAAGATTTTATAACACCGACACTTCACTAAAATTTAACAATAGATTAGAGAACCTGACGGAATGGCTAAACAAACAAATCGATGCAATGGAAAAGCTGGAATTGAAAAAAACATGGGTACAAGATGAAATTGAACTACTAAGCAAAGATGATTATCAAAAAGCATATAAGTTTTTACAGAAAAAAAGAGGATCGAAAGAAGACTCCTTTGATGATTACGAACAAGAAACTAAAATATTAAGTAAAATGATTGTGCGTAAAAAACTTAAACCTCTACGTGAATGGGTTCGTGAATTACGTTTCATTGATATAAAGGGAGTCTATAAACAGTTATTTTCTAGTCCGACTCAAATTGAACAGTGGATTGTAGGGGACACCCCTAAGGAGTGGGAAGAAATATGTCAGTTAACAGTTAATATGTTAGAGGAAGGTAAACTGTTTTATGAAGATGCAACGCCATATTTGCTTCTAAAAGAACTGATTCAAGGCTTTCAATCGAATGTTTCAATTAAATTTGTTCTTGTAGATGAAGCGCAAGATTATTCTCCTTTCCAATTTGAGTTTTTGAAGAACCTGTTTCCAGCTGCTAGGATGACTGTACTAGGTGACTTTAATCAAGCAATTTTTGCACATGCTAGTGAAATGATAGATTTCAATGTGCTTAAAGGATTATATGGATCAGATGAAACAATGGTGATTAATCTAACTCAAAGTTACAGATCGACAAAACCAATTGTTGAATTTACACGAAGACTCATCCCAGGAGGGAATTTAATTACTGCTTTTGAACGAGATGGGGATAAGCCTGCATTAACACAATTATCCAATCGAGAAGAATTGCACAGCCATATTGCTTCAAAAGTCGAGGATTTAAGGAAAAGTGAATTGAATACGATTGCTATTATCTGTAAATCTGCTGAGGAAAGTTTGGCAGCGTATGAAGCATTAAAAGATATCGAAGGAATTAAGCATGTGAAGAGAAGCTCGGTGGAGTATGAACAAGGCATCGTAATTATTCCTGCATACTTGGCAAAAGGTATTGAATTCGATGCAGTTATTATTTATGATGCGTCAGCAAAAGTATATGGAGATGAGCGTCTCCGAAGATTATTCTACACTGGATGTACACGAGCAATGCACCAATTACATTTATATAGTTTAGGTGAGGCGTCTCCTTTTTTGCAGGACATTACTTCAGAATTTCTACTACTAAATCCGACTATTGTTCACGATTAACTAAAAAAAGGGGTACACCATATGTCAGACCAACTGACACTTGGTTGTCCCTTTTTATTTTTCATAAACATTGTAAAGCTTAAGTTAGGGCTAGGGTATCCCTGCGCTGTTTTTCATTTGTTGGTAACTTTAACAATGGTTTTAATAGAAAATTAGCCGATTTAACCCGTTTTTTTACCTTATTAAATAATATTAATGTAATTCTGCAGTTCTTCTTTTTGAGAGTCCTTATTTTTAAGTCTTAGTACCTTAACGAGTATGGGTACTTCTTGATGTTATTTGCGATTTTTAGGGTTTTAATTGCTATTTAGCTAATATTATTTGCGATTCACAGATTTTAATTGCTGTTTGGCTATTTTTAATTGCGATTTTCTAATTTTATTTGCGGTTTGCGGCTTATTTGCAACTGTTTCTCTAATACTTGCACATATAAACGCCTTTATTGCGATTCTCTCATACTTATTTGCCATTCAACTCATCCCAAACTAGACTCACAGACTCAATTTTCCACTACGCTGCCTTTAAATTCACTTCACAGATTTTAATTTTCAACCAAGTAGACTTTAGACATACACACTTCGAAATTCGTAAATATTCGTAAAGAAAATTTTTATTTAAAGTTCATACTTAATTCATAATTTATCGATATATTCAACTTGTAATAAGTTGTAAAGGAGGAAATAAATTGGAAATTTTAAATAAAAAAATCATTACCCCTAATAATGGAGATTTGGCTGTAGAAGCACGTGGTTTAGTTAAAACATTTGGCGATAACCGTGCTGTCGATGGGGTAGATTTAGACGTTCGTGCAGGAAGTATTTACGGTGTACTTGGACCTAACGGTGCTGGGAAAACAACAACAATTAGAATGCTAGCTACATTACTTAGACAAGATGCAGGTACTGCGCGTATATTCGGACATGATGTATTAAAAGAGGCTAATATTGTACGTCAGTTAATTGGAGTCACTGGTCAGTATGCCTCTGTAGACGAATCGCTAAGTGCGACAGAGAATCTTATTATTTTCTCGAGATTATTAGGTCTAGGTAGAGTTGAAGCGCGAAAGAAATCAGCTGATTTATTAGAGGAATTTGGATTAACGGAAGCTGCAAAACGCCCTTTGAAAAATTTCTCAGGTGGGATGCGCCGTAGATTAGATTTGGCTGCAAGTTTAATTGCTCAGCCACCTCTTATTTTCTTAGATGAGCCGACGACAGGATTGGATCCTCGTACAAGAAATCAAATGTGGGATACGATTCGCCGTTTAGTAAATAGTGGATCAACAGTGTTATTAACAACACAATATCTTCAGGAGGCAGATGAATTAGCTGATCGAATTGCAGTAATAGACCGAGGTCACGTAGTTGCTGAAGGTACTGTAGATGAATTAAAAGCTTCAGTAGGTAGTTCATCATTGCAATTAAAAATCCAAGATGTTAGGGATGTTCAAAAGGCTCGTCAGACAGTTGAACATGTTCTAAAAGTAAAATCTAATATTGCGCCAGAAGAAGGTAAAATTACTGCTCCTATGGCGGATGCTGATCGAGTAACTGATCTACTAATCGCATTACGTGATGCGGGTATTCATTTAGCTGAAATGAGCGTACAAAAACCGACACTTGATGAAGTATTCCTTACTATTACCGGTAATAGCGTAGACGATGATGGTTCAAAGGAGATTGATAATTCAAAAGAAATGGAGGGAGTAAGGGCATGAGTACTTCAATAAAGGCAGCTGCTTATCGTGAGTTGAAAAATAAAACTAGTTTTAGTCAATCAGTCAGAAACTCATTTACAATGGCCTATCGTGGTCTACTGAAAATTAAACGTACACCTGAGCAACTATTTGATGTTACACTACAACCGATTATTTTTACGTTAATGTTCACTTATATCTTTGGTGGAGCAATCTCTGGGGATGTAAAGAGTTATTTGCCAGTAATCATACCAGGTATTTTAGTGCAGACAGTAATTACTACTTCGATCGTTACAGGTGTTCAATTGCGGGAGGATATGGATAAAGGGGTCTTCGATCGATTCAAGTCTCTACCGATTGCTCGTATTGCTCCATTGGCCGGAGCATTATTAGCAGATACTATTCGATATACGATTGCTACGGTACTTACTTTTTCTATGGGATATATTATGGGATATCGCCCTGACGGTGGTTTAGGTTATGTAGTGTTAGCTGGACTACTTGTTATCGTATGTTCTTGGGCTATTAGTTGGATTTTTGCCTTTTTTGGAGTCATTGCTCGTACTGCTTCAAGTGTACAAGGGATTTCAATGCTTGCACTATTTCCATTAACATTCCTTTCAAATGCCTTTGTACCGGTAGATACGATGCCAAACTGGCTTCAATGGTTTGTAAAAATAAACCCAATCTCACATTTGATAACTGCGGTAAGAAATCTAACAAACTTAGGAACTGCAGGATCAGATTTAATAATCTCACTTATTGGAGCTGCTGTAATCGTAGCAGTATTTGCTCCGCTAACTGTTAAAGCATATATGCGAAGAACATAAATAGAAGGTGCTCCATTAGCTTTTTAAAGTGGGGCACTTCTTTTTTAGTACTTTCTACTTGAAAATATTGAGTAGCCTGTGTAACATAATTTAGGTACAAATATATATGACTCATATAATCATGGGGATATGGCCCATAAGTTTCTACCGGACGACCATTATAATCGACCGACTATGAGTGAAGGCACATCTAGGGTTCCGCATATTATAGTATATATGGCTGGTCCGAGCGATGTGGGCACAACCCGTGCTACACCATTAGGGATAAAAACCCAGAAGGACAGGTTTCACTTGAGAGAAACATACTCAAGCGGAACCTGTCCTTTTTGTTTTATAAAAGGGTAAGCATTGTACGCGAATAAAAATAGATAGGCTATAGAGGGAGAGAATCAGATTGTTAAGTAAACAAAAAGCATTTACATTAGGTTTCCAGCACGTAATGGCCATGTATGCGGGGGCAGTTGTAGTTCCTCTAATTATAGGTGGAGCCTTGAAACTGACTCCAACTCAGATCGCTTATCTGATTGCAGCGGATTTATTTACTTGTGGAATAGCAACAATCCTACAAAGCATGGGAACAAAATACTTTGGTAGTAGATTACCAGTTGTTTTAGGTTGTACCTTTACAGCAGTAGGACCAATTATTGCAATAACGTCCTCATCAAATTTACCGACAGCTTATGGAGCAATTATTATATCTGGTTTTTTCGTTATTTTAGCTGCACCTTTCTATGGAAAACTTTTAAAATTTTTCCCTACAATCGTAACAGGATCAGTCGTAACGATTATCGGACTTTCATTAATACCAGTAGCTATGAATAATGCGGCAGGTGGGCAAGGGAGTACAGACTTTGGTCAAATACACAATTTATTGCTAGCACTTCTTACACTTGTAGTCATTTTAGTGATTAACCGATTTGCGAAAGGATTTTTACGTACGATTTCCGTACTTGTTGGTTTAGTAGTAGGAACAATAGCAGGTTATGCTATGGGAATGGTTCATTTCTCAAGTGTATCTGAAGCATCATGGTTTAGCATTGCTCAACCATTTTATTTCGGAGCTCCGAAAATTAACATGACCGCTATTATCACAATGATTATCGTATGTATAGTTAGTATGGTTGAATCGACTGGAGTATATTTTGCAGTCGGAAAAGCAACTAACCAAAAGGTTAATCAAGATCAGATTGTAAACGGCTTACGTTCAGAAGGTCTTGCAATTATGCTAGGTGGTATTTTTAATGCATTTCCATACACTGCATTTTCACAAAACGTCGGTTTAATCTCACTTACAAAAGTTAAATCTCGCGAAGTTATTTACGCTGCGGGAGGAATAATGATTGTCCTTGGATTGTTACCTAAATTAGCAGCGTTAACGACTGTTATTCCAAATGCAGTTCTTGGTGGAGCTATGATTGTAATGTTTGGATCTGTTGCGGCAGCCGGTATTTCAATACTTTCAGAAGTTGATTTAGGTAAGGGGGAAAACCTTCTAATTGCAGCTTGCAGTATTGCTGTAGGTTTAGGATCAGCAACACTTCCTCAAATGTTTGACCAGTTACCTGACTTTTTAAAAATGCTAATGCAAAATGGTATCGTAACAGGTTCGTTAACTGCGATTATTTTAAATTTATTTTTAACGAAGCGAAATGTAGCAAACGAAATTCACGCTGTTAAAAAAATCTCATAATTTTTGCCTAAAAATCAAATTTTTGGACTTTGTCTACACACTAGACCCCAACGGAAAATGTAGGGGTCTTTTGACATGCTAACTTAATTTGGTTTTTACAAATTATTATACTTATTACTAATAAACTTGGACTTTAACTAATGATAAATCATATACGAACTAACAACTAGCCTAGCTGTGCTTCCATAAATACTAATAAATTTGCTCTGTATTGCAGGAATTTGGAAACTAAATTGTATACGCTTCGTATATCGATCCCAACAGCCAAGCAATATGACCGTAAGAAAACCGATTTGTGGAGAGAAAACTGGCTCATCAAATACCCCTGTAAACAAAATAATTGGTAAGCCGAGTAAAAAACTGTTAAAAAAGCACTTTTGATTACGCAAAAAGAATAAATGAATACACTTTACAAAATTTATACTAACAAGTGTTATAAAAGCTAATCCGCCTAATGTTCCGTACTCTGCAAATATACCGAGCAATAAATTATGTGCATGGGCGATAAAGTGATTATATTGTATGGCATATTCTTGACCAAAGCCGATTGGAGCCACGCCAAAGTATGGGTGACTTTTCCATATAATATAGGCATTTTTCCAAATGTCCAATCTTTTTTGACCTTCCTGAATCATTGAGTCGGCCCTTGGCATTATATAGAGCAACCATTTTGAAAAGAACAATCCAGTAATTGTAAACACAAAGAAAAAAATTCGATTAAGTTTATAGATAAATAGTAAATAGATCTAAATCATAATTGCAAAGCCAGCTCTTGATTCGGTTAGAATGACTCCATAGCTTAGGAGGAACAAAATTGGAAATTGCCACGCTAAACGCATATAAGTTTTCCTTTCCATAGTAGAAAGGAGGCTAGCGAAGAGAAATGAAACAGCGATTAATAAAATAAAAACTGTAAAATTCGGATTGTACGCACAGCCAATTAGACGGTTAAAATTTTTAGGTTCAACTTCACCAAAGAGCACTGTCCCCAGTAAATAACCTACAATTTTAGGAAAGTTAACCCAAGTAGAGATCCACCCAAATACACAACTATAAATGCCTCCAAAAATAATAATCAAACGAAAATGTTGAAATAATTGACCTTTCTCTGTTACTAAAATCCTATAATACATGCCCCAGTAACCAAGAATCATGATACTGACTAATAAAAATAATACATTTCTAAATAAAAGTGCAGAACCAATTGAAGAGATAAGAAGACATAGAAAAAAGTACGAACTAAACGAATAAATGAATCGTTTTTTTATAAACCAGTGACGATAGAGTGTGTGTAGCCCAATTATTAATAGTAAAAAAAACCTAATGGAGGTAAGAGAAAACAGAGAAGTATGCTTTTTTCTACATACGAGAAATTTTTATAAAACTGTAAAAACTTTTTCATTGTATACCCTTAGTTAAGTGACATAAATATCCTTAATCATATGGAGGGTGCTTTTTTCATCTTTAGAATGAAATGTATTTTGAAATAAGTTGTGATCAAAATAACATGATTTTTTTAAATACATAGGTTTAAAATACCACATTCGTTTAATAATTATGTTTTGAAATTGTAAATTGAATCTAAACTTTTACGCCTATCAAATAAATATGTAGATAATAGATTTGTGCATATTACTTATAAAAAATAAAAAATGATGAGCACTGAATGTGACAGATCTGTTAACGGATTGTGAAAATAAATATGAAATTTCTTCCTTATAAACTTTCAGTGTTGAAATTTTATTTCAAAAATAGTTATAATATGTATGAAATAAAATTTACTTTATGAAATTACTTGAGGTGAAAGATACATGCTTGAGAATTTAACAACTGAAACAAGAAATGAAAAAACAATGAATTTAGATGAAATGTCTATAACGGAATTTTTAACAGTAATGAATGAAGAGGATGCAAAAGTTGCAGCTGCTGTTCGAAATGAAATTCCTAATATATCTAAAGCTGTTGAAAAGATTGTAACTGCTTTCAAAAGTGGGGGCCGCCTGATTTATATAGGTGCAGGAACAAGTGGACGTATAGGGTTGTTAGACGCAGTTGAATGTCCTCCTACATTTGGAACAAGCCCAGAAGAGGTAGTAGGGTTAATTGCAGGTGGAGAAAAAGCTTTTATAAAAGCTGTTGAAGGCGCAGAGGATAGTGAAGAACTTGCAGTTGAGGATTTAAAGGAGATTAAGTTGAGCAATAATGATATTGTAGTCGGAATTGCAGCAAGTGGACGTACACCTTATGTTATTGGTGGATTGAAATACGCTAAAGAAATTGGTGCCTCTACTGTAGCGGTTAGTTGTAACAAAGGTTCAAAGATTGGACAAGAGGCAGAAATAGCGATCGAAGTAGTTAATGGACCTGAAGTATTAACTGGGTCAACTAGATTAAAAGCTGGTACTTCTCAAAAGTTAATTTGCAATATGTTATCAACGGCATCCATGGTTGGTATTGGAAAAGTATATGGTAACTTAATGGTTGATGTTCAATCGACAAATGAGAAATTAGTTGAGCGTTCAAAACGTATTGTAATGGAAGCAACTTCTTGTACGTATGAAGTAGCAGAAGAGTTTTTAACGAAGTCAAACCAAAGTCCAAAAGTAGCAATCGTAATGATTCTTACAGGATTTAGTTACGAGCAAGCAATTGAGCAATTGAAAAAATCAGAAGGATTTATTCGAAAAGCGATTCTAAAATAAATTTTTGGGGGAGTAGAAGATGGATAAATATCAAAAAATGGCGTCTGAAATAGCTGATGCTATTGGCGGTAGTGGTAATGTAGTTTCGTATACGAACTGTATGACAAGACTTCGTGTCAATGTTGCTGACCGCAGTTTAATTAATGAAGAGCAAGTTAAAAAAATTAACGGAGTTCTTGGAACTGTTGACGATGAGACTTACCAAATCATTTTAGGGCCAGGTACAGTAACAAAAGTTGCTGAACAATTTGGTCTTCTAGGTGACAGTTCAAATGGAAAACAAGGAACTTCAGCGGCTTTAAAAGATAAGGGCGCAGATATGAAAGCTGAGTTAAAAAAGAAAAATAACACACCATTTAAAAATTTCTTACGTAAAGTCGGTAATATCTTTATTCCATTAATTCCGGCCTTCGTTGGAGCAGGTTTAATCGCAGGTATTGCTTCGATTTTATTAAATAATATAACGGCTCAAAATTTAGATGCAGCGACTTGGTCACAGTACGTTACAGTTTTAAACGTTATCAAAAATGCAATCTTCTCATATTTAGTAATTTACGTAGGGATCAACGCAGCGAAGGAATTCGGGGCAACACCATCCCTTGGGGGAGTAATTGGTGGTGTAACACTTTTAACAGGTATGCTCCCTGATCAACCAATTAAAAATATCTTTAATGGTGACCCGTTAGCTCCTGGTCAAGGTGGCGTTATTGGTGTTCTACTTGCAGTATATTTACTATCACTTTTAGAAAAACAATTACGTAAGATTGTTCCAGATTCTTTAGATATCATTATTACACCTATGATTGCTTTACTAGTAGTTGGTTTACTGACAATTTTCTTCATTATGCCATTCGCAGGATTTATTTCTGATAACTTAATTGGCTCGATTAACTGGATCATTGCAAAAGGCGGTATTTTTGCAGGATTTGTACTAGGTATGGGATTCTTACCATTAGTTATGTTAGGCTTACACCAAGTTTTAACACCGATTCATATCGAGTTAATTAACTCTACTGGTGCAACGCAATTATTACCAATTCTAGCAATGGCTGGTGCAGGACAAGTTGGAGCAGCTTTAGCACTTTGGTTACGTTGCAAAAAGAATAAACCTTTATCAAATATGATTAAAGGTGCTCTACCAGTAGGTATATTAGGTATTGGTGAACCATTAATTTATGGTGTTACTTTACCTCTTGGTCGACCATTTATCACTGCATGTATCGGTGGTGGTATTGGTGGTGCAGTAATTGGAATGCTTGGACACGTTGGTGCAATCGCAATTGGCCCGTCAGGAGTTGCTCTAGTTCCACTTATTGCAAACGGAATGTGGTTAAAATATGTGATTGGATTACTTGCTGGTTATGCTGGCGGTTTCGTCCTAACATATTTCTTCGGCACTCCAAAAGATGCAATGGCAGAACAAGAATAAATAATTTAAACAAAACCCGAATAATTAGACTCAGGAGTTTCACTAAGTCTATTAATCGGGTTTTTTCTTCTATTCTTTTACTTTGAATCGATATATTGGACGATTCTTTCGCAAATTTCATGTGTGATCAAGGAATCGGTTATTGAAGGATCTGGAGTTTTATTCTGCTCTATACATTCAAGAAAATGGTCTACTATTTGATAAAATCCACGTTTAAACAAGGTTGGTTCCCAATCACCAAATTTTGTTATGCTAGTCTCTTTATTATGATAATGGGTTGTTTCAACCAGGCTACTCACAACATATTTATTTTTTGGTGTCATGTATTCAATCTGTTCTTCCGTAACGCCATTGTTTCTATTCATTATTCCAATTGCCGTACATTCTTCGCCCATAAGATGTATGACTAAATGTTCAAGCAAACCATCTTTTTTAAAGAAATTTATTTTTAAATCAATTACATCGGTAGGCATTAAATATCTAAGAGTATCTACTACATGAATAAAATCCTCTACAACAAATCTCCTAGTAATATCAGGAGAATCGAATCTATTTTTTTGCATGATAATTAAGTTAGCTTTTCCATGCTTTGTAAGCTCACATACCCTTGGAATAAATCGTCTATTGAATCCAACCATAGCAATCTTTCCTTTTTCTTTCGCAAGCTTAACAATTTGTTTTGTTTCATGAAAATTCATCGAAATAGGTTTATCAATATAAACATTTATACCATTTAATAATAACTTCTCAGTTATTTCGTAATGAGCTTCAGTAGCTGTACTAACAAATGCTGCATCAATGTTCTTTTCTAATAATTTATCAACTGAGTTAACGATTTCACTGATTCGATATTTTTTTGAAATGCGTTCTAATGATTCTTGGTTTCTTGTACAAAGTACCAATTCTACATTTTCTTTTTCGGAAAGAACTGGTAAATAAGCTTTCTTTGCTATATCACCTAAACCAATTATTCCAATTCTCATATGCCAACACCTCACTTGTATTAATTGAAGCATAGAAAAGCGATAAAGCAAGCAATTGTATGTATTTTACCAAAAATTTTGGTCATTTATAGATCCAGTTTCATCATATATTGACAAATCAAATAATATTTTTTAAATTTTCAAAAAACTATTTATTCATTTAAACTTATCCGTTATAATAAGGTCTAAAGTTGGTTTTTATGAAATAATTTTCCTTTTTTGATCCCGTTCTTCTATTCCACACTTATCGTAGTAAAGCCCCCACTTTGCGATCTACTTTCAAATTAACGATTTCAAATAATCTACTAGATAATATTTAAAAAGAGTAATTTTGTAAGCGTTTTCTATAAGGGTTAAAATAACTTCTTATAAACATTCATTACCTGATTTCATTTGTTTATTACTAAAATAGCATACATACAAGAAGTAACTGAAAGTGTTAAAAATGAAGATAAAAAAGGTAAATAAGCGGAGGGGAAAAATTATGAGTTCTTCACATTTTGCGTATTGGCCAAAAAGGGTTTCAAAATCTTTAACGGTACCTGAAACAACACTCTATGATAATTTAGTCGTATCAGCAAAAAGATATCCAAATCAAGCTGCAATGGAGTATTATGGGGCTTCAAAAACATATAAGCAGCTTCTTGAAGAGGTTGATCATTTAGCAGGGTATTTAGAGCATAGGTTAAAAGTAAAGCCTGGCGAACGCGTAATGCTTTATATGCAAAACTCACCGCAATATGTCATTGCCTTTTATGCGATTTTAAGAGTAAGGGGTGTTGTAGTACCAATCAATCCGATGAACACCACTCATGAACTTGAATTTTACATAAATGATTGTGAAATGAAAACCGCAATCATTGGACAAGAACTTTCCCCTCAAATTGAACCGCTGCAAGCTACAACTGGCTTAGAGAATATTGTCGTTGCAGCTTACTCTGAATATTTACCAGAAATACCATTAGTTACTGATTTGGCTGTAGAAATAACAGAGCCAAAGAAAATTTATCAAAATGAAAATATTTTTTATTGGGAAGATGCTATGGAAACACAGTTAACCCCATCATTATATGAAGGTGAGTCAGAAGATATTGCGGTTCTCCCATATACGTCGGGAACTACGGGGTTACCAAAAGGTTGCATACACACGCATAAAACTGTACAAGCAAATGTAGTAGGATCTGCAGTATGGATGAATATTTCAGCAAATGCTGTTAGCTTTTCAACATTACCATTATTTCATGTAACAGGAATGGTCCATGGAATGCATACGCCGATTTTGACTGGATCGAGTATGGTGTTGCTAACGAGATGGAATCGAAACCATGCATGCAAACTAATTGAAAAATATCAATGTACGCACTGGGTAAATATTAGTACGATGCTAATCGATTTTTTAGCTAATCCAACCTTAAATACGGATGACATCAAATCGCTAGTAAATATTGCTGGTGGTGGAGCTCCTCTTCCACAAGCAGTAGGCGAGCAGTTATTTCAATTAACTGGCTTAAAGTTTGTTGAAGGCTATGGATTATCTGAGACTATTGCACAAACTCATTTTAATCCGCCAGATCGTCCAAAACTTCAATGTCTCGGAATTCCTTCATTTGACGTAGACGCCAGAATTATTGAACCGGTATCGATGAAACAGTTAGGAGTCGGTGAAGTTGGTGAGATAGTTGTAAATGGACCACAAGTATTTAAGGGATACTTTAATCGACCAGATGAAACGAATGCTGCCTTTATTGAAATAGACGGCAAACTATTTTTCCGTACAGGTGATATTGGCCGATTTGATGAAGAAGGGTACTATTTTATCGTTGACCGTGTAAAAAGAATGATTAACGCATCAGGTTTTAAAGTATGGCCAACCGAAGTGGAGAACCTACTATATAAGCATCCAGCTATTCAGCAGGCTTGTGTGGTCAGTAAGCCAGATGAAAAAAGAGGCGAAACGGTAAAAGCATATGTAATCTTAAATCCTATTTATTTAGACAAAGTAAGTGAGGATGACATCATCGATTGGGCAAAAGAGCATATGGCTACCTATAAATATCCGAGATATGTAGAATTTGTTGATCAATTACCTACTACAGCAAGTGGAAAAATTTTATGGAGGACTCTTCAAGAAGCGGAATGGAATAAGGTTGAACAAGTTAAAGAGTAAGAAAAGTTAACAATCACTGAATGATAATTGAAAATTAAATAATAAAATGAAAAGGGGAACCAAAACAATTATGTTTAGGTTCCCCTTTTTTATGTTGATTAAGTTTGCTGAGGAGGCCCAAGAATCTCGCCTTATCCTGTAATGAAAATCAACATCACAAGGCATCTTTTACTGTGTAAAAATTGGAAAGGTGTTTTTAATATTCAGACTAATACTAAATATAGTATGATAATTTTAGAGAAAGCCCATACATCAATTTACTACTGAAAAGGTGATGACAATCGTCAAAATTAGATTACGGTTAAAAAATTTAAACACTTTACGAAATCAAATATTAGCCGTTTTCTTGATTGTTATGATGATCGTTCTATCCATTGTTTCAATTATGGTATATAACCAAGTTGGAACGATGATGAAAGACACTACCGAAAAACAAATCAAACAAACGGCGATCGAAGCAAACGGAAGAATGGAAACCTTGTATAAGCAAATTGATACATTATCCAATCAACTCATGACAAATGGTACGGTTCAACAAATATTACTAGGCTTGAAAGATGGAGAAAGTATTGATTTCGGAAAAAGACAATCATTAATTAGAGTAATAAATAACTTTTTAGCGTACTCAGATGGAATCTCTTCATTTGAACTCTATTCTTCGGAAGGAAAGCGAATATTTCCATTCGGTGAGAAAAATTTATCAAGTGTAATCGATGAGAAATGGGTAAAGGAAGCGGAAGCAGAAAAAGGCAGATTAGTATGGGTAGGTAAAGACCCTAATAATAGTAACTATTCATATGCAGTAAGAAGAGTAAGCTTAATGGATCGATGGTTTTCCAATGGTGGCTACCTAGTAGTAAGAATTCTTAATAGTTATTTTCAAGTTGAGGAAAGCAATGTATCTCCAGGTGAGAAGGACTATATGATGCTTCTTGACAGAGATTTAACGCCAATAACGAATAATTATGATATTGATATTCAAAAATTTTTATTAGACGGTTACGAAACGATTAAAATCAATAAAAAGCAATATATGATCGTTAAACAATCTTCAACAAAAACAGGCTGGACTCTTGTTATTTTAAAGCCTACAAGCTTTTTAAATGAGCGGGTAACACCAGTAAGAAAAGCGACTCTTTTTTCAGGAGCAATTGGATTTATTATTTTTGTTGTCTCTTCAATTATCCTAGCCACGATGATAACAAGACCAATAAAAAAACTTACAAATACGATGAAGAATGCAAAAATGGACGAGTTAAAGGTTAACAAGGAAAGTGCAGCCTCGTTAGAAATTATTGAATTGAATAGAACTTATAATCAGATGGTAGAAAATACAAATCACTTAATTCAAGTAGTTTATGAAAAAGAATTACTCCGTAGTCAAACCGAATTAAAGGCTTTACAGGCTCAAATAGACCCACATTTCCTTTATAATACGTTAAATGCACTGTACTGGTCCTTAGATGAAAAAGGTGAGGATGAATTAGCAGAAATAGTTATTGCGATGTCAGGATTATTTCGCTATACAATCGGTAATCAGAACAGTAGTGAATGGGTCACAATACAAGCCGCTTTAGAGCAAATTGAACGTTATTTACAGATCATGAAAATGAGGTTAGGAGATCGTTTATTATGGGAGATCTTTGTTGAACCTGATCTATTAAATATTAAAATACCTAAACTATTAATCCAACCTTTAGTGGAGAATGCCATAATGCATGGTATTGAAAGTAGTCGGGAGCAGGGAATTATTTTAGTGAAGATTGAAAGAATTAATCAATCATCTAATTTATTAGTAACTGTTAAGGACAATGGACCTGGAATTGATAAAGAAGCACTTAATGCTCTAAACTTAGCAATTAAAAACAATAATGTATCATCCTTTAAAGGAATGGGAATGGCACTTATTAACGTAAATAAAAGAATTAAATTATATTACGAAGAGTATAACTTAAATGGTCTTCGTTTAGAAAGTGAGATTGGTAAAGGGACAGCTGTACTATTCGAAGTTCCGGACAAAGGTGGGGAATAATAGTGGATACAAAAACGATTCTAATTGTTGATGATGAACAAGTGACAAGACAAGGTCTAAAAAAAACATTGGAGAAGTGGTCAAACGGTAAGTTTGAAATTCTCAGCGCTGCCAATGGACAAGAGACATTTGAACAGATGAGTAAGACAAAAATACATCTATTAGTTACGGATATATGTATGCCTAAAATGGATGGTTTGGAGCTTTTAAAAAGTTTACAAGATAAAGGTTATAAATTTGTTTCCATTATTATTTCAGGACACCCTGACTTTGAATATGCCCAGGAGGCCATTCGTCTAGGCGTTGTAAACTATTTATTAAAACCGGTAAGTAAGCAAAAACTAATTGAGGCAATTGAACAAGCGTTAGAAAAGGAAGCAAGTATTGAACGTATTGAACATATGGAAAAGGTAGCTGACAAAAAGTTATTAAAGCTAGACCAGGTTAATAGTAGATCTAATTCAATTAGGGAAGCAAAAAACTTTATTAATGAAAATATAAGCAAGCAAATTTCGTTAAAAGAAGTCGCGGAAGCTGTGCATCTAAATGCAAGTTATTTTAGTGTGTTGTTTAAAGAACGAGTCGGGCTAACATTTAGCGAGTATTTAACTAGAAAGAGGATACAAATTGCGAAAAATAGTCTTTTAACGACTGATTTGCAAATAGAAGAAATAGCTCTAGAAGTAGGTTATCAAACAGCTAAATATTTCATTAAGATTTTTAAGGATTACGAGGGGATCACTCCGAGTAAGTATAGAAAGATTTCAGAACTTGAAGAATCCTTAATCCAAAAATAGTGGAATTTTATCCAATCGTGGTTACCTTACCGCGATTTTTTTTTAATGCTAGAATTTACTTATAACTAAAAATTCAAAAAAATGGGGGTTTGACATGTTTAAGAAAGCGTCTTCATTAATACTAGCACTAGTTCTTATACTGATGGTTGCTTTAACTGGCTGTGGTAAATCTAATAACGCCTCAACTGAAAGCGGTTCCAAAAAAGTAGTTAAATTTATGCATCTTTGGCCAGCTGGAAGTTCTAAGCAACAAAATTTAATTGTAACTGACATTATTAAGCAATACGAGGCTAAACACAAAGATGTAAAAATTGAAGTAGAAGTTCTTGAAAATGAGCAATACAAGAATAAAATTAAAGTTCTTTCTTCTTCTAACGAACTTCCTGATGTTGGCTTTACATGGGCAGCAGGATATATGACTCCTTTTGTAAAAGGCGGTTTATTTGCAGACTTAGATGATGTGTTAAACAGTGGATTAAAAGATTCTTTCGTAAGCGGAACGACAGAAGCATATGCAATTGATGGTAAAACCTATGGATTACCTCTAGAGCTTAACATCGCTCCAATTTATTACAATAAAGCAATTTTCGAAAAATATAATCTTCAAGTACCACAAACTTATAGCGAGTTCCAAAATGTTGTTAAAACACTTGCTAAAAACGGAGTTGCTCCAATCGCTCTAGGAAATAAGGATCGTTGGACAGGTTCACTTTGGTATATGTACTTAGCAGATCGAATTGGTGGTTCTGAAGTATTGAATAAAGCAATTAATCGTACAGGCTCATTTGAAGACTCTTCGCTTGTGACAGCAGCACAAGATGTTCAAAGTCTAGTTAAAGAAAAAGCATTTAATAAAGGCTTTAATGGATTATCAAATGATGAAGGAAAATCTGAATTCTTAAATGGAAATGCAGCTATGTACTTAATGGGAACATGGGAGCTTCCAAACTTTACAACAAATGAAGAAATACCAAAAGATTTCCGCGACAATGTAGGCTTCTTTAAATTCCCTACTTACGAGGGCGGAAAAGGGAATGTAAATAGTTGGGTTGGTGGACCTGGAGTAGGTTTATTCGTATCAGAACATTCAAAAGTAAAAGCTGAAGCTAAAGATTTTGTTAAATTCTTTGTAGAGAAATGGGGAGAGCAATCTGTTGAAAAAGCAGGTGTTATTCCAGCTACTAAGGTTGATACTTCAAAAGTAAATTTACCACCGTTATATATCGATGTATTAAACGAATTAAATAACGCGACTAACTTAACACTGTTTGCTGATGTTCAAATGAGTGCTTCCGTTGCAGAAACACACTTAAATCTAATTCAATCTTTATTTGGAAATGAAGTAAAACCAAAAGACTTTGCTAAACAACATGAAGAAGCATTAAAAGCTGAAGATAAATAATTCTTGAAGTACTAAATAGGGGCATAAAGATTCATTCTTATGCCCTTGATCTTTAATTATGGGGGAAGGAGTTGAAACGAAATGAATAAAACGATGTCAAATAAAAAAATTATTGCCCTGTATATTACACCAGCTCTTTTTCTAATCCTTGCTTTGATTTACGTTCCAATCGTACAAACTGGATACTTTGGCTTAATGAAATGGAATGGGATCGGGGAAAAGGAGTTCATAGGTTTAAAGAATTACTCCCACTTATTACATGATCCTCTATTTTGGAAGAGTGCTTTCCACTCCTTTTTATTAGCAGTATTTTCGGCAGTTAGTTTAATTGGTTACTTGTTCATCTCATTTATACTAGCCGGAAAGGTTAAAGGTGCAGACCTTCTCAGAAAAATATATCTTATTCCAATGCTACTTGCTTCCGTTGCAATTGCTCAGCTTTGGCTTAAAATTTATCACCCAACTAATGGTATTCTAAATAGCTTACTTGTTTCTCTTGGAGTTGATAATCCACCTGCTTGGTTAGCAGAAACTAATTTAGCGTTATATGCGATTATAATACCGATTATTTGGCAGTACGCCGGTTTTTATATTCTGATTTACTATGCAGCTCTTAAAAATATACCGGACTCACTAATCGAGGCTGCAAGAATCGATGGGGCTACTCCGTTACAAATCGCAATAAAAATAAAACTACCATTAATAATGAATGTCGTTAAAGTAACGATTGTTCTTGCGGTTGTTGGATCACTTAAATATTTTGATTTAATTTATGTCATGACAGGCGGAGGTCCAAATGGTTCAAGCGAAGTAATGGCTTCCTATATGTATCAAAAAGCATTCAAAGGATTTGACTTTGGATATGCAAGTGCAATTGGCTTTTTCTTATTAATTATTTGTTTAGTGGTTACTTGGATTATTCGTAAGTTTACTGAATCAAATAATGACATTTACTAAGTAGAAAGGGGGATTTTAGGTGGATACGGTAAAAGCTACAGGATCTCAAGCGATTGTAACCGGACAGAAAACGGACCGTAGTATAAATAGTGTATTAAGTAAAATTGCTTACGGATTTATGTACCTTTTCCTTATAATCGTAGCGATTTTTCAAATTTTTCCGATCATCTGGCTATTTCTTTTCTCGTTAAAAAATAACCAAGAAGTTTTCAATATGTCTCCTTTTTCTTTACCTGAAAGCCCTAAATGGGAGAATTATACGAAGGTTTGGACCGAAGGAAACATTAGTCAGTATTTCTTTAACAGTGTAACCTATACGGTCGTTGCCGTAATTTTGACGGTCATATTAGCTAGTATGGTAACGTTTGCGATTACAAGAATGAATTGGAAAGCAAGTAAATGGGTATTGGGATTATTTATGGTAGGCCTAATGATTCCAGTCCACTCAACACTAATTCCATTATTTAATACGTTTACAAAAATAAATTTAATTGATAATCCACTATCAGTAATTCTTACTTACACAGCTTTTAATCTGCCAATTACAATTATGATCTTAATAGGGTTTTATGAAGCTCTACCTAGAGAGGTAGAAGAAGCTGCGATTATGGATGGGGCATCAATTAACCACATATTTTTTAAGATTACTTTACCTATGACATCACCAGTAATTGCTACAGCTGCAATTATTAATATGATATACAACTGGAATGAGTTTGTCTTCGTTAATACATTTATTAGCTCAGATCAATTTAAAACACTCACAGTTGGTATTCAAAACTTTATTGGCCAGTATACGACTGATTGGGGTGCAATTGGCGCTACGTTAGTCATTAGTATTTTACCAATCCTAATTGCTTTCTTTATATTAAGTAATCGAATTGTTGAAGGAATTGCATCTGGGTCGGTAAAAGGTTAATCGCCGTAGATAAAGGAATAAATGTTTTCATAAAGGACAGTGATTAGATGATACTCGGAAAAACAATGGGAAAACTGTTTACGGTTTGTGAATGGATTATGAAATTGGCATACGTCAATTTACTATGGTTCCTCTTTTCAATCGCTGGACTAATTATATTCGGTTTTTTCCCTGCTACTGTAGCCCTTTTTACCATTATTCGAAAATGGATTTTAAAAGAAACGGATTTACCGATTTGGAGAACATTTAAAACTGTCTTTCTTAAGGAATTTAAAAACTCCAACAAACTAGGTTTGGTATTTATTTTTAGCGGAATTTTCCTCGTATTTGATGTGTTTTACATTCGAACGGTAGAAGGGGTGTTCCAGTTCATACTAATCATTCCTTTACTAATCATAGCAGCTATTTATTTAATGGTTTTACTTTATATTTTTCCAATCTATGTACATTACGAATTTAAATTAAAGGATTATGTAAAAAACGCATTTTTCTTAAGTATATTTCATTTTCATATTACTTTGCTAATGCTAATTAGTTTAGTCTCTATTTCAATTTTAATGCTGTATCAGCCAGGACTAATTCCATTCTTTAGTGTCGTATCAATTGCTTGGATTTTTATGTTCTGTGGTATGTACAGCTTTAATCGAATTGACGAAAGACAAGGCAAGATTAGTAAAGTCTAGGTGTAGAAAATATGACAGAACGGGGAATCTAGATGAATACTTATGCTGAGGAAATCTCTTTTTTAGATGAACCGGCGATAAAAGCAGGTAATAGTGAATTAGAGATTATCATTATTCCTGGATGGGGATCAAACTTGATTTCCATGGTTCATAAAAAATCAAATACTGAGCTTTTAAGAGTCCCGGGCTCAACTGAGGAGTATTTGGCTAATCCAGTTCTCTACGGTACCCCAATTTTGTTCCCACCAAATCGGATCGATCAAGGTAAGTTTCGATTTGGCGAGAGAACGTATCAATTTGAAATGAATGAAATGGACAAGCAGAATCACATTCATGGTTTTGTTCACACAAGAAAGTGGACTATCTCCAGTGTAGAAGTTAATGAGCAAACAGTGAAAATTACTACTGAGTTTGATTCAAGTAAGCATGAAGACGTAATGGACCAATTCCCGCATCATTTTGTGATCAGGATGAGCTTTATTCTGAATGATAATTTATTCGCTAAAAGAGCAGAAATTATGAATAAAAGTAATGAAGTTTTACCGTTTGGCTTTGGTTATCATACTAGTTTCGTATTTCCGGAAGAAACTTCAATCTTCAAGCTTCTAGTCGATAAACGCTGGAAACTAAATAATCGATTTTTACCAACGGGAGAATTAGAAGATATAGAGTACAAGTATGAGCTAGGTGAAGGAATGAGTTTGTACGGGTTAGAGTTAGATGATGTTTTTTTGGCTAGTCCCAATAACAGTGCTCTACAGACGGCACAAATAACGAACAAATCAACAGGAATTGAGATTAATTATACAGTTGACCAAAGTTTTAAGCATTGGGTTGTTTATAACAAAGATGGGAGAAGTGGCTTTTTATGCCCAGAGCCCTACACGTGGGTAACTAACGCCCCTAATCTTGAAGTAAATAGAGAATTGACTGGATTACAAGGAATTGAGTCAGGTGATATGAAAGTATTGCGCACATGGATTGTCGTTTCACACAAGTCATAAAATATAAAACTACTATTTTTAGGAGGAATTAAACATGAGTTACTTTACTAATATTAACAAAATTAAATTTGAAGGTCCTAAATCAAAAAATCCACTTTCATTTAAATACTATGATCCTCAAAGAATCATTAACGGACAAAAAATGGAAGATTTACTACGTTTCTCAGTTGCATACTGGCATACATTTACTGCCGATGGTGCAGATCCATTTGGAGCAGGAACAATGCAACGCCCTTGGAACCACTTAACAGGAATGGATCTTGCTAAGGCACGTGTAGAAGCTTCATTTGAGTTTTATGAAAAATTAGATGTTCCTTTCTTCTGTTTCCATGATTCAGATGTGGCCCCAGAAGGAAATACATTAAGTGAAACGTACAAAAACTTAGATGTTATTGTTGAAATGATCAAAGAATATATGAAAACAAGTAAAACAAAATTGCTTTGGAATACAGCAAATATGTTTACTCATCCTCGCTATGTAAATGGTGCTGCTACATCTAATAATGCAGATGTATTTGCATATTCAGCAGCAAAAGTAAAAAAAGGATTAGAAATTGCGAAAGAGCTTGGTGCAATTAACTATGTATTCTGGGGTGGACGTGAAGGTTATGACACGCTTATGAATACAGATATGAAGCTTGAGCAAGACAACCTTGCACGTTTCTTCCATATGGCTGTAGATTATGCAAAAGAAATCGGATTCGATGGTCAGTTCTTAATTGAACCAAAGCCAAAAGAACCAACGAAGCATCAATATGACTTTGATGTGGCAACTGGACTAGCTTTCTTACAAGCTAATGGTTTAGACAAACAGTTTAAATTCAATATTGAAGCGAATCATGCAACGCTTGCGGGACATACTTTTGAACATGAATTGCGTGTTGCTCGAATGAATGGAATGCTTGGTTCGGTCGATGCAAACCAAGGAGATAAGTTAATTGGTTGGGACACAGATGAATTCCCTACGGATCTTTACTCGACTACATTAGCAATGTATGAAATTCTTAAAAATGGTGGTTTAGGAAAAGGTGGCTTAAACTTTGATGCTAAGGTAAGACGAGGCTCATTTGATATTGAAGATTTATTCCATGCCCATATTGCTGGAATGGATAGCTTTGCAATTGGTACATTAGTTGCAAATAAACTAATTGAAGATAAAGTGTTTGAAAGCTTTGTTGAAGATCGTTATAGCAGCTTTACTTATGGAATTGGTAAGGAAATCGTAGATAATAAAGCAAATTTCCATACACTTGAAGCATATGCATTAAATTTAGGTGAAATCCAAAATAAATCTGGTCGTGAAGAACGTCTGAAAGCAGTATTAAACCAATATTTATTGGAAGCAATTTCTGAATTCGCAACTGTATAAAACACTCTTGACCATTAAGTGTGCTGGGAATTTCATTATTTCCAGCACATTTTTCACATACGGTGAGATTAAAAATGACAAAGGATGATTGTTATGAAATATGTAGTAGGTATTGATTTAGGTACAAGTGCAGTAAAAATATTGTTAGTTAACCAGTACGGAGCGGTATGCCAAGAAATCTCTCGTTCCTATCCATTAATACAAGAGAAATCTGGTTATAGTGAGCAAAATCCTGAAGAATGGGTAGAAAAAACAATTGATGGACTAGTTGAATTAATCAGAGGTTTTAATGGCAATCCGAATGATATTGAAGGGATTAGTTTTTCTGGTCAAATGCATGGTCTAGTGTTATTGGATAAAGAAAAAAATAGTCTTCGTCATGCGATTTTATGGAATGACACGAGAACGACAAAGCAATGTGAGTATATAAATGAGGTAGGAAAAGAACGGTTACTTGAAATAACGAAAAATCCTGCTCTTGAAGGATTTACTTTACCAAAGCTTTTATGGGTTAAAGAATTTGAACCTGAAATTTTTAATCAAGCAGCGGTTTTTATGTTGCCTAAAGATTATCTTCGTTATCGTCTAACTGGGGAAATTCACACTGAATTTTCTGATGCTGCGGGTACTTTGCTTTTAAACGTAAAGGAAAAGCAGTGGAGTGAAGAATTATGTAGTCAATTTGATATTCCATTACATCTATGCCCAACAATTGTTGAGTCCCATGATTGTGTAGGAACAATTACAAAAGAGGTTTCTAACCTGACGGGACTTAGCTGTGATGTAAAAGTATTTGCAGGTGGAGCGGATAATGCTTGTGGTGCAATCGGCTCAGGTATTTTAAAAGAGGGAAATACGTTATGTAGTATTGGTACTTCGGGAGTTGTGCTTTCATATGAAGAAGATGGTGATCTTGACTTCAAAGGGAAAGTTCACTATTTTAACCATGGCAAAGAAGATGCTTACTATTCTATGGGTGTAACGCTAGCGGCAGGTTATTCGTTAAGCTGGTTTAAAAATACGTTTGCGGAGCAAGAGAATTTCGAACAACTACTAGAGGATGTTGGTCACATTTCAATTGGGTCTAATGGTTTAATGTTTACTCCGTACTTGGTTGGTGAAAGAACGCCGCATGCAGATTCAGTCATAAGAGGCTGTTTTATAGGTATGGATGCAGCACATAAGAGAAGTGATTTTGCACGGGCTGTCATGGAAGGCATTACTTTTTCATTAAATGAGTCAATTGAAATTTTCCGTAGCAATGGTAAAAAGATTGATTCAATAATTTCAATTGGTGGCGGCGCAAAGAATCCTATATGGCTTCAGATGCAAGCAGATATCTTTAATGCGACGATTATTAAGCTTTCAAGCGAGCAGGGTCCTGGTATGGGTGCGGCAATGCTTGCTGCGTATGGTTGCGGTTGGTTTGAATCATTAGAGGTTTGTGCAGAAGAATTTATTAAACCAATAACTTCATATAAGCCTGTTAGTGAAAATGTTAAACGATATGAAAAGCTTTTTTCGATCTATAAACAGGTTTATACCCAAACGAAAGAACTAAATAGGATGTTATCAGAATTTAGAAGGTAATTTTAGAAGATATAGATTGCACTAATGGAGGGATTTCCTTGAATTATCGTGAACTTGGCAGTACAGGATTAATGATTAGTGAGGTAAGCTTTGGCACTTGGGCTATTGGTGGAGCATGGGGAAAAACAGACGATAATGAAGCATTAAAATCCTTGCAGTACGCTATAGATCAAGGTGTAAATTTTTTTGATACGGCAGATGTTTATGGTGATGGGCATAGTGAAGAGCTACTAGCTAAAGCAACAAAAGGAATTGAAGATAAAATTTATATTGGAACAAAATTTTGCCGAAAAGGTGACATCTTTTCACCAGAAAATTACTCATATGAAGCGGTTAGATCCTATTGTGAGGATAGTCTGAAACGATTAAATCGTGATGTGATTGATTTATACCAAGTGCATTGCCCGGCAACTGACATTTTAAGGGATGGAGAAGTATTTGATGTACTTGACCGTTTAAAAGCTGAAGGGAAAATCCGCCATTACGGGGTAAGTGTAGAAACAGTTGAAGAAGGAATAATTTGTTTAGAAAACCCTAATGTGAAAAGTTTACAGGTTATCTTTAATCTGTTTAGACAAAAGCCGCTAGAAGTATTACTACCTGAAGCTTATAAGCGTGGGGTTGGGATTCTAGTAAGATTACCCCTAGCTAGCGGACTCTTGTCTGGTAAGTATGAGGCTGATCATAATTTTGAAGAAGATGATCACAGAAACTTTAACGAAAATGGAGCAGCCTTTAATATCGGGGAAACATTTGCTGGCTTAGGTTTTAAAAAAGGAGTGGAATTGGCGAATCGAATTAACTGGATTGCCGAGGAAAGGTCATCTATGGCTAGTGCGGCGCTTAGATGGATTTTAGATCAAAAAGAAATTACATGTGTAATTCCCGGATTTAGAAATCAAAGCCAAGTGAATGACAATTTAGAAGCAATGAATATACGGTCTTTTTCGAAAGCAGAATTGGATCAAATAGAGCTATTCTATCAAAAAAATGTATCTGAATATATCAAAGGTGCTTATTAAATAAATTTGTAATGAATTATAAAAATGCATATGGAGGAGTTTAAAATGGCTAAAATTAGCAATCCAATTTTACCGGGATTTAATCCGGACCCAAGTATTTGCCGAGTTGGAGAAGATTATTATATTGCGGTTTCAACATTTGAATGGTTTCCAGGGGTTGGAATCTATCATTCAAAGGATTTAAAGAATTGGCGCTTAGCATCAAGACCTTTAAACCGTTTAAGTCAACTAAACATGACAGGTAATCCTGATTCTGGTGGAATATGGGCTCCTGCATTATCTTATCATGATGGACAGTTTTGGTTAATTTACACGGATGTAAAGGTAGTCGAAGGTCAATGGAAGGATTGCCACAATTATCTTGCAACATGTGACACGATTGATGGAAAATGGTCAGATCCAGTTTACTTGAATAGCACCGGTTTTGATCCATCTCTATTCCATGATGAGGATGGAAAGAAATATTTAGTCAATATGGTTTGGGATCACCGTATAAGCAATCATAGCTTTTATGGCATTTCACTACAAGAGTACAGCATAGAAGAAAAGAAACTGATTGGAAAAGCAGAGGTTATCTTTAAAGGAACAGATATTAAACTGACGGAAGCACCACATTTATATAAAATAAATGATTACTATTACTTATTAACAGCAGAAGGTGGTACGAAATACGATCACCAAGCGACTATTGCCAGATCAAAACAATTAGAGGGTCCATATGAAGTACACCCTGAAAATCCGTTAATTTCGTCATTCCATACACCAAGAATTCCTCTTCAAAAAGCAGGACATGCATCAATTGTTCAAACGCACACGGATGAATGGTTTCTTGTCCATTTAACGGGAAGACCATTACCAAGAGAAGGTCAGCCATTATTAGATCCAAGAGGATTCTGCCCACTAGGTAGAGAAACGGCCATCCAAAGGCTAGAGTGGAAAAATGATTGGCCGTATGTTGTGGGAGGAAATAGTCCTTCACTTGAAATAGAAGGTCCGAAGATTGATGAAGTAAAATGGGAAAGTGATTATCCTCAGAAGGATGACTTTAATTCAGAAACCTTAAATCCTCATTTTCAAAATTTGAGAATTCCGTTAGGAGAAAATATCGTTTCATTAAAAGACAATCCAGGGCATTTGCGTCTTTATGGAAGAGAATCACTAACATCTAAGTTTACTCAATCCTTTGTAGCAAGACGTTGGCAGCACTTTAATTTTACTGCAGAAACAAAGATGGCATTTAATCCAAGCACATTCCATCAATCGGCCGGTTTAGTAAATTACTATAATACTCAAAATTGGACTTCATGCCAAATCACATGGCATGAAGAGAAGGGCAGAATTCTTGAATTAGTATCGTGTGATAATTTTAAGTTCGATCAACCTCTTCAAGGCAACGAAATTATCATTCCAGAACATGTTGACTATGTCTATCTTCGAGTAGACGTGAAAACGAATGTTTATGAGTACTCTTACTCATTTGATGGAGAGGAGTGGACAGCAATCCCTGTAACACTTTATTCATATAAACTGTCTGATGATTATATTCAAGGCGGTGGATTCTTTACAGGTGCGTTCGTTGGAATGCAATGTCAGGATACGACTGGTCAAGGGCTCCATGCGGATTTTGATTATTTTATTTACAAAAACTAATAAAAAAGTTCAACCATAATTAGCTATGTAATTGATAAAAAGGCTATGCCGTTTTAATGAGATGATTTCTGTATTGAACAGGATCATCTTTTTTTCGTTTAAACTGTTTGTCCTTTTTTCGCCATAAAAAAATTACCTCTTAGTTATACGGTATACAGTCTACCTGTAGGGGATAATATTATATTTGAAAACTAATGCATTTGAAAACTTTAGATATTTTTAGCTGATCGTTCAAAACATATATGACTGAATGGACCAAACTGTCAACCTATGAATAATACAAAATGCACCTCCGAATATTAGATATGTCTAATATTTGAGGTGCATTATAAATGATGGTAGATTGATAAAACAATTTGATTTCGTTTATTTTTTAATTATTTTGTATAGTTTGTTGAACCCCATAATGAATAGGTTCAACAAAATTAGATCTTAGAAACCATAGTTTACTATGCGCAAAAAAGTTTTTTCTCGCGACCCCCACTTAGAGTTCATGATTAAATTGCTTATCTTTTTTTATCGATTAGTATACACCTACAGAAGTATATGCATCCATGACAGCTTGTGTTTCTGCTGAAGTAACACCATTTTTATCATATAAGTCACGTGCAGCTTGGATTGCAGCTTCTCGCATCTCTTTAAAACCAGAAGATTGAGTTAAATAGAGAGTAAGTGCACGGTAATAGATTTTTTCTGCCTTTTTATTTCCAATTCCTTTAATTGTAATACCATTATTCGTTCCACCTTGAGTTAATAAATAAGCAGCTTTGTTATTGATTCCACTGTTAATGTGTACGCCACCATTATCTTCAGTACCTAAGTAACGATCTTGGTATGTATCAGGATAGTGACCTGATGGCATTAAACTTTGAGCCTTGCCTGCAGGGTTACTCATTGAACGAAGTCCGCCGTCTCCATTGATGTTAGGAGTAAAGATTTCTTCTCCAAGTTCCCACTCAGTTGTTCCAGTAGTGTAAATTTGAGCGAAATTACCTAAAATATCTGCTAACGATTCATCTATAGCTCCAGATTCATTTTTATAAATTAGATCAGCAGAATTTGTAACCACACCATGCGTCATTTCATGGCCCGCAACATCTAAACCGCCAGCTAATGAGCTATATTTAACTCCGTCGCCATCTCCGTATACCATTTGTTTTCCATTCCAGCCGGCATTATTCCATTTAACGCCAACGTGAACAGTGTTAATTAGTTTCATACCATTATTATCTAAACTATTACGTTTATGAATATGTTGATAGTATTGGTTGACTTTATCTGAGTTAAATTGGGCTGAAATGGCTGCAGGATCAGCGAAGAAATTACTTGAGCTATTAGTTGTAATATCATAACCACTAAAACCAAAAGCAGAAACAATTTGAAAGGCTGTTTCATTAGCACGTTTTGCAGTAAAAGTTGCAATAGGAACACTATTAGTTCCGTAAACTGATGCACCGTATAAATAACTAGTTCCAGTTGCAAGATCCTTTCCGACAGGGAAAGATTGCATCTTACCGTGAAGGTCTAATCCCCTTCCAGTTACTGGTGAAAGTGTTGTTGGATCAATTGCAGTATCTAATGCATTATAGCTATCAATCACTTCTCCGCTATTTGCATCTACAAAATAGTGGAAGAAGCCTGGGGCTGGTGTTGAAGTTGAAGCTTTAACTAGATAAGTTAAATAATATTTTCCGTTAAAAGGATAGATTGTTAATTGAGAGTCAATTTGATCATAACGTTCAACTGTTCCAATTTTTGATTCAACTTTGTCTTTTGCGATCTCAACAGCATCCTCCTCTGAAATTGTTGCTTCAGTCGTTATTAGTGAACGCGATAGATCTTGAGTTACTTTCCCGATAGATGAATAAACATTATTGTTTGCATCTAGTGCAACAGTTTGACCTGATCCATAAATAGGTATTCCTTTATACTGCTCAACTGTACGTACATGATAAGTACCAGTTAAAGGATCCGTTTCTTCGCTCACAATTTTAAATTGTTCACCAATATTGACTAGTCTTGTTTTTTGATTTTCTACTTTTGAATGTAGAAACGCTTTGATTATCTCATCCTTATTTACTACATCTGAAACGGTTTGGGCACTTGCTTTTCCAGATCCAACTATTGTAGCTGGAATTAAGCCACCCATTGCAACGGATAAAGATAATACTGCTGGAATAACGGTCTTACTTCTTGTACTTTTCGAATTTCTCTTTTTCACTGTTTACACCCCTAAATTTGAATTTTGGAACAATTACAATTATTGAAAAAAAACCAAACTAAATCAATGGATTTTCGATTATTTAATCTTGAGAGATATTTTAGTAGATAAATAGATTTTTCATACAAATAATTCAAAATTCGACAAAATTCTACCATGATTTTAATAGAAAATATCTCGGTAACAATTTTCAGCAAATTCTGTATAATAAAAATCAATTGAGTTTGATTACTTCACAAGAGGGGGGGGAACACATGAGAAATTCAATTCATAAGATGATAATTTTTCCTTGCTTATGCTGTATTTCATTTTACGTTGGGGAGAAAATCGTTGGAGAAACAGAAGCTTCCTTTACAACTAAAGAAACGTTAACGCCAATCGAAGCATCAACGGCTTTTGTATTTCCATCAACAATAAATCAGCTAGTGTACCAATCACAAGAAATTGCTAAGACGATCAACAATGAATATGAAACGATTGATCTTCCTTCGACAGATGTTTCTTATCAAGACCTGAAGGTAAGTGAAGATAAAATCAAAGAAACTGACCAAAAGATTCGTCTTCTATACAAAACTTTAGAACGTAATGTAGATGAACTATCTCAATTCAATAGTCAAATAGTAAATCAAAAAAATACAGACCCTAGGACATTCGATTATGTAAGTAAAGGATACAATGACGGACTTAACATCTTAAAAAATGTTCAAGCCACTGTTGACTTTGAATATATAGAAGAAGTTCATTCACTTATCTCATCTCAAATAAAAAAACTAGAAAGTGAAACAAAAAATGTTCAGAAGCAAAATGGAGAACTTAAATAATTTTATGTAGGTGAAGAAGTTGAAGAAGAAACTATTAACGATATTAAGTAATTTCATCAAAGTAATGTTTGGAGGAATAGTCTGTACTTTGGCATTTGTTGTTATTTCTTCAAGATTATCTGGACATGAACCTTCGATGTTTGGTTACCAAGTAAAATCAGTATTATCTGGGTCAATGGAACCGACTTTTCAAACAGGATCGATTATCTCAATAAAAATACACACAAATCAAACTAGCTATCAAAAAAATGATGTCGTCACTTTCCGGGTTAAAGAAAAGTTAGTAACTCATAGAATCATAGAAATAAAAAATAAGAATGGCGTCATCACATATAAAACAAAAGGTGATAACAATAATAGCCCAGATTTATGGACAGTCACTAAGCAAGACATAGTAGGAAAATATACTGGTTTTACGATTCCTTATTTAGGTTACGCGTTAAACTATGCGAATTCAAAAATTGGATCATCGCTTTTATTAATAATACCAGGGATATTCCTTATTATTTCTGCTATTTATTCAATTGGAAGTGCAAAAAAAGAGCTAGAGCAAACAGCAAAAGCTTGATTAAGTTGATTAGATCTCATATGTATCACCTATAGAATACATAAGAGTTTAATATATTATACCTAAGGGGGAAATAAAATGAGTTTTACGAAGAAAGTAAGTCAAGGAGTCATGAGTGCTGCATTAGGATTATCTTTAATTGGAGGAGGAACATTTGCATATTTTAGTGACTCAGTTGAGACACATAATACTTTTGCTGCAGGAACATTAGACTTAGCATTGAATCCTAAAGCTGTTGTAAATATTAGCAACATCAAACCTGGAGATGAAATTTTCCGTGAATTTACATTGGAAAACAATGGATCATTAAATATCAGTAAAGTATTATTAGACACAAAATATAATGTGAAAGATGCTAATTCAAATAATAATGGTGATGATTTAGCTAAACATATTAAAGTGACAATTATGTATAACACTAGTAGTGCAACAAATCCAATTGTTGAAACAACACTATATGACTTACAAAATCAACAACCAGATATCACTCAAATTGATACTTTAAATGGTCCTATCCCAGATGGCATTTTAGCAGGCAATAAGGAAAAAATCTTCGTATTATTCGAGTTTGTAGATAATGGACAAGACCAAAACCATTTCCAAGGAGACAAGCTACAAGTAAACTGGACATTTAATGCACAGCAAGAAGCAGGGACATATCATGATGATACAGATGAAAACAGTAACTAATCACAAGCTCATAGAAGAAGAGGTTTCATTCTGATTTTTAGATAAATAGTAATCCGATCCTCCATTAATAAATATATCCAAAACATCTCAAACAGATTGCTTTATAAAGAGCGTCATGTTGGAGATGTTTTATTTTTATAATGATTAGTTAATCAAATATTTTACTGTGGTTCCAAAAACATTTTTCCATATACTAGTAATTAGATTTGACGAATTGTCAACTCTTTGCAAGTAGTGATATATTAAGATAAAGTTAAATTTATTAAAATTTTATTTCATTAAATAGGTGGAGTGTGAAGGAGTAGAGTAAATTGTCAGTTGGGCAAATCATCAGATTTTATCGGCAAAAAATAGGGTTAACACAGGAAGAATTAGGGAGGGGCATTTGTACACTTTCCTATATTAGTAAAATTGAATTAGAGCAAACAGCCTATTCCCACGATATTATTAAGGTTATTTCAGACCGGTTGAATATTGATATCGAAAAAGAAGTTGCTCTTCTTGAAAATATGGAAAATCAACTTAATCGTTGGCATAAGTTCATCATTATGCAAAAGATGGATTTTGTAGAGGCGATGTATAAAGAATTTGAAAGAATTCCATTTCTAAACTCTACTGAGTACGCAGCGTACTATACCTTGTTAAAGGCGAGATATTATATCTTAAAAAAAGATTATGTTAAGACATACTCTATTTTACAAAGTGTAAAAAAAATCTATCAAAATCTTCCCCCTTTCGAAAAGAATCTCCAATTGCATGTGTGGGGAATCTATTACATCGAGACAAATGAAATTTCATTAGAAAAAGATACACGACAGGCGATCAATATCCTAAAAGAAATTGATATAGATAAATATAGAAATGATGAATACTACTACCACATAGCGAGAGCTAATCACTTAATTCAAAACAAAACAATGGCATATGCACAAGCTGAAAAAGCTCTGCGTCATTTTAAAGATACGAAAAACTTTAAAATGGCTTTAGAGACTGAAGCTTTTATGCTTGCACAAATTCACAATGATAAAAATACAGATATTAAACAAATAGAGGAAAGCTATTATAATTTAATTCAAGAATGTGATTTATTGAATGCAGTTGAAATTAAAGAAATATTATTAGGTAATTTATCTTTCGTATACTGGAGAAGAAAGGATTACATAAAAGCACAAAGATTATGTATAGAAGCTCTTAATTTAGTTGAAAAACCTTCAGCTCCATATCTCAAAACTCTACGTAATTATTTGATTCTTTGCCAAGACGGTAAATTAATAAAAAAAACAGAAGCGTTAAGAATGGCTCACAAAGGTAGATCAGTCGCAAAACAAATGAACAATATGTTATATCAAATTTTATTTAAAATAATTACTTTTCGTATAGAAGATAAAAAAAAGCAATATTACGAATATATAGAGGTAAAAGCTCTTCCATATTTCCAATCAGCGAACCACTTATCTTTATTAAAAAAATATGCTATGGAATTATATGAATACTATCTAGAAACAGCGCAATATGAAAATGCCGCTAAAATTTCGAATATTTTAGTAGAATTATAAGAATTAGCAATGATCAATTAAGGAATATCCATTTCTATAAAAAATAGACGTATACAAAAAAACTAAACCATTGTTTCCATGTAATCTACGGGTAACAATGGTTTAGTTTTTTAGTGTCTATTTTAGATGGGTACATCTTAAACTTGGTTGTATTTTTTTAGTTTGAGCCTTTTAATTCTCCGCTAACTTTTTCTTAAAGTTTGTACTAGTAGTTGTTTCTTTCACTACAGGTTCCTCTGCAGTTGTTGCACGTTTGATAAAGAATGCAAGTACCAGTGCTACTGCTGCAACGAAAACAGTCACATAAAATGAAAAGTTAATACCTTCTAGCATTGCTTTCATTGTAATTTCTTGCTTGATTTGAGCAAGCATTTCAGGTGTAGGTTTACTAGTCACATGCTTCATCGCTTCGGCAGCTAATTCTTTAGCTTTTGATTCTGTACGATTCGACATGACCGTTACTAATAAAGCTGTACCGATCGCACCAGATACTTGCTGTAATGTATTATTCATAGCCGTACCATGTGGGTAAAATCGTTTTGGTAATTGATTTAATCCATTTGTTGATACTGGCATCATTACCATCGACATACCGAACATACGTAATGAGTATAAAACAATGAGATGTGTGTAAGTTGTATCCATTGTTAACTTGCTTAAAAAGTAAGTAGTAACTGTCATGATTGTTAAACCAGTTACTGCAAGTATTCTTCCGCCAATTTTATCAAATAATTTTCCAGTGATTGGCGACATAATTGCCATTAATAGAGCTCCTGGTAATAGCATTAAACCTGCATCAAAAGGTTTAATACCTCGAAGTGTTTGAGTATAAATCGGTAAAAGCATCATTGCAGAGAACATCGCCATCGTAACAACGATTGAAATAGCTGATGATAAAGCAAACATTGGATATCGATAAATTCTAAAGTTTAACATTGGTGTATCAAGTTTTAATTGACGTACGATAAATAGTATTAATGAAATAACACCTACAATTAAAGTAACGTATGCTTCTGGACTATCCCATCCTTTAGTTCCAGCAGTACTAAAACCATATAATAAACCACCAAAACCTAAACTAGATAAAAGAACTGAGAAAAGGTCAATTGTCGTATTTGATTTCTCTTTTTTATCTTTCAGTAAGAAAAAGCCGATAATTAAAATAGTTAATGCGATCGGTGAAACGACATGGAAAAGCATTCTCCAGTCATAGTGCTCAATGATCCAACCAGATAATGTTGGTCCAATTGCTGGTGCACCCATCATGACTAAACCGAAGAAGCCCATTGCAGTTCCTCGTTTTTCAACAGGGAAGCTTGTTAGCATAACATTCATTAATAATGGCATTAAAATAGCCGAACCAGATGCTTGGATCATGCGGCCCGCCAATAAAAAAGGAAAAATATGTGCAAAACCTGCGGCAAGAGTACCGATATTAAATAAAAGTAGTGCAGCTAAAAATAAGTGTCTGACAGAATATTTTTGGATTAAAAAGGCTGTAGTTGGAATTAAGATCCCGTTAACTAGCATATATCCAGTAGAAAGCCATTGAACAGTCGAAGGTTCAACGTCTAAATCCTTCATGATAGAAGGTAAAGCAATATTAAGTAATGTATTGTTTAAGAAAGCAATAAACGCCCCAATCATCAGGATTGTAAGAATCCCATATGGTGGGCGAACCGAATTATTCATGGAATGATCCATGATTTCCCCTCCTTTGTACATCTAGTTCATTTTTTTGAACTGCGTTTCCATCTTCTATATAAGATAATATGATATACCATTCATTCATCAGATGCAATTATAATAACCATTAGAAATCTTTAATAATCTAATAAGATATTTACTAGTTTTAACTGTCAAAATAATGTACTATGTTTTTTAAGCAGTAATTAACTAAAACCAAGGTGATTATATGAATAATCGTAAACAGCATGTCGTAAAAATAGCCCATGAATTGTTTATTGAAAAAGGATATCAAGCAACGTCTATCCAAGACATATTAGACTATAGTGGTATTTCAAAAGGTACATTTTATAATTATTTTTCATCTAAAAGTGATTTAGTAGTCGCACTATTTAATATGATTTATAAAAAACTTGAACATGAAAGAAATGAGTTATTAATCGGTCAGAGTCCTTCTGATATTGAAATTTTCATTAAACAAATAACTTTATTAATGGAGGCAAATAGAGATAATAAATTGATTTCTCTGTTTGAAGAAGTAATTTATATAAATGACTTAGATATTAAGCAATTCATAAGAGAGGGTAATTTCAAAACATTACACTGGGTGTATACACGGTTTTTAGACATTTTTGGTAGTGATAAGAAAGCTTTTTTATTAGACAGTGCCATCATGTTTTTAGGAATTATTCACCATAATGTGAGATATTATGACCTTGCCAAAGATATCGGTATTAGTATGGAACAAGTCGTCCGTTATAGTGTAAAACGTATAATTAAAATCGCCCAGGATGTTGAGGAAACAGGTGAGCAATTATTCGATTTGGGACTATTAGATAGATGGTTACCAGCAAGAAAGACTGAAGAAAATCTTCAACAAAAGCTTTGTAGTATTATTTGTATTATGAAAAAGTCTGTGTTAAATAGTAATGAACAACAAAAATATAATGAGTTACTAGACTTTTTACAAAATGAATTGTTGCAGTCAAAAACACCACGTAAATATTTAATTGAAAGCGCCCTAGTAACTTTAAACGATGGGAAATCGTTAATAGGTGAACAAGAATTACAAAAGCTGAACGAACTGATTGACATTAATTTTATTCAAAATGATAAATAGCCTGTTAAATAGGAAAGAAAACCATCCTGGCTTTTTAATGCTAGGATGGTTTTTTTATGTAAATTAGTAATTCAAATTACCCGATGGTAAAAGTTGCATTATCCCTTGAAAATCTTCATTTATGAAAGTTCAATGCAACTTTCGTCTATTTTTTATGGAACAAACTTAGCATAAAATCAGTAAAAATGTCGTTATTATACTTTTTTTTCCATTAATTGACAAAAAATTCTGAATTAATGATATACTTTCTTTTATAAATGAAGAAGGAGGTTCTGTTAGTGAAATCTTTAAAATCAATAGTAATTTGGGGATTAATTTCAATACTTGGGGCTTTCTGTTTTTCTGTATTAGCATTAGAAAGAGGGGAGACAATTAATGCGATTTGGCTCCTTACAGCGGCTGTTTGTACATATGCGGTAGCTTATCGATTTTATAGTAAGTTTATTGCAGAAAAAGTATTTAAACTTGATGAAAATCGTAAAACACCTGCAGAAATCAACAATGATGGGAAAGATTATGTACCAACGAACAAGTGGGTATTATTTGGTCATCATTTTGCAGCTATTGCTGGAGCTGGACCACTAGTAGGACCAATTTTAGCAGCGCAAATGGGTTATTTACCTGGTACAATTTGGATTATTGTAGGAGTTGTACTTGCTGGAGCAGTACAGGATTTTGTTATTCTAGCTGCTTCAACACGTAGAAATGGTAAATCACTTGGAGAAATGATTAAAGAAGAGATTGGTCCAATAACTGGGGTCATTGCTTTAATAGGTATTTTAGGAATTATGGTCATTCTATTGGCTGTATTAGCATTAGTAGTTGTTAAAGCACTTGCAGGCAGTCCGTGGGGAATGTTTACAATCGCAGCAACGATTCCAATCGCACTCTTCATGGGTATTTATATGCGATATATTCGTCCAGGACGAGTAGGGGAAGGATCATTTATTGGTGTAATTTTACTACTACTTTCATTAGTTGCTGGACAATATGTTGCAGAAAATCCAACGCTAGCAGCAATGTTTACGTTTAACGGTGAAACAATTGCACTTATGTTAATTGGTTATGGATTTATTGCATCCGTTCTACCAGTGTGGCTTTTATTAGCTCCACGTGATTATTTAAGTACGTTCTTGAAGGTTGGTACGATTTTAGCTTTAGCAGTTGGAATTATTATTGTGGCACCAGATTTACAAATGCCAGCTGTAACAAAATTTATTGACGGCTCAGGTCCTGTATTCGCCGGAAATCTATTTCCATTTTTATTTATAACAATTGCGTGTGGATCTGTTTCTGGATTCCATGCATTAGTTGCTTCTGGTACTACACCAAAAATGATTGAGCGTGAGACACATGCCCGTGCCATTGGTTATGGTGCGATGTTAACAGAATCATTCGTTGCAGTAATGGCTATGATTGCGGCATGTTTATTAACTCCTGGTGCATACTTTGCTATCAATAGTCCACCTGCCCTCATTGGAACAGATGTGAATCAAGTGGCACAAGTAGTTTCGAGTTGGGGATTTACAATTACTCCTAATGAGCTATCCACGTTAGCAAAAGACGTTGGAGAGCAAACAATCCTTTCGCGTACTGGCGGTGCCCCGACTTTAGCAATTGGTATGGCGGCACTCTTTTCTAAAGTAATCGGTGGGAAGGCATTGATGGCTTTTTGGTACCATTTTGCTATTCTATTTGAAGCGTTATTTATATTAACAACAATTGATGCGGGAACGCGTATTGGGAGATATATGACACAGGACATCTTGGGTAATGTATACAAGCCATTTGGCAAGACGGAATCTCTTCCTGCTAATCTAATTGCAACGGCTATTTGTGTATTCGGGTGGGGTTATTTCCTTTACCAAGGAGTTATTGACCCACTTGGTGGTATTAATACTTTATGGCCGTTATTCGGTATTGCGAATCAAATGCTTGCTGCAATTGCATTATTACTCGGTACAACGATATTGTTGAAAATGGGGAAAAAAGCATATGCTTGGATCACGCTATTACCGACAATTTGGATATTAGTTATTACGATGACTGCAGGATGGCAAAAGTTGTTTCATGCATTACCTAAAATAGGATTTTTATCTCATGCTAAAGTTTTTAAAGAAGGTTTAGAAGCTGGCAAAATCATTGCTCCAGCAACTAGTAATGCACAAATGAATCAAATTATTTTAAATGACTATATTGATGCAACGATTTGTGGATTATTTATGATTATCGTACTTCTAGTTCTAATTGCTTCAATACGTAATTGGATTAATATATTGTCAAATAAACCGATAAAATTACATGAAACTCCTTATATAAAACGAGAAGAAAGTGAACCGAAAAATTATGCGTTATAAAATAGCGGAGTTCAAAAAATATTACAAACAGTTCATTAGCTTACTAGTAGGGGTACCAAGCTATGAAAAGTACGTTGAACATATGAAAACTCGTCATCCCAATCAACCAATTCAGTCGAGAAAGGAGTTTTTTATCGAAGCACAAGAATCGCGCTTTAACTCTAAAGGTGGTAAGGTCACTCGTTGTTGCTAAAGAAGATAGTCAATATGAAGAAAATCCACAAGGAATTCCTTGTGGATTTTTGGCCTTTATAACCTTATTTTTTATCTCTGCGATATAGATCCATTGTTTTATAGCCAGCACCTAAGACCATTTTCATTTCTTCACGTCTTTTAGCTTTCGTTGCTTCTTGCTTAGCGCTATATATATGGCGGGCCCAATCTTTACGATATCCAGGAGTAAGAGATTTATATAAAACAAGCAATTCAGGATTATCCTCTAAATCCTTTTCAACGTTTGGAATCAAATCGATATAATCATCTACACATTGACTAGCTTTTGAAGAGTTCGTGGCTTTTGTTTTCGATTCATCTTTTAATCCAACAACTGTAAAGACATCATCTAGTCCAACCATACGTGCAAACTTAATTGTACTTGATCCGATATAGCCACTCTCATCTGCACCTAGTCCTTCAAATAAATCATCACGGTGAATATAGGTTGGATATACTTTGTTTCCTTTTTTCGGATAGGCAATAAAAATGTAGCCATTTTTATCTAAATAATGATTATGTATGATCTGCGGTACTAACTCTTTAAGTGAGTCCATATCAAGTGCGAAGGCAAATATAAGATCGTAAGGATGGTTTAATAGGTCCGTATCAAAATGGGGTAAGTCTGTAAAATAATTTGCATCACTTGGCTGATTTAATACGGTGGCCTTTTTATATTTTTTTAAGTTTAACTTTTCAACGATTGTTTTCGTCATCGCGCTCCACCTTTAAAGTAGTATTCATAAAACTATTATAAATCAAAAGAAACAAAAAAATAATAGAAGCTCAAATTAAGCTTCTATTATTTTTGTTAGATTAGGGAAACGAAGAACAGATAATATTGTTTCAAAAAATGCTTTCCGTATCCCTTAGCCAGTCTGTTAAAGTGCCTCTTTAATTACTTTCTTATAATAAAGAACGGATAATATGCCAAACACTGAGTATAAAACGGCATATAAAACCATAACGATGATCATTGGTGTCCAAACTTCAGTACCAAATAAGAACCATCCTGATTGGACAGCGAAATAACTATGCACCAATCCGATTACTAATGGAATTCCGAAGTTAAATAGCTGCTTAGAACGAATTCCTCGTAATAAATCACTATGAGAAAAACCAAGTTTACGTAAAATTGTATAATTAGGCTTTTCATCAACACTTTCATCCATTTGTTTAAAATATAAAATACATCCAGATGTCATTAAGAATGTTAATCCTAAAAATCCGACGATGAACATAATAAGCCCCATATTTGCATTCTGACTATTAACGTTTTCAAGTCGAGAAGCATTAGGATAATTTTTATCAAATTGATGGTCCATATAAATGTCATTTGCCTTTTCGATAAATTTCTTATCACTTATATTAATACCATTATATTCAGTAGATGTTTTTTGAATAGATGAATCGAGATTCTGTTTTAAACTTTTAAAAACTTGATCATCTACAATAACTGTAGGAAATCCTCCATTTGTGAAGTATGAAGGGATAATTTTTTCACGTTTTAAACCTAAATAGTTTAGCTTAAATTTTTTCTTTGTACTAGATAATTCAATTTTCCCTGAATCTTTCAATGTCATAAATTTTTGAAGCATATCATCATAACCGGTAAATAGCACTTCATTTGAAGAAAGATTCAATTTAACGGATTTTTCACTTACGATCGCTAGAGGGAACTGATCAGCATCCTTCATCAATCCTTCTAACTCTTTTTCTAGTATATTCTTTATATTTGCATTAACTTGAATAACCTCGATGTGTTTTTCAGTGTAGTTAATACCATTTTCATTTAGAGCAGATGTAAAGGTTTGTAAATCCTTCTTATTACCTAAGAAAAAATTAGCAGGAACATTACTCTTCGCTGTTTTTTCAGCAGAATAGTATGATATATAACTTAAAGATAATAAGCCAATAGCTAGACCTGATACGGTTGTAATAATCGTTAATAATAGAGCATTAGACTTCATTCTAAACATGATTGAAGATAATGATAGGACATCATTTATATTTAAATAGCCATTTTTCTTTTTGCGAATGATATTCAAAATAAAACGAACTGAACTTTTGTACACTAAATAAGTTCCAATAATGACTGATGCCAAAATATAGATCATTGCCGAAAATAACTCTGTCATTGTAGTGAAATCACCATCAAATAGTTTTGATGATAAAAAGTAGCCGGAGATGATTAATAAAATACCTAAAATTCCAATAGAAATCTCAAAAATAGACATTTTTTTAAGTTTTCCTTCAGTCGATGAGACTACTCGGAATAAAGATAAAATCGTTTGTCTTTTAATAAAACCATAATTCATTAACATAATAAATGCATAAATGACAACAAACACGATTAATGTCTGAACTAATGCTTGTGTAGAAAAATGTAAAGTAGCGATCGCTTTAACCCCTGTAATTTTATACAAAATCATAATGATTAGTCTAGAAATTGAAAAACCTAATAAAATCCCAATAACCAATGAAATAAAATAAAGAATAAAGTTTTCAATTGTTAGAATTCGAAAAATCCTGTCTTTAGTCATTCCAATTAATTGAAATAAACCAATTTCTTTACTTCTTCTTTTTATAAAAATCATATTTGCGTATAAAAGGAAAATCGAAACGATTGCGACAAGCAAAATTGCAGCTGAGCGAATTGCAGCCGCCCCTTTAATTGAACCCTTAGTGGCGTCCATTGATGGATCGTACTGTAGGGTAACAAATGAGAAGTACAAGGCAGCGCTAAAAACTAAAGCAAAAATATAAAGATAATAGTTCTTTATATTCTTTTTTAAATTTCGGAAAATCAATTGATTAATGCTCATGGTGAACACCACCTAATACACCTTGAGTTTTCATGATATCTTTAAAGAAATTCTGTCTTGTTTCATCGCCTTTATGAAGCTGTGAGTAAATTTGTCCATCTTTAATAAAGACAACTCGATTACAAAAACTTGCTGCTACAGGATCATGTGTAACCATGATGATTGTTGCATTTCTTCTTTCATTTAGATCACTTAATTTATTTAATAAATCCGATGCAGACTTTGAATCTAAAGCACCTGTAGGTTCATCCGCGAAAATGATACTAGGTTCATGAATAAATGCTCTAGCAGCCGAAGTACGCTGTTTTTGGCCCCCAGAAATTTCGTTCGGATACTTATCTTTTAATTCAAAAATTCCAAGCTCTTTAGCAATCACATCAAATTTTTGGTTAGCCTCACTTGGTGACGTTTTTGTGATTGATAAAGGAAGAAGAATATTTTCTTTTACAGTTAAGGTGTCTAATAAGTTGTATTCCTGGAAGATAAAGCCTAAATAGTTTTTACGAAATTCTGCTAGCTGCTTTTCTTTCATAACCGTAATATCTTTACCTTCAATTGCGATTCCTCCACTATTAATCTTATCAATCGAGGAAAGAACGTTTAATAAAGTTGTTTTACCCGATCCAGATGCACCCATAATACTAACAAATTCACCTTTTTCGATGTTTATATCAATGCCACTTAAAACTTCTTGTTTATTAAATTTATTTCCGTAACTTTTATGAATTTTCTTTGCTTCTAAAATATTCATTCCGTACACCCCTTTATTTTCATTTGATAAAGTAAGTATAAAAGGTTCCTTAGATTGTTTCCTTTGATTAAGCGAACAATAAACAAAAGCATGTGACAATTTTGTCACATGCTTGTTATTTTTACAAATTCATTTCGTTTAGGGAAGGTTAACGTGAAAATTGAGCCTTTATCTAGTTCAGACTTTACTTGAAACGTAATATGTAGGGACAGTGCAGCCTTTTGTGCTAAATACAAACCCATTCCTGTTGAGGCATTATCTTGGTGTTGGGTGGTAGAAGTAAATCCTTTTTCGAAAATACGCGGCAAATCCTTTGAATGTATACCGCGACCAAAGTCTTCAATTTCAAGAATTACTTGCTCATTTCTTTGTTTACTTGTGATTAGAATATCAGAGGAGGTACTGTATTTAACTGCATTTGTTAGAAGCTGTCTTATGATATACGAAAGCCATTTTGCATCACTATATACTTCTAATGCTTCAAGTTCGAGATCAAATCCGATTCCTTTATGTATACACCATGACTGTAATGTTTTAATTTCTGGAAATATGACATCTTCAAGCTGAATTTTTTCGATATAAAGATCGTTTTCAATAAAAGGTATTCTTTTTTGATGGAGTTGTTGATCTAGTAATAAGTGGATACGCAACCATTCAAATGTTAAGTTAGATTTTAACTTTTCATCCTTCATTCGATCAATCATTAAGTTCATTGCAGTTAAAGGTGTTTTGACCTCATGGATCCATGATAGGAGATCGTCTTTTTCCTCTTCTAAATTGGTTTGATTCTGTATCGCTACTTTTTTTAATAAGATTGTTTGATTCGTTAAGCTGTTTTCAACTATTTCTTCAAACGGACTATTGGAATCTTCAATTCCTGTCAAATCAAGGTCATCTTCACGATCGATAAGACTCTTATAGAATCTAGTTTCTTTAGGATACCGTACGACTAAAAAAATGATAAACAATAATAGTGATAAAAAGACAATATAAAGTAGTGATGTTAAAGGTATTGAAGAATCAATAAATGAAACAAAAAGAATGAATATCTGTGTTAGTAGAAAAAAAAGAATCCAACTAAATCGCTCAATTAGAAAGGTTTTAATCATCAGAATTCCTCTTCTAGAGCAATATATCCTTGCCCTACTTTTGTCTCAATAAATTGTCCCAATCCAATTTCATCTAGTCTTTTACGTAAACGATTTACATTAACTGTTAGCGTATTATCACTAATAAAACGCTTATCTTCCCAAAGTCCAGTTATTAATTCCTCACGACTGACAATTTTATTCTTTTGTTCAATTAACAACTTTAAAATATAAATCTCATTCTTTGTGAGTTCAATTGCGCCACTTTCATTTGATACAGTATTTTTTTCATAATCGACAGTCGCACCACACCAAGTTTTAAGTGCAATTTTTTCAGTATTATAGTTATAAACTCGACGTAAAGTAGCCTGGATTTTAGCAATTAGAACGTCAAAATGAAACGGCTTTTGAACAAAATCATCTGCTCCAAGCTGCATCGACATAACCATATCAGACGGATGGTCCCTTGAAGATAAGAAGATAATCGGCACGTTTGAATGAGAGCGAATCATGCGACACCAATGAAAACCATCGTATTTTGGTAGTTGGATATCTATGATAACCAAATCTGGTTTAATCTCTGTAAACTCTTGAATTACTTTACTAAAGTCTGTTATTCCATAAACCTCATATGACCATCCAGTTAGGCGATCTTCAATCTCGGAGAAGAGAGAAGAATCATCCTCAATTAGTAATAGTTTAAACAAATGTATTCACCACTCTTTTTTGCTTTTTCCATTAATTGTAAAGTAAAACAAATTGGAATACCATTGTCTTATTATAGAATATAGTTACTATTTCTCATTATTTGCGTTAGGTAGGATGAAAGTAGTGTAATAATAAATTTCGTAGACACTGTTATTACTGAGAATGGAATAGCAGTTTTTCTTTGTTTATAAAGATATGAGAAGTATTTAACTATTTGATAGAGAAGAGGTATCATACTATTTACCTATTAAATACATCATCAATCGACAAATTAAATCAAAACCATCTAAAATCCTGTATTGTTAATGTTTCAGAATACTCCTAATATTAAATCATTGAGTGCTCAATCCATTATGTTATCTAAAAATCCAATCGATTGTAAGTTTAGTATTTCCAAGAAATACTAGTAATTTGTTATGAACAACGCTTTAATTTCTACTTGATTTGAAAAATTAGGAGGACGACAAATGAGGTTTCATAGCCTTAATCGGTTTTTTGCATTTACAATCGTTTTTTCGTTATTTATCTCTTTATTTAGTCATTTGACTTATGCAGCAACAAAAACAGAATCAAAGGTCACTAAGGATAAAAAGATAGTAAAAATTATCCCTAGTGAATCGACGGTTTCTTTTGCACTTTCTGACGATAACTATAAAATATCAATTTGGGCAGTGTACAACGATGGTACAAAAAAGAATGTTACAAAAGAAGGTCAATGGGCTTCCGCCAATACAAAAGTTGTAACAGTGAAAAATGGGATACTAAAGCCTGTTTCAGTGGGATCAACAAAAGTACAATTTAAACATGGATCAACCGTGTCAAAAATTGATGTTTCAATAACTAAAAAGAAGGATAAGCCTAAAACTCCAAAAAAACCGAAAATAGTAACACTCATGCTATCCACATATCGCACAACGTTTATAAACCAAGGTGAAAAGAAATTAATTGAATTGAAGGCACTTTATAGTGATGGTTCGGTAAAAAATGTAACAAAATCAGCTACTTGGAAGTCAAGGGATACTTCAATTGTAAAAGTTTCTAAAGGTGAAATTAATGGGGTATCAGTAGGCGATGCTTCATTAAATGTAAAATATTCGTCATTCCCTGAGATTAACTTCTTTGTTTCAGTTCAAGAGGTTTATGTTGAAACAACAGGACTTGAACTTTCTGTTAATCAGTTAAGATTGGAAACAACTGATCAGCCTGTCCAAGTGGAAGCTCAAACTAGAAGTACACAAAATGTAATTAAAGAAGTAACATCTCGAGGCAACTGGGATTCATCAAATTCTGAGGTCGTGACTGTAAGTAATAGCGGGTTGGTTACGCCGGTTGGTGTGGGTGAAGCATATATTTACTTTAAATACGAAAAGTTCGTAGATGCAGTACGTGTTAAGGTTGTTCAGCCTAAAAAGCTTGTAACGGATACACCTAATATTGAAATTTTACCAAATGCATCATTCGAGGCTACATTAAATGAAGTATTCAATGATGGCAAATCTGAGGATGTTAGAGATAAAGCAACTTGGACAAGTGATAATCCTAACATCGCGAAAGTAACAAATAATGGCTTAATCATTGCTGGAGGTAAAACAGGTAAAACAAAAATTAGAGCTTCTTATCGCTCAAATCTACATGCTCCAATTGAAATAAATGTCAACATTACAAATAAGCTAACTAAGCCAAGATCAATTGCTTTATCTGCCACACCATCTAATTTCTTTTTAAAAACTGGTAAGGAAGAAAAGGTTTCTATTAAAGCAATTTATAGTAATGGAATGACAAAAGATGTAACTGATTCTGTTGAGTGGAATAATAGTGAGCCTACTGTTGCGTCAATTAATATTGATACGGTGAAGGGGCATTCTAATGGTACAACTGTATTTACTGCTATTTATGAACGTAAAACGGTTAATATTCCAGTAGTCGTAACGAATAAAAATGCGACTACATTGCCAGAAAAAATGACAGTTACACCTAATGTGACAAATATGATTGTAAACGAACAACAGCAATTAAATGTGAAAGTAGACTATACAGATGGATCTGAACTGGATACAACCTCTTTATCGCTCTACAATTCTTCTAATCCAAATGTCGTTTCAGTCGATGAAAAAGGTCTCATTACAGCTCATAGTAAAGGTACTGCAAAAGTTAGTGTATATAGTATGGACTACACAAAACGATTTGAAATCATTGTATCAGATAAAAAAACAATCAGTAGAGTAATTGATTTAGAACCTAGTGAAAAGAACATTAAATTTAAATTAAATGAACGTACTCATTCGTTTAAATTAAAAGCAAAATATCAAGATGGTTCAATAGCGGATGCTACATCAATTGGAAGATGTACTTCATTGAATCCAGATATTGTTACAGTTGAAAATGGTGTGCTCACAGCGATTTCACCTGGTACTACTCAAGTTTTAGTCAACGACGGTACAAATACAGAAATAATTGATGTGACAATTCAACCAGATAAGCAACAACCAAAAAAGGAATTAAAAATAGATTCACTACTAGTTAATACCTTTGATGTTGTTGTTCAGAGAGGAAAGCTTTATCCTTTTAAAATTTCAGCACAATATAATGATGGTGCCATAAGAGAGATTAAGGATTTGGTAAAATGGAAATCAAAAAATCCATCAATTGCCGCCGTTTCAGAAGGGAAAATTATCGGTAAAAAGAATGGGAAAACTACCATTACTGGAACAATAGATGGTTTGAAATTTGAAATTCCCGTTAATGTAATGGAAACACGTGGGCCAGTTAATTTAGAAGAACTAACTCTAAGTCAGGGCTATCTACTAATGCAACCTGGTGATCAGCCAGTAAATATTACTGCGTTCGCAAAATATACAGGCAATTATGATGTGGAAGTTGATCAAGAAGGGAAATGGGAGTCTACAAATGAGAGCGTAGCTACCGTTGATCAAAATGGAGTTATTACGGCAGTAGGTACTGGCTCAGCTTATGTCTACTTCCGTTATCACAATGGCTTTACGGATGCAGTTTGGGTAAGAACATTTAAGCCCGAACTAATGACAAGTGTAGAGGAAGTAGTTTTAGAACCAAAAGAACTCTCTTTAGTATCTGTCCTTGCAATTTATGGTAGAGGTCTGGCTAGCGCATTTGACGTAACCGATAATGTAGAATGGAGTATAGCAGATGAATCAGTTGCAACAATTTCTGACACAGGACGAATTACTGCCCGCTCAGCTGGTAAAACGACAATTACCGCAACTTATTGGGGTGTGACAAAGGAAATAACTGTTGAAGTAGTTGATAAAAAAGCTGCTCAAGTTATCGGTATACTTGCTACTCCAGACAATTTTGTTCAGTCAGTTGGAACGAAATCAAAGTTAAAAATTAATGCATTATATAGCGATGGCACACAAAAGGACATTACAGCTGACGTTTCTTGGAGAATGTCAAACTCAGATGTTGCATATGTTTCGAAGGATAATTATGTATATGCAGCTGCTGAAGGAGCAGCAGTTGTGATGGCAGAGTATGCCGGATTTAGATACATTATCCCAATAGTGGTGATAAAATAAAAAAAATAGTTCCCCCCTTAATTAAGTTAATATAAAAAAATCCCATTTCTCTGTTATGAGAAATGGGATTTTTTATTCACCTAAAATATTAATTCAGTTTTTAAGATTAACGGTTATCAATCTTTTCAGGATATAAATCGTGGTTCATCATACGGTGTTCAGCCATTTTTTCGTATTTTGTACCTGGGCGACCATAGTTGCAATATGGATCGATTGAGATTCCTCCACGTGGAGTGAATTTCCCCCAAACTTCGATATAACGAGGATCCATTAATTTGATTAAGTCATCCATAATGATGTTCATGCAATCTTCATGGAAGTCACCATGATTACGGAAGCTAAAGAAGTATAGCTTTAATGATTTACTTTCAACCATTTTTTGCTCAGGAATATAGCTAATATAAATTGTCGCAAAATCAGGTTGACCAGTTTTTGGACAAAGTGAAGTAAATTCAGGGAAATTAAACTTTACGAAATAATCGCGATCAGGATGAGTATTATCAAATGTTTCTAAAATTCCTGGATCATATTCAAATAAATATTTTGTGTTGTTGCTGCCAAGTAATGATACTTCTTCAAGTGAACCTTTTGATCTTCCTACCATGTTGCTTAAACTCCTCTCTTATTTCCCCATACAAATGCATGTAATTGAGGTAAAACTTTTACATTTTTAAAGATTTTTGATTTCATTGCTTCATCTATAAGCCATTCGTATCGTTTTAACATGTATTGTAATAAAGTTTCATCATCCGCATTTAGCCAGCTATTTCCGACTTGTAAAAAGAACGGAACATGTGGAAACTTTTGATGAACGGTTTCTGCATAGGCTAAATCTTTTTCATCAAAAATAACAACTTTTAAACAAAACTTTGGATGGTGTTCTAAATTTTGAATAATGCTTCCTAGTATATCGAAATCAGTATTCATGCCACTACTTGGTGGTTTAGGCGATAAAGTTACTTCGTCAATTGAAGGTAACCATGATTGCCACTTACTACCTTGCGTTTCAAGAGCTAAAGTCATATTTTTTTCCTTTAAAAACTCTACTACAGGTCCTAATGAAGGAAGTAGGGCAGGGTTTCCACCAGAAATTGTGATATGAGAGAATGTATCGCCACCTAAATTCACTAAATTCTCCCAAACTTCTTCAGCGGTCATCCAGTTTATATTTTCTTTTTCACTACCATCCCATGTGAAAGATGAATCGCACCAGCTACATGAATAATCGCAACCTGCAGTACGAATAAACATCGTTTTTTGACCGATTGCCATACCTTCACCTTGTACAGTGGGTCCGAATAGTTCAAGTACAGGAATTTTACTCATTTATCATCCACTCCCTACGAGCTTCTGCGTAGCAAGTAGGTGTTTCAAATAAACGAACAAACTCTACTCGAATATCTTGTGCAGGATTTGTATGAGCCTTAAGTGCATTTTCCATCTGCTCATAAATCCAAACAACCATATTTTCCGCAGTTGTATTCATCGGCGGAAGCATCTCATTTAAATAACGGTGATCTAAATAAATTTCAATCTTTTCTTTCCAAATCTGTTTAATATCTCCAAAATCAATCACTAAACCGATTTCATCAACAAAGCCACTAATTCCAAAAATGACTTTATATGTGTGACCATGTAAATTCTTACACTTGCCTTCATAGCAATGTAAGTGATGTGCAGCATCAAAGGTAAATTCCTTATTAATAAGAACACGTTTATGGTGGTATTTTAAGTCTTCTTTTTTGATATGCTCATCAATCTTATGAAGTCTCTCTACGATGCGAAAATCAAACATGCTTAGTGGCTCCTTTCGATTGTAGATAACGGTCTAAACCAGCTTGACGAAGCTTACATGCAGGACATTCTCCACAGCCATCAGAAATGATGCCATTATAGCAAGTTAACGTTTTATTTTTAACGAATTCAAATGCGTTTAAATCATCAGCTAATTTCCATGTATCAGCTTTATCAATCCACATAAGTGGAGTATGAATAACAAATGGATAATCCATTGATAGATTAAGAGTTACGTTTAATGATTTAACAAAAATATCTCGGCAGTCAGGGTATCCGCTAAAATCGGTCTCGCAAACACCAGTAATAATGTGTTTCGCGCCTTTTTGTTTAGCGAGAACTGCTGCAAAAGATAAGAATAATAAGTTACGTCCATCGACGAATGTAGAAGGTAATTCGCCTTCTTCATGCGTTATCTCAATATCTGATCTTGTTAAAGCATTTGGTGCAAGTTGATTTAACAAGGACATATCAAGTATATGGTGAGGAATATTTAATTCCTTACAAATATCTGCAGCTACATCTAGTTCTAGTTTATGACGCTGATTGTAGTTGAACGTAACAGCCTCAACTTCACCAAATTGTTCCATAGCCCAGAATAAACAAGTAGTACTATCTTGGCCACCGCTAAATACAACGATTGCTTTTTCATTTTTCATATTTCTTCTCTCCTTCACATGTTTAAAAAGAAGAGGGCATCCCGAATAACAAAAATAAAAACAATACGACAAATATTGTTTTTCGCCTTATTTTTTTGTAGAGGGGAGTTTGCGACCTCTACCATAAGTAAATACAACTTATGGATTTTTTTATTAAATTTTCTATCTATTAAATTGTACTAGAAAAGTACAATCATAATTCCCATTATAATCGTTTCGTGAAAAAAGAACAAAAACTTTTGTAAGAGAATTAATTTCATAAATACC
>NZ_NULG01000017.1:0-121 GCF_002577195.1 Bacillus sp. AFS041924
CAAACTGATTAATAAATGGTCTATTTTTCTAAGTAAGAGTGATAAAAAAAAGACATTATCGATACTTTTTTTGAAAAAGTTGATTGGAACGAAAGGTGCTCGACTCCTATGGGATATGCGG
>NZ_NULG01000017.1:135-84316 GCF_002577195.1 Bacillus sp. AFS041924
GAGCACCTGTAGTGGAAATCCACATTACATAACTTAGTTATCAGTGATAATTTCCTGTAATAATTGACAAAGTCTTTTTTCAACAGCATGAAAAAAACTCTGATAAAACAGAGTTTTTTTACTTTATTTAACGAAATTTCCAGCAAATTGCATTACAACTGCTTTCACTTCTTCAAGTTTCTCAGGCTTTAATAAAGTAATCATTTTAGGGACAAATTGTTGAACTTCTTCTAGAGAAAAAGTACCTTCATCTTGTTTTCTGAAGTTTTCTAAAAGAATTTCCCTTGCTTCATCTTCTTTACCTTCTTGAACTCTTTCTAAAATAAAATTTAAGAACATTTCTTGACCTTGCTTGTCCATACCTGTTGCCTCCTAAGAAATAAATTATACAACCATAAGGTGTTATTTAAATTATAACACCTTATGGTTGTATGTCAATTTTATTTTTCTGCATGAATAAATCATTATTCGTTAATTATTTGCTATTATTGAAAAATTATTAGCTTATTTGATGTTTAATTTTTAAAGCAAAGTAGGATATTCAAAAGAAAAGTAATTGATTGAAAAATGCTATAATTTCTTTGTGGAGGAGATGTGTAACTTGGGATCACGTAATATGCACCTAATTATTGCGAATCAAGTTGCTAAAAAAATTTCTATTTCTGATAAATCATCATTTTTAATAGGGGGGATTGCACCAGATGCTGTTTCACCGAAAGAATTATCGCATTTCTTTATAGGTGAGGCGAATGACTATACTAGAAGCATAGATTTTGATGGATTTTTACATAAATATAATTCTATTAAGATAGAAAAATATATATTAGGTTATTATACTCATTTAATAGCTGATGATCTTTGGTTAAAGGGCTTTTACTTACCTTGGCTAAAAAACAGAATTGAAAGTGATCATCATATTTTAAACTTATATCACCAGGATTTCGAACTATTAAATGGTAAGTTATTAGAACTTTATGGTGATAAAGATGAATTAAAAGAGGACTTACATAGAAGAAATTCAATATTAGAAATACATGAGGTTTCATCAAATGATGTTAATAATCTTATACCTCATATATTAAAAGATATGAATTATAAAGAGGAAGACGTTTTCATAGATTTAAGTGTATTTAGGTTAGAACAAATTATTGGATATATAGAGACTTGTGTTAACAAGTGTATAATGCATCTTAAACCGATACTAAACTTACCTTAAATGGATTATGAAATGTAGATAGAAAATGAAATAATAAAGGTGGTAATCACAATTAATAAGAAAAAAGTAGCTGTATCTTTTAGTGGAAAGGATTCAACTTTAGCGTTGCATGATCTTATGCAATCTGTTGAATTCGAAGTAGTATTGTTAATTGCATCGGTAACAGAAGGTTATAATCGGACTAGTATTCATGGAGTGAGGGTAGAACTATTGGATGCTCAAGCAAAATCAATCGGACTTCCTATAAGGAAAATATGGATTCCAGAAAATTGTTCAAATGAAAAATATAAAGAGATAATGACTCAAGTTAATTTAGAGTTAAAAGAACAAGGGATCGAACATATTGCATTTGGAGATCTATTTTTAGAAGATGTAAGAAAATACCGAGAAGAAATGCTTAAACCATTAGGAATGAATCCGATTTTTCCACTATGGGGAGAAGGCACAACAAATGTGATTGAACGATTTATTTCCTTAGGTTACAAAACGATTATTACATGCGTAGATTTAACGAGATTAACAGAAGAATTTTCTGGTAAAGTAATCGATAATCAACTTATTAAGGGACTTCCAAAAGAGGTTGATCCTTGCGGTGAGAATGGCGAATATCACTCATTTGTATTTGACGGCCCTATTTTCAAGAATCCAATTCAGTTTGAACTAGGAGAAAAGAAGTTAAGTGCTGATGTTTATACAGGAGAAACTAGATTTTGTTATACAGATTTAGTTCTAGTATGAAATATGATTTAGAAAGAGAATCAAATAGTTAAGTAAAAATAGACTGTTAATTTGTAACGGTCTATTTTTTACTAATTAACTGTAAAAGGAATACTAATTCAAACTACTATTTTTTAAAATCTGGTCCCCAAGGTGGTTCAACTTTCGCATCCATCGTAATATTTTGTTTCGTTAATCCAACTTGTTTAGCATAATAATCTAACATTTCAAATACTGTAAGCCTATGAAAAGAACCATTAGTAAAACGTGGTTCATTTCTTCTTTTAGGATCTACTATCCAAAGAGCTACCGATTCTTTTGCAGAATTGTCGTTGAATTCGTTGATTGGTACATTAAAGTCGATCTGTTCATTATATCCATTTGCTACAGTGATAACAGTAACTTCTCCCATTTGTTTCTTCTGAAAACGATGATCCTTGTTCACTGTTACTTTAATTTTTGCTATTCCGTTTGAATTAGTTAATGTCGTTCCTAATACTTTACCAAAAGAATTAATTACTATAATCCTAGCTCCTTTTATAGGTGGACTAGATTCGACTAAGGTGTCATCTGATGGGCCTACTTGAACTGTAAGTATTGCCGTAACTTTATTTAAATTGTCGGCGAAAATTAAATGTGCTGAACAAAAAAATACTACGGTACTTAAAATAGTAGCAATACATATTTTTTTCATTGATTCACACCTTATGTTATTTTTAATGATTAGTTTTTGTTAAATTATGAAAAGTATACTTTTATTTATGAACTTGATCATTGATTAAACTTTATGATAGAAGATGTTACAAGGAAAAAATCAAAAAAATGTCGAATTTTATAGTGAGAAAGAATATTGATTTTTTAGGGAGAACACTATGATTACGAACCTATACTTAGTAAGACATGCCCATTCTACTTATACTCCTGATGAATTAGGGCGACCATTATCTAATAAAGGGTATACTGATGCAAAAACTGTTGCTGAAATACTATTAAAAGAAAAAATTGACTATGTTGTTTCAAGTCCATATAAACGGGCAATCCAAACTGTTGAAGAGTTAGCGAAATCATTAAATAAAGAAATTAAGCTTGATGAGAATTTTAAAGAACGTTTACTCTCATCAGAGCCTGTTGAGGACTTTGAGTTTGTAATAAGTGAAGTATGGAAGGACTTTAATCGTTCCTGGAATGATGGAGAGTCAAATAATATGGCTCAAAAAAGAGGAATAGAAGCTACTAAGAATCTATTGAAAAATTATTGTGGTAAAAACATTGTTATTGGTACGCACGGTAATATTATGGTACTAATTATGAATTTTTTTGATCAAAAATATGATTATGATTTTTGGAATGAACTTGCAATGCCGGATATTTATAAATTAACTTTTGATGGTGAAACTTTAATTGAAGTGAATAGAATATGGAGTTAATCTAACGGTTTATTCGAGTAGGCAAATAGAATTTTTCAATTTAAAATGAATCTCACTTAATAATTTTCTTTTATTAAATTATTCTATCACATACTTTCTATGAATAAGTTGAAAGATATTGGCTTTTATTAGAAGTAAATGGAAGGTTCATATTTTGAGAGATGCTATAATATTTCTAAGTTATTTTCCATTATATAGTTATTGGATTTGACTTAAATGAAAGAGTAGATATAGAAAATACAAGTGAGGATCATACATGATAGAATATAACGGTAAACATAATAATGGAAAAATATTACTTGATTATGTTGATACAAATGTTATTACACAATTAAAAACGATTTTAGATACGGAATGCTTTTCAGATTCAAACATCGTTGTCATGCCCGATTGCCATATCTCTAGTGGGGGTGTCATGGTAGGGTTTACAATGACGTTAAACGATTTTATTATTCCTTCTATCGTAGGTGTAGATATTGGCTGTGGGGTTAGTGCTTATCATCTTGGGCGAATGAAATCGGTAAAGAGTGAAAAGTTGGATAAATTCATTCGAAAAAATATCCCGATTGGTTCAAATATCCATGATGAACCTGTTATCGAACCACGAGAAATTGCTGAAGCAGTTGAGAGACTTGATCTTAATTATATGTATGTGATGAACAGCATTGCAACTCTTGGATCTGGAAATCACTTTATCGAAATAGATCGAGATGAGAATAATCACTTTTGGCTTGTCATCCATACAGGTTCTAGAAATTTTGGGTTTGAAATAGCAAAGCATCATATGAATGTCGCAAAAGAAAATATGAAACAATTATTCGGAGAAAGTTATAAAGGATATGACTATTTAACTAAAAAGGAAGACAAGGATGCTTATTTAAGGGATCTTTCAATTGCACAACATTTCGCTTCTTTAAATAGAGAAACAATTGCTAAAATCATCATTGAAAAATATTTTAAACTTGATTTTGATTCAATTAAAAAAATTGAATCGGTTCATAATTATATTGATCTTCAAAATAATATTTTAAGAAAAGGTGCAATATCTGCTAGTGAAGGCGAAGAAGTAATCATTCCATTTAATATGGCATTTGGATGTGTTGTAGGAAAAGGTAAAAGTTCGAGAGAGTTTAATTATTCAGCACCTCATGGGGCTGGTCGAATTATGAGCCGAACAGATGCAGTCTATAAAGTAGATTTAGATGTCTACCAAAAATCAATGAAAGGTGTTTTTACAACATCCGTAAACAAACATACTGTCGATGAGTCACCAATGGTTTATAAAAAACCGAAATTAATACTAGAAAATATTACAGAACTGATTGATATCGATTTCTTTATGAAACCAGTTTACAATCTAAAGGCTGACAAATAACCTCTTTATTTTAAGGGGTTATTTTATTGTTGAAAAAGAACAAACCAGCTAATAAACAATTATTCAAAATTAAAGAGAATATTAATCTCTTAAGTTCTTTATCCCCATTATAAGTATACAATTATAGTAATTCACTAATTTTGACACTAATTCTTGTACATAATGGGGGATTACTATGTTCATCAAGCTCAAAAGATTATTATTAGTACTTCTCATTTTTGTTCTGTATCTTGGATTGTCATTGTTACTTGGAAATTTTCTTTGGAGTTTATTAAATGATTAGGGAAATGAAAAAGGAGAAATTCTCCATGTAGCCTGAAGTCATCAGTATTTTTTTGATAGTATTTGAAGGACTAGTATAGTATTACTCTCTTGTGATTCTGAATTTCTTTTTGGATAATCCCTTTTATTATAGTCATTGCACATACCCTTTCTTACTTTATTTATCAACTTTTTTTAAAATAATACCGTCATTTAGCAGCTTATGAAAATCGATAATTTCATTTAACTAAGCCTAAAATTTAATAAAATCAGTATCAAATTAATATAGGTTTGATAGTTTTATAGAAAATCGGCGTTTTTGTCGATTTTTTTTATTGTGATTAATTTGAAGTAGGCCAATATGATTATAAGTAAGAGCATAAATTAAATGAAGTAGAAATGATAATGTAGTGATTATTATTAGGAGGTGCGAAATTGAAAATCGTTTTTTTTAGAAATCTTAATAAAATAGAAACATATGCTGCGAATAGAAAACAAATAAAGTTGAATCTTCCTAGAAAAGAAGAGGCTAGTGTTTTATTCGGCCTGAGAAGGAAATTTGAATTTGATAATCGTTGCGCAAGACCACCACAAATCAGCGGTACTGTTGTTGCTTCGGTTACTTGTAATAGAGATAAGGATATTCGAATTTATTTTTATCCAATCTCTCAAACTATTTATCCGGAAAAGGCGAAATCTCGATTTCATAATGAAGTTTTACCAGAACTTAAGAAATGGATCGATAATCAATCCTCAAAACCAGAAACAGCAGTATTAGGGATTGAAGAATTTATTATTGAGTGGAATGGAAAAAACCACTTATTCCATCAAATAAAATTTTTATAAAATTAAAAATAAGACGGTAAAGTTGAAATGCTTTTACTGTCTTTTTTTGCGAATAAATACTTAAAATATGTAATTAAATTAAGTTTTTTAAGTTTTTTTGGTGGATTAATACAAATTAATTTTATATAATATCTTTAGATTTTGAATTTGCTTTGAAAAAATAGAAGGAGATTTGGGCTATGTATCAAGAACAAAGGCTAACTTTGATAATAAATTATTTGAGTTCAAAGAAAGAGATTACATTAGAAAAAATATGTGAAATGCTTAGCGTTTCAAAAGATACAGCGAGAAGAGATCTAGTAAAACTCGAAGAACGCGGAGAAATAATGCGGATAAAAGGTGGCGCAACACTTCCAATCTCTAATGGAAATTTAATTGATTATAAAGAACGTAATGCAACTGAAGGCAAGGAGAAGATTGCTCAAAGAGCTACATCACTTATTCGTGAAAAAAGTGATTTATTGATGGATACTTCTTCTACAATTGCGCTAATGTCTAAATTTATGTTCAATAAGGAAGTTAATGTGATTACAAACTCAATTGATATTGTTGATTTATTAGGTGAGTATGAGCAAATTCAAAGCTTTATGCTTCCAGGGAAGTTCAATAGAAAAAACAGAAATTTAGTAGGTGCTAGGACAATTGATACACTAAATGATTACAAAGTAGATCAACTATTTCTTGGTGCTTGTGGAATCAGTTCTGATGGAATTACTTCACCTGACGAGGAGGAATCATTTTTAAAGAAAAAAATGATTAGTTGCGCAAGACAAGTAGTATTATTAGCAGATCACACAAAGTTTGAAAAGGGTTTTCTTCACAAAGTGTGTGAAATAAAAAATATAGATGTCATAATTACTGACAAAGCTCCTGATGAAGAATTTAAAAGTAAGATAATCGAAAATAATATTCATTTAATTATATTAGAAGAAGAGGAAAGTGAGAGGATTTTAGATGGAAAAAATTAAGGTTGGTTTAGTTGGATATGGATTTTCTGGTGCTACATTCCATGCTCCGTTTATTAGTGTTTTAGAAGAATTTGAATTGGCAAAAGTTGTTAGTTCAAAAAAGGAAGATGTAAAAAGAGATTTAGGGGATGTAGAAGTAGTAAGTAGTTTAGACGAGGTTCTTGAGGATGAATCGATTGATTTAGTTGTTATCACTACCCCAAGTGGAATGCATTATGAAATGGCAAAACAAAGCTTAGAAGCTGGTAAGCACATAATATTGGAAAAACCGATGGTAGTAAAAACGCGTGAGGCAGAGGAATTAATTAATATTGCAAATGAAAAAAATTTAATGCTAAGTGTATATCATAACAGAAGATGGGATAATGATTTTTTAACCGTTAAAAAGTTAATTAACGAAGGTCTATTAGGAGAAGTGAATACATATCAAGTTCATTTTGACCGATATAGACCAGAAGTAAGGAATCGATGGAGAGAAAAGCAAGGACCTGGCTCTGGGATGTTATTTGATTTAGGATCGCATTTAATTGATCAGGCATTAAATCTATTTGGTCAGCCTCAATTCATTTCAGCAGATGTATTTGCACAAAGAGTAAATGCCGAAACAGATGATTACTTCCATATCATATTAGGTTATGACAAGCTTCGTGTGATTTTACATTCCGGTTCGATTATCCCTAGTAACGGACCACGTTTTCAAGTTCATGGTAATAAAGGTAGCTTTATCAAGTACGGAATCGATGGACAAGAAGCTGCACTAAAAGAAGGGAAAAAACCTACCCAACAAGGATGGGGAGAAGATGTACCACAATTTTACGGTAAACTCTTTACTGTAGAAGGGGAAAAGGAATTGGAAGAAACGATAGTCACAATACCAGGCTCTTATACAACTTATTATAAGAAAATAGCTGAAAGCATTTTTGAAGGTAAAAAAGCCCCAGTTACTGGTGAAGAAGGTTTATCTGTTATTAAAATTATTGAAGCAGCACTTAAAAGTAGTGAAGAAAAGAAAGTTATTTATCTATAATAGGGGGAAGTATGGAGAAAAATATCCAAACAAAGCTTGAAGAAGTAAGGAAACAAGAAGAAAATCTAATCTTTAAAAGTTTTTCTAATCATGATGCTTTAGAAATTGGATTGTCAATTATTGAATCAGCTAAAGCCTTTGATAAACCAATTGCTATAAATATAGTGAAAAACGGTCAAACGGTATTCCATTATGCAATGGATCATACTGCTCCAGACCAAGATATATGGATTAAACGAAAATCAAATGTTGTTCTTCGTCACCATTCAAGCTCATATTTTATGAGGCTTTACAATGAAATGAAAAATCGTTCGTATTATGACTTTTACTCAGCCAGTCCATATGAATTTGCAATTCATGGTGGAGCTTTTCCTATTAAAATTGAAGGTTCAGGAGTAATTGGTGTAATTACTGTTTCAGGGTTATCTCAGGAAGATGATCATAATTTAATTGTTGAGGAATTAGCTAAATTCCTAAATAAAATGTTTGAAGAGTAAAACATATAACTATTTCAAAGGAGTCGAAATTTCGGCTCCTTTGTTATTGCTTAGAAAATTTCGGTTTAATTAAATAGTAAATCGTATCGAATAATATTGGAATTATTTAAATTATTGATCGAATAAGCTTAAAATAACCCGATTGACGCTTTCTGAATACTCATCCAGTATTAGTTTAAAATACTCATTTTTATATGTGGGGTAGATAGAATTCTCTGTTAAAGAAATAAATAGTTAAAAATAAAAAAGAGCTGCCAAAGCAACTCATTTAATCTCTTTTAAATCCAACCATTCAGAAAATGTCAAAATGTTTAATTCATTTTTTTTACTATCTACATAATTAACAATCGTTCTAAACTTTTCTGGATCAAAATTCATTTGCGCTTTATCGGCTTTATTATCAAACCGATGATTTGTAAATACAATCGTTTGTTTCGTTTTAATTGCTAAATCTATCTGATCTTTAACCCATGAAATATCAGTACTAGGAAGTAAATTGATCGTACGTATTTCATATTTTTTGATATCGTTTCTTTCAATTCCATCTTTAATCGTTCGAGCACTTCGATAATGTTCTTCCTGTAAAGTTTTCAATGTATCTTGATTATAAGAACCATATGGATAAACGGCAATATTACTTGCTCTTGTAAAACAATTTCTATTTAACCATTTACGTGCTTTGTTTAATTCTTTTTTTTGTTCTTGCTTATTTAAATTTGCTAAATGACGATGTGTATTTGTATGATTCATCAAGTCCCAACCTGAAGAGTATAAGGTATTTAATTGACTTAATGACATATATCCTTCAGTACCAATTTTTGTTGGTATAACGGCTATACTAGCTTTTATTCCTCTATCTTTTAATATTTGAAACCCTTTCGTAAATTGAGTTTCCCACCCATCATCCATTGTAAAAATAATGTTAGCATTATCTTGTAGCTTTTGAATTGTTTGTGGTTTTTCTTGCAAAGGTCTACATTCAGTAGGGTGTAGTAAGTTATTTTGTTGTATTGGTTTTGACATATAAGATGCGCTACTCTTCATAAATGGATATGCGATCATGAATGACGAAATTAAAATCGCATAAACAATCATAAGTTTTTTATCCAACGTTCTTCATTCCCTTATCCTTTTCTAACTCATAAACTCTACCGGATCTTGAAACTTTGTTCCAATCGTTCCGGTTTATAAAATATGAAACCGTACCAATGAGTACGAAAAATAGTGTTATAAATCGATAGACAAATAAGTCTAAAATAATTGTAATCGTCAATCGTATTTTATCTTTTCCTTTAAATTCAACCCCGTAATAACGAGCAAGATACATAGCGAATAGACTGTAAATTAAATTTAAAGAAACGACCCCAAGTAGATAAAATAGTAGGAGACTTTGAGCATGATTTAAATTTGTAAAGAGCATATAACCTAAATTGAAGAGCGTAAAATAAATTGCAACTGTACCTAAAATAAACGAATCGATTAGCATAAAGAAAGAAACAGTTCGAAATAAAAATGTCTTTATAAGCATCGGAAAATAATAAACGATACAGTCAATAAAAGCCTTTTGCCAGCGGACTCTTTGTTTAAATAAATCCTTCCAGGTTTCCGGACATTCGGTATAACATACTGCATTTGGTACAAATTCCATTCTCATGCCAGGGTTCTTTAAAATGTATTGCTGAAATTTTAAAGTAATGTCGATATCTTCGCCTAAAGTCTTTCTGTATCCACCAACTTTAAGCAATATTTCTCTATTAAAAACACCGAAAGCACCTGAAATAACTGATAGTGCATCAAATTTCGCAAGTGAAACTCTATTAATATAGAATCCTTTTATGAATTCAAATACTTGAAATCTAATGACATGATTAACGGATAAAGTGCGTTCGACTTTCTTTTGATTAAATTGAACTCCTTGAAGTGGGTGCACCATGCCTCCAGCTGCGATTACATCAACATCCTGAAATACTTCATTTAACACCTGTAATGCATCTTCAGCAAGAATACTATCGGCATCTAAAGTAACTACTAATTCATTTTTTGAATACATGATTCCAGCGTTTAATGCGTCATGTTTACCACCATTTTCCTTGTCAATTACGTATACATTGGGGAAAACAGTAGACTTATAGAAGTTTTTGATTGCATTACTTTTTAACTGATTGGATATTTTTCGTTCTTCCGGTACGAGACGAAGTAGTTTAAGTAAGATTTTCATTGTTGCATCTTGTGATCCATCGTTAATATAAATAACTTCTTTTGCTGAGTAATTCAATATTTTCATACCTTTTATAGCTGTTTCGATTATATTTTCCTCGTTAAAACATGGAATGAGTATGCTAATGCTTTTATTTTTTCGTACTTGATTATGGAATATTTTCTTGCGATTAAAAAAGATTGGTAAAGCATTAATCATATGTAAGAGGGGAAAAAAGGTACATAAGAATAATATAAGTAGTGTAACAAATTGCATAATAATATCTCCTTAAAACTATTATCTTAGTTACGAAATTCATCCTAAGAATACTAATTCAATAGTTAAATAGGAAAAGTAACATTAAACCAAACGTAACGAAAATAGATTCAAATTATAAAATAAACATAAGAAATATCATAAAGGGATATAAATAAATTTCCTATGATTTTTTTTGAACAATTTATTTCAATATGATGTCTAACAATACAAATATTAAAATAGTGATTTTTACGACCACTAAATTTTAATTAGTAAGGATACTTGATTACAATTATAAAATTAAAAAATATAAAAATTTCACATACCGTAATTTACTCTTATTTTAATTTGGAAAATAAATCGGTAGGATCGTAATTCAGTCTTTATGAATTATGGATAGAGAGCTTAGTGACAGGAAATGAGAGGGTGAAATCGCATGTAAAAGGAAAAGGTAAAAAACAACAGGGATTAGTCCGGAATTGATGGTTTTTGCAATTGGAAGTACAGTCAATCGTATGTACTCCACTTTGTGATGTATCCTTCTGGATGACGAAAGAATACTTTATCTTATGACTGTTAAATCTGTCAGTTTCATGTATACTTTTGTCGCGATTTATGGATTACTAGGGGATTAGTATTGAGTATGATACTTTAAAATTTTTAAGCCGAGTCCTTAACGGAAAGACTCGGCGTTTTTTGTTTTTACATTATAAGCGGACTGAGATTATCTAACAAATAAACCTACTATTGTCCCTGTTAAAATCGAACCTAATGTAGCAACAAATAGTACTTTAAAACCGAATTTAGCAAAAAGCTCAGATTGTTTTTTATCAATCGCTGCAATAGCACCATATATAATACCGATTGATGAAAAGTTAGCAAATGATACTAGAAATGATGATACGATTGCGACTGTTTTAGCTGATAAATTAGGAATTATTTTTTGGAAATCAAGCATTGCTACAAACTCATTTGCAGCAACTTTTGTGCCCATGATTGATCCTGTTCGAACTAATTCATCACTTGGAATACCCATAATGAAAGCAACAGGAGCAAATACATATCCTAAAATTTCAGTAAATGTCATTCCGATTATCGAGTTAAAAACGAAATTAATCATCGCAAGTAAACCGATATACGTGATTAACATTGCTCCTACGATTAATGCAACTTTACCGCCATCTAGAGCACCGTTTCCAATTGCTTCAAATAATGATTTTTCCTTAATCATTTCTTTAACGTTAATTTCTTCATCTTGTTCTGAAGTTACAGGACATACCATTGATGAAAGAATTAAACCAGAGAACACATTAATTGGTAGTGCAACTAATACATATTCAGGAGGAATCATTTGCATATATGCACCTAGGATTGAACAAGATACTGCTACTAAAGAAGAAGTAACGACAACGAATAAACGGTTAGCTGTAAGTTTGTGTAATTCAGTTTTAACAGAAAGAATTGCTGTTGTATCACCGAATACCATACTATTTACTGCAACGAATGATTCGATTTTAGGTAAACCAGTAATTTTTGCAACTGCACCACCAATATATTTAATTGCTAAGGGGAGTATTCTTGTATAGGTCAAAATTGATAATAATGCAGATACGAATATAATCATCATTAAAACGTTGATCCAGAAATATCCCTTTGTTGATAAATCGCCAAAAACAAATGCAATTCCTTCGTTACCGAATGATAAAACTTTATTAAAGAAGGCAACAATCTTTTGTAGAATTGTTTGTCCAATTGTGGTTTTTAGCATAAACCAGGCTAAAATAAATTGAACTATTAACATGATTGCAACAGCTTTATAATTTATGTTCTTTTTATCATTAGACATTAGCCAACAAATAGCAAGTAACAAGATAATGCCAATGATCGCGATAATATATGACATTTAGTTTCCTCCAAATTACAAAATCGTAGAATTATTTCTAATTTGCTATCTTATTATTTCCAATCAAAATAAAAATATCATTAAATATAACTAGGATTATTTTTAGATAAATAATTGCACTAATTTCATTCCACTCCATACACCTATAATTCCACAAATAGCCGAAAACACAGGGGGGGCTGGAATTGGTAATTTAATGAGTGTAAATATAACGCCAACAATTAAACCCGCAATTAAACTCATTATTATTTCATGCATATATACTAACTCCTTTAACTCTGTTTAGTGAACCAAAAATATGAATTGTGAAATATTGAATATTTTAATTATAAATACTTGAAAAATATAAAAAATTATGTAAAAATCACTCCTTTTAAAAAGATATCATTGAAGTTCGATTTATAGATTTTTTTAATTTAAGAACAAGCTTCTATTTAATAAGGTATTATCCCCAATCGATAAAAAATCATAGCTATTATAAATTTCTACTTTAATTCACATGCAATATAGGTAAATTGAATGTTTTTAGAGAATATATTGTAAAAGGAATTTTAGTTTTAAAATTAACATTTGAAAGGGGATTATAGATGAAACAATCGATTTTACAAGAAATTCATGATTTTTCTTTATTTGGTGAACACACTGATCGTTTTGAATACATAGCAAGTGGGAAAGATGGTGATGTTTACACTAGAGACAATTATGTAGTTAAAGTATTTAAGGATGATGGGAAAAGTCGCGATGATGGAATGAAACTACATCTTCTTGAAAGAAGTATTTATTTTCCACAAGTTCATGCATACACCAATGATTTTATGGTTAGCGAACGTGTATTTGGTGAGACTTTTTATGAGTTAGATGGTCATAATAAAGATATACGTAAACAATATGAAACTCAAATTAATCAAGCTGTCATAGACGCTCAAAATGCTGGACTGTACGCGTTTGATTTACATAATCACAATATCATGTTAACGAATGATGGAGAAGTACGAATTGTTGACGTTGGTCGATTCTCACTTGAAGTAGATACACTCCAATTAGGTTTTTTTAAATCTTTGTTTGGAAGTTCTCATCGACGTCATCGAAAACATAAAAGGAGACATCATCATTCTTCTTCAAACCATCATTATAGACGACACTCCTCTTCGTCTAGACGCCACCACCACAGACATTCACATTCGAGTTCATATAGCTCATACTCTTCATAAAAAATAATCCACCTTTAATCTAAGGTGGATTCAGACTGCCCGCCAAACGCTTGCTTTCTTCGTTGCTTCGCCTGCCTGCGCAGTGCTCATTACCGTTTAGGGNNGGGACTTTGTCTACACTCTGGATGAGGCTGTCCCAAAAAGTAGATTTCAGCCTTGAAATTTAAAAAACAAAACGCAAGACAGTTGAATTTTACAGCATTCTTGAGTTTTTAATTTGACGGTTTTTTAATCAAACAGTGCTTTTGAGACAGCCTCATTTTTTGTTAATCGCATAAGAAATATTGGAATGGAAAAACTAACCAATATTATTAAAAGTAATATTGGAGGGCAAAATGTATAAAATAATTATCTCATTTTTACTAATAGTATTTATTAGTTTTTCCTTCGACCATTTAATTGAAGTAGAGGCTAGTGTATTTACGAAAGAAATGTTAAAAAAAGAAATTGAGAATTACGGAGAAAAAGAAACGAATAGGATTCCGGCATTCTATACGAAAGAAGATGCAATAAAAAATGGTGATATTATCATAAAAGAAAGATCTTCATTACAAAATAACAGGATTAATAAATTTATTAATAATGTAAGAAATAAAAAGCCTGACTTTATTCGATTTGTTGAATTTACTTCAAAAGGTGATCCAGTAATTACCGAATATCAATATAATGGAAAATTAATTTATTATCGCTTTGATAGCTCTAGAGATCGAACAGACAAATATCGAAAAGGTACTTTTGCAATGAGTAAATTTGTTGCGGGCCCAAAAATTTTAGAAGATTATTGCCAAAAGCTTGTTGTAAATTCAAAAATGTCATATTTAACAAATTGTTATCACTTTGATAAAGTTGAATTTTAGTAACAAAAACGTCGGTTAACAAAAAATCGACGTTTTTATTTGTTTTGTTGTTAAAATCAATTAGACAGGGTAATCAAAAAACAAAAATATATATTTAGAAAAAATTCAACTCTGATCCTTGTAAACAATTAGATTAACAATTTAAGAATAGAAAAAATCATATAAACAACAATTTCATTTACCGAAGTATCTGTAATCAAGCGATCCATAAAGGAATTAATCTAATAAACAATTAAATTATCATGAAAATTTCACACACCGTAATATATCACTTAATTAGATAAAATTTACATTAATATGGACAAAGTATTCCGAACTACTCTATAATTTCTACATAAAACGAATAAAACAGCAACTAAAAAATGGAAATAAATAAAAAAGTTTTACTAAAAGGAGCACAGAAAAATGGTCGACAATTTAGTGCAAAGCGAAAAAATTGGAATGATTAAATACATACCTCCAAAAGGGGAATTTACGAAATTTTTGTCTGATGAGGATTATTTAGAAAAAGGACGATCTTGGGGATTATTTAATAAGAATCCAAAATATGATTTTTTATTTAAAGGCCAAGACTTTCAAGTGAATGTCAAGATTGTAGGTTATGAATCATATGGGGTAACGGATGAGTATCATACGATTATTATTGAATTTGAAGACGGTAATTTATCATGTATTCATCCTGCCTATTTAAAAGAAATGCAGTCCCCAAGCTTTAAGAAAGTTTATACAGTAGGTGAAAGTGATACAAAGATTGTTGAAGATAAAAAAACAGAAACTAAAACGAAAGAACCAGCTTCTAAAGGTACTACAAAGAAAAAAGCCGAAAAGAAAGAAGAAGTTTCAATCACATTACCAACTGATAAATCACATTTTAATGGAACAATTAAAGAATTTAGTACAAAATATAACCATTTTAACGATAGCGAAGAAGAAATTATTATATGGGAAAATGTTGTAGTTAAAGGAGAGCAGGATTTAATTATTGGAAATGCATGGTGCTCTTTAAGTAAAACCTTGAAAGCAGCTGAATTAGAAATCGGTAAATCGTATCAATTTGATGGAAAAGTTGTTGATAAGAAATTAAACAAAGAAGTTAAATATAAATTAAATAATCCTTCAAAGGTTGCAGAGATTTCATAAATAAAGTTTGGAAAAAAGCTAACTCAAACTGTTAGCTTTTTTAATTTTTACTTAAAGTTTAATTTTGTATGAGTAAATTTATTGAAATTGGAAATTTTAGTCTTATATTACTATTTATTACAAATTGTTTAATCGAAGTAAGTTTCTTTATCAAATCTTCTAGGGGGGCTCTTTTGATGAGAAAAACAATAGGGTCAGCTTTATTAATCATTACATTAGTAGGTACTTTTTTTTCAACTAGTGCACATGCAAAAGAATATAATGATAATACTTATGCAAAAAATGATCTCGTTGGCCTTGGGGATTCCATTACATTTGGTTATAACTTGGGTATAAATAATGATATACCATCAAACTATGCTTTCCCATTTCTAATTGGTGAATATGCAAACCTTGAAGTTCGTGACCTAGGAGTTCCAGGGTGGACAACTGATGACCTCTTGAAAGCAATTAAAAATGATCGTAATTTCAGGGAATCAGTAAAACAGGCAGGTTATATAACTCTCGATATAGGAAATAATGATTTGATTCATACTTTAAAAGCAACGGATGATTTAAAAGAATTTTCAGAAATGATTGAATTAATGGTTCCAATTTTAAAGAATAATTTAGATGAAATAATTCGTGAAATTCGCAAATTGAATGATGCGCCAATTGTCATGTACAATTTTTATAATCCTTTTCAAGTAACCAATCAACCGAAGCATGCTTTATCCGATCAATTATTATCAACAATCATTAATCCGAATATCGCAATCGTTGCAGATAAATACAAAAATGTAAAAATAGCTGATGCTTTTTCTGCATTTGATGAAAAACAAGATACTTATGTTAGAAAGGGAGACATACATCCTACTATTGCTGGACAGGAAGTACTAGCGAATATTGGAAAGAAAGCACTTGGAATAAAATAATTAAGAAAATACTGAATTAACCTAAAGATTAACTACAGATAGTGGTTAATCTTTTTCTATTTTATCGTAATTGCAAATGTTTAATTATGATATGAGACATAACACGGTAATCATAGAACTATATATTAATATTTACTAAAAATGTTTGTCTTGGAATCATTTATAATCTGAGTTTATATCTAGGGGGGATCTTATGGAATGTATCCATGAGATACTAAATGAAATTTTATCACCTTATGAAAATGATGTTTTAGCTACTATTATTCATGTAGAAGGCTCTGCTTATCGAAAAGAAGGAACATCAATGTTATTTAAAGGAAATGGTAAATGCATTGGTTTATTGAGCGCTGGTTGTCTTGAAACAGATCTTTCTTATCGAATTCAAGAAACTAGAATAAAAAAAATACCTCAGACAGTTATTTATGATATGAGTTCAGAAGACGACTTATCATGGGGAAATGGGGCGGGGTGTAATGGCATTGTTACTTTACTTTTAGAGCCAGTTGATGTAAGTATGTTTAATTTACTAACTAGACTAAAATCATTTCTTTTGAAAGGCAATCAAGTAACAATGATGAAAATTTTATCAAATGACCATGAAGAAGTTGAAACTATGTTCATGGTCGATGATAAAACTTATTTTGGTAATTGCAATGAGCGAAAATTAGAGCAGGTAAAGCGTGTTTTAAATGATTTACATATTTCAAATATGAAGAGCGGGCTTCGAACGATAGAACAGGTTGGAACACAAATATATTTACATTCTTTTAATCCGAAACCTCGCTTAATTGTGTTTGGCGCAGGTAAGGATGCGATTCCTTTAGTAAAACTTGCATCTTTAGCAGGATTTTTTGTAACGGTAACAGATTGGCGAGAAGAATTTTGTTCAAAAGAATACTTTCCAAGTACAGATGAAATACTTGTTGGTTTTCCTAGTGAGATTATTCCTAACCTTCAATTGTCTAATTCAGATTCCGTTATTGTTATTACGCATCAATTTCAAAAGGACAAGGAAATATTGAATCTTATATCAAATGTGAATCTTAACTATTTAGGAGTACTCGGTGGGGAATTACGATTACAACGACTTTTAGGTGGAAATACAACAAATTCAGAAATAAGCAGTCCAGCTGGGCTTCCAATTGGTGCTGAGGGTCCAGAAGAAATTGCAATCAGCATTGTTGCTGAATTAATTCAAAAACAGAGACTAAAAAGGAAGACGAAAGATGGATAAAAATAGCGTCATTGCTATATTACTTGCAGCAGGTAGTAGTAATAGAATGGGTCAGAATAAGATTGCTCTTCCATTAGGTTCATCTACAATTGGTAGCTATGGACTACGTCAATTTATCCAATCAAATATTGACCATATTTTTGTTGTTACGAAAGAAAACGATTCCCTAGATTGGATTGATCGAGATCTTTTTCAATTTCCTAATCGTGATTATTGGTCTCAAGTTCCATGTGGCAACGCTTTCCAAGGACAATCATTTTCTTTAAAATGTGGTTTAACTGCAGCACTTAAAATGAATCCTTTAGGTATTATGATTCTCCTCGCAGACCAACCTTTTTTATCTATAAAAACGATAAATGAATTACATGAAAATTATATAAAATGTATAAGTGAGACCCCTGAAATTCCATTTTTGGCTGCAAGCTTTCATGGAATTCCTAGACCACCAATTGTATTTTCGGCAAATACGGTACCGGACTTATACATGCTAAATGGAGATCAAGGAGCAAGAGTTCTTATTCGGAAACAAACGAATTTAGAAGGATTATTAGTAGAGTTTGATAATAAGTGGGACTTTTTTGATATTGATACAAAAGATGCATATGAGGTTGCGAAGGGAGTTGAATTTAATAATTGATTCGAAAAGGAGATGCAAGCTTATATTATCCTACTGTTTGGTTTCCAGATTCACTTGAAAAAGCATACAGTCTAAAACGCCAATTTTATAATAATTCATGCTTTATTGCAGGGGGAACTCTTTTACAAATTCATTGGGAAAAGGGGATTCATTGTCCTGATAATTTAATAAGTATAGAAAACATTAAAGACATGAAGGAATATAAACTAATACGGAAAGATGATCAAACCTTTCTCCAAATTGGCGCATTAACCACTTTAGATTGCTGTAGGAATAATCCAATATTTTTTGAAAATGTTCCTTTATTAGTAGAAGCCGTTCGAAATATTGCATCTCCAGCTATTCGTAATAGAGCAACGATCGGGGGAAATATAGCAAATCGTCAAGGTGATGTCATCCCTGCATTAATTGTCTTGGATGCACATCTAACTTTGTATGATGGAAACGAAATGTTCGTAAAAAAACTATCAGAGTGTATAAAAGATAGTAACTTTTTATCAAACTCTATACTTGTGAGCATTAGTATACCTGTGCAAAAAAAGAAGCCCAGAAATTATTATTTTTATAAAAAGGTAGGATTACGAGAGGTTTTCTGTCAAAGTATTGTAACTATATCTGGAAATTTTAAGATGAATGAAAATAAAGAAATAGAACAAGTTTGCTTAGTAGTTTGTGGTAACTCATTTTTGCCTCAAAGATTAGTTAATACTGAACAGTTTATTAAAGGCTTAATCGTTCCAACTTTTCAATTAAAAGAAATTGCTAATTCCATCAATAAGGAATTTAAACCTCCTTCAGATCATTTTTCATCTTCGAACTATAAGCAGGTTATTACAACTAATATTATCGTTTCCGAGATTGCTAAACTACCTTAAAAATAAGAGGTGGATGAATGAGTAAAGACATGATTCCTTCAAATAAAGAAAGAAGAATACGTCCTGATGGTCTAGGTAAGGTGACCGGAAATATGAAATATCTTACTGACCTTTCTTTTCCGAACATGTTATATGGGAAAGTGTTAAGAAGTACTGAACCACATGCTGAAATTTTATCAATTTCAATTGAAGAAGCTGAAAAAATTGAGGGAGTAAGGGCTGTTGTTACTTATAAAGATATTCCTGGATTAAATGGTTTTGGTCTAATATTTCCTGACCAACCGGTATTTTGTAAAGATCGGGTAAGATATGTCGGTGATGCAATTGTAGCTATTGCAGCTGATACAGAAGAAAAAGCTGAGCAGGCATTACAAGTAATTAAAGTTGAATATAGGAAACTGCCTGTTATAGATAGTCCTGAGTTTGCACTTCGCCATGATGCACCTCTATTACATGAACAAGGAAATATTTTACATCATGCCACATATCAAAAAGGAGATGTTGAAAGAGGCTTCCAAGATTGCTGTGTGATTGTAGAAGAAACTTATGAATTACCTAGGCAAATGCATGCATATATGGAAACTGAAGGTGGAGTAATTGTACCTGAAACGAATGGGAATTTAACAGTTTATGTTGGAACACAGCATGGTTTTAAAGATCGTTTTCAATTGTCAAGGATTCTTAATATACCAGAAGAAAATATTCGAGTTGTCTCTAGCCCTATGGGTGGTTCTTTTGGAGGTAAAGATGAATTAAATATTCAACCATATGGTGCTTTGTTAGCTTTAAAAACCAAATGTCCAATCAAAATTCATCAAAGTAGGAGTGAATCCGTAAAATCAGGTTTAAAGCGTCATCCTATGAAAATTACAATGAAAACGGGTGTAAACGAAAAAGGAGAAATTGTTTCTCATAAAGTAAAAATTATAGCTGATACAGGTGCATATGCAACATTAGGTCCAGCAGTTTTAGATTTTGCAATAGAGCATGCACCGGGACCATATATCATACCTAATATTGATATTGAAGGATATTCAGTATTTACGAATAATGGAGTAGCTGGTGAATTTAGAGGATTTGGCGGCAATCAAATTACGTTTGCTCTTGAAGGGCAAATAGATCGCCTTGCTGAAAAACTAAAAATGGATGCTACCCAATTTCGTTTGAAAAATTTAAGAAAAACAAATGATTTAGGCCCATTAGGTCAAAAAATTGTACCTACAAACGGTGCTTTTGATGTATTAAATAATATATCAAAAATACATTTATTAAAAAATCAGGGTGAAAATGATAGTAGTCAAGATTGGAAGGTGTATGGCAAAGGTATTGCAATAACAATGCATGGAGGTGGGCTTGGAGTAGATAGACTTGATCCCGCTGGAGGCCGTTTATTTTTTACACGTAACGGTAAAATAGAATCAGCTTTTGGATTTGAAGAATGTGGTCAAGGTTTACTTGGTGTAATCGAAACACTATTAATTGATGAATTTAATTGTTCGGTTCAAGATATTAATATAATCATAGGTGACACTGATTTAGTACCAATTAGCGGTTCTTCTACAGCATCGAGAGCTACAAGCATGGTTTGGCATTCTTTAAAAAGAATGGAAGCCTCATTTAAGAATCAGATTCTTGAACTAGCCCAAAAGGTTACTAGAATACCTATTAACAATCTTAATATGGGTCCAAATGGGATTTGGCTAAAGGTTAACGGAAGAGAGGAAAAATTAATTATCTCTTATAAAGAGCTTGCACGCAAAGCGCCACAAGAACAAGAAATACTCGTTCAAACTTCATTTGATTTTCCTACGAGCCCGGATGCTAAAGTTGGAGGTAGTCACTTTCTTTATTCTTTCGCAGCAGTTTTGGCACAAGTTGAGGTTGACCTCATTACTGGAAAAGTTAAGGTAACTGATTTAGATCATGCTGTTGCTGCTGGTCCAGTTGTCAATGTAGTTGGTTATAAGGGACAAATAGAAGGTGGCGGTATTATGGCATTAGGCTACTCATTAATGGAAAATTCATTAATGGAAAACGGTGTATACATTTCTGATAACTTTGATACTTATCTTATACCAATAATTTGTGATATTCCTTCAAATGTAAATGTAGTTCCAATCGAAAATCTTGAAGAAGGAGATTCATTTGGACCTAGAGGTGTTGGAGAAATCGGAACAGTTGCTGTTGCTCCAGCAATTGCTAGAGCAATTTATGATGCAACTGGCTGTTGGATCAATAAATTACCAATATCTCCAGAATATTTATTGCAATTAATCAAATCAAGGAGATGAGCTAATGGGTATGAATAAAAATAATAAAGATCAACCTATTCATTTGCTTGAGCTCAATTTAATAGTAAACAATATTGAAAAAAAATTACATGTTTCGCCTACAACTCGACTACTAGACATCTTACGAGAAGAGTTAAATATGACGGGAACAAAATTCTCATGTGAAATCGGTCGATGTGGTGCATGTGCTGTTCATATGGATAATAAACTAGTTAATTCATGTATGATGATGGCTTATCAAGTAAACAATACTTCGATTTGTACAATTGAAGGCTTAGCAGATGTAGAACTCCATCCCATTCAGAAGGCTTTCCTAGAAGAGGGTGGGTATCAATGTGGATATTGTACGCCAGGTATGATTATGGCTGTAAAAGCACTCCTTGACACAAATTCAAATCCAACAGAAGAAGAAATCAAAGAAGCACTATCAGGTAATCTTTGTAGATGTACTGGTTATATTGGAATTATACGCTCTGTACAAAAAGCAAAAAGCAATTGGAATGATCAATAAGAATAATAATTAATTTCTATATAATATAAGGAAAAAATTACAACGTCATAAACTTTGTCCTTCTATAATTATCCTATTGTTCATAGGGTAAATATGAGGGGGTTTTTTTGTGTATCGGGATATTTTATATTTCATTTATGGTGCATTTGTTGGATTCTGTATCTTGAAAATAATAAGCAATCTAGTTGTACATAATGATTCTCATACTTGGTTCTATTTTTTTTGTATACTTTTGATCACTGTAAAAGAACGCCAAAAAGGGGGTTTTTTACATGGATTTAGTTTTAAAAAAAAGAAATAATATCATTTTCCACTTTATTTTTACCTTAAATTTTACTTATCTGATTTATTGTATTTAAAAAAATTGAATTGTTTAAATTATTTCCGAAAATTCAGAAATATGTTATTCTTAATATAGAAAATACTGGTTGATTTCTAGTATTTAGTCATCAAAATTGGAAGGAGTATGATGACTTTGCATACAAATAGTAATTTACCATTAAATGAAGATGATAAATTAATTAATCACGTCGACTTATATGAAGTATTTAATAATATGGCTGAAGGTTGTTATTATTTAAATTCTAAAATGGAATTTGTATTTATTAATAAGGCTGCAGAAGCAATGATCGAGAAGCCAAAAGAAGAATTAATGGGTATTTGTATGTGGAATGCATTACCTAATTATATTAATACAGACATCTATTTCTACTATAATAAGGCCTATAATGATCAAAAAATTCAATCGTTTGAAGCAATGACCGAATACTCTCACATAGCTTATGAAATTAAGGTAATCCCAGATCAGAATGGAATCCTAGCAATTTTCAGTGATATTTCTGAGAAAAAAGTTCAGGAAGAAGAGCAGCGTTATTATGAAAAACTTAAAATAATAGGTGAAATGGCAGCTGGAGTAGCACATGAAATCAGAAATCCTCTTACAACGGTAAAGGGATTTTTACAATTAGGGTTACAAAATAAAACTTTTGAGAGCTATAGTCAGATTTTTGAATTGATGATCGATGAAATAAACCGTGTGAACACAATTATTACTGAATTTCTTGATATTGCAAAGAAAAAGCCAAATAAACTTGAAGAGTGTAATCTAAATAAAATAATAAATACCATTTATCCGTTACTTGAAACGAGAGCATTAAAAGAGGACAAAATGATTATAAGAGAACTAAATGACATTCCTAACATAATGATTGATCAAAATGAAATTCGACAATTACTCTTAAATATGGTTAATAATTCTTTAGATGCAATGGGCGTTAGAAAAATTGTAAGTATACATACATATGTTGAAGACGATAAAATTGTTATGTCAATTAAAGATGAGGGATCTGGAATTCCACCAGATATAATAGAGAGAATATCCACCCCTTTTGTTACATCGAAAGAAAATGGTACTGGATTAGGTTTAGCAATTTGTTTTGCGATTGCTAAACGAAATAATGCTACGATTGATTTTACGTCTAGTGAAGAAGGTACAATTTTTAATATAAGATTTAGTAGATAATGTTTCTTATGGAATACATGTCTAAATTTAAGGTTAATTGCTAAATTTTCGGATAATAAATTGCTAAATTTTATTATAAATTATGGTATACTTTGGATATAATGAAAAAGAGTTTGGTGCTGTAACACCAAACTCAGTACTACACCCGTAGTGATACGGCTGACAAATATGTCCTTGGGGAAGGACGGTTACTTCTTATTAGAAGTAATATTGATGATGGCAACGATTAAGCTAATTAGCGCAATCGTTGCCATTACACTTTCAAGCATTAAACTAATCGTTTCATGCTCCGTCATAGGCATCACCACCTTTCAAAAAAGGTAAGATCAGCCGATTCCCAAGATATGTAGTAATTTTTTTATACCATTTTCCGACTTTTTTCGCTCTTAAAATTTGAAAGATTTCCCAATTTTCAATTCAACTAATTGTAAAGATCATGCTATAAATAGATCCAATAAGCAACATGAACAAACAACAGTTTCTTAATATAACCATCACTTAATTTTACGTTTGTGAAATTCGTCGCAAATAATACACAAAATCTAGATTTTATAATGTGACTTATATGTTAAATTTAATTTGTGAACTTCATAACATATAAATGGTGTTATTTTATGTTCTTAGTGATCGGATTGTACTCAATGCTTCTATTTTATTTAGTAGCGATCGTAGCATTACTAGTATTAACATGTAAACAAGGACCACAAGACTGTATTATGGAAGATATCACAAAATTAGCTCGACAATAATTTTTTAATGAAATTATTTAATTCAATGGTGTGTCAAAAATTCATTATAGTTGAATTTTTGATACACCTTTTCTATTGATTAACAAGTGTCGAAAAAGATACACTTAATCCATAATAATAACTTTAATTAAGACTAACAAAGTCTAATTTTTTACATAATGTAAATAGAAGAACTTCTATTTGGCTAGCAAGACAAAAGGAGTGTACATGATGGAACGAAATAAAATAAAAAAGCTTATAATTTGGATGCTAATTTTGTCGCCGATTTTCTTCTTCTTAATTCCAATTTTAGTTGGATTGATCTTAACTCATCCATTTAGACGAAAAACTGAACAAACCCCTGCTGATTATGATTTACAATTTGAAGAAATTGAATTTCAAAGTAGTCTTGACAAAGTTGTGCTCAGAGGATGGTGGATACCAGCAAAAAAACCAACTTCTAAAACAATAATAACTGCACATGGGTATACAGATGAGCGAAGTCAAAAAAAGATAAATGGTCTTCGAATTGTAAAATCAATTCATGATAGAGGATATAATGTTTTAATGTTTGATTTTCGCAATAGTGGAAAGTCTGGTGGACGAACTACAGGAATTGGATATTACGAACAGCATGATTTATCATCTGCAGTAGAGTATGTGATCAAAGAAAGAAATCAGTTAGAAATTATTTTGCTTGGATGGAGTATGGGTGGAGCGACTTGTTTGCTTGTAGGAAGTCTACACCCACAAATTAAAGGAGTTATTGCAGATAGCCCTTTTCATGATTTACAAACCTATTTAGAAGATAATCTAAGTGTTTGGTCCAAGTTGCCTAAAAAACCATTTACGTCAATCATCTTAAAATCCATGAAGCATTTGTTAAGGATCGATCCGAAAGAAGTCTCTCCTGTATTAACAGTGCAAAAAGGAAATTCTACAAATTATTTATTAATTCATGGAAAGAATGATATAAAAGTACCATACAGTAGTAGTGAAATGATTTATGAACAAATTCCTAATGAAAATGAAAAATCTTTATGGATCACAGAGCATGGGCATACCACAACATTTATAGAAGAACCTGAATCGTATACTAAGAAGGTAATTGAGTTTATTGAAAAGACATTTTCATCGAATGAAAAATAAAATAAATAGATTTTGTGAAACAGATGAACCAGTGAGGTTAATCTGTTTTTTAAATTGTGAAAGGTATTCTTTAAGTACATGAAAGTAGAGCCTGTAGAAAATACTACTAATTATAATATTGCTTAATTTAAAGGTGAAATTGTTGCACCAAAAAAGCTCTATTTTACTAAAAAGGCAGGCGAACTAAGATGGGAAATGAATACCGTTCGCGAGAGGAACGTAAACGGCTGGAAAAGCCTTCGAAAAATGAAAATAAGTCTGATGGCTTATGGAAAAAAATTACAGTAACATTATTAACCATTGCAATCGTATTCATACTGATTGGAGTGGGAATATTTTCATATTTAATCAGCGGAGCACCAGCATTAGATGAATCGAAACTTAAAGTACCGCTTTCTTCTACAATTGTTGATAAAAATGGCAAAGTTGTAGCTGAATTAGGAAGAGAACAACGAACAAAAGTGTCCTATAATGAAATACCAAAGGTTGTTGAAGATGCATTTATTGCAACAGAAGATGTTCGTTTTTATAAGCATAAAGGTGTTGATATTCGTCGTGTTTTTGGAGCAATTATAGCCAATATTACTGGTGGATTCGGCTCACAAGGTGGTAGTACAATAACTCAGCAAGTAGTAAAGAACTCATTTTTATCCTCTCAAAAGACGATTAAACGGAAGGTTCAGGAATGGTACTTAGCTTTTAAATTAGAACAAAGATATTCTAAACATCAAATATTAGAAATGTATTTAAATAAAGTTTACTTTTCAAATGGACTAAAAGGGCGAGGCGTTTATGGAGTAGCAAAAGCTTGTGAAACATATTTTAGTATAGATTTATCTAAAATTACATTACCACAAGCTGCCACATTAGCTGGTATGGTTAAGAGTCCAAATAACTATAATCCCGCAAGACATCCTGTTGAATCACAAAATCGAAGAAATACAGTTTTAAGCCAAATGAAAAAATATGGTTATATAACAAATGAGCAATATACTAATGCTAAAGCAATTCCAATGAAGACATTAGTAAAGGTTCATGAATCTAAAGGTACAAAATATGATTCGTTTATTGATGTTGTCGTAAATGAAGTAGAAAAAAACAGTGATGCGAATGTTTATACCGATGGATTAACAATTGAAACAACATTAGATCCAAAAGCCCAAGATAAAGCGGATGAAATATTAAGTAGAGGAAAAAGCTTTTATCCAAGTGATGAATTTCAAACTGGCTTTGTATTATTAGATACAAAAACTGGAGAAATTAGGGCAGTTGGCGCTGGTAGAAATACAAGTACAGGTGGTTTAAACTTTGCAACTGATATTAAAAGACAACCAGGCTCTTCAATTAAACCTATACTTGACTATGGTCCAGCAATTCAGTATTTAAAATGGTCAACTTTTCATCAAATTCTTGACGAACCTTATTCATATTCAAATGGTACCCCAATTAGAAACTGGGATAGAAATTATAAAGGAAATGTTTCAATTCGTTTAGCACTAGTTGATTCTAGAAATATCCCTGCATTAAAGACTTTTCAGGCCGTAGGGACTGAACGATCAAGAGAGTTTGGAAATGGATTAGGTTTTAATTTTTCGAAAAATACATTTTATGAATCCTATTCTATAGGGGGATTCACTGGAGTCTCAGCAATGGAGATGGCAGGGGCATATGCTGCTTTTGGGAATGGTGGAATCTATAATAAGCCTCATTCTGTTAAAAAGATTATTTTTCCTGATAAAACTGAAAAAGTGTTTTCAACTAAACCAAAACAAGCAATGAGTGATTACACTGCTTATATGATAACTGATATGCTTCGAGATGTAGTAAAAACTCCATTAGGAACTGGTAAAAGAGCAAATGTACCAGGGCTTGATATGGCAGGGAAAACAGGTACAACGAACTACTCAGATGATGTAAAGCAAAAATACGGTTTCCCTGATAATGCAACTAGAGATAGCTGGTTTATAGGATACTCTGCTGATGTAACAATGGCAGTTTGGACTGGATATGAAAAGAATAAAGAAAATAATTTCCTCGGTAAAAGCTCGACGAATATCGCGAAATTTATCGCGAGAGACATGCTAGCTGCAAATGGAGATCGTAATGCTGAATTTAAAAAGCCTTCATCAGTTGAAGAAATTCGAAAGGAATTATACATTCGAGGAGAAAAAGTAGATGATATTCCAAAGGATATTGTGATTAAACCAGTAAAAAATGTGAATGCAAATTATGATCCTGTAACAAGCAATATTTCACTAAATTGGTCTTATCCTGCAAATTTACTTCAATCAACTTCCTTTGAAGTAAGTTTTACTGTCAATGGTGGACAAGGTCAATCTCAAAAAATACAAGGTACAGCAACAAGTATTAATGGAATCGTACCAGGAGATATAGTTAAAATAACAATCATTGCTATGAGTGCTGAAGGAAAAAGTGCACCTGTTACTGTAACCGTTGATTTATCTTCAACTGAACAACCTATAACACCACCTACAAATGAAGGGGACCAAGGCAATGGAAATGGGACAGATGAAGGTGACGATCAAGGAAATGAAGGGACCAATCCAGATACTGGTACTGGTAATGGTGAGGAAAATGGAAACAATGAAATTCCAATTGTTCCAAATCCAAATCCAACTCCTAACAAACCACAGTAGCTTACTAAAAAAACGCATTGAGTAAAAATCAATGCGTTTTTTCAATAGATAGTAAAAGGAGAAATAAATGGATAGCAAATTAACGATTAAGGTTTATTTAGAAGAAACTGACACTCCATTTGCAAGTTTTTATAGCAGTGACAATTTACACTTAAGCCCTGAATTAGAAGATTTTATTTTATCAAAACTACATAATGCTAAAAGAAAAAAAATTGAAATATACTATTTTGGTGAAAATAATTTTGATGAAATCTCACTAAAAACTGCGACTTTTAATTCATTTTCTAATCTTAAGGATGAGGACGAACTAATTTATAATAGAAATATTAAAAAGACTATAATTTTATTTGTAATTGGCATTATTATCGGAATAATTTATTTAAAGCTATCAAGTATTCACGCCTATATTGGTGGAATATTAAGCATAGTGAGTTGGGTTTTTATTTGGTCGGGTACAGAAGTATATTTTTTTGAAAATCTACAGATTAAACAGAAGATTAGAAAGTGTAAGTACTTACTTAATGCAAAGGTTTATAAAAATGCCCCGGAATAAATGGGGTGTTTTTTTGAATTTTGTAAATTGATATTAAATTTTTTAGCTCTGCATTATGTAATGATATGAATAGAGAAACATAAAAATCACAACAAAAAATGATTGAGAAACAAAAAAGAATTATCACAATCCTATATAAATTGAAAAAGATGTAATGGTTAGTAGAAGAAATCGATTGAAAAAAACTTTCTATAAAAAATTTGCGTCATTAATGATAAAAAATGGAGGTTTTCAAATGAAAAATAAGATAGCATTTACTACTCTCTGTTTAATATTTATATTTTATTCAACTGTTTCAGCATATGGAGAAATTCCAAATCATTTATTTAGTAGTAAGACGGTTAGCTTTAAAGGAGTCGATAATAAATGGGAAGTTTTACACGAAATGACTTTGGTGGGAACTGATATCTTATATCAAACAACTATTAAATATAAAGGAAAATATGATAAAGATTTAGTTAAATCAAAATCACATTATTTGATTAATTATAATCATGGAACCATCGGAGGAGAGACATTCTTATTAAATAAATCTGGTGAATTTCATGGTAAAAAAAGAGAGTGTGGTGGTTGTGAGTTTATTAATAAAGAAAAAGAAGTTTATATTGAAATTTACTGGAAAGATAAAATAAATAACGTTGTATTAAGAAAGGTTGATAAACAAAATAAATAATTTTCTTAATCCACTGATCAATTCATATATCTTTATCAGTAAATGGGCTGCAATTGCAATTATTTTTTATGATTATTTATAGAAAAACGACCCATAAGAGTCGTTTTTAAAATTATTTTTTATTATAAAAAAGGTCTGGTTTTCCACAATTTGGGCATTCATATTCATAATGATCTTGAATGATTTTACTACTATTTGAATATTCGCCATTTGAATTACAGTTTGGACAATTAATGCTCGTTTTGGGGGATTTGTTTTTCGAATACTCCATTTTCATCCATCCTTTCTTTTTATATCTCTGAACGGCCCTTTATATTTTACCCATTAAATTATATTTCTTATTATATTTAAATTCTAAAAAATATGGTTGACACTTTTAACTGTAAATAATAATATTACAGTATACTCATTTAAAATGAGTGGGAGGTCAATCTAGTTTGTTTTTCAATAATAAATTATTTCTTGTTTTATCCTAACTGTAATTTTTTTTATTGCATTTTAAATTTAAGGAGTGTGTAAAAAATGGTGAATCTATATGTAACACCAAGTTGTACATCTTGTCGTAAAGCAAAAGCATGGCTAGATGAACATAATATTGATTATAGTGTAAAAAATATTATGAATGAATCACTTACACTTGAGGAGATTAAATCTATTCTTCGTATGACAGAAACTGGTACGGAAGAAATTATATCGAATAAATCAAAAACGTTTCAGGAATTAGATATAAATATTGAATCGCTACCACTTAATGAATTATATAAATTAATAATTAATAATCCTAAAATGTTGCGCATGCCAATCATCCAAGACGAAAAAAGATTACAGATAGGCTATAACGAAGAGGAAATTCGTAGTTTTCTTCCTCGTAAGCTAAGAACAATTTCATATTCTAAATTACAAAATGTAGCTAATTAATCTCAGTTTTCTTGACATGATAATCTGTAACACATATTATTACAGTATGAATTAAAGAGGTATATAAAGAATAGAATGAATTTTAGGAGGCAGGCCATGAATAGTGATTTCACTCTTGCCATTCATAGTTTAACTTATCTCGCGCTGCAGCCGGATCGGATGTCTACAAGTGATTCAATATCAGAGAGTGCCTGTGTTCATCCTGTACGTATTCGTAAAGTGCTTAGTTTGTTAAAAAAGCATGGATTTATTAAATCGAAAGAAGGAACTGGTGGTGGATTTATATTTGCCTTAGATTTAAGTGAAATTAATCTATGGGACATTTATATGATTACCTCTGAAGGTGCATTGCAGCCTAAGTGTCCAGAATCAAATGAAAAGTGTGTTGTTGGGGCAAATATGCAAAATGTTCTTTTTAAAATTTTCTTAGGTGCAGAAGAACATCTTGGTGGATACTTAAAGCAATACACGATCAAGGACATTGTCGATCATATCAAACGTGAGAAGTGATCTGGAAAAAAGTGAGGGGCCAGGCCTTCTTTTGATCAAAATGTAATAAAAATAATTACAGTTTGATCAAAGTGCTATAATGTGCACAAATTATTAACTTATAACTCTAAATAAGAAGGTGGAAAAATGAACTTAAATAATGATTCTATTTTAAAAACAGGTGACTGGGTTAAAGGTATATCAATGGATGGAGAATTAGTAATTGGTTATATTGAATCATTTACTAGTCTTGATGAAATAGTAAAGGTAAATGTCATAACTTCAGATAATAAAACGTCTATTGGAAAAACTATTCACATGCTAAATAAAAATGTAAAGAAAATGCCTGCATCGAAAGTGACAAACAAAGAACAGATTCGCTGTCTAATTGACTTAGCCCTTTCAACTGGAGATGTGGATTGGTTTAATGAGCTATCTTCTCAATTAAACTCTATGAGGGAACTTGTTAATGGCGTAAAATAAGGATTATGTTTTTTCTAAGTTCTGTAAATTATTTCATAAGTCTAGAATAAGAGAACTATGGGGTGTCTAAATAGACAGCCTTTTTTTTAGTTCAAATTCAACATTTAACATTAACTGAGCTATATATATATAAATATTAAGTCATTGGATACTTGCTTAATCTATACATAAAAGTGGTTGTATTAATAAATTGTTCTTGTAAAAAATTAAATCTCGTCTAAATTCTATAAATTTTTCAACTAAAAATTCAGGTTGATAAATATAAATGAGTAATAGAGCATAAATAGAGTATAGCGGAGGAGTGAAGGATGACTAAAGGATTAAAATTAGTGGGGCTAATCGTTTTCATTGCTATTTTGAATGTGGTTGTTTTTTCTCCAGGTTTAATTGGAATCCAATTAATTAATTCAAGTCCATTTCAAACTGCATTTGGTGTTTCGTTCATAATAGCGAATTTATTAGTACTACTGTTTAGTATGTTTCAACTGTATTTTAAACCTGTTGAAGAAAAGACAATAAAAAAGCTTAAAACGAATGAAGATTTTGTTCTTGCTCTAGGTACCTATAAAAATAGTCATGTCCTTAAGGAAGATATTATTACTTCACTCGAGCAAATCGAACGAATGAAAAAGAAGAAAAGTATTTTTTATCACTTACTTTCAGATCGATTTTCTCCAACTGAGATTACTTACAATAAGTTTGCTTCTGTTGTGGACGAGGTTGAAACTTTATTTTATTTAACGATTAGAAACATTTTAAATAAAATTAGTACTTTTGATGAATCTGAGTATAAAAAATTAAAGGGCAAAGATGGTTTGCGTTATTCTAAGTCATTACTTCAAGAGAAAATAAATCTTTATAATGAATATTTCAACTTTGTGAAAAAAGCAATAGAAATGAATGAGGAGATTCTGATTAATATAGATAAATTAATTTTAGAAATCTCAAGACTCGATGAAATAGGGATTGATGAAATAGAAAAAATGGAATGTATGAAAGAAATCGATACTTTAATTCAGCAAACAAAATATTATAGGCAATGAATGAAAGGATGAAAAAAATGAATAGAAGGAAGTTTTTTTTCGCGTCTATTATTGTAATCGTAATTGTTTTTCTTCTTGTCTATATCGGAGTAAATTTAACATCGGATAAAAAAGTAGTACAGATTACTGACAAAAATAAAGAAGAGCAATTAACTAAAATGATATCAAAAATAAATGTTTCAAAATCAAAGCCAATAAAAGGTCAAATAGACTTAAGTACTGCTGATGTTGCTAGTGAGCTTCCTGATATTTCAAAATTTGCGGTTTCGGTAGACAATACGACTGATAGCTTTGTAGAAATTTTTTCATCTACTGAAAAATCTAGTGATGGGAAAAATGGTTGGTTAAATGAAGTTGCAAATGAATTTAATCAAGCAAAATTTAATGTAAATGGTAAGCAAGTATCTGTAAAAATAAGAAACATTGCATCGGGTACTGCTACAGATTTTATTAAATCAGGTAAATACATCCCTGATGCTTTTACTCCTTCAAATGAACTGTGGGGTCAAATGATTACAGCAAGTGGAATTAAAACAGAAACAGTCTCATCACGATTAGTTGGAAACGTCCCCGGCATCGTTATTTCTAAGTCAAAATACACTGAGTTAATGAAAAAGTACAACAAAGTTGATCCGAAAACTGTCATAGAAGCAATGACGAAAAATGAACTAGCAATGGGGTATACAGATCCATTTACTAGTTCTACAGGATTAAATTTTTTAGTGACTACATTAAATTCCTTCGATTCAAATGATGTACTTAGTGAGTCTGCTGTAAAAGGATTTGAAAGTTTTCAAGCAAATGTTCCTTTCACTGCTTCAACGACTCTACAAATGAGTGATGCAGCAAAATCAGGTGTACTAGATGCTTTCGTCCTAGAATATCAAACATTTGTTAATTCACCTGATTTAAAAAATACTTACGAATTTATACCATTTGGCGTGCGCCATGATAGCCCTCTTTATGCTTTAGGCAATTTACCTAAAGAAAAAGTGGATATATTGAAAAAATTTGCTGAATTTACAAGTCAAAATAATCTTCAATCACTTGCTAAACAATATGGTTTCAACGGCATGAACGATTACAAGTCAGAGCAAAAAACAATCGATGGAAATACATTAATTGCAGCTCAAAAGCTCTGGAAAGGAAAGAAAAATACAGCTAATCCAATCGCTGCTGTTTTTGTAGCTGATGTTTCTGGAAGTATGGATGGTAAACCATTAAATGAACTAAAAGAATCATTACTGAAAGGTCAAAAATATTTAGGAAGAGATAATAGTATAGGTTTAATTTCATACTCTGCCGATATAACAATCAATCTTCCTATAGCCAAATATGATGCGAATCAACAATCCAAATTTGTTGGTGCGGTAACTAGTCTCGATGCTGGCGGCGATACCGCAACAAATGATGGGATCCTTGTTGCTATTAATATGTTAAATAATGAAATGAAAAAAAATCCAAATGTAAGACCACTCATTTTTGTACTGACTGATGGTGAGACGAATCATGGGAATTCATTGGAAAATGTAAAGGGGATTATAAAAGCTTATAAAATTCCAATATATACAATTGGATATAACGCTAATATTAAAGCACTTGAAAGTATTTCAGACATAAATGAGGCTGCAAATATTAATGCAGACTCAGATGACGTAATCTATAAAATTCGTAATCTCTTTAATGTTCAACTTTAAAATATAGGAGGATTTAAGGATGTCATTTTCTATGCAAGTTGTAAATGAAGAAGAAATTAAGGCTGTAATAGAAGAGCAAGTGAAGCCAGTGCCAGAGGAATTAATGAAATTAAAAGAAGTTGCTGATACAAACGTTGCGACCATAATGGAGCTTGATACAATATCAAAGGAAACTTACGAGAAACGAAAAGAAATTCTACAATCAATTGAAGCATTTGGATTACAGACGATGAAATCTTCTGCGAATAAAAATTCACTTTTAAAGGTTTCGCTTGGTCAACTTGCTAAAAGTGGGGACGAAGGAGGGCAAGTTGCAAAGGGATTATCGGAGTTACAAGTTCAATTAAAGGATTTAGATCCGAGTGTAATTAATTTCTCAAAGACTGGCATTCTAGGTAAATTATTTAATCCTATTCGATCATATTTTCAAAGATTTGAAAAAGCTGATGTAGCTATAGCAGATATCGTAAAATCACTTGATAAAGGAAAAAATATTCTTGAAAATGACAACACAACTTTAGAGCATGAACAACTATCGCTTCGAATGCTTTCAAAAAAGCTTGAAAAAGAAATCCAGCTTGGTACATTAATGGATGATTCAATCGAAAATCAAATTGAAAAAGCAAAGATTGAGGGAGAAGATCAAGAAAAAATTAAGTTTATCACAGAGGAAGTTCTTTATCCATTAAGACAACGAGTCATGGATTTGCAGCAAATGTTAGTTGTAAATCATCAAGGAGACATGTCATATGAGGTTGTTATTCGAAACAATCGGGAACTAATTCGAGGGGTTGAGCGTGCAAAAACAGTAACCATTTCTGCTTTAAATACTGCTGTAACTGTAGCGAGCGCACTATATAATCAAAAAATCGTTTTACAAAAATTAACTGCTTTAAATCAAACAACAAATACAATAATTGAAGGTACATCTAGATTATTAAAAGAGCAAGGAGTCGCAATACAAAAGCAGGCAATGGAATCGGCCGTTTCTGTTGAAACATTAAAAACTTCATTCACAAACGTCATATCCGCATTCGAATCGATTAGTACATTCAAACAAGAGGCATTACCAAAAATGCGTCAAACAATTCTACAATTTCAAGAATTAGCTGAAGTAGGTTCACAACAGATTCAAAGACTTGAAAAAGGGGATCGAATAGGTTTATGAAATTACTGGAAAAAGACATGTGAAATGATACGTGTCTTTTTCAATTCGACCTTAGTTCTAAATAAGGACAAAAATTAATAGGATTTTATTATGGGGAAAAGGAGGGGGAATTGTGAAGCAGTATAGGGTTATAGGAAAAAGTGTTCTTAAAAAAGAAAGCTGGGATAAAGTAACTGGGAGAGTAAAATATATTGATGATGTTCAAGAGGTTGGCACACTTCATGCCAAACTGTTAACGAGTACGCATGCTCACGCAATTATTGGTGATATTGATACAAAGGAAGCTTGGAAAGTTAAAGGTGTAAGAATGATCATTACTGGAAAGGACTATCCGCTTTTATTAGGTACAACGATAAAGGATCGGCCATTACTTGCATTCGAAAAAGTACGATATTACGGTGAGCCAATCGCTATGGTCATAGCAGATACGGAAGCCATTGCTATAAAAGCATCTACTTTAATCTGTGTTAAATACGAACCCTTACCTGTTGTAAATTCACCCGAAGCGGCATATCAAAAGGACGCTCCGCTCGTACATGAAGATGTCGAACAATATTTAATTGACGAGTCATCAGGATTAACAGGTACGTCTGGTGGAATTCAGCCTATACCTGATACAAATATAGCAAATATACAAGGAATTCGGAAAGGGAATATCGATCGTGGGTTTGCTAATTGTGACGTAATAATAGAAGAAGAATTTTCATTTAATCAAGCTGACCATACAGCAATTGAGACAAGATGTGCGGATGTTGAAATTAAATCGACGGGTGAAGTAATTATTCACTCAGCATCTCAAGAACCATTCGAAATGAAAGAATTAATTAGTGAAACGTTCAATATAGAAGAAGGAAAGGTCATTGTTAATATACCTTTAGTTGGTGGATCTTTTGGTGCAAAAACTAGTGTTCAGTTAGAACCACTGGCATATGTAGCCTCCAAGGCTGTAGGTGGAAAAAGAGTTAGGCTTCGTAATAGTCGTGAGGAAGATATTGTAACATCGCCAGTTCATATAGGATTACATGCAACTGTTAAGATGGGGTGTACAAATGACGGTAAATTACAAGCTCTAAAACTCTTTTTTTTATTTGACGGTGGCGCTTATGCTGAAAGATCGGTTCCTATTACTAAGGCAGCAGCATTTGACTGTACAGGACCGTATAAAATAGATAATGTATGGTGTGATTCTTTATGTATGTATACAAATCATCCATTTGTAACCGATTTCCGGGGATTTGGTCGTACTGAAGCAGCTTTTGGTGTAGAACGAACGATGGATCTAATGGCTAAAAAACTTGGGATGGATCCATTAGAATTTCGTCTCATTAATGCAATTCAGCCAGGTGACACATCACCTACTCAAGTACTTTTGAACAAAAGTAATCTAGGAGATATAAAAGAATGCTTGTATCAGCTAAAAGAATTGATGGATTGGCATAAAGGACAACGAATAGAAATTTCAGAGCGGTTTGTCCGTACAAAAGGGATTAGTTGCGCGTGGAAGAACGGAGACCCGCCTCCCGGTGTAAGTGCTGGTGCAATCTTAACATTTAATAAAGATGGTAGTATTAACATCATCAGTGCTGCTGTAGAAATTGGGCAAGGTACTAAAACCGTATTAACACAAATGGTTGCTGAAAAGATGAAAATGGACGAAGATGAAGTGTTTATTCAAATGGAAGTAAAAACCCAGGATTCTCCTGATAACTGGGAAACAGCTGCCAGTCGAACAACTTTCATGTCTGGCAACGCTGTACTTAAAGCATGTGATGATGCCATTAGGCAATTAAAAAGAACTGCTTCGGTCGTACTTAAAGTTCCTAAAGATGAATTGGAAGTGGCCGATAAAAAAGTATTTAAGCGATCGGACCCTAGTATTTCAATCGATTTTTCTGAGATTGTTTTAGGATATATATACCCTAATGGGAAAGTTGCTGGAAATCAAGTTGTTGGAAGAGGGACATATATGATTCCAGGCGTTACAGAAATGAACCCCGTTACCGGAAAAGGTGTTCAAGGACCAGAGTGGGGGGTTGTAGCACAGGGGGTAGAAGTTGAATTTGATAAAAGAGACAACACCTTCAAGTTATTAAAAGCTGTAAGTGTTGCTGATGCAGGTCAAATTTTGAATTATAAAGGAGCAGAGACACAAATTACTGGTGCAATGAATATGGGACTTAGCTTTGCGACGAGAGAAGGATTTATTTTTGACGACGAAGGAAAAGTTTTAACGACACAATTTCGTTCATATAAAGTAATGCATTTTGGAGAACAGCCAGAATATATTGTTCGATTTGTTGAAAACCCGGTTAAAGGAGCCCCATATGGATCTCGAGGTCTAGGTGAGCACGGTATAATGGGGATGCCATCAGCGATAGCAAATTGTTTATCACTTGCAGCAAATGTATCCCTACAACGGTTACCTCTTACACCAGAGTTCATCTGGAAATCAAGGCTAGAAGCTGGGGAGGTGCACTAATGCTCCACTTCAATTTTGACTATTATAGACCTTCTACAATTAAAGAAGCAGTAGATTTATTTGTTAAGCTCGATAAAAGAGGAAAGAAACCAATCTATTTTAGCGGTGGAACGGAGGTTACTACTTTAGGGAGATTAAATCTGATTCATACTAAGGCAGTAATTGATGTAAAAGGAATTCCTGAGTGCAATGCCTTGGAAATAAAGGAGAATTCCATTGTTGTTGGAGCAGCCCATACTTTAACAAAAGTGTTTGAATCGAAAATTTTCCCACTACTTGGCGAGGCATGTGTACGGATTGCAGATCGCACTTCAAGAAATCAAATTACCTTTGGTGGTAATCTCGCTAGCGATATCATATATCGTGAAGCAATTCTTCCGTTACTACTTTCAAATAGTACATTAGTAATTGCAGGAATTGATGGTATAAAAGAGTATCCAGTTGAAGAAATATTTAATGAGAAACTTCGCATAAAGCGCGGAGAATTTCTAGTACAAACAATATCTGATGGAAAGTATAGGAAATTTCCTTTTTTCATTGATAAAAAAAGAAAAAGTGAAAAGGTAGATTATCCACTTATAACACTTGAATTATTAAAAGTTAATCGCTCATACCGATTAGCGATTAGTGGATTATGTGCATATCCATTTCGTTCTTATGAGATGGAGCAAGCATTAAATAACACTAATTTATCAGTTGATGAGCGGATTGATCAAGCCATTCTTGCAATTCCAGCTCCGGTCATCAGTGATATACGTGGCTCAAGGGATTATCGTATTTATGTCTTAAGGAATTTACTTCTAGATGGATTAGCTTATTTAGGAGGCGTGAGAGCATGATACAAAAATTGAAGCTTGATATTAACGGAGAACAGCGAACGGCAACAATCAGAATGGCTGATACACTTTTAGATGTTTTAAGGGAAAAACTCGACCTAACAGGAGCAAAACGAGGCTGCGAAAACGGTGACTGCGGAGCTTGTACGGTTATAGCGGATGGATTACCAGTAAAGACGTGTATGATGCTAGCGGTTGATGCCGTTGGTAAGAAACTTACCACAATTGAAGGTTTACATGACGATCCAATGCAGCATGCTTTTGTAGAGAATTGGGCTTTTCAATGCGGGTACTGTACTTCTGGCTTTATTTTAAACGCTCATGCACTAGTGACCGAGCATCCTGATGCAACTGAAGAGGTTATAGAAGAATGGCTTAGCTCTAATATATGTCGATGTACTAGTTACCAAGAAATAAAAGAAGCTGTATTATCCGTTTTAAATGATCAACGAGGCAAACCACGAAATAGACGTTCGTAATAATTGGAATTTATAGAATGAGATAAAAAGCCTACGTTAATAAAACGCAGGCTTTTACATTTTTTAGATTTACAGTTTAAATGAGCGAAAGTATAAAAGAGTTACATGAAATTTGGAATTTTAACACTTATTAAAATAAATTGGTTTTGTTCCAATTGGCGTAATTTGATATGGAATTGGATTCAATACAACTGGAACTGGAGGAAGATTGGAAATAACACCTTTCCGATTTTTTTGACGAGAACCTTTAACACTAACTTTAACGTGTTCAATTGTGGATTCATTTTTATGAATGTTACTCTCATTTTTTCGACCAAATAAAAAATCATCAAAATTTCTATTTGAAGCCATATTAACACTCCTAAATTCAAATTTTCGTATGTATAACTAATATATACAAATTTAGGATTATTGAATGGGCAAGAAACTATGTTAATACGCTTTCAGTCGTTTCATATCTTCTTTCGGTGGAAAGCCAAATAAACGGGAGTATTCTCTACTAAACTGGGATGGACTTTCATACCCAACTCGGAATGCTATTTCTGCTGCATCAGAAGATTCAGAGATTAATAATAGTCGTGCTTCCTGCAATCTTAAATGCTTTTGAAATTGCAGAGGACTCATCCCAGTCACCTCTTTAAAGTGCCTATGAAGAGAAGAGACACTCATATTTGCAATTTCAGCAAGCTCTTCAATTCGTAAAGACTTGTAAAAATTCATTTTTATTTGTTCAATAACTTCACTTATTCGATTTGTCGTGCTACCTTCGATTGCAATTTGTTGCAATATTCCCCCATGCTGTCCTCTTAAAACTTTGTATAGAATTTCTTTTTTGAAAATAGGAGCAAGAATTGGTATATCTTCAGGTGAATCTAATAAATGGACTAGCCTAATCACCGCATCTAAAATCGATTCCTCTAACTGACTAACAAAGATCGCCCTTTTCGAATTTTCTTTTGAATTAATAGAAATTTTAGTTTCAGTTAAAATTTCTGCAATCTGATTTGGACTAAATTCCAGTTTAAAAGCCAGATAAGGAGAGTTTGGTGTAGATTCGATAACTTGTCCTGTTACAGGTAAATCGACAGAAGTGACTAAATAATTTCCAGGGCCATACTTAAAACTTTCATTTGCTAGTAATAATTCTTTTACACCAGAAACTACAATACAAAGTGAAGGTTTATATACTCTGTATTTTGGTTCAGTAATGTTAGACTCACGAATGAAAAATAATGAGTTAATCGCTGTCTCGTTAACACCTTCATGATTAGTATAGTGGTCGATTAGTTCGGATAATTCAATTTGTTTAGAAAATTTTAATTCAGACATAAAGTCCTCCTTGTTTCTTTAAATTAAAATGACATATGAAAAATTTTTAAAGGATAAGTAAAAGTGAGAGGATTAGGCAATCTTTTGAGAGGAATAAGTTAGCGTTCATTTGTTATTTTAATGCATAATTAAGTATAACAAATATATCTTCAAAACTATCATATTATCATTTGACAAAATCCTTACCTCTTGCAATCTAAATTAAAAACAAATTTAGGGAGAGATTCTGATGAAACTTATTGCTTTGGACTTGGACGGAACTACACTAAATACGAATTAAATTGTCCAATTGGAGGTCATAATGGAACCGCATTATATGTGAATGGAAAATTAATTGAACTAAATTCATTAGGAAGAACTCAAACACAAACGTTTGCCTTAGAAGTTGAATAAGAAGCCTTACCTTACAATATTTCTACAAATAAGGGTGTTTTTGCACCTCGGAATTGGATTGATCGATTTAATCAAGCTGTTACATCGGGGAAAGTTCCAGAAGAATACTTCAATAATAAACACTACAACATGTTTACTACACCACCAAATGTATATGGACATTCGTATTTTAACGATGTTCAAGAGATTATAAATAATGAGGATTTTACAATTCAAAAGTTTCTTATTTAAGCGCTAGATCCACAGCAAAGAGAGACTGCAAAAGAATAAGATTTATAGAGGGGACTTTTGTAACTAGCTCATTCCCATTTAATTTAGAAGTCACACATCTAGATGGAAATAAAGGGTATGGATTAAAAGCTATGGCTACATATTTTAATATTCCTTTAGAAAATATAATTGCAATTGGTGATGAAAAAAATGATATTTCGATGTTTAATATAGCTGGTTAATCAATAGCTATGGGGAACGCAGAAGAAGAAATTAAGCTCTCAAGTGATCTTGTTACATTAAGCAATGATGAAAATGGAGTTGCTTATGCATTTGAAAAATATATTTTTAAAGAGTCTAATGTACTATAATAGTAAAGGAATCTAAATAGAACATAATACATTCATATTTTCCTTGGTTAAATTGGTGTCGTAAATTAATTTTTCCAGGGATGTTTTTGTTTAGCTATTTTAATCAGTAGATTAAAATATTGAAAGGTTAGGGGGCTTAATATTGGTTAGACGGATAAAAGATCTTTTTGCAATTAAGGGGTATAGTTTATTTGTCATCTGTTTGTTGTTTGTAGGGATCGGACTTTCAATTACAACTCCTTATTTATCGCTATATTGTACAAAATATCTAGGCATGAGTACAGGAGCTTTTGGAATCTTCATGGCAGTGATTTCATTAAGTGGGGTCTTAGTTAATTCAATTATTGCTGAACGTTCTGATCGAGGATTAGATAGAAAATGGATCATTTTATTTGCGATGATTTCATCCGCAATTGGGTATGCTTCCTATTTAATATTTCATAACTATTTTATTTTATTGGTTTTTGTAGGTTTGTTTAATGGCTTAGGTGCAGCGGCCATGCCTCAAATTTTTGCATCTGCACAGGAATCCGCTAATGCAAGCTTATCAAAAGATAAGACTTTAGCTCTATCAACTTTACGATCACTAGTGTCTTTAGGCTTTTTAATTGGACCTTTAATTGGTACTTTAATTTTAAGAGCTAAAGGGTATGACGGACTATTTTTGGGAACATCTAGTATTTATGTAATGATTGCTTTTCTAGTATTCTTCTTTTTAGAAAAAAGAAAACCAGCCCAAAATAATTTGAAGAAGAAAAATAAGACAGCCGTCTCATTGGCAAAGCGAAAACAGTTAAGGTTACCATTTATTGCTTTTATCTTACTATTTGCAGTAAGTTCTATTAATTGGATTAACACACCACTTTATATTGTAAATGAACTACATGGTACGAATACGGATGTCGGATTTGTCGTAAGTTTATGTGCAGGCTTGGAAATTCCTATCATGCTTATATTAGGGGTACTTTCTAAAAAAATCTCAAATCATATGTTGATCATCTACGGCTGCTTTATCGGTTTAGCCTATTATTTAATCTTAAGTGTATCAACACACACATGGGAATTAATTATCGCTCAGCTATTGCAGGCAACATATATCGCAATTGTGATGGGGAATGGGATCAGCTACTTTAACGACCTACTACCTAATTCACCAGGCTTTTCTGCGTCAATTTATGCAAATTGCTCCACAATCGGAAGCTTAGTTGGTAATTTAGGTGGAGGTATGTTTGCTCAACTTGCAGGTTTTCGAAACGTTTATTTCCTTTGTCTGTTTTTTGTAATTTGCTCACTCTTTATTTTATGGAGATCAAAAAAAAATGTGGAACTGGAAATATCGACAAATCACAGTCAGTCAGGGTAAAGTCAAATTTGCTAATATAGTCAGGGAAGTGTAAACAAAAATACTAAAACTGTAAAAATATTTGTCAGCACTGCAATTTAAATAAGCAAAACTGCTCGTGTTAAGTGTAAATAAGATACCGAATCCAGACGAAACTAAATCAAAACAACAATTACTACTAGAGCTAGGAATAAAAATGACTAATAATCAATCTTTTTTATTCTTGTCATGTCATTTAGCAACTGTTTGAGAATAAAAATTGACTAGAATTAGTCACCAGATGAAGCGAGCTACTTTTAAAGGCTCGTTTTTTATTTTGGTAAAAAGTTTGAAGATGCTATATTACCTATATAACCAATTTTTTTAGTTGAAAAATGATTACACATGTGGGGATAAAAAAATGAATGATAATGTGAATATTTTAATAGTTGAAGATGATGAAGATATTAATCGATTGCTTTGTGATATTATCCATAAAAATGAATATAATCCAAAGGCTGCATATTCTGGGACAGAAGCACTTATTTATCTAGAAAGTCAAAAGTGGGATATGGTTTTACTAGATTTGATGCTTCCAGGCTTGTCTGGAGAAGAATTACTAAAAAAAATAACAGGAGAAAGTACTATCCCCGTCATAATCATTTCAGCAAAGCTTGAAATGAAAACAAAAATAGATATTTTAAGAAGCGGTGCGGATGACTATATTACGAAACCATTTGATATAGAGGAGGTTTCCGCTCGAATCGACTCCTGCTTAAGAAGAACCCGACGAATGACGAATGAGCCAAGAATCAATCAAATTGTGCATAAAGATCTTGTTATTGACACTGATTCAAAAGAAGTGACGGTTAATGGAAAATTGTTAAAATTAACAGCAATTGAATACGAGATATTATGCCTCTTAGTTTCTTCACCTACGAAGGTTTTCACGAAAGCAAATGTATTCGAGAGTGTTTGGAATGAGGAATTCTATGGAGATGATAATACAATAAATGTTCATATGAGTAATATTAGGAGTAAGCTATCGAAAGCAAATCCTAATGAAGAGTATATTGAAACAATTTGGGGAATGGGTTACCGACTAAAAACTTAAGGTTTTCTTAAGAATTGACTTAAGATTTTCTTATGTTTTCCTTCTTATAGTTAAAAGTGTTCACAATTAAACTTGGTTCCAAATGGTCATTTAATCAATATACCATTTGGACGAGCGATAAAATTATATGTTTGGAGGAAAACTTATGAATGAATATATACTTAAAACGAATCAATTATCTAAGAAATATCAAAATAAAATGGCTCTAAATAAAGTTAATTTATCGATTAAAAAAGGCTCGATTTACGGTTTTATTGGGCAGAATGGTGCTGGGAAATCAACATTAATACGATTAATTACAGGTTTAGGCTATCCGACAACTGGATCTTTTGAATTGTTTGGAGAAAACAGTGAACGAGGATTGATTGAAGCAAGAAAAAGAGTTGGGACGATCATTGAAGGTCCAGCATTATATCCACATTTAACGGCTGCGGAGAATTTAGAAGCACATAGGCTTTTAAAAGGAATTCCTGGGAAAGAATGTATCAATAAAACACTTAAACTAGTTGGTTTAGAGGATACTGGTAAAAAGAAGGCAAAAAATTTCTCTTTAGGGATGAAACAGCGCCTTGGTCTTGCTATCGCATTATTGGGAGATCCAGAATTTTTAATATTAGATGAACCAATTAATGGACTTGATCCTATGGGTGTTGTAGAAATACGAGAATTACTAAAGAAACTTAATAGAGAATACGGGATAACGATTTTAATATCGAGTCATATTTTAAGTGAACTTCATTTATTAGCAACGCATTATGGAATCATTCATGAAGGAGTGTTACTAGAAGAATTATCGCTTAAAGAGCTAGATGAAAAATGTAAACACTTTTTGCATATTAAAGTTGATAATCCAAACAAGGCTGTCACTGTTATTGAAAGATCCTTAAGTACTCAAAATTTTGAAGTATTGCCTGACGGTTCGATTAAGTTATTTGAATATGTTGATCGAGCAAGAGTAGTATCGAAAGCTCTCACAAGCGAAGGCTTAATTATCGAAGAATTTATGCCTATGGGTGAAGATTTAGAAGCTTATTTTACAACTCGCATCGGAGGTGTAAATCGTGGGTAATCTATTGAAAACAGAACTATATAAATTAAAAAACGATCGTTCATTTCGAACATTAGTTTTAATATTAATTCTTTTCTCTATTTTATATCCTTTTACGACTAACGAGAGTTCAGCAGCTAAACTTTCTTTAGATGAATATTATATATATAATATTTTAAGCATTAACAATGATATTATAAAGCTTTTTCCATGTATCTTTGCAGGCTTCTTTATAACAAGCGAATATTCGAATGGAACGATGAAAAGTATTGCTTCTTCAGGAAATAGTAGATTACGAATTTACTTTTCAAAGTTAACGATGTTTTCAATTGGTTCAATCATCATCTTATTAATTCTTCCTGTCTTTATGACGACAACAGCAGGAATTTATTTCGATTTTAATGGTACAACTGATTGGGCGTTTATCTTTAAGACATATGGTCTAATAACAATCTATGGAGCTGCATTTGCTTCAGTTATGACGATTGTTGCCACTGTTTTTACTGACAATGGAAAAACAATAGGATTTCTACTAATGTTTTTTGCTTTAATTAATTCCCTTTTAGATTTTATAGCTTCAAAATTAACGTTTCTTAAAATAATCATTAAAAATTCAGTATTTATGCTATATCCAGGCATATATAAATTCAAACAACTCGATCAAAGTGAATTGTTTACATTTATTATTGTTCCAATTTTGACATTTATCGTACTAGGTATATTAGGAAGTTTAATCTTTAGGAAAAAAGAAATTAAGTAAGATAGAAGGCGGGTGAGTTTTATAATCTATTTAACGATAATCGTTAGTATACTTTTATTGTACTTTCTCACCCGATATTATCTATTAAAAAAAGAAATAAAAAGAGCCCAACGACAGCTTCATGAACTAAACAAAAATGCACTGGAAAAGAAAATAGATCTGATGTATTTTGATAAAGATCTTGAAAATCTTGCCGTGGAAATAAATAAACAAATTGAATTAACAAGGAAGTCAAAAGCAGAAAAACGCTTAAGTGAAAATGAATTAAAACAAGCGATTTCTTATATTTCACATGATATCCGAACACCAATGACATCAATTTTAGGATATATTCAATTTTTAGAGTCGGATGAAATAACGATAGAAATGAGAAAAGAATATACGAATATCATAAAAAATAGTGCCCAAAGATTAAAGGTACTGCTCGAAGACTTTTTTGAACTCTCAATTATAGATCAAATTGATTATCCAATGAAGCTTGAAAAAATAAAATTGAATCAATTGATACTAGAAGTTCTTTTAGGATTTTATGAGGAATTCAATAAACAGAATTTAGAACCAACGATTGAGATTCCTAATACAGAAATCATAATTATGGCTGATTCATCTGCTGTAAAACGGGTGATTGAAAATTTAATCATAAATGCGATTAAACATTCATGTGGAAATATAAATATCTTTCTTGAAAAGACAAAAGCATCAACTCAATTGACGATTAGTAATTCGGTTAACGAGTTAGGTGAATCAGATTTACAACGAATGTTTGATCGTTTTTATAAAGCAGATCAAACTAGGACTGGAAAAGGTACGGGTCTTGGTTTACCAATTGCTAAAAGTTTAATGAATAAAATGAATGGTAATATCCGTGCTGAATTTAAAGAGAATAGATTATTTATGAAATGTGAATGGTATTAAATTAAGTAGTAAGAAGTAAGTTTCAAAAATAAGATTATAGGTTAAGTTCCTTCGTGACTGGGACTTAACCTTTTTTTATCATTAGATAGTGAACTTATCCTGCCTAGATGAGAAGTTTTTATTTTTACAATAGTTAAGATTTTTAAAGACCGTTAGTGAAGTAGCATTTTTTCATCGTAATAAAATCAAAAAGGTATCTTTAGTTAACAATTGCATACTTTAAATGGGTCTTTCAGGTTATGAAAAAAAAACAATTTATTTGTAAAGGATGATTTTAATTGACTCTTAGTCTAATACAAACGAATGAACAAGATTTTAAAAGATTTCTAGATTTATCAACAACTTGGGTTTGAGATTACCGACTATAACTTAAAGGTTAATTCAGCACGTTTTTAAAAAAATACGTTAAATATTGTAAGAGTTTTCTTTGATAAATGGGGCTGATTTTTAATCTCATCAATTAATAAAAAAAGAGTTGGTAGTCATATAGCTACTTTCTTCATGCAATGCAATATAAGAATGTTCAACATTTCTTCTGATTATCGAGGTATTGAGATAATACTTTTAATCCTGTATTTAACTCATCTATGGAATAAGTAGAAGAAAGTGCTATACGTAAATACTTTTCAGAAGAAGCGTGTCCACTTAGAAAACGATCAGAATGAAAGACACGAATACCTAACTTTTTCAAATCTGCTTCTAAATTTACCCCATTACTATGTCCATGAATTGGAAGCCAACGATAGAAACAAAGTGGATGGCCACTTGTATTCAAAGGGAAATAGGATGAATAAAGATCGTTTACAGTTTCAGCGAGCTGTTTCTTTTGTTGAACAATTTCATGTGCTTTTCCTGATAAGATCAATTCAGTAATCACTTCAACATCAAGTGAAGATGTCTTAACATTAATATTAAAAATACCATGCGAAATTTTTTTGCGTAGTGCATCTCCAAAAACCATATAAGCAACCCTTAACCCAGAACATATAGACTTTGATGTACCACATAAATATACGCTTTGTTCTGGAACTAGGTTATACATAGGTTGTTGATAATCAAATAGTATTCCCGCAGTTAAAAATGCATGAATATCATCTTCTATTAAAATTAAACGATACTTTCGAATGATCGAAGCTAATTCATGTTTTCGTAAGTCAGAAATCATTACCGTGGTTGGGTTAGAACATGAAGGCATTAGGAATATCCCATGTATATTTAACTGGCTACATTGCTTTTCTAGTTCATCTGGCATCATGCCAAACTGATCTCCAGGAATTGGGATTAATTGAATGTGAAGCATTTTTGCCAATTCGATAAAATTTGAAAAAGTATAAAAATCAGTTGCAATTCGATTGCCTGGTTCAAATAAACTAGCCAAAGCAAGAGTCAATGCATTTTGAGTACCGGATACAATTGCTACATTATCTTGAGTAGCTTTTATACCGAAGGCTTCCATCCAGTTAAGTGCCGCTGCCTTCTGATGTGGGATACCGGTTGGATCATTGTAATTTAATAATTGATCTAAATAGTTTTTATTCACTACTTTTTGGATTGCTTCTGTCACAATAGTATTAGTTTGTTCAAAAGATGCTACAAATCCAAGGTCAATATAGTTTGCTGTTTTATCTGTTGAAATCGTGATTGAATGAGCTGCATTTGGAGCCACAAATGTACCGCTTCCCGTAATAGCATAAATTAAACCCTTTACCTCACATATTTTATAGGCTCGAGTAATCGTCGTAAAATTTAGGTCAAGATAATCTGCCAATTCTCGTTGCGGTGGTAGCTTTGTACTAGGTGCCAAAAAGCCATTCATAATATCATGTTCAAGTTGTAGTGCAATAAATTGATAGTAAGGGCGTTTTAATGACTGTTTATCGGGTTTCCATGACATTGGATAATTTTCAAATGAATTTACTGGCATATTTCACCTCAAAAGATTTATTCCATACAATTATAACATTTTGTATGGAATTCTAAAAATAGGATAATCTACATAATTGGGTAAGGAACTTAGTAAATAAACTATACACGCTACTTAATTTAATTTTTAGAAAATTGTAATCCATACAATTAATTCATTTTTTGTATGGATTTTGTATGTTAAATTATAATAAATTTAACGATACAGGAAGTGAGTCTATGAAAAAAGGAAACAAAATATGGATGGAATTTCGTACAGCTTTTCCACACACAGTACCCATATTAGCAGGTTTTTTATTTTTAGGTATTGCCTATGGCATCTTCATGAACTCATTAGGATTTAGTGCAATTTACCCGATTTTGATGAGTTTAACCATCTTTGCTGGATCTATGGAGTTTCTCGCAGCAAACCTATTACTCATGAATTTTAATCCGATTAACGCTCTGTTTCTAACTTTAATGGTGAATGCACGACATTTGTTTTATGGTATTTCAATGCTAGATAAATATAAAGATGGTGGAAAGAAAAAGCTTTATTTAATTTTCGGCCTATGCGATGAGTCTTTTTCGATCAACTATACTACTGATATACCAAATAATGTAGATAAAAGCTGGTTTATGTTTTTCGTTACATTTCTTAATCATGTTTATTGGGTGGTCGGGGCATCAATTGGAGGAATTTTTGGTTCACTTGTAAAATTCAATACGAAAGGACTCGAATTCGTAATGACTGCACTTTTTGTTGTCATTTTCATTGAGCAGTGGAAGAAGGAAACTAAACATATTAGTGCTATAGTTGGAGTTGGACTTTCAACTCTTTGTCTAATAATTTTTGGAGGAAACAATTTTATTATTCCTTCGATGATTACAATTCTTGTGACACTTACTGTACTTAGAAAACCACCTGAAAAAGTTGAGGAGGTTTCAGTATGACGATGAATGTAACACAGCAAATTATTACCATTTCAATGGTTGTTTTAGGTACAATGCTTACAAGATATCTTCCGTTTATCATTTTTCCAGCAGGTAAGCCTACACCGAAGTATATTCAGTATTTAGGTAAGGCCCTTCCACCTGCTGTAATTGGACTTTTAGTCGTATATTGTTTTAAAGATGTAAAAGTATTTTCAGGTACTCGTGGTATTCCTGAGTTTATTGCTGTATTAGTTGTTGCCTTGCTCCATATTTGGAAGAAAATGATGCTACTTTCTATAGCTGGAGGTACGATTATTTACATGATTTTAGTGCAATTTGTATTTTAATAATTTAGGGGTGAAAAAGTGAAAAATTATAGATGGAGTAATGAACAAATAAGAAACCAAGTAAATGTTCTTGATGAAGTAATAAATCCTCATATCATTTTAAAAAATGCAACCTACTTAAATAAATACTTGAATCAATGGTTATATGCAAATATTTGGATTTATCAAGATCGGATTATATACGTTGGAGAAAATCTCCCGGAGAACTTAGAAGGTATTGAAGTAGTAAATTGTGAAGGTCAATTTTTAGTTCCGGGTTATATAGAACCGCATTCACATCCATATCAGCTATATAATCCACTAACATTAGCCAAATATGCAGGTCAATTTGGTACAACAACATTAATAAATGATAATCTAAAATTTTTCTTAGAAATGTCTACTAATACTGCTTTTGAACTATTAAACGATTTTACAAACATACCATCAAGCATGTATTGGTGGTGTCGTTTTGACGGACAAACCGAATTTCCGAATAATGATGAGATTTTTAATTCGAAAGATGTTATTTCTTGGCTCGAAAATGAATTAGTTTTACAAGGTGGAGAACTAACCGCATGGCCGAAGTTACTAAATGGTGATAATCAAATGCTTACTTGGATACAGGAAACTAAGAAGCTAAATAAAAAAGTGGAGGGGCATTTTCCAGGTGCCTCAGAACGTACATTAGCTAAATTAAGTTTATTAGGTGCAGATTGTGATCATGAAGCAATGACTGGTAAAGAAGTACTTATGCGTCTAATGCAGGGGTATACGGTGTCATTGAGATATTCATCGATCAGACCTGATTTAGAAGTGCTTTTAAAAGAAATAAAAGAATTAGGTATTCAAAATTATGAGAGATTTTTCTTTACAACAGATGGATCACACCCTTATTTTTATGAGCAAGGAATGACTGATGAACTAATAAAAATAGCGATTCGGCATGAAGTTCCTTTGATTGATGCATATAAAATGGCTAGTTATAATGTTGCACAGTATTACAATATGGAACATTTACATGGTTCAATTGCAACAGGGAGAATTGCAAATATTAATTTACTAGAAAATATAGAAAACCCAACTCCTACAAGTGTATTAGCCAAAGGGAAATGGATAAAGAAAGAGGGGAAACAGATCGATCATTATTTATCTATCGATTGGGGAAAATATCAATTTACTAAATTAGAATTAAAGTGGTCATTACAAAAAGAAGACCTAAGTCTTTCAAACACATATGGTATAAACCTGATCAATAATGTCATTACAAAACCATATGAAAGCGTAGTTGATAAAGATTGTGATGAATTATCTTATGAACATGATGAATGCTTTCTATTAATTGTTGGAAGAGACGGAACTTGGAGATTAAATACGTTAGTGAAAGGATTTGCCGGGCATATTAGAGGTTTTGCAAGTTCTTATTCTGGTACTGGTGATATTTTAATTTTAGGTAAACGAAAATCAGATATGTTGAAAGCTTTTGAACGAATGAAAGAAATAGGGGGTGGTTTGGTACTAGTAGAAGACAATGAAGTCCTTCACGAAGTATCTCTACCGTTAAGAGGAAGTATGTCTGAATTAGAAATGGAAAATTTAATTAAAGTTGAGAAAAAAATGATTCAATTACTAAAAGAAAGAGGATATAAATACGACGATCCTGCTTTCACATTATTATTTTTTTCTGCAACTCATTTACCATTTATTAGGTTGACTCCTAGCGGTTTATATGATGTGAAAAACAAAAAGGTTTTAGTTTCTCCAGTAAAAAGGGAAACGCCAGAGAAAATAATTTAAGTCAATTATTCTATAAAAGAAAATAAAGATTGGAAAACTAATTGTTAATGCTTACTAAATAAAACATAAATATAACGCTGAATCGAAGGCATGAATCTGAAAATATCTGATTCATGCTTTTTATATTTGTGTTTGATTAACATATGCCAGACGAGCGAACTTTCTAGTTAAATTAGTTCAGACTTTAACATTTATTATTTATTTAAACTCATCATTATGAAAAATAAAAAAGAAGAGCATACTAAACGAGATAATTTATTGATTAGAAAATGATAGGGTGATGTTTCTTATATAGTTCTAAGTTTTTAGCGAAGGGATGAAATGTTAAGTGGTTAATTCAAATGGAAGAAATGAAAGAAATAAGAAAAATAATGTCCATACTTTCGCAATAAATTCTGAAGGAAATATTAATGAAAACTTAGAAATCATTGAATCAATCTTTCCTACTTCTGACCTTGTAAAAAAAATACTAATGATTGATGAAAAGCCTGCCCTGTTAATTTATTTATCTGGTCTAGTAAATGAGCAAAAAATTGATTCATTTATTAATAATATTAATTCGCATAAAAAAGATTTCGAGTTATTTGTTAATAATAATACGGAAAGTACTATTCGTATCGCTAAAATCGAAAAATCTGTATTAGAAGGTAAGAGTGTTTTATTTCTAGACGGGGTCTCATCCGCTTTTATTTATTCTACAGAGAATCCTCCTCATAGAACATTCATGCCACCAAATATCGACAATTCGTTGAAAGGATCAAGAATTTCTTTTGTTGAAACATATCAAGCTAACATTGCCTTGCTCCGTAGGTTTATTCAAATTAAAGATTTTCGAACAAAACAAACTGAAATTGGAACTGAGAATAGAAGCATCGTGTCGATTGCATATTTAGATCGTGTAGTTGATGAAAAGCTCCTGTTATCTGTAGAAAATAGAATTTCAGAAATAAAAATAGATTCAGTTCTCAATGCAAATCAATTGGCTCAATTAATGGAGAGAAATCAATTCTCGCCATTCCCACAAATATTAACGACTGAAAGACCAGATGAAGCGGCTTCAGCTATATTAAAAGGAAAAGTCGTCCTAATTTTAGATCGTTCATCTGAAGTAATTATTTTACCTTCGGAGTTCATAACTTTTTTTACAAGTATTGATGATTATTCATCTAGAACTATAGTAGCTTCCTTTAATCGTCTACTTAGAATTGTGGCATTATTTATAACACTCTATTTACCTGGAGTTTATATTGCGATGGTTTCGTTCAACTATGAAGTAATTCCATTAAAATTACTTATTTCGATTGGTGAATCACGTGCACAAGTCCCTTTTGACCCTCTATTTGAAGCAATTATTATGGAAATTACATTAGAATTGGTTAGAGAAGCAGGGATCAGATTACCTGCACCGATTAGTACCACAGTAGGAGTGGTGGGAGGAATTGTAATTGGCCAAGCTGCCGTTCAAGCAGGTATTGTAAGTAATATTATGGTTATCGTAGTAGCATTGACAGCTATTTCTTCCTTTATCATTCCTAAATACGAAATGGCATCAAGTTTACGTATATTAAGATTTCCAATTATGATAATGGCATCTTTATTTGGCATTTTTGGACTTGTAATAAGTACGATGATTTTAATCGTGCACGGATTATCATTAAAGAGTTTTAATACTTCGTATACTTCACCATTATCACCGATTATTTTTACTCAATTAAAGGATACATTTATACGAATGCCATTAAACTATCTTTGGAAAAATCAAAATAAAAACATTAAAAAGGGTTAAGTGAATATTGGATGTGATTAGTAAATGAATGAAACTAAATTAAATATTACATACTATCAATTTGTTACGATTATATTTGGAGTACAAATAGGCATTGGAATGTTATCCCTACCACGTGTTTTAGCTGAAAAATCCGGAACTAGTGGTTGGATTTCAATCCTATTTGGAGGTTTAATCGCTACATTACTTAGTATGTTATACATAAAATTAAGCCAAAAAGTTCCACACGAAAACTTTTCGGCTTTAATGACTATTTATTTAGGAAAATTACTTGGTAAACTATTTTTATTTTTACTATTAATCTTTTTCATATATGCTGGTTATTTAGTTTTAATGTTATCTGTATTATTTGCTCAATCATATTTACTTCAACATACTGGTGCTTATGTAATATTATTTTTATTTCTGATCCCGACTTATCAATTAATAACAGGCGGTATTCCTTTAATTGCGAAATATATTGAAACGATCTTTCCTCTGATGATTTTTTTCTTACTTATGCTTTTTTTAACATTAAAAGAGCCAAACTTTAAAAATCTATCGCCTATCATAAAAGAAGGTTGGCTTCCTATTATGAAAGCTGTACCTACAACGACAATGTCATTTTTAGGAATGGAAATAATATTCTTAATCTATCCATATTTAGATAAAAAGGAGAAAGCAATGAATGGCGTAGTGATCGCTAATGCGATGAGTACGTTTACATATCTATTTGTAGTACTCATTAGTTTTGTGAATGCTAGCCCATATGAAATGAAAAATATTTTTACACCAGTTATTGCTATGTTAAGTACGATAGAATTTCAATTTTTAGAGCGTATGGATGTAATCCTTTTATCATTATTATTAATGGTTATTTCAAAAACATGGGTTACTTATTTTTGGGCCGGATTGAACGGATTTAATGAGATATTTAAAATTAAAAAATTTCCACTTTTTGTTTTAATTATTTTTAGCATCATCATTATTTTTACGTATCAATTCATTCCAACTTTTAAAGTAATTCATCTTCAATTAAAAATTCTTTCTTACTTAGGACTTATCGTTATATTAGGATTACCATTAATTTTATGGATAGGTGGAATAGTAAATAAAGATAAGTTTAGGGTGACAACAAAGTGAAAAAGTTTGCCAATTGCTTGCTAAGTGTTTTGTTATTAATTGGATTAACAGGATGTAAAGATAAAATTAATATTGAAGATATTACAATAGCACTCTTATGGGGAGTTGATATAGATCAGCAAGGTGATGTAATTATTTATATGGCAAGTCCTGTTTTTAGTAAAGATGTTAAAGAAAAAAATGAACAGTTTAAAGTTAAAAGTTTATCATTGAGAGAAGCTAGAGATATTATAGATTCAAGATCAACAGGCATAACGGCTGGTGGAAAGGTACAAACTTTATTAATTGGTAGAAAAGTAATTGAACAAAAAAACTGGGATTCGTTACTAGATTTATTTTACCGAGATCCAAAGATGCGTCTTAATGCTGATCTAGTAGTAGTTAACGGTTCCGTTTCAGATATTTTTGAATTTAGTCCGAAAAATAAACCAAGTTTATCAATATTTATTCCACAATTAATCAAAACAGCAAATTTTAGAAACGTCTCAGTGCGAACTTCATTACGATTTTTTTACAAATTGACTGCTGAAAAAGGTGTTACTACCTTTGCACCTGAATTAACATTAAAAGACAATATTTTGGAAATCAGTGGAACTACATTACTAAACAATCAAAATGAATATCAAAGGACTCTATCATTAAAGGAAACAATGCTATTAATCATTTTACAAGATAAAAATGAAGGACAATTTTCTATGTGGTTACAGCCGAAACAACATAAAAAAATCAAAAATACTATATCGAATAACAATATCAGTTTTTATATTAATGATATAAAAAGGAATGTAATAAAAAAATATCATAATGGTAAATATCAATTTAATATAAATTTAAAATTACCAGTAGCTATAACAGAATCTCCAATAAAATTAAATAATAAATCGGAAGCAAAGTTAAAAAAGGAAATAGAAAATGATTTACAAATGGAACTAAATCAATTAGTTAAATCTCTTCAAAATGATAAGGTGGATCCAATTGGTCTCGGACTTTTTGCGAGATCATTTAAATACGCAGAATGGAAAAAAGTAGAGGATAATTGGGTCAGTGCATTTCAACAATCAAAAATTAAGGTTAAGGTTAAAATTATTTTGGTTGATAAAGGGTTATCGATGTAACTAATAAGATTTGCTATTTTCAAAATGTGCCTTTTGGAAAAGCGATGAAGAAAACGTTAATTTTCAAAAAGAAGATGATTTCTGTATTGTGAACAGGTTTCATCTTTTTTATATTACACTGATCTCATATCATTTCTTTCATTGTTTACTAAAGTTAGATACTTAGTTTCTATAGTAAATATTTAATAGATTATTTTCAAAAAACTCTTTACTTTTCAATGGAATTCTTGATACAATGTTTTTCCGTCTGAAAATTCGGCTATTTAGTTACATAAAAGGAGGTTTGAATAATGTCTACACAACAATTCGAAGAGGAACTTCAATATCTAAACACAATTTTAGATGAGATGGAGCGCCAGCTAATAAAACTTGAAGGGATTCCGGTTTATAAAGGTAGTGATGTAACCGAGCAAGTGCTTGAAGGAATTCGTGAAAATAATCGAAGAAATCTTCGTTTAGCTAAAAATGAACCATATTTTGGCCGAATGGATTTTGAGGAAGAACATAAGGATTCGGTACCTATTTATATTGGAAAAGTAGGAGTATCAGACCAAGCGACAGAAAATCCAGTGGTGATCGATTGGCGTGCTCCTATTGCAAGTATGTTTTATTCGTTTACTGGAGGAGATGATCCGGCTTATTATGAATCTCCAGAAGGTATTATCGAAGGCATAATCTATTTAAAACGAAACATTGTAATCCGCAAAAAAAATCTCCAACGTGTTGTAGATACCTATGTTAAGGGAAATCAAGATTTATCTGTTACTGATGATTTTCTACTTTATCGTTTAAGCGAAAACAAAGATAATCGCTTAAAGGATATTGTTTCTACTATTCAATCTGAACAAAATGATATTATTCGTTCTTCCAAAAATACACCTTTAGTCATACAAGGAGTTGCAGGAAGTGGAAAAACTACTGTTGCTCTTCATCGACTTGCATTTCTGATTTACCAATACCGTGAAACATTAAAGGCTGATAAAATGATTATTTTTGCACCTAATAATATGTTTCTTGATTATATTTCAAATGTTCTACCAGAGTTAGGTGTAGGAGGTATCCAACAAACAACGTTTTCAGATTGGGCTTTAACTATTCTCGATTATGAAGTAAAACTTAAGGATTCATCTGAAAATCAAAAAAAATGGTTCGCAATTGGTGCTGATCGCCTCGAAATCAATCAAAATACTCCAGGGAAATGGAAAGGCTCAACCCATTTTATGAATATTATTGATCGGTGCATGGATATTTACGAAACATCAGCTGTTCCTGAAAGTGATTTTATACCATGGAAAAATAAAATGATTGATAAAGAAACACTAAAACATTGGTTTAGTATTGAATACAAGCATTATCCACTTGCTAAACGAAGAGAACGCATTATAGCAAGAATTAAGCAATGGATAGATAATGAATTAAAATATATTGAAGAAACGAACATAAAAAAAGAGAAAAAGAAAAAAGCAACACAATATTTAAATTCTTATATGAAACAATGGCCAAAGCATACCGCACTATCTTTCTATAAAACGCTATTCACGACAATTAAGAGTTCATCAAATGTAGATGACATACCCGTGGATATCATTAAAACGACTTCTTTAAGTTGTAAAAAGAAAGAAATGGATCAAGAAGATTTAGCTCCACTTGTTTATATACATAATCGTCTTTTTGGAATTGAGTCAAAGCAAAAGTTCCATCATGTAATTGTTGACGAAGCGCAGGATTTTTCCCCTATTCAAATTGCATTATTAAAGCAGATGACGATTGGAAATTCGTTTACCATTCTCGGAGATTTATCCCAAGCTATTCACGAGTATCAAGGCATAAATAATTGGAGTGAGTTTATAGACGTATTCAATGAAAAAGAGGTAACATATTACGAGTTAAATAGGAGCTATCGTTCAACGATGGAAATAATCCATTTTGCAAATGAAATTATTAAAAATGCAAATATACCAGTTAGCCTAGCAAACCCTGTTTTCCGAAGTGGTGAAAAAGTTAAAATAATAGAAGTAAATGATACAAATCGGATTCAAGTCATTATTAATGCAATCCAGCAATTAAAGATAGATAAAATGGATACAATCGCCATTATTGGTCGTACTGAAGACGAATGTGAAATTTTATATAATGCTTTATCAACAGCTGGACAAGATGTAACCTTTATTCATTCAAAACAGAGAAAATACGAAGGTGGTATTTCCGTAGTACCAATTTATCTATCTAAAGGACTTGAGTTTGATGCTGTACTTCTCGTAGATGTAGATGATCAGCATTATGAAGAAACGAACCAAGACGCAAAGTTATTATATGTTGGATGTACCCGTGCCCTTCATAATCTATTGGTACTATATTCTGGAATCAAGTCTCCGCTTATCGATCATATCGACACTACAGAATGATGAAATCTATTATTAATTTAATCCATTCAACCGGCCTAGAAAGATATACTTCTTTAAAAAAGCATCGATGTTAGTTATCGATGCTTTTTTAATTCGAATAACAAGCTTTTTGACAGTTTGAAGAAATTAGACATATTTTTTTATTGAATACTTGCATGGCAGTGGCAGTGACATATTATTCTTCTATTATTGTCAGTAAAACTCCTAAAATATGGTAAATGTTACTCTTTTCAACTTCATTACTAGTCTATTAATATTGAAGTAATATTATAAAAGTAGGTGACCATCATCGAATCAAAACAAGATGTCATATTGTGCTTAAAAGATCTAAAAAAAGACTATGGCGCAAAATCAGTTTTAAAAGGGATTGATTTAACTGTTAATCGTGGGCAAATTATCGGCTATATTGGTCCAAACGGAGCAGGTAAAAGCACAACTATTAAAATATTGTTAGGTCTAGAAGGAGAATACACCGGTAAGGTCGAGGTTTTTGGAGAGGAAATCAGTGATCAAAATATTGAATTCAAGAAAAAAATAGGCTATGTACCTGAAATAGCTGAACTTTACGATAATCTTACAGCAAGAGAGTACTTAACCTTCGTGGGTGAGCTATATGGGCTGGATTTTGATGAAGCTGATGAGAAAGCAATGAAGTTAATGAAGGTCTTTGGGATGGAGGAAGTTTATTTATCCAGAATTGCATCTTTTTCAAAAGGGATGAGGCAAAAAGTCCTAATCATTTCAAGTTTAATACATAACCCCGACCTTCTATTTTTGGATGAGCCACTTAGTGGGCTCGATGCAAACAGTGTAATGGTATTTAAAGAAATATTAGCCATACTCGCAACTAACGGTAAAACGATCTTCTACTCATCCCATATTATGGATGTAGTTGAGAAAATAAGTAATCGTATTATTCTGATTAATGATGGTAAGATCGTTGCCGATGGTAGTTTTAAAGAATTAAAAGAGCAAAATGAAGAAGGTACATTGGAACAGATCTTCAATCAGCTTACAGGGTTTAATGAACATCAAGCTTTAGCTGAGGAATTCGTATCCATTGTAAAAGGGGGATAATTGTGAAAGATTTCCCTATGTTAAAAATCTTAGACTTATTTCGACCACTATTTGAACTATTTGGTGTTGAGTATCCAATCATGCGGAAAATAGTAGCAGTGAAATTGACAATGGATAGTCGAAGGACTCCGACAATTTTTAATCAAAACAAAAAGAAAAAGCACAATGACGAAGACAATGGCATTCTAAAATCTTTAGGAATGTATGCATTACTTAGCATCTTCTTTATTCCGGTGGTCATTATGGGAAAAGGTTATATATACCAAATGAGTGCTTTTTTTGGAATAGTCATGTTCCTCGTAATGACATCAATGATTTCGGATTTTTCCAATGTTTTACTTGATATTAAAGACAAAGGCATTCTTCATACGAAACCGATTAGAAAAAAGACTATTACCGCAGCAAAAGCGATACATATTTCAATCTATCTTTTATTAATAACTACGGCTTTAACAGCATTACCTATAATAGTTGGCACATTTAGGCACGGGGTATTATTCTTCCTATTATCCATATTAGAGCTACTTCTTGTGAACTTATTTATAGTTGTATTAACCTCGATGATTTATTATTTCATATTACGATTTTTTGATGGTGAAAAGTTAAAGGATATTATTAATTATGTTCAAATAGCATTATCTATTTCAATCGCAGTAGGGTACCAGCTTGTAGGAAGAGCATTTAGCTTTGTTAATATGGATTTCTCTTTCTCGCCAAGTTGGTGGCAATTTCTAATACCACCTATTTGGTTTGGAGCTCCGTTTGAGATGATTTTAAATCATGACACTAACCCATATTTTATCGCATTTTCAATTTTAGCGATCATCATCCCTATTATTGCAATCTGGGTATATAATCTGATGATGCCGTCCTTTGAGAAAAATCTTCAAAAATTAACAAATAATAGTGGCAAAAACAGACAAAAGGATAATAAGTTAAAAAAATGGGTGACCAATGTAATTTGTAGTAGTAAAGAGGAAAGGGTATTTTATAGATTTGCAGATAATATGATGCGTAACGAGAGAGAATTTCGTCTTAAGGTTTATCCATCATTAGGACTCTCGATCGTACTTCCATTTGTATTTCTATTTAATCAACTACAAATCTATTCCTATCATCAATTAGTTACAAGTAAAAGTTTTTTAACAATCTATACCTCATGTCTTATAATCCCTAATGCAATTGCAATGCTAAAATATTCCGGGAAATATAAGGGTGCTTGGATATACAAAACAGCACCTGTATCCAATCTTGCTCCATTATATAGTGCAACGTTAAAAGTATTTATTACAAACCTATATTTTCCTGTCTATTTTGTATTAAGTTTAATTTTTATTGGCATTTTTGGCATTAAAATTATTCCAGATATTTTAGTTACTTTCGTAAGTTCTATTTTATATACGGTTATTTGCTCGAATTATCTTAAAGGAACTTTGCCATTTTCGGAGTCATTTGAAGATGCCCAACAAAGTGCTGGGATTAAAATAATAGTTGCCTTATTATTTGGTGGAATTTTAGCTTTAATTCACTGGGGGGTAACTTTTATACCATTTGGCGTACCGATCTATTTTATATTGTTAATTTTTACGACATTCTTTTCATGGAAACATGCCTATAAGACTATTTGGGATTTTTAAAACCAAGTATATTAGTTTATTAATAAAGTAGAAAGCACTATTCTTTCTACTTTTTAATTTAAGTTAAAATGGTCCTTAAAAGTTCTTTAAGTATTGCATACGATTTGCCACTAGTTTCTTGGGTAAATAATGACTAAGCAATTTAATAGTACTTTTTAATTAATTGGGATAATATGGGAGAGTAACTTAGATTAAATAAAAAGTTGTGAAAGGACGTTGACCATGTCAAATTTATTCCAACCATTTAAATGTAAAGGATTAGAATTAAAAAATCGTGTAGTTATGCCACCTATGTGTCAATATTCAGTTCATCTAAAAGATGGAATTCCTACTGATTGGCATTTCATTCATTACACTAGCCGTGCAATCGGGGGAACTGGTTTAATTATTATCGAGATGACAAATGTTGAAGATCGTGGACGTATATCGGATTTTTGCTTAGGAATTTGGAGTGATGACCATATACCAGCATTTAAACGTATTATTGATGAATGTCATAAATATGGTGCAAAAGTTGCGATTCAGATTGCTCACGCAGGGCGTAAAGCTGAAGGTGCTCCAAAACCAGTATCTTCTTCACCAATCGCTTTTAATGAAAAATCAAAAACCCCACATGAATTAACTACTTTAGAAGTTAAAGAAATGGTTGAAAAGTTCAAAAAAGGTGTAGAACGCGCGGTTCTTGCTGGTGTAGATACAGTTGAACTTCATGGAGCACATGGATATCTAATTCACCAATTTGCATCGGCTTATACAAATCATAGAACAGATGAATATGGTCAAGATAAATTTTTATTCGGAAAAGAAGTCATTAAAGCTGCAAAAAGCGTAATGCCTGCAGATATGCCACTAATTATGCGAATCTCTGCATTAGAATATGTGGATGGAGGCTATGGTCTAGATTATTCTGTAGAAATGGCTAAAGCATTCCGAGATGCAGGAGTCGATCTATTCCATATTTCTTCTGGCGGTGAAGGGCCAATTGGTTCAGGAGGAAGACCTGGATCACATCCTGGATACCAAGTTAAATTGGCTGAACAAATAAAACAAGAGGTAGAAGTTCCTGTAATTGCTGTAGGAAAATTAGATGATGCTAACTTAGCAGAAGCTGTACTTGGCAATCAAGAAGCTGATTTAATCGCTGTTGGTCGTGGTATGTTAAGTAATCCATATTGGGCAAATGAGGCTTCAATACTTCTTGAAGGAAAACCTTTGACGCCAAAACCATATGAAAGAGCATATTAAAAGTAAGATAGAAAAAGTACGCAGATTGTAAAAGCGTACTTTTTTGCATTCTATGAAATTAAAAAAAGATCTTGAATGGTTACAAGACCTTATTTTGTCTCTATTTCATTAAAAAATGGTTTGTTAGCAAAATAATACATGATCGCCATCATAAATTCTCCACCAATCAGATTTCCAATTGTAACAGGAATTAGATTGCGAACCATTCCTGAAATCGAAATAGTGTCAGAGTGATCGATTACTAGTGCAATTGCAAAAGAGCACATATTGGCAATACTGTGTTCATAACCAGACATAAAAAAACAAAAAACAAAAAGCATCATGGCAGTGATCTTTGTTCCATTCTCTGTTTCTCCAAAGGACATTGGGATAAAAAATGCAAGGCACACAAGCCAATTACATAAGATACCTCTAGCAAATAAATGAAAAATGGGATTATGTATTTTATGCTCGACTACGGATAAAAGAAAAGCACTCGAGTTTTGCGCCTCAAAAAGCCCAGTAGTATAAATGATTATTGCAAACAAGCAAGCACCTAAAACATTGCCAATATAACTGTAGATTAAGAGCTCAAAGACCTTTGGCCACTTCATTCGACCTCTTAATGCAGCATATGTATAATAAAAGGTATTTCCAGTAAAAAGATCTCCTCCACCATACCAGATCAACACGATGGCTGCTCCAAATGTTAAAGCTGCAATAGGGTAAGCAACTGGAGAATTAACTAAGAAAAACCCGTTTCCTGTTTTGAAAGCTACCATTACACCGAATCCAATAAACATACTTGCAAGCATACTTCTTAAAACGTAGCGGAGATGGCTTTGTTCAAATATTTTTAATTTTTTTAAAGCTAATTTTTCTACTTCTAACAGTGGTTTAATTTCCATCATATCACCCCATGTTAATTTGCCATAAACGGATATGAAATATACGAATTCAATTTTTAAATAGAAAGAGAAAGAAAAATTTTACTAATAACAGCAAAACATATTTTCGTATTATGAGTGATTTTTAGTATAGTACGTTAAATCACGTACTTTATTTGAGAATTTTTGTGGTAAAATTTAATTATTAACAATTTTCCGTATAATTAGATGGTCCCCTGATTAAAAAAATAAGGATCTTAAACTAATAATTGTAGAGATAGAATAGTACATTGGAGGGGTTATTTTGAAAGAAATTATTGTACGTCCATATACATTTGAGGATGCAGAAGCAAAGCTACAGTTACACATAGAAAATAAAGAACATTTTGAAAAATGGTCCCCTACACTAAGAAACGATGAATTTTACACAATTCAAGGACAAATGAAGAGTATAAAAGAGCACATGGAAAATAGTGCAGAAGATAGTAGACATGATTTTGCGATTTTTATTAAAGAAGAGAATCATACACAGACTTTAATCGGAGAAGTACAGTTCATTTTCGTTACGAGAGGTCCGAAACAAAGTTGTATGGTAGGTTATCATATTGGAGAGAAATTTAATGGGCAAGGATATATGACAAAAGCTTTAAAAATTGCCTTCGAAGATTTAAAATTCCACCGAGTAACATCAGAAGTTAACCCAGAAAATTTAGGATCTATACGTGTACTTGAAAAGGTTGGCTTCGTGAAGGAAGGTTATTATAGAAAAAACTTAAAAATTAGAGATCAGTGGTATGATCACGTTTGCTTCGCAATTTTAGAAGAAGAGTTTGCAGAACTGGTGGCTCAAAGTTAAGTTTGGTTAATTAAAGAATAGATTAAAAAGATAAACAGCTTTTTTGTTTATCTTTTTTTGATATAAGATCCTTATACAAAAAATCATCCTAAAAATGTTGCAATATAAACTCTAATTATTGCTAAAGAAATTAATGAATATCGCCCCATGGAAAGCGAAATCCTGTAGTGGAAATCAACCCCATAGGGATCCCTTTACGGAAATTTAAAAGTGGTGAAATAAATCCTTTCTACTATAATTTTTGAGTTTGTTAAGAGCGTTTAATAAATAAGTAATACAAACTAGTCATTTGTAAAACTAAGCTTTTTCAGTGTTTTTACGACACGATTTTTAAATTGTCATAAAATTTTACAATAAAAATAAAGGGAAATTGACGTATATCATCTAATTAGTTAGAAAGGGAGTTTTTAAACTCTCTTTTCTCTTTAGTGTTAGATACCGCATGTTGATTAATTTGTAAGATGCTCAAAGTAAAACAATGATGAAAAAAAGGAGTGGTAGGGATGAATTTCCACATTTTATCGGAAGAGAAAGAAAACCAAAACATTCATTATTACTGTATCGCTGCAGGTAGCCATCGCTACGACTTTGCTGTAATCTTTTCAGAAAAATTTCTTGGGAAAGCAATGGTGATCTCTATTCAGAGTGGAAGAATGGTTTTACTATGTAGAGAAGATATTGACCACCCAGAACACTGGGATCAAAAGCTTGGAATTGCAACCGAAGACATCCCAGAACTTGAAATGTTTTTTCATTCTATTTTGGACCAACGAATTTTCAGTGATCAATATTAAAAATATGAGGGTCTCCAAATTATTGGAGACTCTTTTATTTTTTAGTCATAAAAAAACACAATCTAATTTTACCAATAATCCTCTACAAATATTAAATATGTATTTGCCAGGGGATAAAGCGGTTTGTCATTAGCATGTATATAAATAAACAGTTTAATAAAAATAAATAAATTGAATATTTAATTTTATTTTAAAATGGCATTAAATAACTTAATCTATCAATTAGGGGGTTATTCTAAAATCCAATTCTTTCTTTCTACTTAAACATGAGTAATTACACTTGTTTTATTATTTAATTTATGTGTAAATAGACCTCTAAAATTGCCGATTATATAAATTATTAAATTCTAAAGTTCTATTTTCTCATAAAGTAAAAGGTATTATTATGTGTTTACTAGAAAATAATTCCATATAGAAAGGAGAAATATGAAATTGGAAGATAGAAGCCTTATGTAACTTCATATAAATTAAATCGATTTGGTTTCATTTATTATTAAACCTTAAAGTTTCATAGGGTTGATAAATGAGTAATTGTTACATAAGTGAGTTATTAGTTATTTTCTATTAATCTTTTATAAAAAGGGGCGCAACAATGAAGAAAAAAAATTATTTAGCAATACCTGTATCAACAATGCTGTTATTTTCAAGTATTTATACTGGGACTGTTCAAGCAGCTTCAGTAACAGGTGCTAATAGCACAGCAGTTGCTAATCAGGTAAACTCTGGGAAAAATCTTAGAAAAAGTCAAATGAAGGAAGTACCGAAAGCTAGCAAAAAGGTACTCCCTAAAAAAGCTGAATCAAAAATTGAGACAAAATTAAGAGATAAATTAAAAGGTAAAGAGTCACTAACTAAACATAATTATCAAACTGGTGAATTAGTTGTTAAATATAAAAAGAAAACGACTACTGGGGAAATCTCTTCATTTCAGAAAAAGTACTCTTTAAAGCCTTCTAAGAAATTAAAGTCGCTAAATGCTGAGGTAGTAAAAATACCATTAGGTGAAAGCACTAGTGAGTACATAAGTAAACTTAAAAAAGATTCAAATGTTGAATCCGTACAACCAAACTACAAATATTATGCTTCTGATTTCAATAATACTGTTAACTATTATGATCAATTATGGGGATTAAATAATACAGGACAAACGATTAATGATAGTCAAGGTTTAAAGGATATTGATGTAGATGCACCTGAAAGCTGGGGAAATTATGGATCAAAGCTAGCAAATCAGGGAGCGCAAGTTGTAGTTGGTGTAATTGATTCGGGTATTGATATTAACCATCCAGATTTAGCTGGTAAAATTTGGACAAATACAAAAGAAATTCCTGATAATAAAATTGATGATGATCACAACGGTTATGTTGACGATGTAAATGGTTGGGATTTTTATAATCATGATAACACAGTTTATGATGCACTTGATGGAGATGAACATGGTACGCATGTTTCTGGGACAATAGCTGGAGCTTTAGAAGGAAAAACTACAAACGACAATAAAGGTGTTGTCGGTATTGCTCCAAACGTTAAAATTTTACCGTTAAAATTCATTGGTCCTGATGGTGGAACATCTGCAGATGCAATCGAGGCTATTGAATACGCAAAAAGTATGGGAGTTAAAATTACAAATAACAGTTGGGGCGGCGATGAATACGACCCATTACTGAAAGATGCAATTGAGAATTCTCAAAGCTTGTTTGTAGCCGCTGCAGGCAATGAAGGATGGGATAATGATGAAGGTGGCTCTTATCCAGCGAGTTTTGATAGTGCTAATATACTATCAGTTGCTGCTGTTGATAACAAAGGTAACCTAGCATCTTTCTCAAACTATGGCGCAGAATCAGTTGATGTTGCTGCACCTGGTGTAGACATTTTAAGTTCGGTACCGAAATATCCAGTCGATGAAATTACTTCAGCATTGAAAATTGGTCAAGCTGGAGCATCAGCAGAAATTAATAGTGGCAGTTATAAGGCGATCTTTGATGGTATTGGGTATGAAAAGATAACTTCTGAAACTGAAAGACAAGATGCTTTTAACAAAGCATTAAATTATTTAGATTTAGATCCAACCAAAAAAATATTACTTGTTCAAGATGATGAAAATGATCTTGCAGACATGTTAAAAGACATTCCTGAGCTTTCTAAAATCTTTAAAAACTATCTGCCAACATATCAAACACTGTTGGATGGCTATAAACTAGAAGATAATACGGTTACGATTAGTTCCGAAAAGTCTTTATCTGATTCTATGGACATTAATAAATTATCATCATACGATGCAGTTGTTTGGTTTACAGGAAATGCTATTGGATTTAACTCTGAAGAAGGTACTACTTTAACAAAATCAGATACAGATGCGTTAAAAAATTACTTAACGAATGGTGGTAAATTACTACTATCTGGTGTTAATGTTCTATCTGGACAAGAGAAATCATCACTTGTAAAGGATACTTTACATTTAAATGTTTACTCTGATATGGGTCCAAGTTTGAATGTTGAAGGATTGGCTGATGGAATCTATAAAAATACTAATTATGCTGTAAATAGATTTGATCTACCTTACTACATTGCTGATTATGTTCAATCAAATGATTCAAAAACGACGTATATAAATACTAAGTATGTTTCTGATTATTCACAAGCATATGACTATTATAGTGGAACATCTATGGCGACTCCTCATACAACGGGAACTGCTGCTCTTTTATTAGGTTTAAATCCGAATATGTCACCAGAGATGCTAAAATTATATACAAGTGCAAAAGGAACAAAATTAAATTCACTAAAAGAACTTGTAGGCACTGGAAAAATTGTTAAAGCAAAAGATCTAGATAGCTTTGATGATAATGACACACCAGGTGTTCCTTTAGATAAGAGTGTATTAAATGGAAGCTTAAAATTAACAAATGATCATAACAATGATAAAAACGATGTTTATGCAGTGTCTTTAAAAGAAGGACAAGGCATTACATTCTCATTAAATGGTCAAGCAGGTAGCGATTTTGACTTATATGTATATGATGAATCAACCGAAAGCGTAAATAATAAGAATGGAATGGTTGCATACTCAGAGAATGAAAATTCATCAAATGAAACGATAAAGTTTGTTGCTCCTAATACAGGAATTTATTTTGTAAATGTTTACGACTACAAAGGTGCTGGTAACTATAAACTTTACACAGGTAATTTCGGTGGAACGTATGAAGATGATTCTAGTTCATTGACTTACAACGGTGAGTGGATGCCAGTATTTAATCCGCAACTTTCTGGACAAATGGCAGGTGTCCTAAATTCTTCAGGAGACGTTAATTTTACGTTTGTTGGGTATAGCATTGAATGGCAAGGTTTTAAAGATCCTTCTCAAGGAATTGCCGATGTTTATATAGACGGCAAAAAAGTAACATCAAAATCGCTTTATAATGCTACTTTTAAATCAAAACAAAGCATCTTTAAACAAGATTTTACAACTTATGGTACACACTCTATCAAAATTGTGTGGACTGGAAACAACGACCCTGCTGCAAGAAAATCTGCTACAGGAATCAATGTTGATAAATTTATTGTAAAAAGTAATCCTATTTCATTGAAAACATCTTTTGACACTGCAAAGAAACAACCAGTTATTTCATGGACATCTTCAAATCTGGCAGAATCTTACAGTATTTATCGTAAAGAGTCTTCACAACCTAATTATGTTCAAGTAAATAAAACGACTACAACGTCTTACACGGATTCAACTGCAGTACCAGGTAAAACATATGATTATGTGGCTGTAATTAATACAGCGGATAAAACAGAGACACCTTTTTCATCAGCTATTCATTACGTTTACGATGATGATATTAAAGGAAGTAAATCAATTACAGGTACTGTAAAAGGTAGTCTTAGCATTGATGCAAAGGACTTAAAAGATGTTTGGTCTAAGACATTAACTGCGGGTAAAACATATGAGATTGCGTTAACTGGTCCTTCTAATGCTAACTTTGATTTATCATTATTCAATACTGGTTCATCAACTATTTATGATAAAAATAAACCTGCATTAAAAAAATCAGTTAGCACGACTTCTACTGAAAAAATCGTATTCAAACCAACGAAAACTGGAAAGTATTATATCGTCCCTTCAGCTGTAAAAGGCTCAGGTCAATATAGTCTATCTGTTTCTGTACAAACAACGAAATCAGTAGAGAACAGCGATTCAAATGTTAAATACTCTGGAACTTGGTCTAAGTTAAAATATACAAGTGCTTCAGGCGGAACAATTAATGAAACAAAAGGTTCTACTGGATCACTTCAATATAACTTTACTGGAACAGAAATAACAGTGTATGCCTTAAAAGATAAGAATATGGGAAAAGCTGACATCTATATAGATGGTAAAAAAGTAAAGCAAATTGATCTTTACTCATCAAGCCGAAAATATAAAATAAATGTATTCAATACTCAAAATCTACCAAATAAAGCACATACTATTAAAATCGTAGCAACTGGTACAAAATCTAGTGCTGCAACAAACAAGTTAATAAATGTAGATTCATTTAAATTAACTCAATTTACTTTAGTTAAATAATAATTTAATCTTTAAAAATCCTGATTGCTCCTTTAGGGGCATCAGGTTTTTTTATTATAATTTCAAAGTAATAAAAATTTACCTTTACTAAAGTGAAATAAAAGGTGACAAGTTTGTGTAAATTTTTTGAATATTATAGACGGTTTATCTATGTATTTGGTAAGATTAAGCAAAAATAGATTGGTCATTTTATTTGCCAATCATTTAAGTATTGTAATAATTAGTGAATGAAATATGGAGGATTTAAGTTTGATGGAGAGGAAACCAAGAGTGTTTATCGGTTCATCAGCGGAAGCTATTCATTATGTTGAAGCAGTATTTGAAGGTCTTAAACGAGATGCCGAAGTTACAATCTGGATGAATGCTTTTGATGAACTAGAGTACACAATGGATGATTTGGAAAAACAACTGGATACAAATGACTTTGCAGTTTTCATTTTTACTCCTGATGATATTATAGAAATTCGTAAGGAGAAATATTTGACGACAAGAGAAAATACAATGTTTGAAATGGGATTATTTTGGGGTCGATTAAAAAGAGGACGAGCCTTTTATATTATGCCAAATCATACGAAAGGCATAGTACATAAAAACTCAATGGAGCCGCTAAATTATCATTTACTTTCTGATTTAACTGGTCTTAATCCAATGAGATATGACATACGTGATGATCAGGATATAGTTCAAGAAGTAGTTGGTGCTTGTATTAAAATAAAAAGAAAGATTAGAGAAAAAGGTTTATTTCCTGATTTCCAAAATAAAATTGATGATTTAATCGTACAAAAAAAAGAAAGTGAAGTTGTAGCTAATTTTAGCACATTACTAACATTAGAACTCTTAAAATCCGACCGAAATAATGTTTCAATTTTCTTATCAGATAATTTTAAAAGAGCTCATAGCGTACCAGAAGGGTATGAAATAGATGATGTAGGAGTTTGGAAGGTAGAAGGAACTGATGGTCTAAAACATGTTGCTGGTAAAAAATCTAGAATCGATTTTTATCATTTTAATGTTAATGAAGGCATCGTTGATGATCGAATTTTTGTGATAGATAGTTATCTAAATAATGAAATCATTTTCATTAAAAAAAGTGATTTTTACAACACATACTTAATATGCTATCCTATTGAAAATAGTATGGTTTTAACAGTCACTTTTTCAAGTGAAGAGTATGATGCAATCGATTTAACTGAAGATGAAAAAGACTTTCTTTTAGGAAGAAATAAAAGGTTAATGAAAACAATAAACGAACTTTTTGGAGGTGTTTGTTTATGACAAGATATATCAACTTAAATGATGCTAAAAAAGAATCGAAGAAAGATTTCTATCCAAAAGTTGAAAAAGGTTTAGGTCAAAAAGGACTAGCTGATTTTAATGGTAAAACTGAAAGAGGTATCGTTGTTCTTCGTCGTAAAGCAGAATACGGTACTCCAGATCAAATGAAAGCATATTAAAACTTATGGGTGACTAAACTAGTTACTCTTTTTTTTGTATAAAATTGTATCCATAACCGCAAAATGAATGAATTTTAGTCAAATTTAAAAAGCTCGGTGCTACCAAGCTATTATTTTTTTACTTTGAAAAATCTATTCATTATTCATCAGTTTTCTTAACTTAGATTCTGTATTTGTATTTTCAACAGGGGTATAAACGCTACATCGTAAATCAATGTTTCCTTGAACTTGTAAAGATGTTAAGTTAAAAAGCATTTTTCCTGCTTTTGCATGTCGAAATTCTATTAAAACATCCGGGGCAGAACTTACTTCACTTTCATTCCAAAGCTCATGAAATTCTGGGTAATTTTGTTCCATCTCCTTAATAAATGAAGTATACCACTGGTCTCCTACATATTGTCCGTAATAAGTGCGAAAAATTGCTAAAAAGCCTTTTACAAAATGTACCCAATTTACTGCTAAACTTTTAAATTCCTTTCTAGAAAAGAGCAATTGAATTAGATTTCGTTTATCTGGTGGGATTTGTTCAAAATCTAAAAAAACATGAGAGGCAGCCTGATTCCATCCAACAATGTGGCACCTTCGATCTGAAATAATGATTGGACAATTCCGTAATTCTTGTAATATTTTATTTAATGCCGGACTAATGACTGTTTCTCCTTCACTTGAGAATGAATGTTTCTCAGCTTCAGGTAAAGCAAGTGCATATAAATAGTTTCGTTCATCTTTATTTAATTGTAATGCATTAGAGATTGCATCTAATACTGAATTAGAAACTTTAATATCTCTCCCTTGCTCTAGCCATGTATACCAAGTTGTACTTACTCCTGCAATTTGTGCAACTTCTTCTCGACGTAGACCTGGGGTTCTTCTACGAGTTCCAACTGGTAATCCAACCATCTGTGGATTAAGCTTAGAGCGCTGTGTTTTCAGAAATTCTGACAATGCTTGTAGTCTTGTTTCAGGATTCATTTAAAAACTCCCTTCTGAACGTAGTATAAATTATACTAGGATAAACTACAACTTGTAATAGGATAAATACAAGTTAAAATAAAGAAAAAGACTATGGAGGACTTAATATGAAAAGAATTGTTATAACTGGAATGGGCGTCATTTCACCATTAGGAAATGATGTCGACACGGTTTGGAATAACTTAGTTAATGGATACTCGGGTATTTCGTCGATTGATACGTTGGATGTATCAACTATAAAAACGAAAGTAGCAGGTATTGTTCGTGACTTCGATGCAGAAGAAAGATGGGGAAAAAAGGAGGCTAGAAAATTAGATCGTTTTTGTCAGTTTGCCTTAGCAGCCGCTGAACAAGCTTTGGAAAATTCACAATTACAATTAGACAAAATCGATCTTGAACGTTTAGGTGTATACGTAGGCTCAGGTATTGGAGGCATTAATACGTTTATTGAAAATGTAAATTTATTAAATGAAAGAGGACCAGGAAGAGTTAGTCCAAGTTTAGTACCGATGATTATATCAAATGCAGCTGCAGCTCAAATAAGTATTAGATTGGGTGCACTTGGACCATCTTTATCACCTGTAACAGCTTGTTCAATAGGAAATTCGTCAATTGGCGAAGCATTTAATACGATTCGAAACGGTGAAGCGGATGTGATTTTTGCTGGTGGTACTGAGGCTGCAATATCTCAATTATCATTAGCAAGTTTTGGGAACGCTAAGGCACTATCGATTAATCCTGATCCTACTTCAGCAAGTCGACCCTTTGATGCACAAAGAGATGGCTTTGTCATGAGTGAAGGTGCCGGAGTTTTAGTATTAGAATCATTGGATCACGCAGTAAATCGAAATGCACCAATCCTATGTGAAGTAATTGGTTACGGTGCTAGTTCTGACGCGTACCATATGGTAGCAACTCACCCGGAAGGACGCGGAGCATATATAGCAATGAGGAATGCATTAAATAGAGCAGAAATTTCAAGCCAAGATGTAGACGTTATTAGTGCACATGCTACAAGTACACCAATAGGAGATCTGTCAGAAACGTTAGCGATTAAAAGATTGTTTGGTGAACTTGCATATCGAATCCCAGTAACAGCAAATAAATCGATGCTTGGTCATATGCTTGGAGCAGCAGGTGGAGTAGAAGCAATTGCCTTAGTGAAAAGTCTGCAAGAAGGAATTATACCACCGACAATCAATTTAACTCAACCAGACTCAGATTGTGATTTAGACTATGTACCTGAAGGAGCAAGGAAGAAAGAATTAAACATTGGCGTCTCTAACTCATTTGGTTTTGGGGGACATAATTCAGCTATTGTATTGAAAAAGTATGTTTAATACATCTAATTGAATTGATTATTAGAAGATTAAATAAGCCTCTTTTCGTTAAGAGGCTTTTAATCTTTTTAAAAGGTTTGAGTTCATAATTAGTATTTTATTATCCAGTTATGAATTTAGATGACTCTGTCTTTTTATAACTAAATTCAAAAATAGATAAATTACATAAAAGAAAAATACAACACTTAAGCCTACTATGAGAAGAAGCAATAAATAAACTAGGTTGAAATGAAGTCCAAAAGTTGTAGTCTCTTTACCTAACTTATAAAAATATTCTAATGGTGTTCCATTTTCGGGAGCCATTGTATAAAAGTAATTTGATGAAAAAGGAGGCATCCATTTCATGAACAAATTATTCACAAAGATCGATAGAATGAACATTAAAATAATAAAAGATAATGAATGTCTCAAAACTTTAATCTTAATATGAACCATTTTATTGAAATACGCCCACAATACGACTCCAACAATTAGCATATGTCCAAAAAGATACGCCATACCTTGCCATGTGAGAAGTGAATGATAGTTAGTAAGACCATTAGCAAATAGTATACTAACTAAAGCAGCAGGAAGATTGAAACAAAAAGCGATTGTAAATAGTAAATCACTTTCAAATAAAAATGCAAAAAACAATATAAAATTAGCAAGATGGCAAATTTGTAGTGGAATTTCTTCAGGGGCAATTTGATTTACATTATGATAAATTTCTATATTACGACAAACTAATAGAGCGATTCCAATAAGCGAGAATCCCATACCAATCAATCGCAATGTTTTATAATTAAAACGTCTAAATAGAAAATAAAACAAAGTGACAAAAATAAACGGGCTCGACATAAATAAAAAATGGAAAGGACTCCACATTTGAAAGGTCATTGAACAATACTTACCTTCATGAAGTAAAATACACTTGTTTTCAACGCAATTTACCCCCTACATTTTATTTGAAATCTGTCTCGGGAAAAAACGTATCAATAAGCGATTAAAGATAGAACTAAAGTAAAATCAAATAACACCTATTATTGATTTATTCAAAAAAAAATTAGAAAGAACTTATAACATTTACTGTAAATTTTTAAATTTAAGAGATGGAGAAATTACACATAGAAAAAAATCGGTATTATGTATTAAGCAAGAAAAGTAATCTATTATATTCCATGTCTTTATATAAAGTTATTAATCTATTAGAAAATGTATTTTAAAAGAAATTTTTGAACGCAATTCATTAACTATGTTTTCCTTTTGAGTAGACTGTATAAATTTATTAATCAAATTAATACAATGGTTCTTATCTGTATACCGCATTAATGTTTCAATATCCTCGTCAATAAAAATATCATATAAAACCCTCTCAAGCGGCCTTATTCCTATCTTAAAAATAAAATCAATTAACTAATTAGCTCATTTAAATATAACTATTTCATTTCTAATCTATTGCGAGCCCTCGATTTAAACAACATCAAAATTTTTTTATACTACGATTCATTACATTACACCATTTTTAAAAAATATATAGTTAGATTCTTTATGAGTAATTAATAACGTTTTTTCCTAATTTAAAGTGGTTAGTTCATAGAATACAGTACTAATGACTTAGTTTTTATCTTTCAACATATTATTATCTAATTTTTTAATCAAAACCATCTAAAATTCTGTATTGTTCGCATATACAACAATTTATTACATTTATATTGGCTTCAGATATTTTTAAAAGGAGGGTAAGTAGAAGGTTTTTAATTGATTCGGGAGGAAGGTGGAGAACGAAGAAAAAAAGAGATTTTTTAAACACGATTACCAATTCGTCGTCTTTAACAAAAATACTTAATAAAACTTATTTGGAGAAGATTATAAAATCAATTCGAGACGAAATTATAGAGGTTATATAACTACAAAATTATGATAAAAATTATGCCGTTTAATTGATGACTTAATCTAAAATTAAAATGCTATTTTTAATAGAGGAGATAACTAAATGAAAAAAAGAAATAATTGGATTAAAAATGGAACCGCAGTTGGCTTTGTTGCTTCAACACTAGTAATCTCTAATGCTAATCTTTCATTTGATGTACCAACTAGTTTAGCACAAGAAACAAATTCAGATAATCAGATGACAAGTGTTATTGTCGAGATGGAAGGCGGACCTGCCATAGAAAGCTTGCCGAAATCAGAACTTATCGGTGCTACCACAAGTAGTACAGAAAGAAAACTTAACCAAAAAATTGAAAGCTTAAGGCAATCACACGGTCAAGTCTTACAAAAAGTAAAAGATAAAAAAATTCCATACACCAAATCAAATGAATTTACAATCACTTTTAACGGAATATCTTTACAGGTTCCTAATAATAAGTTGGACGAATTGCGTTCACTTCCTGGTGTAAAAGCAGTTTATCCAGATAAGGAAGTTCGTGCAAATCTAACCAAAAGTGTTCCTTTAATTGGAGCTACTGATGTTTGGAATAAAAAAGACAAAAATAATCAAGATGCTACTGGTAAAGGTGTCACAGTAGCTGTAATTGACACTGGTGTCGATTATACACACCCAGACCTCGGTGGGGCGTTTGGGACTGGACATAAAATTGTTGGTGGATATGATTTTGTCAATAAGGATAATGATCCTATGGATGACCAAGGGCATGGAACACATGTTGCTGGAATTATCGGAGCGAATGGAAATTTGATGGGAGTAGCACCTGACGTTTCGATTACAGCTTATAAAGTTTTGGACAACAATGGAGAAGGAAGTACCTCCGATGTCATTGCTGGGATAGAAGCTTCTATTTCCCCAGATAATCCATACCCAGCAGATGTTATAAATATGAGTCTTGGTGCTGCCGGTGATGAGAATGATCCTCTTTCAAAAGCCGCCCAAAATGCGGTAGATGCAGGTGTTGTTGTTGTTGCTGCGGCGGGGAATAATGGACCTGGTTATGGTACAATCAATTCTCCAGCAATTGCTAAAGGGGTACTTGCAGTTGGTGCAAGTGTCAGTGGTATAAAAGTTCCTGAAGCGAAGATGGTTGCTCCATTTAAAGAGAACTTAACCGTTACTCGACTTGATTTTTCAGCAAATCCTCCAGAAGCACCGACTACTCGTGAGGTTGTAGACCTTGGAGAAGGGGGACTGGAAAATTATGAGGGAAAAGACGTGAGAGGAAAGATTGTTCTAATACAAATACCACTATCTGTAAATCCAATGCTTAACTACTTTACTGAGTCGAAAATAGCTCAAGAAAAAGGGGCATACGCTACGATATTTTTTCAAAGTGAGGGGCTGCCTGGTGAGATTGGTCCTTTACTTGGATTAGGAAAAACTATATCATCTCAAGACAAATCCAGTTCTCATAGAATGGTAAAACCACAACATCAATTTAAGACGGGTTCTTCAATGGACGCTCAATTTGAAAAGTTAGTCGCTATGAGTATAGATGAAACAATGGCTGAGGAAATAAAGGAGAACTTGGCCAATGGACCTGTCAAAATAATGTTATCAGGAAAAGACGCAACGGATTTGATTGCAAACTTTAGTTCACGTGGGTATTACAGTGGAAAACCAGATCTTGTAGCACCAGGTGTTGAAATAAAATCTACTTACATTAAGAGTGAGGATAATGAGTCTAGATACGCAAGTTTAAGCGGTACAAGCATGGCTGCTCCTCATGTGGCAGGAGCAGCTGCTCTTCTGAAACAACTTAAACCGTCGTGGTCAAGCAGTGATATTTCCAGTAATTTAAAAGAATCGGTTGAGCCCTTAACATCAAATGATGTAGATACACAAGGAGCAGGAAGATTGGATATTAAAACTGCAGCAGAAACAAACGTCGTCGCCACTCCAAATGGTTTAAAATTTGGTATGGCAGATTTAAAAAATTCAAATATTAATAAAAGTTCTACATTATCTTTGGAAAATCACGGCGATAAACCGGTTGATATAGATTTCACTGGAACAGAATTTACAAAATCAGGGGCAGTTATTACCGTGAGCCCATCCCACATTCAAATAAAACCGGGCAAACAAGTAAATGTTTCAGTAAATATCAATATGAATCGACCGGATCAAGATACAGATGTAGAAGGCTGGATAGAAGGAAAAATCAAATCTGGGAAAAATTCACAACATTTACGGGTACCATTCCAGTTTATTGCAAGGCATTTCCATGTTATTGCATCACCTGATCCAGTGGTATCATCGCTAAAAGAAACAACAGCATATATTTACAGCCCGGTTCAACTATCAGAAGCACCGAAAGTGACCGTAAGAACTCCAAATGGAAAAACAAAAAAAGTTACAGCAGTTTTAGATCATGATACTTTGTGGAAGGCGAAAATACCTGTTAATGAATCAGGTATCTATCGAATTGATACAAGTACAAAAACAAAAAATTCCAATAATGAAGAAATTACAATAATTGGTACTGGTTTTGTCGAAAAATTAACTGCTAGTAAAGAAAATACAACTACGTGGAAATCAGTTGGTCCTTATTCTAATACTGGTCTGCTGAATTTTGGATTAAAAAATCCTAAGAACATGACAGTTTTACCGACACAGACTCTTTCTTTTTTCCGTTATGAGGATAGCACAGAAACATGGCATGAGTATCAAAATTTCCCTGTAACAGGAGGATTTGCTCGTGATATAGTAGTAGATCCAACAAATGATAAAAATTTATTCGTAGCTCTTAATGCTTCAGATATTTATTCTACTAATTTAGGTATGATAGTTGCAAGTAAAGACGGCGGAAAATCATGGGAAAGATTATCTTTTCCGGATACCTACACTAAAGATTTATTGATCGATAAAACTGGGAAGAAATTAGTAGCTATATCACAAAATGAAGTTTATGTGAGTACAGACAGAGGAAAGAACTGGGTGAAGAAGCCTGGAGACTGGCAATTCCTTACAAAAGCTAAACTTCTAGATAATGACCTCTATCTTTCAGCACATACGGAAGGTGTTTATTTATTAAAAGATGTATTCTCTAGTGTGTCCAAATCTAAGTTATTATTTAAACCAGAAGTAAAAGGTTTAGGTACTATTGAGATTGATGGTAACAAAGATATTTTAATAACTAGTACGAATACTACGGAAGAAAAAGCTGGTTTGTTTGCTTCATATAATAATGGTAAAGATTGGAAGGAGTTAACACGTGATGGTAAATCATTTAAAAGTGTAGCTCGAGTAGAAATTCTGGATGGAGATATTTATGTAGGGACATTTTATGATGGTATTTGGAGAAGTAACGATTTAGGAAAAACATGGAAAACAATAAAAAAACCACTTCCTGGGTATAATTCCCTTGAAATGGATTTTAATTTAAGTCCAAAGACTTCAAATAAAGGTGCGCGTCAATTATATGTCTCATCTGAACAGGCAGGGATCTATAGAACTCAAAATAATGGTGAATCATATAAACGAATTGGTATTCCTGGGGCAAATGTTTATGGCCTAGCTATTACACGTAACGCAAAAGGATATCAATTAATTGCAGGTACTGATTCAAACATTTACAAAACAGAATTGCCAACTCAAAAAAAGATTGATTCCTCTATATTAGAATGGGGTGCAGCTCAAGGGGAAGGTAGAGTAGGAGAAGCAGTGTATGATCTAGTTACTTCTCCTAAAGAACCGAATGTTGTTTTCAAAATACGCTCTGGTACGGATGGATCGTATATACACAGAAGTGCAGATAGCGGTGAAAGTTGGGAAAATAAATTTAAATTTTTCGAAGACGCACTTGCGTTGATGGTTAGTCCAGTTGACTCTAAACAAGTCGTAGTTACTTATTATGAGCCTTTTTCAAAAGAACGTGGTATCTATATAAGTATAGATGGTGGAGATAAGTGGAAAAAGATTAAACAGCAACATATTTTCTTAGCAATTGCAGCTGATCCTAAAGATCCAAAACGAATTTTTGCAGGTGGAAGTGATGGTCTATTTTTGTCAAAAGATATGGGTAAGACTTTTGAAAAAATTCAAGACATTCCTGTAAGCAGCATTTCTGTCGATTCGCAAAATCCAAATCATATAGTGGTAGGTGGAAACCATTTATATTTAAGCAAAAATGGTGGTAAATCGTTCGTAAAAGCAAATGGTGTAGGTAGTGATGAACTCCACATCAAAATAAATGATATTCTTATTTCTCCGAAAAATAGCAAAATCGTTTATGCAGCCACTGGTTCGTTTAGAGAAAGTGGTATTCTAAAAAAAGGTCGAGGCGTATTAATGAGTGTTGATGGAGGGAAAACTTGGAAGAATGTATCCGATGGTTTACAGAATAGAAATGCTACAGCACTTGAACTTTCCCCTGATGAACAATATTTGTTTGTAGGCACGGAAGGTGGCAGTGTTCACAGAATGAATTTGGCTAAAAAATAATTTTAAGAAATATCCCTATTCCGCTTTATGGTGTGGGGATTTTCTTTTATATTTTGTTTTTTAGTAATATTAATGATAGGTCTTCAAAATAATTATGGTAAAAATTGGCTAATATTATGAAATATTTCACTTTTTCTCCACTCTTTTGGTAGGACTAAACAGGTTCATTTATATAAAGGATCACGAATTTTTAAAATTTCTTTTATGAACATTCTTGACCAATCGTTCTTGAATGTGGTAAATTTGTACCACAGAAGATTGTTTTTGATTTGGATACTAATCAGATATGATTCTTCTATTTAAAAATATTTCTTGGGGAGTGATTTCATCATGAAATTTAATTCAAATCAAGAATTTAAAGATAATTTTAACAAAAAAGAAAAGCTAAATAAGCTGACTAGAATCCAGTTTAACGTTACTCAAAATGGGATAGATGAGGAACCTTTTAATAACGAATATTGGGATAACGAGGAAGAGGGCATCTACGTTGATATCGTTTCGGGTGAACCACTGTTTAGCTCTAAAGACAAATATGATGCAGGTACAGGTTGGCCAAGTTTTTCACAGCCTTTGGAACCTAAAAATGTTGTCTTTAAACGAAAAGGGTTATTATGGGGTGTCGAGGTTAGAAGCAAGGATGCTGATTCCTTCATTGGTGATGTATTCAATGATGGACCCGAATCAACTGGACAAAGATACTGCGTGAATTCTGCAGCAATGGAATTTATTCCGAAAGCTGATCTTAAAAAAAGAGGTTATGAAGCTTATGTAGAGCAATTTAAAAAGTAGACCTGTTAAAAGTTTATGATACTTCGTACTAGTAGAAGAAATTAGAAAGATATAGGAACCAGTTATTCTAAAGTGTTAAAAAAAGGGAGGATTAAAAGTATGGAATCAACATATGAAGTAGCCACATTTGCAGGTGGATGTTTTTGGTGTATGGTTCAACCATTCGATGAGTTACCAGGAATCATTAAAGTTGTATCTGGTTATACAGGTGGACATAAGAATAATCCAACATATGAAGAAGTATGTTCAAATTTAACTGGACATTACGAGGCAGTTCAAATAACTTACAATCCCAACATTTTTGAGTATGAGAAGCTGTTAGAGCTTTTTTGGCAACAAATCGATCCTACTGATGCATATGGTCAGTTTGGTGATCGAGGGGATTCTTATAAAACAGTTATCTTTTATCATAATATCGAACAAAAACGTATGGCGGAAGAATCAAAACGAAAGTTAGAAGATAGTAATATATTTAAGAAACCAATTGTTACAGAAATTAAAGAAGCATCTGTGTTTTATCACGCAGAAGAGAACCATCAGCAATATTATAAAAAAAATTCGATCCATTATAATCTATACAAAGAAGGTTCAGGAAGAGGACAATTTATTAGAGAAAACTGGAAAAATCACCAATTTGAAAAATAAAAGAATATATGCTTATTTTGAACCGAATAGTTAAAGATGATGTCTATGTTGAGAGGCTAAACATCTGATTTAGTAAGTTTAGAAAAGTTCTTGGATTTTTTACCAAGAACTTTTTTTATAATCTTAATTGTTTTGATTTTTAAAATTGTTCAATTTGATTGTATCAAATTGAAATATAGAAGAACTAATGAATCAAAAAGTATAGAAAAATCCCATTTAAAGAGGTGAATCAGCCTGTTTGAAATGCGCCTAATGCAACAAAGATTTGCTACTTTAGGGATAGGTTTAAATAACTATTTACCTTCACTCAAATAACCTAATTTTTTGAAATTTTGAGCTGTTAGTTCTTAGAATATAATACTTATGGCATAGTTTCTATCTCTCAACTTAAACTCATTTAATTTTTTAATCATTATCATCTAAAATACTGTATTGCTCACAGATCCAATTTTTTATTAAATTTATATATAGCTTCAGATTTTTCAAACGAGGGAAAGTAGCAATATATTAGATATTACTGATGATGAAGGTGGAGAGCAGAAAAGAAAAAACTTATCAATACAAAGTAATTACCAAAACTTCTTTAGCAATAATAATTTTTAATATAGGTTTGAATAAAATTGAAATCAATTCAGATCAGATTAGGTACAGTAATTGCTGGAATAGAAGCTGTTATTTCCTAGACAATTATAAAAATGTTCAAGATTGGTAGAGGAACTATTACAAACCAATTCTCTATTTTACCCAGTTTAAATAGTTAAAACTTTAGTGAAAGTAGTAATAATTAAATATAAATTAGACAAGCACCAAAAATAATGCATATATTTCATAGGCCTAAACGACTGATTACCCCAATATCTAGTAATCTAATTTTCATATTTTAATAAAGAGTTTAATTTTATTTGTCATAATTCTATTTTTTTCTTCGAATTTCGCTGTTTAACAAAGTGGAAAAAGTCTATTTTTGTAAAGTTTAAATAAATATCCCCCCCAATTTACAGTGAATAAAAGTACAACTACAATATGAATAAAGTTCCCGTACTAAATCGATAGAATATTAAATTTGTATAGTTGAAAATTTAAACGGATTTAGATCCTTTAAGGATGAGGGGAAATGAAATTCGAAAGGAGAGATTTTTTACCGATACATAAGTTAGTAGAAATAAAATTTGTATATTTTAAGGCAGGTTTTAAATTTTATTCTAATAAGAACGTTTACAAGATGAATGTGATTTAATTTTGTTTAAGATTTAATAAGAAAAAAGACTTAATTTAACTTACATGGGTCTGTCTCTCTCGCTGTAAACTTTAACTAAATTTAGAAGTATTCCACTAATTTTATCCTCTAATTTTCTTGTAAAAGACTACCCGCAAATTATTTAAAATTTTGAAAGGGTGGAGAGTTTGAAAAAAAGAAACGGATTTCCTTACAAAGTATTTTCTACAGTTTGTCTTTCAGCTTTGTTGTTATCTTCTACAGTATTTGCTGAAGAGGTTCGTAATAATTCACTTAATAAGCAAACAACCCGTAATATAAGCCATTACATAAAAAAAGGATTGTTATCTGAACAAAGTCAAAAAAAACCGGGTGAAAGTGATCAATTTGGAGATAAAAATTTATACGATTCAAAGAAGCAACAAACTAAAAAGTTTAAACCAGACGAAAAAGTAAGAATCATAGTTGAGGTTGATAGTCCAGTAGATGCATCAGCCATGTCTGAAAAAACAAAAGAAAAAGAGTTTAAGATAAAACAAGATAAAGTCATTAATAATCTTAAGAAAACAAAAAAGAAGATCCATATTAAACATCGTTTCTATACAGGGTTCAACGGATTTAGTACTGAAACAGATTATAAAAATGTGAATGAAATAAAATCGATTCAGGGTGTAAAAAATATTCATATTGCTAAAGTATACCAACCCTCTATGGCTGCAAGTAAAGAATTAGTACAAGCACAGAAAGTTTGGGAATCATATGGGTACCAAGGAGAAGGATTAGTAGTAGGAGTAATCGACTCAGGTATTGACTGGACACATAAGGATTTGACTTTGACTGAGAAAGGCATACAAAAAGAAAAGTGGACAAAAGAAAAGATTCAAGGGAAATTTGCAGAAACGAATGTAAATGAAGTTTGGTATAGCGACAAAGTTCCAACAGGATATGACTGGGCGGATGATGACACAAATGTTATTCCTGGCGAATATGGTAATCCACATGGTACACACGTTTCAGGAACAATCGGTGCAAATGGTGATGAAACGAAAGATGGAGTAAGAGGGATTGCACCAGGCGTGCAATTGTTAGCAGAAAAAGTATTTTCGGATAACGGTGGTGGAGCATATGAGGATGACCTTATTGCAGGAATCCAGCACGCAGTATCAATGGGTGCAGATGTTATTAATATGAGTTTAGGTAGTGATTCAGGATGGGTTGGCGAAGAAGATGATCCAGTACAGAAAGTGATTCGTCAAGCAACTGAACAAGGTACGTTAGTTGTTGTTGCAGGAGGAAATGCTGCTTATAGTACGAAAAATTATTTATTAGAAAGATCTTTACAACCATTTGCTGAGAACCCAGATATCGGAACAGTAGGGTCACCTAGCGTCAGTCCTTTTGCTTTATCTGTGGCATCTTATGAAAATTCAAAAATGCATATGGATTCCATGAAATCAACTACAGGTGATATATTTCCATATAAAAATCAAGCTGGTAATAAACTTATTGATGCTTTAGAAAAAGAGAAAAATTATGATTTTGTTTACGTAGGTGAAGGAAGAGATACTGATTACGTAGGAAAAGATGTAAAAGGTAAAATTGTTGTAACAAAGCCAATTCCATCAACAGGCTATAGGGGGAATGTTACTTTCCAACAAGAAGCAGCTAAAAGAGGGGCAGTTGCACTGATCCAAGTACCTCCGTCAGATTTACCAGACTATCCTAATGTAGACTTTTCACCGTATTTCTTGGCATCAGTTACTACTTCTAAAGCTATAGGCGATGAATTAATTTCAAAATTATCTAAAGGACTAAAAATAAGTATGCAACTCTCAAGTGGAGTATATGTCGAAAATGAAAATAAAAACAATATGTCATCATTCTCGTCCTATGGTGCACCTTATACTTTAGATTTTAAACCTGAAATTACTGCTCCTGGAGGAAATATTTATTCGACAGTACCGGGAAATCAATATGATGTTTATAGTGGTACATCAATGGCAACTCCTCATGTAGCAGGAGGAGCAGCACTTTTATTACAGTCATTATATAATAAAGGATTAAGTCATTCTGAGGAAACTGTACTAAAATCAAAAATTGCTTTAATGAATACTTCGAATATTATTATGGATTCTAACACGAATAATACATTACCATATTCTCCACGAATTCAAGGGTCTGGTTTAATGCAAATTCAAAATGCAATTACGACCCCGGCTATTATTACAAGAAAAGGGACATCACTTGAACAAGCTGGAGCT
>NZ_NULG01000016.1 GCF_002577195.1 Bacillus sp. AFS041924
ATGGAAAGCGAAGTACCTGGAATGGAAAATCAACATTCTTTTTTATCAGAGCTTTTTTTAAAAGCGTGTAATTAATATGATTAATTTTTTTCAGAAGTTAAGAAATGAATAAAAACAAAAAAACAATTAATACTGATTAATGATACTAAAGCTATTAATTAGACAAATATTTTAAGAAGATATACAATCAAAAAAGTTAAAATCATCAAAAGTCCCTGAATCTGCACCTACGATGGTATCGGATCAGGGGCTTTTCGTTACTTAGAAAAGAGGAGAAGTTATGGCATCTTCCGTTTATATTCATATACCATTTTGTCAGCAGATTTGTTACTACTGCGATTTTAATAAATTTATGATGGACCGTCAGCCGGTGGATCAATATTTAGAATATCTAGAGAAAGAAATTGTTGAAAGTTTAAATAGAAATCCGATAACAGATTTGAAAACAGTTTTCGTAGGTGGAGGAACGCCAACTGCATTGACATTAAATCAAACTAAAGTGTTAGTTGATATGATTAACAACCATATTATAAAAGGAAAACAAGGAATCGAAATGACTTTTGAAAGTAATCCTAATGAAATTTCAAAAGAGAAGCTACAAATTTTAAAAGATGGTGGAGTAAATCGGATAAGTTTTGGAGCGCAAACATTCGATGAAGGATTACTTAAAAAAATTGGACGAACACATTCACCTAATGAAATAGAAGAAGCTATACAAACGGCAAAAGAAGTTGGAATTGATAATATCAATCTTGATTTAATGTATGCTCTGCCAGGTCAAACAATGGAGCAATTCGTTGATTCGTTGGATAAAGCTATGAAGTTACCGATTCAGCATATTTCAGCATATTCATTAATTATTGAACCAAAAACTGTTTTTTACATAGAAATGAATAGGGGCAAGCTTAAGCCAGCTCCTGAAGAAGATGAAGCAGCTATGTATGACTTTTTAATGAATTATTTAGAAGAAAAAGGTTTTCATCAATATGAAATCAGCAACTTTGAAAAGAATGGCTTAGAAAGTAAACATAATCTTGTTTATTGGAATAATGAAGAATATTTTGGATTTGGTGCAGGTGCACATGGCTATATAAATGGAATTCGTTATTCAAATGCTGGTCCGTTAAAAAAATATTTTCAAATAATTGATGAGACTGGTGTCCCAATTGTTCATGAACATACAGTAACGAAGCAAGAAAAAATGGAAGAAGAAATGTTTTTAGGTCTTCGTAAAATGCAGGGAGTTTCAGAAAGAACGTTTCAAGAAAAATTTGGTTCAAACTTTAATGAAGTATTTCCTAATGTAATTGAAAAACTAATCAAAGATGGATTAGCTGAGCTAAAAGGGGAATTCCTTCGACTAACTCATAAAGGAAAACTACTAGGTAATGAAGTGTTTCAAGCATTTCTGATTTAGGTTGGGAAGCAGGGGATTAAATTTTTACTTTTCTCTTGAATTTGCTTTGCCTTAATCCTCCCTTAACTTCTTGACATAGTATAAAGGATTTGTTAAGTTAATAATATATTTAGCACTCACTAGATAAGAGTGCTAATAGAGGTGATAAACATGTTGACTGAAAGACAGTTATTGATACTTCAAATTATTATCGATGACTTTATTCGCATGGCACAACCTGTTGGTTCAAGGAGTTTATCTAAAAAGGAAGGTATTTCATTTAGTTCAGCAACGATACGAAATGAGATGGCTGATTTAGAGGAACTTGGATATATTGAAAAGCCTCATAGCTCTGCAGGTCGAATCCCTTCTGAAAAAGGGTATCGTTTTTATGTAGACCATCTGTTATCACCCCAAATTGTTAATGACGATGATGTTCGTTCGATAAAAGGTATTTTTGCCGAGCGTATTTTTGAAATAGAAAAGCTTGTGAAAAATTCAGCTGATATTTTATCTGATTTAACTAATTACACAACAATTGCACTTGGTCCAAAGGTTACTGAGAACAAGCTTAAAAATATTCAGCTTATTCCAATAGGACCGAATACTGCAGTATCAATTATTGTGACGGACACGGGTATTGTTAAAAATAGAACAGTAACGATCCCACCAGGTGTGTCTATGAGTGATATTGAAAAAATGGTAAATATTTTAAATGAGCGACTAGTAAATGTACCGATTCATCAAATAAATGACAAGCTTTATAAAGAAATAGCAATGATTTTACGTACGCATATTTCAAATTACGAGAGTGTTATTAAGATGATTGGTGGCACTATTGACGTACCGATTGAACAAAAGCTGTTTTTAAGTGGAAAAACGAATATTTTAGCTCAGCCAGAATTTAATAATGTTGAGACAATGAAAATATTGTTAAACATGATTGAAAGGCAAGATGAACTAAAAAGTATTATTCCTCTTGAACACATGGGTTTAAGTGTCAAAATTGGTAAGGAAAATGAAAAGTCTGGATTAGAAAATGTAAGTATCATTAGCGCAACCTATTCTTTAGGTGAAGATCAAATTGGTACAATCGCAGTACTAGGACCAACTCGAATGGAATATTCTCGGGTAATCTCATTAATGCATTTAATTACAGGACAACTGAATTTATTATTTTCATCTAAGGATGTTGAATAAATCCATTGTGAAAAGAAACAATGGATTACATATAAAAAAAAATAGGAGGTGAAGGTGACATGACAGAACGTCAGGAAGAACTTTTAAAAGAAGAAGTAGTGAATGAAGAAACTACTGTTGAAGAGCCTTCAATCTTTACTGAAGAAAATTCTGAAGAGCAAACTGAAGAAGTAAATTCTACTGATGATGAACTTCAAAGACTTCGTGCTGAAGTAGATGAAAAGGAAAATAAGTACTTACGTCTACATGCTGACTTCGAAAATTATAAGCGTCGTGCACTTTTAGATCAACAAGCTTTAATGACTTATCGTGCTCAAAGCCTAGTATCTGATTTATTACCAGTACTAGATAATTTCGAACGTGCATTACAAGTTGAAGCAACAGACGAGCAAACTGCATCATTTAAACAAGGTATGGAAATGGTGTACCGTTTGTTAGTTGAAGCTGTGAAGAAAGAAGGAGTAGAAGAAATCCCAGCACTTGGTGAACAATTCGATCCGAATGTCCATCAAGCTGTAATGCAAGAATGTGATGCTTCTAAACCATCCAATGAAGTTCTACAAGAATTCCAAAAAGGCTATAAGCTTAAGGACAGAGTAATCCGTCCATCAATGGTTAAAGTTAACGAGTAATCATAGGCGTCCTTTAAAGACGCTATCTTAAATATAAAATTTATTTAAAAAACTAAAATATAACTTTTGTAGATTTTAGGAGGAACATGCAATGAGTAAAATTATTGGTATTGACTTAGGAACAACTAACTCTTGTGTAGCAGTATTAGAAGGCGGAGAGCCAAAAGTAATTCCAAATCCAGAAGGAGGACGTACAACTCCGTCAGTTGTTGCCTTCAAAAATGGTGAGCGTCAAGTTGGGGAAGTAGCTAAGCGTCAAGCAATTACAAACCCTAACACAATCATGTCAATCAAACGTCATATGGGTACTACTCATAAAGAAAATATTGAAGGTAAAGAGTATTCACCACAAGAAATCTCTGCAATCATTCTTCAAAACTTAAAAGCATCTGCTGAAGCTTATTTAGGTGAAGCAGTTACGAAAGCAGTTATTACAGTACCTGCATATTTCAATGATGCTGAGCGTCAAGCGACTAAAGATGCTGGTAAAATCGCAGGTTTAGAAGTAGAACGTATCATCAATGAGCCAACTGCTGCTGCATTAGCATACGGTTTAGATAAAATGGATGAAGACCAAACAATCCTAGTTTATGACTTAGGTGGCGGTACATTCGACGTTTCAATCCTTGAATTAGGAGATGGAATTTTTGAAGTTAAAGCTACAGCTGGTGATAACCGTTTAGGTGGAGATGACTTTGACCAAGTAATCATCGATCACTTAGTAGCTGAGTTCAAAAAAGAAAATGGTGTTGATTTAAGCCAAGATAAAATGGCATTACAACGTTTAAAAGATGCTGCTGAAAAAGCGAAAAAAGACTTATCAGGTATTACTTCAACTCAAATTTCATTACCATTCATTAGCATGGGTGCAGCTGGTCCATTACACTTAGAGTTAAACTTAACTCGTGCAAAATTCGAAGAGCTTTCTCACAACTTAGTAGAAAGAACTTTAGGCCCAACTCGTCAAGCAATGAAGGATTCTGGCTTAACTGCTAGTCAAATTGATAAAGTAATCTTAGTTGGTGGATCTACTCGTATTCCTGCAGTTCAAGAAGCAATCAAAAAAGAAACAGGAAAAGAGCCACATAAAGGTGTAAACCCTGATGAAGTAGTAGCATTAGGTGCTGCAATTCAAGGTGGAGTTTTAACTGGTGATGTGAAAGATGTAGTATTACTTGATGTAACTCCATTATCATTAGGTATCGAAACAATGGGTGGAGTATTTACAAAGTTAATCGAACGTAATACTACAATCCCAACAAGTAAATCACAAGTTTTCTCAACAGCTGCTGACAATCAACCTGCTGTAGACATTCACGTTCTACAAGGTGAGCGTCCAATGGCAAATGACAATAAAACATTAGGTCGCTTCCAATTATCGGATATTCCACCAGCACCACGTGGAATTCCTCAAATTGAAGTATCATTTGACATCGACAAAAATGGTATCGTAACAGTACGTGCGAAAGACCTAGGTACTCAAAAAGAACAAAATATCGTAATCCAATCTTCTTCAGGTTTAAGTGATGAAGAAGTAGAACGCATGGTAAAAGAAGCAGAATTAAATGCTGATGCAGATGCAAAACGTAAAGAAGAAGTAGATCTTAAAAACGAAGCGGATCAACTAGTATTCCAAGTAGAGAAAACTTTAAAAGATCTTGAAGGAAAAGTTGAAGAAGCTGAAGTTACTAAAGCTAACGAAGCTAAAGACGCATTAAAAGCTGCTTTAGAAGCAGGTAACTTAGATGACATCCGTACTAAGAAAGATGCTCTTTCTGAAATCGTTCAAGCTTTAACAATGAAGCTTTATGAGCAAGCTGCTGCTGCACAGCAAGCTGCTGGTGGCGCTGAAGGTGGAGCGAAACAAGACGATGTAGTAGACGCTGAGTTTACTGAAGTTAAAGACGAAAAATAACGAAAAGTGGAAGGCGTTTGATCAGCCCTGACAGTCGGAAATGCGGAACAAGCTCGATCAGCTCTGAAGGGAATATCTCCACCCGGCTGAAGAAGTGGTGTCTTTTCCACTTCAAAGTTGGGTGGAATATTACCGAAGAGCTAGCTTGTGAAGCTAGACATGCATAAGAAAAAGTTTGGTTTTTAACTTTTACCGAAATTGGGCTTATGACCTCGAAGGGCTAACGCCTGGAACTAGACAATAACGAAAAGTGGAAGGCGTTTGATCAGCCCTGACAAGCATAAGAACGATTTCGGAAAAAGTTTGGTTTTTAACTTTTACCGAAATTGGGCTTATGACCTCGAAGGGCTAACGCCTGGAACTAGACAATATATAAATATCTAAAAAAGAGGGAAGTCAAAGTCAGGGAAGCCTTGGCTTTGACTTTTTCTTTTTCTTTTAGAAAATCACAGGATATGTTAAAATATTCTTTATGTGAAAGGAGCGGATTGAAACACTATGAGTAAACGTGATTACTATGATGTGCTTGGTGTGAGTAAAAGTGCATCACAAGATGAAATAAAAAAATCGTTTCGTAAATTAGCAAAAACATATCATCCGGACGTTAATAAAGATCCTGATGCACCTGAAAAGTTTAAAGAGGTGCAAGAAGCATACGAAAACTTATCAGACGATCAAAAACGAGCTCATTATGATCAATTTGGTCATACAGATCCAAACCAAGGTTTCGGCGGCGGCGGATTTGGCGGCGGCGGATTTGGTGGGTTTGAAGATATTTTCAGTCAGTTTTTTGGTGGTGGTGGCGGTGGACGTCGTCGTGACCCGAACGCACCAAGAGCTGGAGCTGATTTACAATATACAATGACAATTCAGTTTGAAGAAGCGGCATTTGGAATGGAAAAAGAGATTGAAATTCCAACTGAAGAAACATGTCAAACATGTAGCGGTTCAGGTGCAAAGCCTGGTACATCAAAAGAAACATGTAAACATTGTCATGGCTCAGGACAAATGAGTGTTGAACAAAATACACCATTTGGACGTATTGTCAACCGTACAACTTGTTCACACTGTCAAGGTACTGGACAGATGATAAAAGATAAATGTAATACTTGTCATGGCGCTGGTCGAGTGAAAACTCGTAAGAAAATCATGGTAAAAGTACCGGCGGGTATCGATGATGGACAACAAATTCGTTTATCTGGCCAAGGTGAACCAGGTAAAAATGGTGGACCAGCTGGAGATTTATATATTGCATTCCATGTTCGTGAGCATGAATTCTTTGAAAGAGATGGAAATGATGTTTACTGTGAACTTCCATTAACCTTTGCACAAGCTGCATTAGGTGATGAGGTTGAGGTTCCTACATTACATGGTAAAGTAAAAACGAAAATTCCTGCTGGAACGCAAACTGGTACTAGAATGCGTTTAAAAGGTAAAGGAATTAAAGATGTACGTGGATATGGTCAAGGTGATCAGCACGTAATCGTAAAAGTTATCACACCAACTAAACTAACAAGCCGTCAAAAAGAATTGCTTGAAGAGTTTTATAATATTGGTAAAGGCCAAAAAGACGATAAACATGATTCTTTCTTCACAAAGTTAAAACGTGCAGTAAAGAATTTTGGCGAACAGTAAAATAAGTTATTAATTCAGTACGTTAGTATAGGTAAAAAGTGGAAACACTAAATAGAAGAAGTGATTAAAATGGCACCCTCTAAATCTGATTATGATTAGAGGGTATTGCCAAGTATAGAAGAGAGTATGAATGGAGTTGGTAGTTTATGAAATGGTCAGAATTAAGTATTCACACTACACAGGATGCGGTTGAACCGATTTCTAACATTTTACACGAAGCTGGTGCAAGTGGTGTTGTCATTGAGGACGTGTTTGATTTGACGAAGGAGCGAGCACAGGTTTACGGTGAAATCTACCAACTTAACCCAAAAGATTATCCAGAGGAAGGTGTAATCGTTAAAGCATACCTTCCTGTGAATAGTTTTTTAAACGATACGATCGATGGAATTAAAGAAGCGATTAATAACTTAATAGCATTTGATATTGATTTAGGTAAAAATACATTCGCTGTTCATGAAGTAAGCGAAGAAGATTGGGCAACAGCTTGGAAAAAATATTATCACCCAATTTCAATTTCGGATCGATTTACAATTGTACCATCTTGGGAAGAGTATGAACCAAGAACATCAGATGAATTAATTATCGAGCTAGACCCTGGAATGGCCTTTGGTACTGGTACTCATCCTACAACAGTTATGTGTATTCGCGCCCTTGAGAAAGTCGTAAAATCAACTGACAGAGTAATCGATGTAGGCACAGGTTCAGGAGTATTAAGTATTGCAGCGGCTAAACTTGGTTCTTCAAATATCGAAGCTTATGACTTAGACGATGTTGCAGTTCGAAGTGCAAGAGAAAATGTTCAATTAAACAAAGTTGACGATGTAGTAAAAGTTGGACAAGGTAACTTACTACAAGGAATTGAAGGTCCGTTCCAAGTTGTAGTTGCAAATTTACTTGCTGAAATTATCCTTCGTTTTGTTGACGATGTATATAACGTTCTAGAACCAGGTGGAACATTTATATCTTCAGGTATAATTGGAGCTAAGCAACAAGACATTGAAGATGAATTAAACCGTGTTGGGTTTGAAGTGACGGAAGTATTACATTTAGAGGACTGGGTTGCAATTATTGCAAAAAAACCAGCTCAAGGAATGTAATATGCAAAGATATTTTATAGAAGAAACGCAGCTGCAAAATGATCTTGTTACAATAACAGGTGATGATGCACATCATATCGCTAACGTTATGAGAATGAAAGTAGATCAAGAAATTATTTGTACAGTACCAGGATCATCAACTGTTCGTTGTTCACTTACAAATATTTCTAGTGAACTAATAACTGCAGCTGTTGTAGAATATGTTGAGAATACAAATGAACTGCCAATATCAATTACGATTGCTAGCGGATTACCAAAAGGTGATAAACTAGAGTTAATCATACAAAAAGGTACGGAGCTTGGAGCAACTGGTTTTTTACCTTTTGCTGCAGCTAGATCAATTGTTAAACTAGATGATAAAAAAGCTGGTAAAAAGGTTGATAGATGGCAAAAGATTGCAAAGGAAGCGGCTGAACAATCTTACCGATTTATTGTGCCAACTGTAGAACAGCCAGCGTCTTTTCAACAATTACTAAACTCAATACAGTATTATGATGCGTGTATTGTAGCATATGAAGAAAGTGCAAAAACAGGAGAATCAGCAGGGCTTGTACAAACATTCCAGTCATTAAGGGAAGGATCACGATTATTAGTAGTGTTCGGACCAGAAGGTGGCTTGTCTGATAAAGAAGTTGCTCAGCTAGAAGAAAAAGGTGCAAAACTATGCGGACTTGGACCAAGAATTCTGCGAACAGAAACAGCACCATTTTATGTTTTAGCTGCTGCCTCCTTTCATTTTGAATTAATGGGGTGAAGAAATGCCACAAGTAGCTTTTCATACATTAGGCTGTAAAGTTAACCATTACGAAACAGAAGCAATTTGGCAGCTGTTTAAAGCAGCAGGCTATGAACGTACAGAATACGAGACTAAAGCTGATGTTTATGTAATAAATACTTGTACAGTTACAAATACAGGTGACAAAAAAAGTAGACAAGTAATCCGCCGTGCTGTGCGTAAAAATCCAGACGCAGTAATATGTGTAACTGGATGTTATGCACAAACATCTCCAGCGGAAATTATGGCGATTCCTGGGGTAGATATCGTTGTTGGTACACAGGATCGTACTAAAATGCTTGATTATATTGAGCAATATCGAGTAGAACGTCAACCAATAAATGGCGTAGGCAATATTATGAAGGCTCGAGTTTATGAAGAGTTAGACGTACCTGCGTTTACTGACCGTACGCGTGCTTCTTTAAAAATTCAAGAGGGTTGTAATAATTTCTGTACTTTTTGTATTATTCCATGGGCACGTGGCTTAATGCGTTCTCGTGATCCAAAAGAAGTAGTGAAACAAGCTAGGCAATTAGTTGAATCGGGCTATAAGGAAATTGTTTTAACTGGTATTCATACAGGTGGATACGGTCAAGACATGAAAGATTACAACTTAGCGTTGCTATTAAAAGACTTAGAAACAGTAGAAGGCTTAAAGCGCGTTCGAATTTCTTCAATTGAGGCTAGTCAAATTACGGATGAAGTAATTGAAGTACTTCGTCATTCAAATATTGTAGTTCGACACTTACACGTACCTTTACAATCAGGATCTGATACTGTTCTAAAACGTATGCGTCGTAAATATACAATGGCAGAGTTTGCTGAAAGAATTGAAAAATTACGTGAAGTATTACCAAATTGTTCAATTACATCTGATGTAATCGTCGGATTCCCAGGTGAAACTGAGGAAGAGTTTATGGAAACATACAACTTCATCCAAGACAATAAATTCTCAGAATTACACGTATTCCCATATTCAAAACGTACTGGTACACCAGCAGCACGTATGGAAGACCAAGTTGACGAAGAAATTAAAAATGAACGCGTACACCGTTTAATTGAATTATCAAATCAGCTTGCAAAAGAATATGCATCAATGTTTGATGGAGATGTTTTAGAAGTTATTCCGGAAGAAAAATATTCCGAAAATGGTGTCGAAGGCCTATTAATTGGTTACACAGACAATTATCTAAAAGTCGTGTTCGAAGGAAATGAAGACATGATCGGTAAAATTGTAAAAGTCAAAATCGCCGAAGCTGGTTATCCAGTAAATAAAGGTGAATTTGTCCGAGTGTTAGAAGACGTTACTGTTAACTAAGTTCGATATAAAAAAAAGGATAGATATTCTAGAAAAATCTAGAGTATCTATCCTTTTTTATTTTGGCTTGATAAAAATTGCCGAACTACTTGGTATGTATTCCAAGCATCAATACAAAATATAACTACGGAGGTGAATCTAATGACAAAACGCAATCGATCAAGAGATACTGACGATAACCATATTCATGTTGCTACCAACTCATACTTAGATACGAGCGAGAACGATTCGAATAAAATTAATTATGATGAAGGTGGTAGTCCATACCTAGATACAAGTGAAGACGCATCTTCAGCAGCAAACACAAGACGCGGAGCCCCATATTTGAATACATGATTACAACAAATTGAGTAGATGGGAAGGAACTAATCCAGTAAGGTTTAGATTAGTTCCCATTCCTTGCTCCTTAATCCTTTGCGGCTGCTTTATTAATATCTTCAACCTCGATAAATGGTGTAGGGTAACCTTCCTTTGCAATATTGATCATTGCTCGACCAATTTGTTCAGAAGTTGTTATAGAGTTTGGGAAAATTTTTTTTAGGACAGGATAGATCGGTTTAGTTATATCATAAATGCTTTGATATAATTTAGTTTTTGATTTTATTTCCTTATGCGGAATAATTGCACCGGGACGAAACATGTATGCACCCTTAAACGGTAATTTTAATAAATCATTTTCTGTTTTCCCCTTTACTCTCGCCCACATTGTTCGACCTTTCTCCGTACTATCAGTACCTGATCCCGTAACATAAATGAAAGTCATTTGTGGATTCAATTTTGATAATGTGCCTGCAATGGATAAAGTAAGGTCATACGTAATTTTACGATAATCTTCCTCTGTCATTCTAAACGAAGATACACCTAGACAAAAGAAACACGCATCAAATCCAGATAACTGATTCTCGATTTGAGATAAATCCATCAGATTAATCTGTTTAATTTCATGAAATTTATCATGTTGAATACCAGTCACACTGCGACCAACTGAGTAAATTGAATCGATAGATGAGTCTTGCAAGCATTCTCTTAAAACACTTTGACCAACCATTCCAGTTGCTCCAAAAAGTAAAACTTTCATAACGTAACCTCCAATAATTTATTAATAAATAAACGTTCATTTATAAGTAGAGAAAATGAGTCTTATGCTTTAATAGCATTCCAACTCATCTTTATTGCTTTATTAAGTTTACTATTATCAAGGTGAATTGACCTTTAATATGATTCTTTGCTAATTGTGAGAATGGTAACCTGGGATACATAATTAATAAATTAACGTCTTCTTATTTAATTAATAATTGTTTTTTCCGTTTTCAATTATGTCAAAGACTGGTACGAACAGGTTAGAGCTTTCATCAAAGCACTAATTTTTGTATTTAAGTTGAGTTAGGAACCTGTTCTATGAAATATTAACATTTAAATAATGTAAGTAAACATTAAAAAGTACTAATAAATGAAGTCAGTCGTATCAAATTGATATGAATTATCAGGTGTGATTAGGGAATAGTAAAATTTGTAGTTTCAAAAGACTTATTATTTAAAAGGATGGTGTCATTAATGAAAGAATTCGAGTGGGACAAGTCTTCTTATTCTGCAAAGAGTAAGGAATTCAAAATTTTAAAATATGGTAAAAAAAGCTTAGGAACGATTGTACTTTCTTCAATGCTTGCTTTAGGTATGTCATCTACAAGTTATGCATTTGGTAAAGGTTCAGAAGGTCCAGATGTATTTGTGGTACAAGGAATGTTGAAATCAATAGGTAGTTACTCAGGTAAGATTACTGGGCATTATAATTATTTAACAATTAAAGGTGTAAAATATTATCAAAAGACTCATGGTTTACCTGTTACTGGTGCTGTAGATCCAACTACTTTTTCATCTATTATGCATTCATATGAAGCTGTAAAAGCTGGCGGAGGAACTGGCGGTGCAGGTGAAGGCGGAGGAACTGGCAGTGGCGCAGGTGAAGGTGGCGGTGCTGGCGGAGGAGCTGGTGGCGGCGCAGGTGAAGGCGGCGGTGCTGGCGGAGGAGCTGGTGGTGGCGCAGGTGAAGGCGGTGGTGCTGGCGGAGGTGCTGGTGGCGGCGCAGGTGAAGGCGGCGGTGCTGGCGGAGGAGCTGGTGGTGGCGCAGGTGAAGGCGGCGGTGCTGGCGGAGGAGCTGGTGGTGGCGCAGGTGAAGGCGGAGGAACTGGCGGTGGCACAGGTGAAGGCGGCGGCCAAGTTGAGGAACCAGGAAAAGGTGGAACTGAGCAACCACAACCAGGAAAAGGCGGAACTGAGCAACCACAACCAGGAAAAGGCGGAACAGAGCAACCACAACCAGGAAAAGGTGGAACAGAACAACCTGAACCTGAAAAGGGCGGTAACGAAAATCCACCACCAAGTAAAGGTGGAAATTAAGAACATTATTAATAATTTAGTTAGTTTAAAATTCGAAATAAAGAGAAGCATCATCTTTCATCTTCTAATTTAGAAAATTTAAGCAATAATACAGAAAAGAGCTAATCAAGTTAACTGATTAGCTCTTTTTTATGAAATAGTTAAGTCTCTTTTCTGTGTAAATAAACTAATTGCAAAACAAATTATGATAATAATGATCGAAAATAATGAACTTAACCAAATACTTTGAAAGTCACCTACATACGGTTGAACAACATAAGAAAGTAAAATACTGATTATGATACTAATTGGTATGTAGTTTGCGACCTTCCCTTTACTAAAGACTATAACCAAAACTGGAAACAACAATGCTGAATACACATTTCCCGAGTAAAATAATAGTTCGATAATGTTTTGAGATTGAATAATTGTTGAGAAAAAAATAATTGCCCCGATTATGACTGACAAAAGATAGGCAATTCTTATTTTTTGATGATCGCTTTTTGATTTTTTTTGCAGTGGCTCAATAATATTATTTACAATTAAGCTAGCAAGCGAGTGCAGTACTGCACCAAAAGTCGATGTAATAGCATTAAATACACATAAAACAAACAATATGAAAAAAAAAGGTGTCGTAATTTTATTTGCTAAACCAACTAATATGGATTGAATATCGGTAAATCCACCTGTGAAAATGACAATAATAAAAAGACATGAAAATGAGAGAGGAAAAATACCCCATATTAATCCAGATAACGAGAAAGTAAGTGGAACTTTTTTTACTTCAATCATAAACAATCGATGCCAAGATGTTATGTCAAAGAAAAACTGCCCAAATCCTACTAGTAAGCCTGAAAATAAAAATCCCCATAAATCGTAATGATCAATGACTAACATGTATGGATGAAATAATCTAATTCCATCATATACAGGTTGAACCCCTTCTTTTACGAAAAAATACAACGGAATTAAAATTGCCGCTGCAAACATTGTTATGACTTGGAATCCTGCTAGTCCGTGAATCATTTTTAAACCACCAAAGCCTGCGAAAAGTACGCAGAAACTAATAAAAATAAAAATTTCGATGTACAAGGGTAAATTAAATAGAAAATGAAATAAAGTAGAGGCACTCATCGACTGTATATATAATATGTGTAAACTAGTTAATATTAAAATACAGATCATAATCCAAAACCCGAGTGGATTTAGTTTCCTCTTCAAATAATCTCCAATTGTTAAACAATCATGGTACTCCTTACGAACCTTTTTCCCAATAAAACTAAAAACAAATAATGCAATTGCTCCTAAAAATGCATAGCCGATTCCACCAAATACACCATACTTAATCATTGACTCAGGCGAAGATAAAATCGTAGTTCCTGTTACCCAACGTGCCAAGAGAGAAATAATTCCCATTCCCATTCCAATTTGTATAGGACCTTGTACGTATTCTCTAAACGAACGTGAATTCAATGTTTATTTTCCTTTCTCACGATACTCTTTTGGCGTAATGCCTTCAATTTTGCGGAATAAAGTACTAAAGTAATGTTGACTATTAAAGCCAGAGTTTTCTGCAACATCAGAAATGTTCCAGTTTGGATTATTTGTTAAAAATCGCTTAGCCGCTTGAATTCTAAAGTCTATTAAATATTCTGAAAAAGAAACACCGACTTCTTCGTGAAATTTCCTACTTAAATAAGAATGATTTGTATGAACTTCTCGAGCTACATCAGAAAGAGATAGTTTTTCAGCGAAATGATCGTGAATATATAAAAGCGTTTGATGGATTAAACTAGAATACTGATTTGACGTATCAGTACGGCTATATTTAGATAAAACTTTTGTTAACTCACTTTCAATAACTGGCTTTGTTAAATAATCTAGAACTCCGATTCGAATTGATTGTTGTGCATAATCAAAACTTTGATAAGCCGTAACCATGATAATATCTACGTCTTTGTTTTGTGCTCTAAGCTCTTCGCCAAACTCGAGTCCAGATCGTCCAGGAAGATTAATGTCTAGAAACGCAATGTTAATTTTATGACTTTGATTTATTGTTATTGCTTGGCAAGCATCGGCAGCTTTATAAAACTTCCATAATGGAAACATATTTTTTATCATATACTCCATTTGTTCAAGCTCTAATGGTTCATCATCTAGTAGTAATACATTCATTTCAAATTTCCCTCCTCTACTTGTGAGTCATATACGAGCGGCCAAACGACTTTAACATTTGTACCTGTTTCAGTTGATGTAATTAATACATGTCCACTGTTACCAAAATATAGTTGTAATCTCTTTTTTATATTATCTAGACCATGACCTTCTTGATTGGAAAAAGAATTTGTCATTCCCATTAAACCATTATCAATGACTTCTAAGCAGACTAGCTCGGAGTCCTGATAAAAGTGTATATTCAGTAAAGCTTCGCCGACCTTTTTTTCTAAACCGTGTTTAAATGAATTTTCTACTAAAGTTTGCAAAATAAAAGGGGGAACTAAAGCATTATGTAAATCTATTGGACAATCTAACTGCGTGTTAAGTCGTTCACCGAATCTCAGAGTTTGTATGTCTAAATAATATTGAGTATATTGTATTTCTTGTGCTAATGGAATTAATGGCTCTGAAGATTTATATTTAAATTTTAAAAATTGAGAAAAAGTTTCAAGTGCTCGTATTAATTCCGAGGTTCGATTTAATCGTGCTAAGCTTAAAATGACATTAAGTGTATTAAATAAAAAGTGCGGCTGAATTTGCTGATTCAATTTATTGTATTGAGCTTCTTGTAATGCATGTTCTAACCGAATTTCTCTGTTTTTATTTTCAAGTAAGTCTATTCTTTTTTCAAAGATAAACAAAAATAATAAAGCAATAGCTCCCATAATAGGAGCTAAAATAAATAGCATAATGAGTAAAGTAAATCCCTCGTAACTTAGCATGAAGAACCTCAAATAGTTTATTATTAATATTTTTAATTAATTCGAAAACTTAGTTGATAAAAAATTGCCGTATACTAATCTTTTAAAAAAAGCATTAATTTATACAGTATGGAAGAGGAAAGGGAGTAGGAAATGATTTAAATGATCTTTTAAATTTGCTTTTCCCGTTCTCCCTAGACATTCCCATTTTATAAAGAAGCCTAAGTGATGTTCCTTTTATTTTTCCTGCCTATAAGAATACTATTTAATCAATTATGTGACAAGCAACTTGATGATTTTGTTCGGATAATTTTAATTCAGGTACTCTTGATTTGCAAATATCGATCGCGAAAGGGCATCTCGTATGGAAACGGCAGCCGCTAGGGGGATCGATTGGAGATGGTACGTCTCCAGTTAAAATGATTCTTTCTCTTTTATGCACTGGATTTGGTACTGGTATCGCAGATAATAGTGCACGTGTATAAGGGTGTTGTGGATTATCGAAGATGGATTTCTTATCAGCAATCTCGACAATTTTTCCTAAATACATTACCATCACTCGGTCAGAAATATGTCTTACCACCCCTAAATCATGAGAGATGAAAAGGAAGGTAAGTGAGAATTTTTTCTGTAATGACTTTAGTAGGTTTAACACTTGAGCTTGAATTGAAACATCTAATGCAGATACTGCTTCATCGCAAATGATAAGTTTTGGATCAACCGCAAGAGCTCGTGCAATTCCGACGCGCTGACGTTGTCCACCACTAAATTCATGAGGGTATCGGTCCATTGCTTCAGGTCTTAATCCAACATGTCCTAGTAATTCCTCAATTCTAGCTTTACGTTCTTCTTTTGGAACAACATTTTGAATGGCTAATGCTTCATTTAAAATTTGTCCAATTGTTTGTCTAGGGTTAAGTGAGGCAAATGGATCTTGAAAAATTACTTGCAGATCCTTTCTTATTTTACGCATTTCTTTTTTTCCTAAGCTTAATAAATCTTTTTCTCCAAAATGAATGTTTCCACTTGTAGGCTCGTCTAATCTTAGAATGGCTCTACCAGTAGTCGACTTGCCACAACCCGATTCTCCAACGATACTTAAAGTCTCACCTTCATAAATCTGGAAGCTAATATCGTCTACAGCTTTTACATGATTAACCGTTCTTCCCAATAAACCACCTTTAATTGGAAAGTATTGTTTTAAATGATCTACATTCAATAGTATGTTTTTATCCACTAGTTGTAATGACATTATTCAATCCCTACTTTCTCTTTACGCAAATGGTCTGTTTCCCATTGTGAGGTGTACATCCAACAGCTGACTTCAGTATTTTTATCAATCGTTTGTAAATCTGGCACTGACTGATGACAAATTGCCTTTGCATGTGCGCAGCGAGGAGCAAAACTACAGCCTTTAGGCATATTGAACGGACTTGGAACAGTACCAGGTATAGTTGTTAATTCATCTTGATCCATATCCAGTCGTGGAAGAGAGTTTAATAACCCGGTTGTGTATGGATGTTTAGGGCTATTAAAAAGTTCTTTTGCTGAAGTATATTCAACAATTCTTCCGGCGTACATTACAGCCACTCGATCGCAAGTCTCATAAACGACACCTAAATCATGCGTGATTAATATAACAGCTGTACCGAAATCCTTTTGGAGTGATTTAATTAATTCTAGAATCTGAGCTTGAATTGTCACATCAAGAGCGGTAGTCGGTTCATCTGCGATTAGCACTTCTGGATGACATGCAAGTGCCATTGCAATCATAACCCTTTGTCGCATTCCACCACTAAGCTCATGTGGTTCTTGTTTTGCACGTTTTTCAGGAGAGGGGATCCCAACAAGTCGCAGCATTTCAACTGCTTTATCCCAAGCTTCCTTTTTGCTTAATTTTTGGTGAAGACGAATCGCTTCAGCAATTTGTTCACCAGCTGAATAAACAGGGTTTAAAGAGGTCATTGGCTCTTGAAAGATCATTGAAATTTCATTACCTCGTATTGAACGCATCTGTTTTTCAGTTTTTGCAAGTAAGTCTTCACCTTTAAATAGAATACTACCACCAGCTATTTTTCCTGGAGGAGAGGGGATTAACCGTAATAGGGACAAGGAAGTAATACTCTTACCGCTTCCAGACTCTCCTACAATTCCAAGTGTCTCACCTTTTTTTAAATTAAAGCTTATTCCATTAACTGCTTTACTAATACCGTCATCTGTATAAAAGTGGGTTTGTAAATTTTTAACCTCAAGAATTGTTTCATCAAAATGTTTTTTCATGGTAGGACCTCCTTAATTCAAGTCAACTCGTTTATTAAAGTAACGGTAGAGAATGTCAACAGCTAGATTCATAAATACAAAGATAACTGAAGCGATTAATACGCCACCTTGAACCATAGGTAAATCTCTTGTCCTAATCGCATCAACAATTAATCTACCAAGTCCATTAATTGCAAAAACCGACTCGGTTAAAACGGTACCACCAAGTAATGCACCAAATTGTAGACCAACAACAGTAATAACTGGAATTAATGCATTTTTTAGACCATGTTTGTAAATAATGATATGTTCCTTTAAACCTTTTGCTCTTGCTGTACGCATATAGTCTTGACGAACAACTTCTAACATACTTGATCTAGTCATTCTAGCTACAATTGCAGCACCACCTGCACCTAATGTTAAGGCTGGTAGTACCATATGTTTAAACGTTCCCCAGCCGGCAACTGGAAAGATATGAAGATTAACAGAAAAGAAGTAGATTAGCATTAAACCAAACCAGAAACTTGGTAAAGAGATTCCTAGTAAAGCGACAATCATAATTGTAATATCAGCTGCGGAGTACTGTTTAGTCGCTGAGATAATACCTGCTAGCATACCAAGTACAACTGTAATGAAAATACTAGCAAGTGCAAGTTCGATTGTAATAGGTAAACGAATCATAATCTCATCTAATACTGGGCGATTATTTCGAAGTGATTCACCAAAATCTCCTTGTAGTACATGAAGAACATAATCGAAATATTGAATGATGATAGGACGATCAAGACCTAGCTGATGTCGTATCATTTCAATTGTTTGTTTTGTAGCACCCTCACCAGCAAGTAAAGTTGCTGGATCTCCTGGAACCATCTGCATGATAAGGAAAACAACTAAGCTTACACCAAGTAAAACTGGAATGGTTTGTATAATTCTTCTGACAATAAATAGAAACATTTACTTTCCTCCTTATTTTTTCATTCTTGGATCAAGAGCATCTCTTAGTCCATCCCCGAAAATATTAAATCCTAATACAAGTGTTGAAATCGCAATGCCCGGAAATAAGGCAATGTGGGGTGCAGTAAATAAATAATCTCGTCCGCTACTTAACATAGCTCCCCATTCTGGAGAAGGAGGCTGAGCACCTAATCCAAGATATGATAATCCAGCTGCTGATAAAATCGCTGTAGCAAGTTTTAACGTAGCTTGGACAATTATTGGTGAAAGAATATTCGGAAAAATATGTTTGAAAATGATTGATGCATCAGTTGCACCTAATGCACGAATTGCATCTATATACTCAAGCTTTCTGACGGATAATGTAGATCCCCTAACGATTCGAGCAAAAGTTGGAATTGAAAAGACACCGACAGCAACCATAACATTAATTAGACTAGGACCAAGTGCACTAATAATCGCAAGTGCGAGTAAAATACCTGGGAATGCAAGTAAAACATCAACAACCCTCATAATGATCGTATCTATCCATTTTCCGTAATAACCGGCTATCAACCCGAGAATGATTCCGAAAATGGCTCCAAATAAGACAGATACGAAACCAACAGAAATTGAAAGACGACTTCCATAAATGATTCTACTTAAAATATCTCTTCCTTTATCATCTGTACCCATCCAATGTTCCATGGACGGAGTTTGTAGTTTGTTCATTAAATCAATTGCAAAAGGATCCTTTGGTGAAATAAGCGGTGCAAATATGGCTACTAAAATATAAAAGAGTACAATATACCCTCCTACTAGTGCCAGTTTATTTTTCTTAAACTTCTTATAAAAAGTTTTCCATCTTTTTAGTTTTTGAGATTCTTTTTTTTCTAATGTGACTTCTCTGTTATTCAATGCAATCTCTGGTTTCATTAAATTTCCCCCTTTTCTTTGTTTAAATTTATTCAAAATTAGAATTGAAGTAAATATAATGCGGAAAAGCAGTAAAGATAATTAAAAAACGAGTAAAGATTCTGAAAATATAAAATTTTATTTTTTTTTATAATTTGAGTAAGCCTAGCGTACTCAAAAAAATGATGAACAAGAGAATCATAGGGCTCAAGTATTTAGAGGAGGAAGAAAACAATGAAGAAAAAGACAGCCGGAGTACTATTTGCATCATTATTTACGATTTCAACTGTTCTTGCAGGATGTACATCAGACCAAACAAACAGTAGTGCAACAGGAACAAAAGCGAAAGCAGGGGGAACTTTAGTCGTTGCTAGACTATCTGATGCAACAACATTAGATCCTCATTTTATTACTGATATACCATCAGCAAACGTTGTTTATGAAAAGGTATATGAAACATTAGTAGAACCAGATAAAAATATGAAGCCACAACCTCTTTTAGCAACTGAATGGAAACAAGTAGATAACGTGACTTGGGAGTTCAAATTAAGAGAAGGTGTTAAATTCCAAGATGGATCACCTTTTAATGCAGATGCAGTTAAAACAAATTTCGATAGAGTACTTGATCCAAAAACAGCATCACCTCAAGCGGGCAAATTTGCCATGATAAAAGAAGTAAAAGTAGTAGACAATTCAACAGTTCAATTTATGTTGAAATACCCATATGCTCCACTTTTATCAATATTAATGAGTAATGAAGGAAGTATTATTAGTCCAAAATCGATAAAAGAAAACAGTGTTAAAATCGGACAAAATCCAGTAGGAACTGGTCCTTATGTATTTAAATCATGGAAATCAGGAGAAGAAATCAAAATTGAAAAAAATAAAGATTACTGGGGTAATAAGCCTAAAATTGATGGTGTAGTCTTTAAAGTAGTTCCTGAAGATGCTACAAGACTAGCTATGATTGAAACTGGTGAAGCACATGTAACAGACCAAGTGCCTGTAACAGAAATCGAGCGAATTGAGGCTTCTGACACAATGGATTTATATCGTACAGATGGACTAGCTGTTGAATATTTAAGTATCAATGTTAAGAAAAAACCATTTGATGATGTTCGTGTCCGTAAAGCAATTGCACATGCAATTGAAGTAGATTCAATTATAAAAGGTGTATATAACGATGTTGGAACAAAAGCGAATTCAACAATGAGTCCAAAAGTTTTTGGATATGATCCAACTATTAAAGGTTATAACTACGATATTAATGAATCTAAAAAGCTATTAAAAGAAGCAGGAATTAAAGATGGTCTAACATTTACATTATCAACTAGTGACCGTAAAGAAAGAATTAATATGGCTGAAGTGATTCAATCTCAATTAAAAGGAATCGGTATTAACGTTAAAATCCAAGTTCTTGAATACGGAGCTTATATTGATACAATCGCAAAAGGTGAACATCAAGTTGCAATTGGTGGATGGGGAAATGCTACTGGTGATGGGGACTATAATCAATTTAACTTATTTGATAGCAAGTCCCAGGGTGCAGCAGGAAATAGTTCATTCTACAGTAACCCTAAAGTTGATAAATTAATTGAATCAGCTCGTCAAGAAGCGGATGGAAAAAAACGTAAAGAACTATATGCTCAAGCACAAGAAATTGAAAACGAAGATGTACCATATGTACCTATTCGTAACTATGAGCATTTAGCAGTTACTGGCTCTTCAGTTAAAGGACTTTGGTTAAACCCAGCAAGTTATTTAATGCTTGATGATGTAACAGTGAAATAAGTAATTCAATGAGACAGCATAATTAAATTATGCTGTTTCAATTTTTAAAAAGAAGTCTGCACGCGAGGAGGAGAAAACATGATTGATTTGTTATTAGTAAATGGAACTGTTATCACAATGGACACAAAAAGAAGAATAATCGAAAATGGCTCCGTTGCGATTCATAATGGGAGAATAGTAGACATTGATTTGACTGAAAACTTGAAAACTAAGTATGAGGCGAAAAAAGTAATTGATTGTAGTCATCAATGTATTTTACCTGGATTAATAGATGTACATGGTCATGGTGGTCATTCAATGTTTAAGACAATTGCAATGGAGAATATCGATTTTTGGATGCCGATTATGACGAATACATATAAGCATTTTGTGACAGATGATTTTTGGTATTACGAAGGAAAGCTATCTGCACTTGAGCGATTAAAAGCGGGTATTACAACAGGAGTTAGTGTGTTAGGATCAGAGCCGAGATCTGATGATCCAATATTTGCGATAAACCATGCGAAAGCTTACAACGAAGTAGGAGTTCGTGAAGTAGTTTGTACAGGTCCGTGTAACCCACCTTGGCCACATTCATTTAGTAGATGGGTTGATGGGAAAAGAATTGAAAAAGAAATTACCTATGAAGAAGTGTTAAAAGGAGCAGAAGCGGTTATTGAAGCTTTGAATCATGCAAATGAGGATAGAACAAGAGCCTTTATTACGCCATTTGTTATTGTAACGTCTGTTGACCCATCATATCCAACATCTCCAGATCGACTATACGGTTTAACAAAACATGATCTTTATCAAGCTAAAAAAATAAGAGAGATTGCTAGGAAATACAATACAAGAATTCACTCAGATGCATTTGGTGGAATGATTCATTTAGCAATTCAAGATAAAGAAAATGCTTTATTAGGTCCAGATGTGCATCTTCAGCATTGCCGGGGAATTTCATTCGATGAAGCCAAGATTTTAGCTGAAACTGGAACGAATATTAGTGCATCTCCAGGTTTTGGACAAATAAATGCACGTACTCCTATCACAGAATTAATCGAAATGGGAGCAACTGTCGCGATTTCTACAGATGGTACCTCACCATCTACGAGCTTTGATTTATTTCAAGCGATGAGGAAAACACAGTTTGTACATCAGGCAGCTCTTAGGGACTATTATTATTTACCACCAGGTAAGCTTTTAGAAATGGTAACAATTGATGCAGCAAAATGTATAGGTTGGGATGATGAAATAGGTTCACTTGAAATTGGTAAAAAAGCAGATGTTATTACAGTCAATCTACATCAACCGCATTTAACTCCTGAGTATATGCATGTTCATCGGTTAGTATTTCAAGCAGTCGCAAATGATGTTGATCATGTGATTGTTGATGGAAAACTAATTATGGAAGGAAGAAATGTACACACAGTTCATGAGAGCACAGTTTTAATTGAAGCAAATGAAGAAGCCTTTGCAACGATTAAACGTGCTGGACTAGAAAAGTATATGCAACCGACAAAGTATTTCTGGGGGCATGCTCGTGCCTATGTTGACGAGATGAGATATGTTGAAAACTAAAATAATATTTTAAATGTTCGAAGGGAGAAAAGAATGAAAACGAAGCTAAAGGGAAAATACGTAATTGGTTTTGATGGAAGCGAACATGTCATTTTGGAAGATGCAGAGATTGTTTATGAAAAAGACACGATTTTATTTGTTGGAAAAAACTATTTAGAAGAAGTAGATCAAGTAATTGACGTAGGAAATGCGATCCTTAGTCCTGGTTTCATTGATTTAAATGCTCTAGGTGATATTGATCATGATATTTTGCATTTAGAAGCGAAATCAAACAGACAAAAAAATCTCCTTTGGTCTGAACAATACGTAAATGATGGACATCACGAACTAATGAGTGAAGAAGAAGAAGCATTTAAATCCTTATATGCTTATTCTCAACTAATCTTAAATGGAATTACAACGGCCATGCCGATTACATCTGTTTTTTATAAAAATTGGGCCGAAACTTACGATGAGTTAGTAGCCGCAGCGAATCATGCAGGAAAACTTGGGTTGAGAATTTATCTTGGACCAAGCTATCAAGCAGGCATTAGAGTAGTCGAGCCAGATGGAAAGATTAAAATTCATTGGGATGAAAAAGCAGGCGAGGAAGGATTAGAAAGAGCAGTAAAGTTTGTTGAGACCTTCGATGGTGCATTTGATGGATTAGTTAGAGGGATGTTAGCTCCAGAAAGAATTGAATCCCAGACGGAAGAGATTTTGATAAAAACAAAATATTACAGTGAAAAATTAAACGTTCCAATCAAGCTCCATGCTGCGCAAGGAAGTTTTGAATTTAATACAATTTTAAAAGAACAAGGAGTTACACCAATTAAATATTTATATAATCTTGGATTCTTAGGTCCAAATACAGGAATACCACACGCTCATTTTATTTCGGGCTATAGTGGAGCGAATTACAATATTGATAATGATATTTCGCTTCTCAACGAAACAAATTCTACTGTAATCCATTGTCCACTTATTATAGGTAGACACGGAGAAGGGCTTGAATCATTTGCAAAATATAGAAAAGAAGGAATCAATATTGCATTAGGTACTGATACTTTCCCTCCAGATATTTTTCAAAATGTGCGTACCGGAAGTATGCTTTCAAGATTTGTAGAAAAAGAAGTTGAAGGATCTACATATGCTGATTTTTTCAATTCGCTCACTTTAGGAGCAGCGGCATTTCTAAACCGTGAAGATTTAGGTCGAATTGCCGTTGGTGCAAAGGCAGATATTATTGCAATTGATTTAAGTGGATTCCATATGGGCGTTATGGATGATCCAATTCGCACAATGTTTGTAAGCGGTTCAGGTAGAGATGTAAAACTATCAATTATTAATGGAAGGATTGTGATGCAAGATCAAGAGATTCCTAATCTTGATAAGGAAGTATTAAAACAAAAAGGCCAATTGTATTTTAATAAGATGAGAAAAGGATATATGGAAAGAGATTATGAACAACTTCCTGAAGATGAACTATTTCCGCCATCTTTTAAAAGAGTTGGTTCAATTAAAAAAGTAGAAGCAAAATCAAATAATTGAAAAACTAGTAAAGAAACTGAAAAAACAGGTAAAGATATTCAAAAATAATTATCAGAATATTTTATATAATTAGATAAATATTTGTAAGACAAACTTTAAACAGGGAGGCAGTGCCATTGAAATTGAAATCGGGAATAGGTAAATTTTTTCTAGTATTATTTTCTGCTGTAACAATTACAGGATGTTCCTCTAATCAAGACGTAGGTACAAAAGCGAATGGACAAGCAAATGATTCTAAAGGCGGAAGCACACTCGTAATTGCTCGCTTATCAGATGCCGAAAATTTAGATCAGCAATTTATGTCTACCATAAATGCAGCAAGCGTTACGCATCATAAAATTTATGAAGGTCTAGTCCAACGAGGTGAAAATAATGAAATTCAACCAATGCTAGCAGAATCATGGAATCAAATAAATGATACAATATGGGAATTTAAACTAAGACATGATGCTAAGTTTCACGATGGTACGCCATTTAATGCTGAAGCTGTAAAAAAGACGTTTGATCGTTTATTAGATCCGAAAGTTGCTTCACCAAGAGTTGTCGTATTCAAAATGGTAAAAGAAGTTAAAGTAGTCGATGAATATACAGTTCAATTTATTTTAAGTGAGCCATTCTCACCACTTCTTTCAATTTTAGCAAATCATGAAGGAGGAATTATAAGTCCTAAAACAATTGATAAATATGGTAAGAATATTATTCAAGAACCAAATGGAACAGGTCCATTTAAATTTAAATCATGGTCTCCAGGTCAGGAAATCACATTAGTAAAAAATGAAGATTATTGGGGCGATAAACCTAAAGTAGACAAGGTTGTGTTCCAAGTAGTTCCAGAGGACTCTACAAGAATTTCAATGATCGAAACAGGAGAAGCTCAAATTGCAGAACCACTTCCTGTAGCAGTAATGAATCAAGTTGAATCATCCTCAGCTATGGAAGTTTATCGCAGTGAAGGTTACGGAACAGAGTATATCGGATTCAATGTAACGAAAGAACCGTTTAATGACGCACGAGTTCGTAAAGCAATTGCTCATGCTGTTGAAATGGATTCGATTATTAAAGGCGTATTTAATAATGTCGGTAAAAAAGCGAATTCCGCAATGGGATCAAAAGTATTTGGGTATGATGATCAATTAAAAGCTTATAATTACAATCTAAAAGAAGCTAAGAAACTATTAACAGAAGCTGGTTATCCAAATGGATTTGACGCAACAATCTTAACGATGGATAGTAAAGAACGTGTAAATTTAGCAGAAGTTATTCAATCACAATTAAAAGGAATAGGCATTAATTTAAAAGTACAAGTGATGGAATACGGTTCGTTCGTTGAAAAAGTAAATAAAGGCCAATCAGAAATGTTCATTATTAGCTGGAGAAACGCAACTGGAGATGCTGATTACAATCAATACAACCTATTCCACTCAGATTCTCGCGGAGCTGCTGGAAATACATTTTTCTATAGTAATCCAAAAGTAGATGAATTAATTAACGCTGGACGAAAAGAAAAAGACGAAGCAAAACGTAAAGAAATTTATGCTCAAGCTCAAGAAATTGAAATGGAAGATTCTCCTTATATTCCAGTACGAGTAATCGAGAATGTAGCTGCAATTTCAAAAAATGTAAAAGGTTTTTCAATCAGTCCTTCAGGTTATTTAGAGATAAATGATGTGACGATTAAGTAATATTTTGAAAAAGAGGGTGTCCTAAACTTTTGAATTGTTCCCTATAAAGTGGACACATAAAAAAGAGACTTCCTTTTAAGCACAAAGTAATTGGCTCCGGTATTCAACCGGAGTCATTTTATTTAATGTCCATTGCGGACGATGATGATTGTACTCTTCGATATAATCATAAATACATTTTTGTAATTCAAGTATTGTTTGACTCTCCCTATAATCTACTTCATCTTTTAAATGACCAAAAAATGATTCCATAGGGGCATTATCCCAACAGTTACCTTTTCGAGACATAGATTGAATAAGACCCATTTTTTTCACTCTATTTTGAAACTCTGGATGAGTATAATGGAATCCCTGATCCGAATGTAAGATTGCACCTGGATAGATGCAACTATCAAGAGCTTCTTCTAATTTATCTAGAGTAGTATAGGCAATTTCCATTGAAAGAGAAGTAGAAATATGAGCAGCTAAAATTTCTCTAGTTGCACAGTCCTTAACACATGATAAATATGCTTTGTGACCCTTACCGTAGTATAAGTAAGTTATATCAGTCAATAAAGTCTTTTGTGGGGTATCTTGTTTAAATTTACGATTAAGAATATTTTTAAGGGTTTTATGTTCCTGTGTAGCCTTTGCCATTTTCTTATAAGGGTTTGTCCTACGAATTTTTGTGTACATCGAATATTTTTTCATTAAGCGATAAATTCGTTTAAAGTTCATAGTAACACCCATTACCTTGCTTAAATACATCTTAATGTGGCGGATACCCTTCTTTTGATTAGATTTATCGAAGATATCCTTTATTAATTTATAATCTAATTCATCACGTTTTTCACGTTCATATCGTATTCTTTCAGCCTTTAAGAATGCGTAATATCCACTTCGACTCACGCCTGCTAACTTACAGAAATAGGAAACCATCTGAGGAAATTCATGATTTCTTAGTGTCTGTTCAATCAATTCAAATTTCTCAGCTTTCGTTAACGTTTCTTTTTCTGTGCCGCCTGCCTTTCTAGTTCGTCGAGCTTTTTTAAAAACTCTACCTCTGCCTCAAGAAACGCTATTCGAGCTTCAGCTTTCTTTAATTTCTGTTCAGCCGTTTGATCTTTTGAACTTGGTCTTCCAGTTGAACCTTTCCCACGTCTTTCTGTATAGAATCCTTCTTCTCCGTAGATTTTATAAGTATTTCTCCAACGTTCTAAACATTGACCTGGCTTGTCATTACCTATAATTTCTAAATCAAATCCATTTTCAATAAAGATTTGAAGAGGACCTTTCCCTTTAAGATTTTCTAATACAGCTTTTACTTTAAATTCTGGTTTATAGCTTATTGAACGATCTGATACTTTACTCACATTACTATTTTTTTCAAGTTGTTTTATTTGAAAACTATTAAATATAATTTTACTCATTTTTCCCCGACCTCATCTATTTATATTTTTATTATAAACGGGTTTTGAATGTCGAGGACATAAAAATACCCGAATAATAGACCCTTTTTTTAAGTGTCTATTATTCGGGTAACAATTCACTTTTTAGGGGACCTTTTTTTTAGAAATTGCAGTTAGTAGAGCTTAATAGTATCTGACTTAAATCGGGCAATCACGAATAACTAGCTTGACTGCAAATAAAATCCAAAAAACGCAAATAAAGTTGGCAAAACTGCAATTAAAAATAAGAGATACGCAAATAACTAGCGGACTGCAATTAAAATCTGAAAATCGCAAATAAAATTGGCAAAACTGCAATTAAAATCTGAAAATCGCAAATAAAATTAGCAAAACTGCAAATAAAATTGCAAGAATCGCAAATAAGATGAAATATTACCTATACTGGTTAGGGTATTTCGGATTAAATCTTATCTAAAAGCTGATGTTCACAAATGAAGAAAACAGCAAATTTGGTCCAATCTGTTCTAAATCGAATAAAAACTAGATAGAAACCTGCAATTTATTATAAAAAGATAAATAAAATCAGCTACATATAAGAAGACTCTCTGATATACCCCCTCTTATAACGTTCGCGTATCAGAAAATCTTCTTTCCATGAATAAGTTCATTGAAATGAATGTTGATCGACTCCAAAGGGAAATGCGGGAAGACTAAAGACCCGTAGGAACGGAGGTAATGAGGAAGCTCAGGTTTCGCCACATAGAAAAGAGAGCATCCTGATGTAGAAATCAATCTCACAAAGTAACTTTTACGAATAGTTGATAATTAATTGACTAGTTTTTATTTCATCAGCGCAAAAGGTTCACTTTTTTGCAGAATGACCTTTTTATACAATAGAAAACCAATTAGTAAAAATACCTTAAAAATATGTAAACATACTAAAATCAAAATATTCTAAACAGATTTATAATGAAATAGAATCAAAATTTAAAGTGGGATGAAAGGATGAGTATATTGTCAAAATCATATTGGTTAACAAATGTAAGTCTGGAAGATGGTTTTACTTATAATGACAAAGAAGTAATTAATGGAACTGCAACTGGAAAGTACAATGTTAAAATTGAAAACGAAAAAATTGCTTCTATTCAATTAGTTAGTGAATTCATAACTGATCAATTACCACAATATGATGTGCAAGGCCTTCTTATGGTTCCTTCATTTAAAGAGATGCATATTCATATTGATAAAACTTACTATGGTGGACCTTGGAAAGCGTGTATGCCTGCAACTAATGGTGTGAGAACACGTATTGAAGAAGAACAAATTTTATTGCCAAAACTATTACCAACTGCTAAAGAAAGAGCAGAAAAGATGCTAGATTTGTTACTTGGTCACGGTGCGACACATATTCGTACACACTGTAATATTGATCCTGTTATCGGTTTAAAAAATTTAGAAGCTACATTACAAGCTTTAGAAGGATATAAAGATAAATTAACACACGAAATTGTTGCATTTCCGCAGCATGGCCTGTTAAGAAGTAACTCTGTTGAACTAGTTAGAGAGGCTATGAAATATGGAGCGAATCTAGTTGGTGGAGTTGACCCAGCCACAATCGATGAAAATATCGAACGTTCTCTTGAGACGATTATGGACATAGCAGTTGAATCAAATTCTGATATCGATGTTCATTTACATGACCCAGATCATCTTGGATTATTTACAATGCAAAGATTAGCTACATTAACTGAAAAAGCAGGATGGCAAGGAAGAGTTACAGTGAGTCATGCGAGTGGTTTAGCAGATCTATCTGTTCCAGATGCTACTGCGATTGCTGAGAGGTTTGCTGAATTAGGTATTTCGATTACTTCAACTGTACCAATTTTTAGAACGATTCCAATCCCTTTACTTAATGAAAAAGGAGTAAAAGTTGAATTAGGGAATGACAGCATTACTGATCATTGGTCTCCATTCGGAATTGGAGATAATCTTGAAAAAGTTGGACGACTTGCTGAACGTTTCAGATTTATTGAAGAAAAATCTCTTCATAATAGTCTAGGATTTATTACAGGAGGCGTGACTCCATTAAATAATGAAGGTGAAAGAGCATGGCCGAATGTTGGAGATGAAGCAAGCGTCGTCCTTGTAGAAGCTACTTGTACAGCAGAAGCAGTAGCAAGACGCGCAAAACGTGCTGCTGTTATTTTTAAAGGTAATGTTGTAAGTGGTTCAATTTCTAATCTTGAATCAACTACAGTTTAAGTTTTATTAAAGAGAGTGATGAGATGAATCAATCATATTGGCTTAAGAATGTAAAACTTGATAGCGGTTTTGTTTTTGAAAATGGAAGAATCCAAAGTACAGAGACTACACTTTACAATTTACTGATTACTGATGGGAAGATTGAACGATTACAATTAGCGAATACTCCATTACAAACAGATCTTCCTGTGCAAGATGCAAAGAACTTACTTGCTCTCCCTGCTTTTAAAGAAATGCATAATCATTTGGATAAGACTTATCTTGGACTACCATGGAAGGCATGTATTCCTGCTGCAAACTTAGTTGAGAGATTAAATTTGGAAGCGGCGGAATTAGTTGAATTAGCTGAAACGGGACAGCATCGTGCAAAACAAATGCTGCATTTATTATTAAAAGGCGGCGCAACTCATGTACGAACGCATGTAAATGTTGATCCGTATATCGGCTTGAAAAATTTAGAAGAAATTCAAAAAGCACTTTTTACGTATAAGGATAAAATGACACACGAGATTGTTGCATTTCCTCAACATGGATTACTTCGAACAAATAGTTTGTCATTGATGAAAACAGCGATGAGAGAGGGAGCGACTATTGTCGGAGGGTTAGATCCTGGTGGCATTGATCAAAATATTGAGCTTTCATTATTTGAGATGGTCGATTTGGCAGTACAGTTTGATGCTGATATAGATATTCATATTCATGACCCAGGTCATCTTGGTTTTTATACAATACAGAAATTAGTTTCATTTATTGAACAATCTGGTTGGTATAATCGTGTAGCTGTTAGCCATGCATTTGCACTTGGTGATGTACCGACAAATGAATCAGTTGAAATGGCTAGTAATCTAGCAAGCCTAGGCGTATCGATTATGTCGACGGTTCCGATCAACAGAGTAATGCCTCCTGTTGATTTACTTCATTCTAAAGGTGTACATGTTGCCTTAGGGTGTGATGGTTTCTATGACTCTTGGTCTCCACATGGAACGGGAGATATGTTAGAAAAAGCAGGAAGACTAGCTGAGAGATACAATTGGAAAGATGAATATGGGCTATCTCAAACTTTGCAGTTTATTACTGGTGGGTTAAAAACTCTTGATGTAAAGGGTAACCAGCTATGGCCAAATGTTGGAGATGAAGCAAGCATGGTTTTAGTAGATGCATCATGTTCTGCTGAAGCTGTAGCAAGACGTTCAAAACGTGCTGCTGTAATGGCTAATGGAAAGATTGTTTACGGTGGACTAAATAGCAAATCAGCTTTTGACGTAAAGTGATGATCGATTACAAGAAGGGGTGAAATTCATGAAATCTAACTATTGGATAAAGAATGCTCGTTTAGAAATTGGTTACGAAAAAGAAGATGAAAAAGTGGTAGGTACTGCTACTGAATTAGTTCATTTATTAATTGAAAATGGAAAAATCACAAAAATAACAAAAGACGAAGCGTCTATTTCAAATGTATTTACAGTTCATGATGCAGGCGGATTACTTGTATTACCTTCTTTTATTGAAAAGCATGTACATCTTGATAAGACTTTAATGGGAGATGTATGGAGAGCTTGCACGCCAACCTCTAGCGTGATTGAACGGTTTGAAACTGAAAAAATGGTCTTACCGACGATTGCTTCTAGTACAAAGGAGCGCGCAGAGGCTTTACTTGAAATCCTTTTAGCTTCTGGTTCAACACACGTGAGAACACATGTTGATATTTACCCAGAGGTTGGGATAAGAAATTTAGAACAAGTTGAACAAGCATTAACGAATTATTCGAACCGTCTTAGCTCCGAAGTGGTTGCTTTTGCTCAGCATGGTTTATTACGATCTAATGCTTTCAATTATGTGAGAGAAGCATTAAGAAATGGAGCAGGAATTGTTGGATCAGTCGACCCTGCGGTTGTAGACCAAAATATTGAAGAGTCACTATATCAATTATATAATTTAGCGGTTGAAGCAGATGCAGATATTGATATACATTTACACGACCCGGGTCATCTAGGGACATTTACAATGAAACGTATAGTAGAGTTCACTAAGCAAGCAGGCTGGGAAGGCAGAGTAGCAATCAGCCATGCATTTGGAATAGGGGATGTTCCAAGAGAAGAAGCTTACGAACTTGCAAACAGCTTTAGAGACGCAGGAATTTCGATTGTCACAAGTGTACCAATTAATAGACAAATGCCACCAGTTGATTTATTAAATGAACGAGGTGTTGAAGTAGCAGTAGGAAATGATAATATTTTTGATGTTTGGTCACCTCTAGGAACAGGCGATATTCTAGAAAGAGCGGGAAGACTTGCTGAACGATTTAGATGGATTGATGAAGTTTCATTAGGTCAAACATTAAAATATATTACCGGTGGAAAAACTCCGCTAGATATTGAAGGAAATCAAGTATGGCCCAAAATAGGGGATTCTGCAAATCTAGTTTTAGTTGAAGCAAGCTGTTCGGCAGAGGCAGTTGCAAGAAGAGCAAATCGTAAAGCAGTTATTTATAATGGGAATATTGTGAGCGGTTCACTAAGTGAAGACAGATTAATTCATAAATAAATAGAGCACAAAAATAAGTGAGCACGAGCAGGTTAGTTTTGCCAATGCGAAAAAGGATGTCAAAAGCCTCCCCAAGGAATATAAACATCCAAACATTACACTTAAAATTCTTAACCTGTCCAAAAAAAAAAATCTTAGTAAAAATCCTAAATAATAGAAGAAAAGGATCTCTAGAATCTTCTAGATTTCCTTTTTCATTTTTAATGAAATAAAGAAGGTTAAATTAGCAATCGACGTTATAGCCGGTATTGATTGCAATTAGACTTCTGTTCTTCAAAAGACTTGTCAGTCAACGAGTTTTCTTTAAAATATTAATCGAGAAAGCAGGCTGTAAAATGGTTCGTTCTTATCTATTATTACTATTTTGTGTAATCTGCTGGGGGAGTAATTTTATATTTGGAGCAATTCTAGTAAAAGAATTTCCACCAATTTTATTGTCAGCCTTAAGATTATGCTTTATATTACTTTTTATCGCTTTCTATGCACTTGTAAAGAAAAAGTGGAAAATGGTTCAGAAAAAAGATTGGTTTATGATTATTTTACTAGGGTTAATTGGTACTTGTATTAATCAATGGTCATTTTATTCCGCTTTAGAAACAACCCATCCAACAACTTCTGCATTAATACTTGCTCTTGCTCCTCTTACTACATCTTTTTTAGCTTCGATTTTTCTAAAGGAACGACTAACAAAAGGTTTTGTATTAGGTTCAATTATCGCTTTTATAGGTGTATTTTTTGTCATTACAAACGGTCAAAAACTACACTTTACAGTTGGCTTGCTCTGGATTTTTCTAACGATGATTACGTTCTCAATTTCTATTATTATGATTAAAAAGCTAACGGAAAGCTATGAATCCGTCACAATTACACTTTATTCAAATATAATTGGCTTCGGAGGTTTATTACCAATCGCTCTTTTTTTAGAAACAACTATAGGTTTGAGTAGAGAAGTTATGCCTTGGATACTATTAATTGTAACGGCTATTGTAATGCATGGAATTTGTACTTTAATTTGGAATCATCAAATTCAAAATGTTGGCGCATCAAAAGCTGCAATGTTTCTTAATTTAGAACCTTTTGTTGCAATGCTAGTAGGGTTGATTGTTTTGAAAAATAATATTACAGGATCACAAATTTTAGGGGGAGCACTCATTATTATTGGAGTTTTACTTTCAACTTCTTTAAAATGGAAAAGGGCGATTAAAGAACCTACTTATATTAAAGAAACAAAGATTTTTTAAGCAAGAGGAGGAGGAAACTATGAAAAACGCGAGAGTTTCTACTACTCTTTTTTCATCGGTTCAATGGTTATTTTTTATTTTTGCTAATACAATTGTAGTCCCTATATCAATAGGAGCTGCATTTCATTTGCCTTCAGATGTTATAGAAAGTACGATTCGGAGTTCACTAATCTTCACTGGAATTGCATCCGTTTTACAAGGATGGATTGGTCATAAGTATCCGATCATGGAAGGACATTCTGGTTTATTGTGGGGAGTTATGCTGAACCTAGGGTTATCAGCCTCAGCTTTTGGGTTAAGCTATACAGAAATTGGCGGGGGAATGGCAACAGGATTTATTGCAGCAGGAATCGTTACACTACTCTTATCTGCATTCAATTTAATTTCATTTCTTCAAAAAATCTTCACCCCAATGGTTATGACAGTTTATTTATTTTTACTTTCATTTCAGCTTATATTCGTTTTCTTTAAAGGAATGCTTGGAATAACGAATAAAGGTGAAATCAGTATATCAGTCAGTGTACTTTCATTATGCATCGTATTATTTGTTAGTATTTTAAAATTAAAAGGATCGCGTATTATTAGCAATTTTTCAATATTAATTGGCATTATAGTAGGATGGTTATTCTACACGATATTATTTGGATCCGATGCAAAAGAAGTAGGGGCAGCAAGTGCTCATTTTTCTTTATTCCCATTAGGAGCACCGAATTTACAAATTGGTATAATCGTTATTTCATTTTTTGCAGGTATCATGAATTTAAGTAATACATTTGCCTCCATTAAGGCTGCCTCTGATTTATTAAAGGAAGAAGCTGGAACAAAACAATATCGTTTTTCATTAGTAATAACAGGCAGCTTCACAATTATTGCGGCATTATTTGGAATTGTTCCATATACTCCATTTACATCATCACTTGGATTTTTGCAAAGTACGCAAATTTATGAAAGAAAACCATTTATATATGGAGGAGCACTCCTTGCAATGATTGGAGTACTTCCACCACTAATATCATTTTTAGCAAAGATGCCTGTAACTGTTGGAAATGCAGTATTATTTGTTGCATATCTTCAATTATTTGGAACGGCTTTTAGTAGTACGAATGGAAAAGTATTTACATCAGATACAATTTTTAGATTAGCAGCCCCAGTTTTAGTAGGAGTAAGCTTAATGAATATTGCTCCTGGAACATTTGGAAACCTTCCAACAATTGTTCAACCATTTTTAACAAACGGACTAATAATGGGTGTAATCCTTTCAATTTTGTTAGAGAAATCGGTTAATTGGAATCAGTTTGAAAAAGTTAAAGGATAAAAAAATGGCTCAGGGAAAAATTGCCCGAGCCTATTTTTATTTAAAAAAACGAACCATTTTTCGAAGTAGTTCCGTTTTCATGGAGAAACATTAGAAATAATATACTAATTAAAAGACCAAATCGTATTGTGATTCGGTCTTTTAATTTTGTTGATATATCAGTGTTTTTAGTGTGAAAAGGCATTAAATAGCAATATAAATAGCGTGGTAAATAACAGAATGACAATAACTAATGTAACATTAAAAATTTAGGTGCTAAAATAGGTGTTATTTTCAATGCTAATTGTACTGTCTATTTAAACTTAGTTAGTTCTTAAAAATGTCGAACATTTTAGTAATAGATTTATAAAAAAATGGGATTTTATGGTAAACTAACTGTAAATGGAGGTGTTTATGTTGAAAATGTATAAAGTAATTTTAACTATAATGATATGTTCATTTTGTTTATTCGGTTGTGGTAAACCAGAAACTAAAACTGTAACGACTAAAAATCCAGATGCAGAAGAAATTATACGTCTTGATAGACATGCTGACATTCTTCAATGGAAAGATATTATTTATCAAACGAATATTGATTGGGTAAATGAACTTAAATTGACAAAAGGCAAATCAGTTGGAGAAATTACAGCATTAGTTTCAACAGTTTCCAACAAGTCATTTAAAAATGGTACGGCAAATAACTTACCAGTAGGAGCAAAAATATACACCGCCAAAGAGAGAGAGGATATATTAATTGTTGAATTCAATGGAAGAGTAGCTTATTACTTAGCTGTTGTTGAAGGTTAAATAGAAAAAACGCTTGGAATATTCCAAGCGTTTTCGTATGCTAATTTAATTGTTAATTTGGCTCTATTTCATATACTATTCCTATTGTGATTATGCATGTTATTTTACATTTTCTCCACATTATCGGAACTACTTACCATTTTTCGAAGTTCTTTTTTCAATTTAGTACTTGTTGGACTAAGCCAGCTTTTAGGTACAATCAGATGTTTACAGTTTGCACTATTTAAGTAAGTGTAAATAATTTGGGCTTCGTCAATTTCATCACGACATACATCTGTAGAGGATTGATCGTCAATGTTTTTAAAGTACTCAAATGAGTTAGAATTCATTTCTTCAATTAACTGATCAAATGAACCATCTTCAATTTGAACCAATTCACCATTCAATATTTGTGTCCGATTAATAAGGAAGTATTTAAACTTATTATTTTCTAATTGTTCAATTGTAATAATATTATGATTTTGCTCAGTAAATTCGATGACTTTTTCCTTGTTAATCAGCGACTTAACCATTTCAATCCAATCTCTGTATTTTGCTGCAGCCTCAAAATCAAATTGTTCAGATGCCTCAAACATAAGTTTTTCCATTTCTTCGAGGAGATCCATATCAGTACGATTTAGAAATCGTATAACCTTATAGGTAATTTTATTGTATTCTTCATGCGCCAAGCCACCTAGACAAACTCCGTTACATGTCCCTAAAGAGTAATTTAAACAAGCGCTATTTTTAACGGTTGAATGGCCACAGTTAATTTTAAAGCATTCTTTAATGCCCGTAATCGCCCTTTCTACAATGCCTCTACTTGTAAAAGGACCAAATACTAACTCGTTTTCAAGAGGTTCATAGCTAACCTCAAATGAAGGAACCTTTTTATTTAAGTTAATGACTAAGTAAATAAAAGATTGCGGACTTTTCATCATTCGATTATACATTGGTTTAATTTCTTTAATTAAATGACACTCAAGCATAAATGCATCAAATTCAGTATCCGTCAAAATAAAGTCAAAATCCTTTAAATGTGTTACAAGTTTTTTCACTTTAGGTGAATGACCTTTGGAATTTTGAAAATAAGATTGAACTCGCTTTTTTAAGTTTTTTGCTTTTCCAACATAAAGGATTTGACCTTTTGAATCCTTCATTAAATAAACGCCAGGGGATAACGGCAGATTTTTTACTTTTTCTTGTAGATTAATAGTTGTTCATCCCTTTTCTTGTCAGTATATTTGTATTTTATCATGAGTAAGGAGTTAACAGTCAGAACAATTATGTGAAAAAACTTCAACAAAACTTTATATAAAAAAAATAATTTAATGTATTTAATATACGCATAAAATAGCGACTACAAGCGTAAAAATTGACTACAGATGATTTAAAGGAGAAGTGATCTTGATGAAAACGATCTATACGACATCTTCTTTCTCCAATTGGATATTTGCTTGTATTGTCAATGTGTTGATCATTTGGTTATGTAGTTTATTTGCTGAATTAGTCGACTGGAAGTATACTGACATGGGATTCTTCCTATACTTTGTCATTCTAGTATTCTATATCATTTGTTTGAAATTGAATGAAGGATTTCCTGCACTTTTTCGGAAATTCGTACTGCGCAAAAAATTCGATTTGCTAAATGTATCAGCATATGAAGTAACGATTATACTAATAGCTACTTTTCATGTAGTAAGAGCGATTGTGATGTATAGGGATGCACTTAGTGCGGTATTTTAATGATAGGTACAATCTCTTTTCCCCTCCATAAGTTTAGAGGAAACACAAGGAATTTTCCTTGTGTTTTTCTATGAGTAATTTAAAGAGAGAGAAGTCAGTATATATAAATGAAGATTTGTGATTTATCAACGAGATTTTGCAATTTATCAACGAAGTTAAGCGATATATCAACGAGTTTTAGGGATATATCAACGAAGTTCACAACTTTATCAATAATGTTCATCAAGTGTTCGTGTTTTTCAGTTTTGACCAGAGAATATTCCACTATATAGATGACTCTCTAGTCAAACCTATTTATCAAATAATCTTTTAGAATAGTACCAATAGTAATGTATAATCTTCATAGGTGATGAAAATGTTTTTAAAAAAAATAATGCTTTTACGCGATGAAATTACTTCCTTTAGCCAATATCCGTTTTCAATTCCTTCAATTAAATACTTTGATGAAATTAATTTAAGAAGTAATGTTACCTTTTTTGTAGGTGAAAATGGTTCTGGAAAGTCTACTTTATTGGAAGCGATTGCTGATAAATGTGATTTTAATACAGCTGGTGGGGGACGGAATAATAATTATGAGGTTTTTGCATCTGAGTCACAGCTCGGTGATTACATAAGGCTTTCGTGGTTACCAAAAATTTCGAATGGGTTTTTCTTACGTGCGGAATCATTCTACAATTTTGCAACATATTTGGATCAAATAGATGATCCACTTAAGTATCGAGGCTATGGCGGTCAGTCTCTCCATAAACAATCACATGGGGAGTCATTTTTATCCTTATTTTTAAATCGATTTAATGAAACTGCAATTTACTTACTAGATGAGCCAGAGGCAGCGCTGTCACCAGCTAGACAATTAACATTTTTAAAAATAATTCATGATTTAGTAGAAAATGAAAACTCACAATTTATTATTGCTACTCATTCACCGATCCTACTTGGATATCCAAATGCAGATATATTAAGCTTTGATCATGGTGAGATTTCAAGAATTGATTATGAAAGTACCGATCACTATCAAATTACGAAATACTTTTTACAAAACAGGGAGAAGTTTTTAAGTGATTTGTTAAAGGATGATGAGGAGTAAAGCTATAAAAAAACTCAGTGTGCCTAATTAGCGGCCACTGTATACATATTCAAATTAAAAAGGCGATTTTTTCGTTCATTATGAGCAAAAAAATCGCCTATTACTATTTTGTTTTTACTTTCTTTCATTATACTAACTCATGAACCTAATATGAGTAAGTAATTTTCATTTCTATGTGTTCACACTGATCCCAGCGCCACCAATTCACTAGGTAAAACAAATTTCCCATTTTCGTCTGAGTTAAGATCAACAACTTTAAAAACAGCGTCTAAGTTTAATGCGCCATATAGATGAGGGAATAGTTGACCGAAGTTTTCAGTATCTTCATAGACGATTTTCGATTTCGTTTTTTCTTCGTCGATGCATAATATTTTTAAATTAGTTGCACCTTTGAAGAATAGGTTTGCGATTTCAGTTGTTTGTTTTAAGGTTGAACAATGAATAAAGCCATCGTTATGTAAACTATCAGGTGAATATTCTCCACAATTAAGAGCGTTTTGCCAATCGTTGTTTCCAATAATATGTAAAATCATTTTGGTCCTCCTTTATTAATCACTCAAAGTATAAATTAATTTTTCTTTTCATGTCTTCTTTATTTTCCGCAAATTGTTTATGTCGATGTCCATTCCCACCAGATGTATGGGGAAATCCATATAAAATGGAGTCCGAATGTAAATAATCATTTGCTGTTAGATAGGTTAGAACTTTTGAAACATTTACTCCTAACGGGATAATGAGTGGATGATCTAGTCTAATGATTTCTGGTGCAAAGGTATTAATAATATACTTTTTAAGTAAGTCAGTTTTTAAAATGTTTGGGGTTGAACCATTATAGTTTTTCCCTTTATAAAAAACTGGGTATTTAATAACAGAGGTGGTTTGTACTAAATGACTTGATTTACTAAAAAGTTCACTAGTTGAATTCAGTCCGAGATAGTTATTTAATTCTAATTCATCTAACATGGCAATTAAATTTTTTCTCATCGGTCCTTCAAAGCTAGAATTCTTTTTAACTTCATGTAAAATTTCTTCGTCATCCATCACTTCGTCTTTAAGCCTAATGACAGTAGAGTAGGATTGTTTCATTTGATGTAAGCCTGGTGTAATACCTACAATGATTACTTTAGCGCGCTCATTAATGTACTCAAATGGAGCGTAATAAATCTCTAAATTTTTCTGTTCATCTTTATCTACTAGAAATGTTTCATTTTTTAATGTACTAGTTTCAAGTGAAGGAGATAAAGAGGATATTAACTTTTTATATTCGTTAAATTTTGCGTTGGCTAGGATCGCCATATTTTTTTCCTCCATCACAACTATATAAAATTCATTGTATCGGATGTCATCCATGAAATCCAACTTTCTACCAACTAGTTATTAAAGTATAAAATAGGTTATTTATGATAAAACTGATTAGCTGATAGTAAGCTGGAAATTTATGAAAGGCTGGAAGATAAAGTGGATTATCCAAGTGAACCAAAAAAACGTTTAAGAAAATTTAATTTACGTTCTTCCGTTATTCATACTGAAGGAAATTTAATCGAAAATCAAAACATTATTCAGAGAATATTTCCGACTTCTGACCTAGTCAAAAAAAATTTAATGATTAGAGATAAACAGGCAATGATTTGTTATTTGTGCGGTATAGTCGATGAACAAAAAATAGATCAATTTATTAATGCAATTAGTTCAAATACCGAAGAAATTGAATTATTCATAACAAATAAAACAGTGCGTTCAAATCAAATCTTAGATATTGAAACTGCAATATTGGAAGGTAAAAGTATATTACTAGTAGATGGCGATCCAGTTGCATATGTGTATTCGACTGAAAAATGGCCACATAGGCCGTATATGCCACCAAGTATTGATAATTCATTAAAAGGGTCAAAAATATCGTTTGTTGAAACGGAACAAGCGAATATTGCATTACTTCGTAGATTTATTAAAAGTCGCGATTTTCAAACTAAGAAAATAGAAATTGGGAATGAGAATAAAAGTACAATATCAATTGCATATATCGACGGATTAGTAGATGAAGATTTACTAGCAGGTGTTGAGCAAAGAGTTTCAAGTATCAAACTCGATTCTATTATTAATGCAAATCATTTAGCGCAATTAATGGAAAGAAACCCATTTTCTCCGTTTCCTCAATATTTAACTTCTGAAAGACCAGATGTTGCAGCTACGACATTACTTGAAGGGAAAGTAGTTTTAATTGTAGATCGATCTTCAGAAGTTATTATTTTACCAATCAATTTTGCAATATTTTTTAAATCAATGGATGATTATTCTACAAGATCAATTGTCGCTTCATTTAACCGTATACTTAGAGTTGTTGCATTTTTTTTAACAATCTTTCTACCAGGAATTTATATCGCGATTATTTCATTCAATTATGAAATCGTTCCTTTAAAATTACTTTTATCCATTGGAGAATCTAGGGCAAAGGTTCCTTTTGATCCTTTATTTGAAGCAGTTGTAATGGAGATAACATTAGAAATGTTAAGGGAAGCTGGGATTAGGCTACCTTCTCCAATTAGTACAACTGTAGGAGTTGTTGGAGGAATTGTCATTGGTCAGGCAGCAGTACAAGCAGGAATCGTTAGTAATATTATGGTGATTGTTGTAGCTTTAACTGCGATTTCCTCATTTATTATTCCAAACTACGAAATGGCATCTAGCTTACGAATTATACGATTTCCAATTATGATCATGGCTTCATTATTTGGTTTGATTGGCTTGATCGTAAGTACTATGGTTCTTATGATCCATGGCTTGAGTTTGTCTAGTTATAACAAACCGTATACATTACCATTTTTCCCAATTAATCGTGATGCATTTAAAGATACATTCATAAGAGTACCTTTAAAATATCTTTGGAAAAAGCAAAATAAGCATAGTGAAGAATAGAATATGAGTAGGGATTCTTTCATGAAAATTAAAAAATCAAAAATTACACAGTTTCAATTTATTTTAATGATTTTTGGTATTCAAGTTGGAATTGGAATAATGTCTCTTCCTAGAGAACTTGCTATGAAAGCAGGGACAAGTAGTTGGATTGGAATTCTTTTTGGAGGCATTATTTCAATTTCTATTAGTATTTTGTTTGTTAAATTAAGAGAAAGAGCTCCTGATTTAAATTACGTAAGTTTTTTTACTTTTTACTTAGGGAAAGTTATTGGTTCTATTATTGTTTTTTTACAAGCAATCTATTTCCTCTATGTAGGTTATCAAGTATTAGTTAGAGCGATTTTATATATTCAATCCTACATACTTCAAGAAGCAAAAGGATATGTGTTATTAGTTTTATTTCTTTTTCCAACTTACCAGCTGACAAGAGGTGGAATTCATTTAATTGCAAAATATATCGAGGCAATTTTTCCAATTGCTATTTTTACATTATTCATGCTATTATTCACCCTTAAAGATAAAGATATAAATTTTATTTTACCAATTATTAAGAATGGCTGGATGCCAATATTTAAGACAATTCCTTTAACGACGACTTCATTTCTAGGTATTGAGTTAATTATTCTGTTTTATCCTTATTTAAAATCAAAAGATAAAGCGATAAAAGGAGTTATTATTGGAAATGTTTTGACGACTTTTACTTATATATTTGTCACCTTAATTTGCTTCGTTATTTATAGTCCCTATGAAATCCATAAGTCATTTGAACCAGTAATCGATATTTTAAGTGTAATAGAATTTCAATATGTAGAGAGACTAGATTTCATTTTATTCTCATTATTTTTAATGCTTATATCCAAAACTTGGGTTACGTATATTTGGGCTGGATTGAATAGCTTATCAGAGTTATTTAAATTTAAACTATTACCAATTGTAATAATAATCCTTTTTATTCTAATGATTATCTTTTCGTTGATACAAGTCCCTACGTTTACAAACACGACGCATCATCGACATTATATTACGGTTTCTGGATTATCCATCACAATAGGTACTCCTATACTGTTATTGGTCTTCGGTCTAATTAAAAATAGGTTAAGTAAGGTGAAAATCAATTGAAATATTTTCAAGTATGTTTGCTTAGTATTTTTTTAATCATTGGTGTATCTGGTTGTAGAGGAAAAGTTAATATTGAAGATGTCACATTATCAATGATTTTGGGAATTGATGTGAATGAACAAAATAAAGTCGAAATGTACATGGCAAGCCCAGTCTTTAGTGGAGGAGCACAAGCGAAAACGGTACATTTTAATGTACAAACCCTATCTATAAAGGAATCCCGAAATTATTTTGATGCGAAATCTAGTGGTGTTACTGCAGGTGGGAAAATTCAAGCAGTCCTAATCGGATCAAAAGTACTTGAACATAAAAATTGGTTTTCGGTATTAGATATGTTTTATCGAGATCCCAAATTTAGATTAAATGCAGATATTATTTTTGTAGACGGCCCACTTTCAGAAGTGTTTGATCTGCAGCCAAAGGATAGTCCAGAGTTACCAATCTATATTCCGCAATTATTACAAACAGCTGATTATCGAAATGTTGCTTTTCGGACTACAGTAAGAAAACTTCATCAGATGTATTATGAAAAGGGAATTACTCCTTTTGCACCTGAGTTAGTGATACAAGGCGATCATTTAGCAATAAATGGAACGACATTATTAAAGAAAAATAATATGTATAATCGAACCTTATCATTAAAAGAAACGCAACTGTTAAAAATCTTAAAAGATCATTTAGAAGGACAATTAGTTGTTGCATTAAAACTAAAAAAATTTAAAAAAGACGAAGATGATATCTTTAAGAATGAAGAAACTAGTTTCTATATTAAAGACGTAAAGCGAAAAATCGAAAAAAAATATTCAAATGGTAAATATAGCTTTAATGTAAACTTGACAATGCCGATTATGTTTACTGAATCACCAATTGAGTTGACGAACAGTACAGAAGCAGTTTTAAGAAAAGAAATAGAAAAGAAATTACAAAAGCAATTGAATGATTTAGTCCAATCTTTTCAAAAAGATAAAATTGATCCAGTTGGATTTGGCATACTAGCTCATTCATTTCAGTATTCTGATTGGAAAAAAATTGAGAATCACTGGCTTGATACATTTCAAAAATCGAATATAAAAGTAAAAGTAAAGCTTATTGTTATAGATAAAGGAATTTCGATGTAAAATAATAAAACCCACCAATTTCTTGGTGGGTTTATCATTTTATGCGGCTGCCTTTTTAAGATTTATCGTTTTTCTTTGTTTACGATCGTGTAATAAATAGTAAATGACAGATGTTAATAAAACAGCAATTGCCGTAATTACGTACATAATATGGAAGGAAGTTTTAGCAGATACTACTCCTAGTACGTAAGAGCCAATCCCCATACCGACATCAAAAAACATAAAAAATGTTGCTGTCGCCATTCCCTTTTTAGCGGGGGCAGCTGTGTTAATCGCTAATGTTTGAAAACTTGGTACGATTGAACCATAGCCTAAACCAATTAATGCAGCTGAAATTAAGAAGATTGTTGGTACAGTCGAAAAACTTAATACAACTAGACCAATCGCAAATAAAATAATACCAGGATATACGATAATGTTTGCTCCTTTACGATCAAACAGTTTACCTGTAAAAGGTCTAGATCCTAAAATGAAAATTGCATAAACAATAAAAAAGAAACTAGCAACATCTACAAAACCTAAATTCTTTGCGTATAATGTGATAAATGAAATGATACCACTGTACCCAAATGAGATAATTGCAGAAGTAATTGAGATTGGTAATGCAGAACGCTCAATTAATTGTGATGGTTGAATTCGAGTTTTTGGTTTTAACGTTTGTTTAGGAATGGCGATGTTCAATCCAAACAGTAGAGAGATAACCGCGAAAAATCCACAAACGAAAAACAAAATATGGAAGGTGAAATGATTCATTAAATTAATACCAAGATAAGGACCAAATACCATCGCAAGGATCATAGAGGAACTATAATAACTCATACCTTCACCTCTACGTGAAACAGGAATGATTTCAGCAACAATTGTACCCGTCGCAGTTGTTCCTAATCCAAAAGCGATCCCTTGTGCAAAACGTAACAATAATAATAGTGCAAAATTATTTATTAATGGATATAGAAATGTTGTTAACGTAAAGAAAACTAATGATATAATTAATATTTTTCTACGACCAATTGTATCAAGCCAAATCCCTGCAAAGGGTCTAATTGCAACTGAGGCAATTAGAAAAGTTGTCACGACAAGCCCAACTTTACTATCTGCTTGACCTAAATTATCAATTACAAATATCGGCAATGTTGCCATTAAAGTATAAAATACTAAAAATACAAAAAATCCACTTAAGTTAACACTAAGAAAATCCTTTGTCCATAAACGTTCGTTATTCAAACTTATTCCCCCTGTTTAGTAACCTCCGATGCTTTCATATTGTTCATCATTTTTTGAAAAACTTGAAGTGCAATATCAAGATCTTCATCGGGTATATCTTTCATTACATCATTCTCAAATGTAATGATTTTTTCTTTCCAACGATCAAATTGACTTAAAGCTTTATCAGTCAGATGAATCATTTTTTCTCTTTTGTCAGTTCCTTCTTTACGAACAATTAAATTTAAAGTTTCCATTCTACAAAGAGTACGTGTCAATGTTGGTGGTTCAATATTCAAATTTGAACAAATTGTTCGTTGAGTGCATGGCCCATGCATATGGATATAATGAATCACCGACCATTGTGCCAAATACAATCCTGTCGGTACTAAATGTTCATTAAATGATTTCGAAAACTGACGTGTAGTTTGATTTAATAAAAAAAAGAAAGGTTGCTTTTTGCGCATAAAAAGTCTCCTTGGAAATTAGTTAGCTAGCTAATTGAAATAGTTGTCTAGCTAATTATATGAGAACAATTTGTGAATGTCTAGTGAATGAACTTATGAGTATAAAATGAGCTTAAGAGCAAATATTAAATGTAGAAAAATTTTACAAAAAAGTTAGGACGGTATTCGAGATGGCAGAAGCAGTACATGCAACAAATGGAAAATCTCATAAAATGAAAATAATACAAAGAGCAATCGCAATGCTTATAGGTGCTTTACTAGTAGCGACAGGACTTGAAATATTTTTAGTTCCAAATGATGTTATTGATGGTGGAATAACAGGTATTTCAATTATGGTTTCCCATCTTACTGGACTTCCACTTGGCGTATTTCTTTTTGTACTAAACCTACCTTTTTTCTATTTAGGTTATAAGCAAATAGGGAAAACTTTTGCTATTTCGACGATACTTGGCATTACCGTACTTTCATATCTTACAAGTATGTTTCACCATATCCCTGCATTTACGGAGGATATTCTACTTGCAACGATATTTGGTGGAATGGTATTAGGTGTAGGAGTAGGATTAGCCATTCGATTTGGTGGAGCACTAGACGGGATTGAGATACTTGCGATTATTATAAATAGTAAGATACCTTTCTCTGTTGGTGAAATCATTATGGTGTTCAATCTTTTTATTTTAGGAGCAGCTGGATTCATTTTTTCTTGGGATCGGGCAATGTACTCAATTATTGCTTATTTAGTCGCTTTTAAAACAATTGACATCGTCGTAGAAGGATTAGAACAATCAAAATCAGCATGGATTATTAGTGATAAAAGTGATGATATTGGAGAAGCAATTCTTTTTAGAATGGGCCGTGGCGTTACTTATATAAATGGTACAGGAGCATACTCAGGTGAAACGACAAAAGTAATATACTGTATCATCACTCGATTAGAAGAAGCAGAGCTAAAAACAATTGTCGATGACATTGACCCAACTGCATTTTTAGCAATTTCAGATATTGCGGAAGTACGAGGCGGAAGATTTAAAAAGAAAAATGTGCATTAGATTAAGGCGTATTTATACACTATGGGGAAAGGAGGATGCCTTCTTTCCTTTTATTATCCTACTATTTACTGTATTATTTAATTGATAACTGAAAATTTAGAAAACTGTTTTGTGAGTAGATTAATTCTTAATTTAATAGATTAGAAGGTTAAGAAGGAGGGGAATGTTTGGATGGAGAAGTTTGACGTGATTGTTGTCGGTGCTGGGTTGGCTGGATTAGTGGCAACAGCTGAGATTGCAGATGCTGGGAAAAGTGTGTTGTTGTTAGATCAGGAACCGAAAGCATCTATAGGTGGACAGGCTTGGTGGTCATTTGGTGGATTGTTTTTAGTAGATTCACCTGAGCAACGTAGATTAGGTATAAAGGATTCTAAGGAATTAGCTTGGCAGGATTGGCTAGGAACTGCAGGCTTTGATCGAGAAGATGACGAGGATTATTGGGGAAAGAAATGGGCAGAAGCATATGTTGACTTCGCTGCGGGAGAGAAGAGACAATGGCTTTACGAAATGGGGGTGCGTTTCTTTCCAATCGTCGGTTGGGCTGAACGCGGTGGCTATCTTGCAGAAGGACATGGGAACTCGGTACCTCGTTTCCATGTAGTATGGGGAACAGGGCCTGGGATTGTCGCACCTTTCGAACGAAGAGTTCGCGAGCAGATGAAAAAAGGGTTAGTAGAGTTTCGATCTCGCCACCGAGTAGATCAACTAGTAACTGAAGATGGGGCAGTCGTTGGTGTAAGTGGATCTTTATTAGAACCAAGTAAAGAGAAGCGGGGAGAAGATAGCTCCCGTGAGGTAATTGGTGAATTTAAATATGGAGCAAAAGCTGTTTTAGTATCGAGTGGGGGAATTGGAGCGAACTTTGATTTAATACGCCAAAATTGGCCCAGTCGACTTGGTACCCCACCAAAAAAGATGATATCTGGTGTTCCAGCCCATGTTGACGGTCGAATGCTTGCTATTACTGAAGATGCTGGTGGTCGAATTGTTAATCGTGATCGAATGTGGCACTATACTGAAGGCATAAAAAATTGGGATCCAGTGTGGACCAATCATGGAATCCGCATTCTTCCGGGGCCATCATCAATTTGGTTAGATGCAACTGGACAGCGATTTCCTGCACCGAATTTCCCAGGTTTTGATACTTTAGGTACACTTCAAGCTATTCAAAAAACAGGATATGACTATTCGTGGTTTATTTTAACGAAAAAAATTATTCAAAAGGAGTTTGCCCTTTCCGGTTCGGAGCAAAATCCTGATTTAACTGGTAAAAGTATAAAACAAGTGATGAAAAGGGCAACCTCTGGAATTCCGGCTCCTGTTAAAGCCTTTATGGAAAAAGGGGAGGACTTTGTCGTTGCAGACACGCTAGAAGAGCTAGTTGAGGGAATGAATAATTTAACGGAAGAGAAGTTATTAAATTATGATGAAATAGAGCGTCAACTGATCGCACGAGATCGTGAGATGGATAATAAATTTACAAAAGACTTACAAATTACTGCGTTAAGAGGTGCACGAAATTATATTGGTGATAAATTAATTCGTGTAGCGTCTCCTCATAAAATATTGGACCCTAAGAACGGGCCATTAATTGCTGTTCGTTTAAATATAGTGAGTCGTAAAACACTAGGTGGACTTCAAACGAATTTAGATGGTAATGTATTAAATTCTTCAGGAGAAGCAATTCCGGGACTGTATGCAGCAGGGGAAGTTGCTGGCTTTGGAGGCGGTGGTGTACACGGTTATCGGGCAATGGAAGGTACATTTTTAGGTGGCTGTTTATTTTCAGGTAGAGAAGCAGGAAGAGCAATTAGTAGGTATTTATCATAATTTCATAAAGTTAATTTTTCAGACTGCCCGCCAAACGCTCGCTTTCTTCGTTGCTTCGCCTGCTAAAGCGGTGCTCATTACCGTTNNCTTTGTCTACACACTGAAACTAGAAGTCCAATCAGACTTCTAGTTTTTTGTATTTATTAAATAAATCGGATGATAGCTTTTTCATATCTTGTTTTACGGTTATTTCTACTATTTAAGCATTACTTGAGTAATAAAATAATTGGTACTATAATGATAGTGCTAAATATTGACAGGAGAAATAATGATGAAACCTATAAAAATATTAATTGCTGATGACGAACGGGAGATTGCAGATCTCATTGAATTACATATACAAAAAGAGGGCTACCATGCGGTCAAAGTATTCGATGGACATGAAGCCCTTCAAGTCATAAATTCACAATCCATTGATTTAGCAATATTAGATATAATGATGCCAAAGTTGGATGGTTATGAAGTGTTAAGACAATTACGTGAAAATTTTAATTTTCCTATCATATTTTTGAGCGCAAAAACATCTGATTTAGACAAAATTACTGGTCTTGTAATGGGGGCAGATGATTATTTAACGAAACCATTCAATCCAATGGAGTTAGTTGCAAGAGTAAAGGCGCAGCTCCGTCGGTCTATGCAGTTAAATCAGGCTGATAAGGGTAAAAAATCTGTGATTGAGTCAGGTGGGTTAATGATAGATCATGAAAATAGAGAAGTTACACTATATGGGCAAATCGTTGAACTGACTCCGAAAGAGTTTGATATTTTATATCTATTAGCCAGTCATCCTCAAAAAGTATTCAGTGTAGAAAATATATTTCAACAAGTTTGGGGAGAACAGTATTACGAAAGCGGTAATACAGTAATGGTGCACATTCGTATGTTGAGAAAAAAGTTAGGAGAAGAAAAAAATAAAAATAGTTGGATCAAAACTGTATGGGGTGTCGGGTATAAATTCCATGGTTAATATCACACAAAAATTTAGATCGAAAATGATATTTTTAGTCTGTATAAGTATGATCCTCTCCGGGATGATCTCTTATATACTGTATAAGTTCTTACAACTTTATTATGTATATAATGCAACATTCGGCTCAACATTAGCACAAATACGTCAATTAATAAGAAATATTGGCGATATTTACTTTATATTAATTATTTTTTTCATAATAGCAATTATCATTTTTTATACTTTGATTAAGCCATATGATTCCTATTTTAAAGAGATTTCAAAAGGAATTCATTTACTTGCAATTGGAGATTTTACACATCGAGTCCATATTTCATCGAATGATGAATTTAAGCTTATTGCAGATGACATTAATATGGCGGGTGAGAAGCTTAAAAATGCAATCGAACGTGGAGAATTTGCAGAAAGTAGCAAGGATCAGTTAGTTTTGAATTTAGCTCATGATTTACGTACTCCTTTGACTTCAGTTTTAGGTTATTTAGATTTTATACTTCAAGATCATCATCTGACGGAGAATGAAGTAAAACATTATACGTCAATTGCCTTTAAGAAATCTCAACGTTTAGAGCATTTAATAAATGAACTTTTTGAAGTGACTAGAATGAATTATGGCATGTTGCCAGTTGAATATAAAACAATCGATTTAAGTAAACTTTTAATCCAGTTGATTGAAGAGTTATATCCAGTTTTTGTAAATAATCAGTTAATAGCAAGAACAAATATCATTTCACAATTAGAAATGGTAGGTGATGGTGCACTATTAGCACGTGTTTTTGAAAATCTACTAATGAATGCAGCACGTTATGGAAAAGATGGGCAATATGTAGATATAAATTGCTCACTTGATAATGAAATGGCTGTTGTACAAATTATTAATTATGGCGATCATATTCCCCCAGAGGATTTACCGAAAATTTTTGAGATGTTTTATACAGGAGATAAATCTAGAACAGGACAAGAGGATAGTACTGGACTGGGCCTATTCATTTCTAAAAATATTGTTGAACAACATAAAGGAACAATTTCAGCGGAAAGTAGTGTAATACGTACGATTTTTGAAATAAGATTGCCAATTTCAAACGAAACTTAAGAAAAATTTAAGATTTTCCATCACTTCTTCTTAAACAGTTTTTCCTATTCTAATGCTACATAACGAATCAGGAGGAATTAGGGTGTGAAGAAGTTTTTTTTATTTTTAATATCATTTTTAATGTGTTATCTACTATTCCAAGAAAAAATTAAGCAAAATGTTAACTATAAAACTTTAAATGAGCCAGCACAAACGTATAATCATAGAATAAAGATTTCAAAAGAACAAATTTATCAAGGAAATTTAGTATTAATTAATAAAAATCTTAGAATTAGAGAGCAAGGTGTAAAAACAGATATAATCAATTTATTTAAAAATAAAATACCAGATAACATGGTATTACCAGATACTACGATCAGCCTTTCAAAAGATGTAGCACTGAATCTCTCTAAAATGATAGATGCAGCCGAATTAAAAGGAATAAATCACTTTATGATTACTAGCGGTTATCGTAATAATAGTAAACAAGAACAGCTTTATCAGGAAAAAGGATCGGATATTGCATTACCACCTGGCTATAGCGAACATAACTCTGGTCTATCGTTAGATATAGGCTCGACTGTAACGAAAATGGATTATGCACCAGAGGGTAAGTGGTTAAAAAAGAATTCATGGAAATATGGATTTATTTTACGTTATCCGAAAGGAAAAGAAGCTATTACGGGAATACAATTTGAACCATGGCATTTTCGTTACGTTGGCTTACCTCATAGCGCATTAATAAATGAAAATAATTTTACATTAGAAGAGTATTTAGATTTCTTGCAAACGAAAAAGCGTTTAGTAGTGAATATAGGTTCAAAAAAATATGAGATTTATTATTATCCTATCAATACTAAAAATGAAGATATTTATTTGCCAAGTAAATCTTCGTATGAAATATCTGGTAATAATAAAGATGGAGTGATAGTTACAGTTACAAAATAAAAAGGGGCGGATCATTTTCTATTTTGGAGATTTACCCCTACCAATAGCATGTATGATATTTTTTGGAAAATCGAATAATAAACTTCAATTAGCTCTTTATCAGGAGGATAAATATGAAGCGTACATTTAAAATAATTGGCATATGTTTAATGTTAATCATCGTTATTGGTGTTGGATCGATTTTTCTATCTCCAAGACCTGTTACCTGGTTTTTGAAGAAATCATTCGCAGGTGGTATTGAAGTTGAGGCTGCTGGCTTTAGTATAGCTAAACAAAAAACAAAGATGACTACTGATATCGAATATTCGTCAAAATATAAAAATAGTACGTTTGATTTAATTAAATATAAAGACGATATGAAATATGTTCCGACTATTTTTTGGATACATGGTGGTGCATTTGTAGCAGGAGATAAAAATGATGTACGTAAATATGCTACCTATATAGCAAGTCATGGGTATAATGTAGTGAATATTAACTATCCTTTAGCGCCAAGTGTTGCGTATCCTATACCTTTACAACAAATTGACCAAGCCTACCGTTATGTCAAAAAAAATGCTGATAAATATGGATTAGATATGGACAATATTTATCTAGCTGGAGATTCAGCCGGTGCTCAGCTTACAGCTCAATTTGTGAGCATTCAAATGAATAAAAATTATTCCAATACAGCTAAAATAGGTCAAAGTGTCGATGCAAATACAATTCGAGGTGCGCTTCTATTTTGTGGACCTTATGATATGAAAGAAGTACAAACGCATGCCTCATCAAGGTGGATGAAATTTGTATTTAAACGAGTAGGCTGGGCATATTATGGAAAATACAATTGGGAAGATGAAAAGGAGACAAAGGAATCATCGCTTTTAAAAAATGTACCAAAACATTTTGTTTCAACCTTCATTACGGATGGAAATACAGGTTCCTTCGAATCACAGGGTAAAAGATTTGCAACTATTCTAGAAAAAAGAACAGGTGTTAAACAAGTTTTTTATCATAAATCAGAAGGAGAACTAGGTCATGAATACCAGTTCCAAATGAATACGAAAGCTGCTCAAAATACATTTAATGAATTACTTAACTTCTTAAATGGTACGAAGGTTTCTCATTTTCAAAAATAGATAAGATGAACATAAAGGAGATTTCAATTTTTTGAAGTCTCTTTTTTTGTTCCTTTTAATCCTCGGGCCAAAAAAGGAATGAAGTTAAACAACTTTTGTTAAAATTTTTGATAGATTACGTCGAATATCATTTAGAGGTTGATTTAATGAGGAATGAATAACCCGATTGAATGAATATTCAGAATAATTAATAATAAAAGTGATATTTGTTTCTGAATTTTAGGAGGTAGAAAATGGGAAAACACATTTCTAGAAGTACGTTTATCAAAAGCTTTTCAGTATTAGCATTGTCATCAAGCTTTATTCTTGGATCTTTAAGTCATGTAACAATTTCACCAAAAGCTGCAACATACTCGAAAGTAGATGAAATGCTCGCAAAATTATCACCAGCAAAGAGGGCAGCACTTCATCAACTTTCAACAAGTAATAAGACAGGGCTACAAGTTTCATCTGAAATTGATTTAGATTCGTCAAAACAAACAAGTGTTATTGTTGAATTTAAAAATAAACCCGCAAAAGTTGCTCAAATTGAATCAAGTTTAGATGGACAGAAATTAACAGAAACACAAGCATCCAGTCTAGTTGATCAAGATCATACAGAGTTTTCAAAAGATATTGGACAAGTATTAACAGCAGAAGGTCAAAGTAAAAAAGTTAATTTTAAAGTCAATCGATCATATAAACATGCTTTTAACGGTGTCTCTATGAGTCTACCAGCAAATCAAATTAAAAATCTATTAAAATCCAAAACTGTTAAAGCGGTTTGGAGTAATGAGGAAGTGTATGCCGAACCAGAAATTCCACAGGAAGAAGTAAAATTAGAAGCATCTGTTGGTGGGTTAGGTCACTCCTTACTTGGTGTTGATAAACTCCACAAAGAAGGATTTACTGGAAAAGGTATAAAGGTAGGGGTTCTTGATACAGGAATCGATTATAATCATCCTGATTTAAAGGGAGTATTCAAGGGTGGATACGATTTTGTAAACAATGATACAGATCCTATGGAAACTACATATGAAGATTGGAAAAAATCTGGATTTTATGAATTTAATCTTTTAACAGGACAACCTTATTACACTGAACATGGAACTCATGTAGCGGGGATCATAGCTGGTCAAGGTAAGAATGATGGAAGATATAGCATGAAAGGTGTCGCTCCAGATGTTGATTTATATGCATATAAAGTCCTAGGACATTATGGTGGTGGGTTCACTGAAAATATTCTAGCAGGTATTGATAAAGCTGTTGAAGATGGTATGGACGTAATCAACCTCTCTTTGGGTGCCGGTATCAATAATCCACTTTATACGACCAGTGTTGCAATTAATCAGGCAGTATTAAGTGGTGTTACTGCTGTTATCGCCGCAGGAAACAGTGGAAATAATATGTACACGTTAGGTTCTCCAGGTACTGCTGCTCTTGCACTGACTGTCGGAGCAAGTGATGAACCGTACAACCTATTTACATATAAGGCAGGTCTTCAATCAGGAACAGAAACAATTCCCGCTAATTTGCAGCAAATGGCTAATGGGTACACTGATCATATCGAAGAATTGAATGGTAAGTCATTCCCTATAGTAAACGTAGGTTTGGGTGCACAAGCCGACTATAAAAATAAAGATGTAAAAGGTAAGGTTGTCCTAGTAGGTCGTGGCAATATTACTTTGAACGAGAAAGTTAAATTTGCAAAGCAAAATGGTGCAGCTGCTGTCATTATGTACAATAATAATCCAGAAGAGGGTCAAATACCTTTCTTTTTAGGGGAAGCTGTAGATTATGTTCCTACATTCTCGTTAACAAATTCTGAGGGACTTGCATTAAAAGTAAAAATAAATACTGATAGTACTTTTACGTTTAATGAATTAGGTCAAATGCAAACAAAAGGAGATAATTTAGCAGACTTTAGTTCACGAGGCCCTGCTCGTGTTACGTATGATATCAAGCCTGAAGTGACAGCACCTGGAGTTGGTGTATTTTCTACAGTGCCATCTTATATGGTAAATAAAGTGGATCAAACTGATTACCAATATGCTTATAAACGTTTGTCGGGTACATCGATGGCATCACCAAACGTTGCCGGCGTAGCAGCATTAATGCTTCAAGCGAATCCAAACTTAGAACCTAGTGACGTCAAGTCAATTCTAATGAATACGGCAGATCCATTAAGTAAGGATTATAGTGTATTTGAAGTTGGCGCAGGGCGAATTGATGCTTACGAGGCAGTTCATTCTAACATTGAAATTCAAGTAATCGATGAAACACCTATCATAAAAAATGGCAAAGAAAAAAGAATTAAGAATGAAACTGGAGCTCTCAGTTTCGGTACAGTTGATCTTTTAGAAGATAGTAATGAAGAGCGAACAATAAGTATTAAAAATTCTGGAGATGAGACAAAAATATTTGACGTAGCAGTTCAATTTCAATCAGAACGTGGATCAAAAGATGCAGAAAAAAACGGAGTAAAAGTAACAGTAGAGCCAACAATTAAAATTACAGGAAATAAACAGAGAAAAACATCTTCATCCATTTTTATTCCGAAAACAGCTGAGAAAGGTTTATATGAAGGGTATATTGTCTTTACTAACAAAACTAATCCCGGAGAAACTTATAAAATTCCATTTGGTGTACATGTTGTTGAAGAAGGAATAGGAACATTTGAAACATCATCACTTGGTTTATCAGAAGACCATTATAGAGATGCATATTCAAGTCCTAACACAATTAAGACGATAAATGCTCAAGTTCAAATGAAATCAAATGTTAGATATATTGATTTTATTTTGGAAGATGGAAAGACGAATCAGGAAATAGGATATCTTGGAACAGTGAATGGGTTTAGCTTAAATGAAGGGGATTTAGTTAATTTGAATCTCTTTAATGGTACGTATTATCCGTTTGATAACACATCTCCAAACGGTATAAAATCTACAAGCGCCGTGCTGAATGAAGGTTTTTATCGAATTAAAATGCTTGCAACATCTGACACTGGTAAACAATTTATAGAATATCGTAATTTAATAGTTGATAACAGAAAACCTAAATATACAATTGATGGGCCAGTAGGGGATATCATTGAATATGAAGAAGGACAAAAATTCGTTACAATTACTGGCTCAGTGTTTGACCAAGATGTTGAGGGTTATAAAGCAGCAGGTATGAAAATAGACCAATCAGCTAATAAGGTCTACGATACAGCTCAAGGGGAAATTCCTGTTGAAATTCCAGTTAATAAGGATGGTACCTTTAAATATGAAGTACCAATTGGTATAGGGGCAAAGGTTGTTAAGTTAGTTGTAACCGATTCTGCAGGAAACGGAAGTGTCACACCTAAAACAATTAAAATCTTGAAAAAAGGTACACCATATTTGACTGCGATTGTAGATAAAGATACTGCAAAACCTGATGATATTGTTAAAGCAAAAATCGTCTTAAAAAACGCTGTAGATTTTAAAAAGGGAACAGTAAACTTAAGCATTGTTTCAGACTATTTAAATATCGAAAACATTGCACTTCATCCAGATTCTAATAAACTTGGAGATGTTAAATTGACTAAAACAACAAATAGTGTAACCGTAGAAGCTACTGAAAATAATACGCAAACTTTAAATGGGGATATTCCATTAGTAGAAGTTACGTATAAAGTAAAAGATTATAATTTTGAGATTAGACCTGATAGTAGTCTAGTATTCGCATCTAGTACCTATGTAAATCGATCTGGAAAAACGACTTCTCTTATTACAAATTCACCTTATGTAGATTTAGTTCCAACGTATTCTAAGATGAAATCTATTTTATATGCGGAAGGCTTATTAACTAGTAGTGGAGCATTTGATAGTAAAAGAGATTACAGTTTAGTAGGAGCTGATGTTTCAGTCCAAGATGCTAATGGAAATAAGTATGATCAAATCTTTACTAAGTTAGGGAAAATGGAAGCACTACATTTAGCTCTTACTGATAAACCACTCCAATTAACTGTAAAAGTACCAGGACATTTTAGAACTCTTTATGATTTCAAAATTGGAATGCTAAATGAAAATGGAGAATTGAGTGGTCAATTTAAAAAGATTAATCTCCCTACATTACTTGGTGGAGATGTAAATGGTGACGATGTCATTGATGTAATGGATGCCCTATATCTACAAACATATTGGGGAACAAATAAACGAAGTGCAGATATTAATGTAGATGGTAAAGTAGATGCTAAAGACCTTGCATTCGTTGAAAAAAACTATTTAATGCAAAATCCATCCTTACAAACTGCACCGAAACCAAAAAGTAAATATAAAACAAAAACATTAGAGATTGTAAAGGGCGAGTTAGATTTATAATCGGTTTATCTGAACCCAAAAGGTAATTACCTTGCGGGTTCTCTGTTTTTAATTGGATAATTTGGCCAAGTTTGAAGAGAATTGCTGTTCCTGTTAACAATCTATCAACGAGTTTAGCAGATTTATCAACGAAAATTAACAATATATCAACGAGAACGATTAGTTTATCAACGTAGTTCACAACTTTATCAATAAAGTTCACTTAGTGTTCGCATTTCACGCTTCTCACACTAAAACAAAAAAAAGAGCCTCAAATTTATTGAGGCATCCCTTTTGATTTAACAGAGAAATTAGTTTACTCCAACAGCAGTAAAGGCATTTTTCACTGTTGTTACTTCAGCAGAGCTCGCACCATATAGGTCAGCAGCAGATTGTACAAGTGCTGCACGTGCTTGGCTAAACGTTGCAGAAGAAGTTAAGTAAGTTGTATTTGCTCGATAGAAAATTTGTCCTAATTTTTCAATACCAATGCCTGAAACAGATACACCATAATGAGTTCCACCTGCTGAAATTAAGTAGGCAGCTTTATTAATGATACCGCTATTTGTATGAACTCCGCCATTATCGGCAGTTCCAGTGTAACGTTTTGAGTAGTGATCTGGATCACCATATTTAGCTGGATTACTCATTGAACGAAGTGAATCACCCGCAGTTTTAGGGGTATAAATATCTTCTCCAATTTCGTAATCTGGATTGTTATTTGTATAAAACTCAATAACAGTTCCAAAAATATCGGAAATAGCTTCGTTTAATGCACCAGATTCATTTTGATAGATTAAGTTCGAGCTTCTTTCTGTAACAGCGTGAGTTAATTCATGCGCTACTACATCAAGTCCACCTGATAAGTAAGTGAATGTTGTTCCATCACCATCACCATAAACCATTTGAGCACCGTTCCAGAATGCATTGTTATAACTACGGCTATAATGGACTGTTGAATTTAAAGCAGCCCCATTACCATCATATGAATTACGTCCAAAAACAGTTTTATAAAAGTCAAATGTTTTTCCGGCATAATAGTGAGCGTCAACTGCTGCAGCATCATAAGTACTATTTAGCAGAGTGTCAGGGCTTGTCCAAAGCGTACCAGGAAGTCGAGTACGAGTAGCCGCATCATATGTAAAAATACCCTTACCTCTAGTATTATCCTGTAAATAATAAGTTGATCCAGATAAAGTCATATTTAAAGTTTTTGTATCACCAAGTACACCTTTTCCTGTTGCAGTTACATTCGTACCAGTAACTGTTGGTCCACCAGGTTTGGCAGCTTGGCTGTTTGCTGTATCAATACTATTATAGCTATTTAAAATTTTTCCTGTTGAAGCGTCGATGAAATAATTATAGTTTCCAGGTTTAGGAGAAAGGAAGTTTAAGTTTACTAGATAAGCGTAGTTAGCCTCATCGCCATTTGTATAAACTACTAGTTGAGCTGTAGGGTCTTTTTCATATTCAGGTGTATATCCGAGATCTGCTTCTGCGATTTTAATAGATTTATTTGCATTAACTTTTTTAGCAAGTTTTAGTCCTTTTTTAGTATCTAGGTTTGGAATAACTGTACCAGAGAAAACTGTTAGTGTACCATTGTCACCAACTACAGCAGTTTGAGTAGATCCAAAAACAGGTACACCATTATAAACTTGTTGTAGGTGAAGTGCGGTACCATACGAATCTTTTTTGCTTGATTGAACAGTAAGTGATTCTTTAGAAGACTTCGAACCTAGCTTGAACTTATCTTTGTTAGCATTGACATACGCATGTACAACGTCAACTGCATTCTTAGATGATGGTTTTGTCAACTTTCCAGAAACAAACTCTGGAGATCCTACCGCTTTGTTGTATTTATAACTTGATAATACATTTTTTGGAGCAGCATATGTATTTGTTACTGCTAAACTACTTGCCGCCAACCCTACAGATAATCCAACCGCTAAAACTTTTTTGTTCACTAAAATTCCTCCCTTGGTTAACAAATGTGGTATTGAGGAATTCATCGTATCATCTGCTAATCTAGTTTTACAATTAACAAAAATCGACATTGCTTTACGTTTTTTTAAGGAGAAATAAGAGAATATATCGAGAAAAATTTAATGATTAAACATTAAAATAGTCAAATTGTATCAATTTAAGTTAAAAAATGGCAAAAACCGCTCGAAAATTATTAAAAACGTTAGAAAATTTAGTTAAAATTAACTCAATTTAGAATTGTCTGAATTTTGATAATAATTTAAAGAGAATTGAATAATAATATATTATTTTAGTAAATTACAATTGTCTTTCTCAGTTAAATGAAATGAGGAGAAAGGTAATGAGTTCTAATAAAGTACATAGCATAGTCGTAAAAGGATTCGCTATATTTAATTGAACATCGAGATGTATTTCAGTTCACTTGGACAGGGAGTACATAGGAAACAAATGCTACAAATTAGCCTAACAAGATCATGCTGTCTTTTCAAAGAACGTAAGAACAATGCTAATCGAACACTATGGCAAAAAAATAAAGTATAAAATAAACCGTTCATATAAGTATAATATTAATGATTTATCAATGAATTTACCTGCTAACAAGGTTGAGAATCTATTAAATTAAAAACTGTAAAAAAGTATGGAATAATGAAACTTTATCAATTATTCAACCACTTAATGTTGATAAAAATGTTCAATTGACTAAATTAGGTTGAGTCGTCTCTACATAAATTTTCGATACTTGGTGGAGAAAAAGTACGCTTTAAAACATTAATTGAAGTAATTTTTGAATTTAAGTTACCTCTTGTTCAATAAAATTTGAACGGCGATCTTTAGTTCCCTCCAATTTTCCTAATCTCTTTCAAGGTTTTATTTGGTAATTTAGATCAATAGAACAAATCTTTTAAAAATTTTTAATAAGTTTCAGAACTAATTTTCTTATTTTTTTATTAATTTTACTTATAAAGTTTATAAACAATTATGTAGATAAGAGTCGAATAATCTTCGGATGTGTCATAAGTATTGAGAAAACGCCTTGGCTTTAACCCAATTGACCGAATTCTGAATAGTCTTAATAATTAACATTGTAAAGATTACTAAATGAATTACTTTCATAACAAAATTAATGTTCATGTACGTATTTCAAATAGATCTTTCAGGTAATTAATTGTGACTAGGAGGAAGGAATGGTATTAATGGGGAATTGTAAGAAAATCGGAAAAGGGTTGGCCTTATTCGCTTTATCGTCAAGTTTTGTAATTGGTACACTAGGACAAGGAGTAACTGTTTCAAAAGCTGTAAGCGCTTCAAAAACGGAAGATTTGCTTGCTAAATTGTCACCTGAACAAAGACAGGCACTGAACCAAATTAAAATTAGTGATTCAACAGGGCCTCAAATATCAGAAGAAATTGATCAATCATCTGCAGAACCAACAAATGTTATCGTTGAATTTGCAAATAAGCCAGTAAAAATAGCTCGACTTGAGGCGACAATTGAAGGAAAAGAATTATCTGAATCAAAAGCGTCAGACTTAATTGATCAAGATCATACGACTTTTACAAAGGATGTAGCACAATTATTAAATAACGAAACTACTAAAAAGGTAAGTTATAAAATTCACCGATCATATAAACGTGCATTTAATGGTGTTTCGATGACATTACCAGCAAATCAAGTTGAGAATCTACTTAAATCAAAGGCTGTTAAAAAAGTATGGAGTAACGAGACGTTCAAAATTGATCCACCTAAAGAAAATGACGAACTAAAAGCTGATGAAGCAAATGTTGGGAATTATACACCGTATGATGCACTGGACCGTTTACATGCAGAAGGTTTTACTGGAAAAGGAATTAAAGTTGGAATTTTAGATACGGGAATCGACTATCATCATCCAGATTTAAAAGACGCATATAAAGGTGGATATGATTTCGTCGACAATGATAATGATCCTATGGAAACGACATACGCAGATTGGAAGAAATCGGGGAAATCCGAAATAGTTAGTGGAAGTGTTTATTATACAGAGCATGGTACACATGTTGCAGGAATTATTGGTGGCCGAGGAGTTGGAAATAATGAATTTAAAACGCTAGGTGTAGCTCCGGAAGCAGATCTCTATTCTTATCGTGTGCTTGGCCCGTATGGTAGCGGAACGAGTGATAATATAATTGCAGCATTAGATCGAGCAGTAAGTGATGGGATGGATGTCATTAATATGTCACTTGGAGCTACATTAAATGATCCGCTTTTCCCGACTTCAGTTGCCGTAAATAATGCAGTGTTAAGTGGCGTTACTACGGTTGTTGCTGCTGGAAATAGTGGAGACAAAATGGACACATTAGGTTCACCTGGTGCTGCAGCATTAGCTTTAACAGTAGGTGCATCATCAATTGCACTTGATGTCTATCAATATGCAGGCGTACAGGACGGTAAGAATTATTCTATAAGACAATTAGCAAGAAATTATGCTGATGATTTAACTACATTAAAAGGTAAAACATACCAACTAGTTGATGTTGGTTTAGCTAATCCAGCGGACTTTAATGGAAAAGATGTTAACGGTAAAATTGCGTTTGTTAAACGTGGAACAATTGCATTAATAGATAAAATAAAAAATGCAAAAGCAAAAGGCGCAGTTGGCGTAATAATGTACAATGACGAAGCAAACAAAGCTGAAGGTGCAATTCAAGCATTTTTAGGTGAATCAGTTGATGGGATTCCTGCATTCTCGGTTTCAAATGATGAAGGTAATACAATTTTAGCAGCTATTAAAGCTGGTAAATCAGACTTCACATACGGTGATTTTACGAAACTAAAGACAGCTTCTGATGAATTAGCGTCATTTAGCTCTAGAGGTCCGTCTCGTGTTAATTACGATATTAAACCAGAAGTAACTGCACCTGGTGTATCAATTCTTTCGACAGTACCATTCTATGTGAACAATAAAACTGCTGATGGTTCAAAGCCAGAGGACTATAAATACGCGTATGAAAGATTATCAGGTACATCAATGGCAACACCTTATGTAGCAGGTGTATCTGCCTTATTACTTCAAACAAATAAAGATTTAAAACCGGAAGATGTAAAGTCAATCTTAATGAATACAGCAGATCCATTATCAAAAGCTTATAGCGTATTTGAGGTTGGAAGTGGACGAGTTGATGCTTATGAGGCAATCCACTCGAATGTAGAACTACAAGTAGTGGATCGAACACCAACGATTATTAATGGGAAACAAAAATCAATTAAAGAATTAACAGGTGCTATTAGCTTTGGTTCATTTGCGTTTAATGATCAAGATATTGCAGATTCACGTTCGATAAATTTAAAGAATCGTAGTGAAAAAGCGAAAACATTTAGTGTTGATGTGAAATTCCAAACTGGATTAAGAGGATCAAAAGATGCGTCTCAAAACAATGTAACACTTACGGGCCCTACATCTGTTAAATTAAATGGAATTAGCCAGAAAACAATAAAGTTTGACTTAAAGATTCCTAAAACAGCTGAAAAAGGAACATATGAAGGATCTATTACATTTACAAATACTGCAGACCCAACCGAAACTTATCAAATTCCATTTGGTGGACGAGTTGTTAAAGAAGGACTATCTGCTAGACTATTCAATCCAATCTTTACAGATAAAATTCTCTTTCCTGCTACAGCACTTCCAACTGTTACTGCTTATTTGACATTACAAACTCATATGAAATCAGTAGATATCGTATTACAAAATGCAACTACAGGTGAGGATGTTGGATACATTGGATCATATGATGGTAGTCAATTAAAAGAAAATATCGAATATCTAGCACAACAAGTATTTAAAGGTGTGTATTATCCTTTCACAGGAGATCCTAACAACCCCATTAGTGCTGAAAATGCCCTAGTTCCAAAAGGACATTATAAATTACGATTTATTGGAACAAATGCTTCTGGCAAAACATTCTCTTCTGCGCCTGATTTATTATTCGAATCCGGTGACCCAACTGTGACAACTAGCTTTGATTCATTAGAACAAAAAGTAGTTGAATATTCTGATAGTCAACTAGATTCAAATGGTGAAATGCTATATGACTACACATTTAATGTGTACGATCCAGAAGTAGACGAAGCGAAACGATATGGAATAAATGTCGACCAGTCTCAAAATGGAATCGTGTTTTTCTATAACTCACCATTCCCAAATGCACCGGTGTACACTGATATAGATGGGAATTTTAAAGAGCAAATGTTTGTTTCTAATAAAGTTCCTTGGTTAGATGTAAGATATTACACATTTGATACAGCAAGAAATCAAACTCCAACAGACCATGTAGTCTTTACAAAAAATACAACGCCTTATTATTATTTTAAAGCAAATAAAAAGAGAGCAACAACTGGTGATTCAATCAATTACACAGTACGATCAAATAATATTATAAATTTAAAACAAGCAAAAATCGTAATTGGAACGAACACAAAACAAGGTAAAATTGAAAATATTACAGTAAATGATGAAGTGAAGCAATATGGTGATGCAACAATTTCCGTATCTTCTTCACAAGCTTCTGCGTACACAACGAACTATACAGTAAACTTTACTTACTTAGGTGATAAGGCATTACCAGAAGACTTAGCATTGTTAAACTTCGATTTAAAAACATTGGATCAAGAAAGTTCAATAGGTGTTCCATTTGGTGCATCATCAGCAAATGCAATTGATCAATCAGGTGTAGAAACAAAAACTATCAATTCGTATGTTGAAAATTATGTATTCACATCGAAAGTATCTTATTTCAATGGTAACTTACAGTTAGAAGGTGTAATCGATCCGAATACGAATCAAATGAACTATAGTATTGATCAAACTCAAATTGGTGCGAAAGTTTCCCTTAATTCATATGATGGAAAAACAAATTATAATGTACCACTAACTTCAAAAAATGGTGCATTTGCTATTAACGGGATCAAGGCTGATAACAAACCATATACATTTACAGTCGATGTACCTGGTCATTTTACAAAAAATGTACAATTCACATTATCAGATCAAGTCCGAGGGGAAACGGTAGGTAGAACTTTACGCTATGTTACACCAAGATTAACTGCCGGAGACGCGAACAAAGATAATGTAATCGATGTAATGGACGCACTTCAATTACAAACTTTCTGGGGAACTAATAAATCATCAGCAGATTTCAACTTCGATAAAGTTGTTGATGCTAAAGATATGAATTATGTAGTGAAAAACTTCGGAAAGAGAAATAACTCTGTACCGAATGCCCCTAAGGTTAAAACATCTTATAAGGGTGCTACTTTGGAAAGTATTTTGACTGAGTTAGGATTGAAATAAATTAGGAGTAGGAATACTGAGGTAAAAAATCCAGAAGGAAATGAATGATCCTTCTGGATTTTTTAATTCGTTGATTGGCGCAAGTTTTATGAATTTGCAATAAATAATAGTGGGTTAGTGATAATTACACGCGCTCTTCGCAATATTAGAGCCAAATATAAGGATCAATATCAAGTTCTAGCACTATATCAACGAAACTTGGTGATATATCAACGAGAATCACTAAAATATCAACGAAGTTCACTACTTTATCAATAAAGTTCACATTGTGTTCGATTTTTCAAATATCGAATCCGCTATCTTTCAATACATAAAAGCATGAACAAAACACACTGATTTACGCACCAAAGTCAGTACTTTATGAACAAAGTTCACAGCTTATGAATATAGTACATATTTTGATCGCTTTTCTTACTAAATACTTCGCCTATAATGTGAACCCTTAGTATAAAATCACCCAACAATTACCAAAATAAATAAAAAAATATAAAAGGGTGATTAGTTTGAGTATCGAATTCCGTGTTGGAAAAGACTACGAAAACGGTTCAATAATAGATGTTTTACATGATTTAGGTTTTCAAGAAGATGGTAGAGCATTTACAAAAGATGGATTGAAATATAGTTATAAAGGATGCGATAAATATCAAAGTTATGTTTTTTCTGTGACAATGAGTCCTATAGAATAAAACTTCTATTTAAAGATCTATCCGTAATGGAAAGGTCTTTTGTTTTTGTACAGGAATTTGAGAAGTTGGCTGTGGGGATAGAGGAAAAATTACTGAAATTAAAATAGAAAAAATAGTTAGTATGGCACAAGCGTAAATGTTTGGAAATCGATAAAGTTAGCTTAATTATGTTTCTAATACTTATTTAGTAGATAAAAATTGCATAATAATCCTTTTCTTTATTATTAAATCTTTTTGCGGTTCGTTTGTATTTGGATTAACGAGTATCATATTATATAAATTCAAATGATTTTCGTTAATAAAAACTACGGAGGGAGGAAGAGTTTTTAGCTTTTACTTCTTAAGTTCAACACATTCGTCGTAATTTCTATTCTAATAAAAAGGGAGAGGATTTTTTGATGAAATGGTTTAAGTTGTTAGGAAGTTCAGTTTTGGTAGGAAGTTTAATTTCACCTTTTTATACATCAAATGCTAAAGCTGTCGAAAACTCTGAAAAAATACGTGTTTTTATTACTTCAACGAATGAAACTGCAAAAGAAAATGCAAAAAGAAGTTATGGAACTAGATGGGACTTAAAGAATCTAGGATTTTCAACTGAGGTAACTACAGCACAGTATGAAGCACTTCAAAAGAATAAAAATTTAAAAGTAGAGCTTGTACATAAAATAACACTTGAAAAAAATGAAGGAACTAAATTAGCAGCAACAGCTGTTCCAAGTGTTCGAACTCCTTGGGGGATTCAAGCAATCTATAAAAATGATGGGATTACTACAACATCAGGAGGAAGTGGTATAAGAGTTGCAGTACTAGATACTGGAGTTAATAAAACGCATCCTGATTTGGCTAGTAATGTTGAACAATGCAAAGACTTTAGTCAGGCTAAATCGAGTTTAGTAAATAATTCTTGTGTAGATAAAAATGGACACGGTACCCATGTTTCTGGAACAGTACTTGCCAATGGAGGTTCTGGTCAAGGAATTTATGGCGTAGCTCCTGAAGCGAAATTATGGTCGTATAAAGTATTAAATAATAGAGGGTCAGGCTATTCAGATGATATAGCCGCAGCGATTCGTCATGTTGCTGATCAATCAACAAGTTTAGGGGTAAAAACGATTATTTCAATGTCCTTAGGGTCAAGTGTAAAAGACAGTTTAATATCTAGTGCTGTAACTTATGCTTATAACAAGGGTGTACTAATAGTTGCTGCAGCTGGAAATGATGGACCAACTCCTAATACGATAGGATATCCTGGCGCATTGCCGGAAGCCGTTGCTGTTGCTGCTCTTGAAAACGTAAAAGCAAATGGCACATATCGTGTTGCTGATTTCTCTTCGCGAGGAAATCCAAATACAGATGGTGACTATGTCATTGGTGAGCGTGATGTAGAAGTTTCTGCACCAGGTCGTGACGTTCTATCAACTTGGTATAATGGAGGCTATAATACGATTAGTGGTACATCAATGGCTACTCCTCATATTTCTGGTTTGGCAGCAAAAATATGGTCTGAGAATTCTGGTTATTCTGTTGCACAATTACGAGCAGCCATACAAAACAGAGCCAAAAATAATGATATTTTAGGAGGGACAGGTGCAGCAACTGGTGATGATTATGCATCAGGTTTTGGTTTCCCTACTGTAAACTAATCTACTATATTTCTAATCTAAAAATCCTACTGAAAGTTAATTTTTCAGTAGGATTTTTTGTATGCGCATTCAGGAAGGAGCAAGTTAATTACGGTTTCAAATATTATATCGAAACATACTTAAAAAACTCTAAAAAAGTGCGCAATTTCTCTCTGATTTTTCTGTAGAAACTAGTCGAAAATTGTCTTTTTTGTTATAAAGTATTGATTTAATCACATAAAAATAACTCGTTTGAATGTAGGGTGAATTTTCAGAATAATTAAAGAAGATCGAAAAAAATAGAAATTTGGAGGAAGAAAATGGGGAGTAATTTACTTGAAAGAAAATTGCTAAAAGGTATGACTGTTGTAGCTTTATCTTCGAGCTTAATATTGAGTTCTTTAGGAAATGTCGGACATGCTTCTAAAGCTGTTGGTGATTCAAAAGTTGAGGATATTCTTGCAAATTTAACACCAACTCAAATTGCGGCTTTAAATGAACTGACAACGAATGAATCGAAAGGTCTACAAATTTCTTCTAATATTGATTTAAATTCAAATGTACAAACAAATGTTATTGTTGAATTTGCTAATAAACCTGTGAAGATAGCGAGAGTTGAAGCAAGTGTAGACGGAAAAAATTTGGCTGAAGCTGAGGCAACTAAACTAGTAGAGAAAGATCACGAGGATTTCCAGGCAGATGTAAGTAAAGTTTTAGTTGATGAAAAAAGATCAAAAGTACATTTTAAAATTAATCGTTCATATAAACATGCGTTTAATGGTGTGGCGATGAGTTTGCCAGCGAATCAAATTAAGAACCTTTTAAAATCAAAAGCTGTTAAAACGATTTGGAACAATGAAAAGTTCTCGATTGATCCACCGAAACAAACAGAAAAATAATGATCAGTTAAAGGCAGATGAGTTTAATGTCGCCAATTATTCTCCTTATGACGGCTTAGACCATTTACACGCTGAAGGCTATACGGGAAAAGGAATTAAAGTAGGTATACTAGACACAGGAATCGATTATAACCATCCAGATTTAAAGGATGCTTATAAAGGCGGATATGATTTTGTAGACAATGATAATGATCCGATGGAAACAACATATGCAGATTGGAAAAAATCAGGGAAGCAAGAAATTGTTAACTCAAGTACATATTATACAGAACACGGTACACATGTTGCTGGAATCATCGGTGGTCGTGGCGTAGCTGATAGCGAATATAAAACTCTTGGGGCGGCACCTGATGCAGAGCTATATGCCTACCGAGTATTAGGACCGTATGGTAGTGGGACAACTGCTAATATTATTGCTGCTTTAGACAGAGCAGTAGCGGATGGGATGGACATAATTAATATGTCGTTAGGGGCATCGATTAATAATCCTATTTATGCTACATCCGTGGCAGTAAACAATGCAGTATTAACTGGTGTAACAACTGTAGTAGCTGCAGGTAATAGTGGGGATCAAATGTATACTCTGGGTTCTCCGGGTGCTGCTGCTTTAGCATTAACTGTTGGTGCTTCATCAACTGCTATTAATATGTTTCAATTTACAGGATTACAAAATGGCAATCATTATGATGTAAGAGAAATGGCAAGAAATTATATAGATGACTTACCATCATTAAAAGGTAAGACGTTTAAATTAGTAGACGTTGGACTTGGCAAAGCAGTGGATTACAACGGAAAAGATGTAAATGGTAAAATAGCATTTATCTCTCGTGGAGACACTGCCTTCGTAGATAAAATTAAGTTGGCTAAAAGTAAGGGCGCATTTGGAGTTATTATTTATAACAATGAAGTAAATAAAGCAGAAGGACTTATTCAAGCATATTTAGGGGAATCGATAAACGCAATTCCTAGTTTTTCAGTTTCATATGAGGACGGTTTGGCAATCTTAGCAGCAATGAAAGCAGGAGATACAGACTTTACATTTGGTGATTTTACAAAAGTAAAGACGCCAGATGATGAATTAGCAGTATTTAGTTCTAAAGGTCCTTCAAGAGTGAATTATGATATTAAACCAGAGGTTACTGGTCCAGGTGTTGCAGTTCTTTCAACTGTTCCGTTTTATGTTAATAATAAAACAGCTGATGGAACGAAAACGGAAGACTATAAAATAGCTTATGAACGATTATCTGGTACATCTATGGCAACTCCATATGTTGCAGGAGTTTCTGCATTATTACTTGAATCAAATAAAGATTTACAACCAACAGACATTAAATCAATTTTAATGAACACGGCTGATCCATTATCGAAAGATTACAGTGTTTATGAGATTGGTAGTGGAAGAGTAGATGCTTATGAAGCAATTCACTCAAATGTTGAAATTAGTGTTGTAGATAAAACACCAACTATCATCGATGGAAAAGAAAAATCAATTAGTGAGTTAACTGGTGCAATGAGTTTCGGTTCGATTAGCTTTAATGAGAAGGATCACACTTCTGCGCGTAATATTACGTTGAAAAATAGAAGTGAAAAATCGAAAACATTTAGCATTGAAGCAAAGTTTCAAACTGGACTTAGAGGTTCAAAAGATGCTGCGAAAAATGATGTGACGATTACAGGTCCAACATCAGTTAAGTTAAATGCCATTAGCTCAAAATCAATAAAATTGAATTTAAACATTCCAAAAACTGCGGAAAAAGGAATTTACGAAGGTTATATTGTTTTTACAAATAATGCGGATCCAACTGAACAATACCAAATTCCATTTGGCGTTCATTATGTAGAAGAGGGCTTTAATTCAATGGCTACATACAACAAGATGATGACTTCTGATTATGGTATTTATTATCCTTTATTAAATTATGCAACTGGTGTTGTTTTTAATGCAAGATCAAGTATGGAAACAATTGATTTTGTCCTACTCGACGGTGAAACAGATAAAGAGATTGGCTATTTAGGAATAGTAAATACAGCTCAGTACAATGAAAACACAGATTATTATATTGATGGAGCATTTACTGGATATTATTTACCGTTCACAGGAAATAAAAAGCAACCTATTTCATCTACAAAAGTAAAAATACCGTATGGCCCGGGACATTATAAAGTTAAAATAATTGGTACTAATCGAGAAGGTAAAACATTTACGATGGAAGACCATTCTATAATTGATATTACAAGTCCTAAATTTACAACAAATTTAGATGAAGGTGTTGTTGAGTACAAGCTTGGTACGACATCTTATCCAATTAAGGGTAGAGTATTTGATAAAACACAGGATGACTATAAAAAGCAAGGCATTTCGATCGATCAATCTGGGAATTTTGTTATGGAAAAAAATAATAGTTCAATGTTTACAAATGGGTTTTATGTTGATGCAGATGGTAATTTCTCATACAATATTCCAATTACTGCAAAGAGTTTCAATGTTGAACTTGGAGGATATAATTCAGCAGCGAACGGTGACCGATTTAAATACTATACATTTATTCAAGAAGGCACACCAATTGTATATGGAAGTGTTGATAAAAAAATTGTCAATCAAGGTGAAAATGTTAAGTTAACGTTAACAGCTAGTAATCTAATAGATGCGAAAAAACTAGCCACTAGCTTTGGATTTACTAGTAGTCAACTACAGATTGTAGATGTCAAACTGAATCCAGCAATCGAAAAATTTGGATCTGCTAAACTTACAACAACTACAGTACCATCAGGTTCTTATACTAATTTAAATGTTAACGTTGATCTGACTGATGGAAAAGTGACAGGTGATGTACCATTTGCGGAAGTAACATTAAATGTAAAAAATGATGCATATAATCTGTTATCAACTTTCAGAACACCAACAGCATCATACGTAAATGATACGAACCAAGCGATTTCAATGGTTTCAGCGATTACACCAATTTGGAGCAAACCAACCAATTCAAAAATTACTGGAGGTATTGGAGTTCCAGAATCATTGAAAAGAGAAGGTAGAGAAAACTGGAGAGTAGACCCTTCCAATATTGGTGCAGTTCTTTCTGTAAAAGACCAAAATGGAAATACTTATCCAGGGGTAATTTCTTCATCTGGTTCACCAACTGTAGAAAAATTACCAGTTACCACTGAAGAAATGAGAGCTTCGCTTGATATTCCTGGTCATTTTACAATGAATGTGCCCTTCCACGTTGGCTTTTTAAATGATGAAGGTATGCCAACTGCACACTGGAATCCTGGAATAAGCTTTAATACTCCAATTGCAGGAGATGTAAACAAAGATGATGTAATTGATATAAAGGATGCACTATACATCGAAACATATTGGGGTACGAATAAACGAAGCGCAGACATTAATTTTGATAATATCGTTGATGCAAAAGATTTTGTTTTCTTTGAGAAAAATTATTTAAAGCAAAATCAAACCGTTGAGGATGCACCAAAACCGGTTAAAAAATATAAAGGTAAAACAATTGATGATATTAAAGTAGAGTTAGGGATTAATTAAATTAATATATGAGTCAAACCCTTCTGGTAGAGAGCAAAGGTAGTCTGCTAGAGGGGTCTTTATTTTTATAAAACTTTAAAGCGAATAAAATGTAGACATGCTAAATAGAATGTTACAAAGAACTAGTCCTAAGAAATTTTTTAATAATAGGACTAGTTCTTTTTACTAAAAATCGTTGTTCTATATTAGTAGGAGGGGCAATTATGAACTTTACAGATTATCTGATAAATGTAAAAAATTTAAATGAAGTAAAAGCAAGTCAATATAATCATAGACTTTCAACTTTGAAAAAATATAGAATATATAATAATGAGAAAGTATTAAGTATCCACATGTTAAAAAGGATTAAAAGTCTTTCCAAGGACACGACAAAACAATATTTAAGGACCATTAATTATCATATTGAATTTTTGAATGATCATAATAGGATGTAAGAAATGTTTAATTCTTCTAAGTTTAGTTTAACTGCACAAAGTAATGTTTGAAAGGGCACTCTAAAGGATAGAATCCTGATAGATTGTCTTTTTTTATTAATCAGTACTAGAAGGGGATGTAGTAAACATGAAGAAGTTTTATAGAGGAAGTATTTTATTTCTTGTCATGCTTTTTATCATGGCTGGATGTAATGGGAATGCAATTAATACGACTAAAAATAAAGATGAGACAAAGGTGGCAGAGGAAACAATGAACCCTTCTTTTTATGTGGATCCATCGATTGATTTTTCAACGAATGCAATGACTTCGATTATTATTGAGTTCAAAACAAAGCCTGCTGTAGTAGCTGTAAAGGAAGCAGAGGCAGCTGGAAAACAACTTACTTTGGAAGAAGCGACTAAGCAAGTAGAGGAAAGTCATGCGAAATTTCAAGAGGAATTAAAAACTCTCCTGGAGGATCAACATGTACCATATACAATTAGGCATGTTTATAAGACTGCGCTGAATGGAGTGTCTATGGAATTACCAGGAAAAGATATTAAAAGACTATCCCAATCTACTGTAATTGCAAGAATCTATCCGAATAAAAAAGTGCATATTATGCCTCCAGTTACACCATATAATCAAAAATAAATCTAAGTGATAAAGTATAGAAAAAAGAGAGTTTGGGGGGAGATTTATTAAAAAAAGGGAAGTTGGACAAAATGGTTCATTCGTTTCTGAGATTGGTCTTGGGTGTATGGGAATGTCTTGGCTTTACGGGGAAGCTGATCGTAAGGAGAGTATAGCGACAATTCAAGAAGCACTCGAAAGTGGTATAACACTTCTTGATACAGGAGATTTTTACGGTAATGGTCATAATGAATTATTAATTAAAGAAGCTCTTCTAGGGGCTAGTAGAGAAAATATATTTATATCTGTTAAGTTTGATGGTAAGCATCATTCAGCTGGTGACAAATATGGAGTAGAAGATAACAGACCAGAAGCTATTAAAGACTTTCTTAAATATACTTTACAGCGTCTTGGTGTAGAATATATTGATTTATATCAACCAGCAAGGATTGATCCAAATATCCCAATTGAAGAAACGGTTGGAGCGATTAGTGATTTAGTAAAGGAAGGTTATGTACGTCACATAGGCCTATCTGAAGTAGGCGTTAAAACAATTCGCCGTGCACATGCAATTTATCCACTAAGCTGGGTGCAGTCTGAATACTCGCTATTTAATAGAGAAATAGAAGTAGAAATTTTACCTACTCTACGGGAATTGGGAATATCATTATCAGCTTATGGAGTACTCTCAAGAGGATTATTAAGTGGAGCGTGGACAAAAGAGCGTATGTTAAGTTCAAATGATAAGAGAATGAAGGCTCCTAGATTTATGAACGAAAATCTAGAAAAGAATTTAATGCTTGTTGAAGCCTTGCGAGAAATTGCACTTGAGAAACAAGTACCTGTTTCCCATCTTGCTATTGGGTGGGTACTCTCTAAGCAAGAAAACGTTATTCCTTTGATTGGAGCTAGAAAAAGAACTCAGCTCCGAGAAACAGTAGATGTGACCAAATTATCCTTAAGTGCAGGGGATTTGGCAAGAATTGAAAAAGCTGTACCGCAAGAGCTTGTAGCGGGGGAATATTATGCTGTCCCACGTAAGAAGTGGTTTGTATAAGTTTGTTTAACGCTTGTAGACTATTACCATGTGTGTAGTCTATTTTTTTATTTTATAAACTCAAAAAAACTACCCAAAATTATTTAATAAAAATTTTGAATTTTTAATAGTTTTTTTTCTGCAAAAACAAAATAAATTTGCTATTATGTTAGAAAAAGCTAGAAGTGAAGGTGAAAAACACGATGGAAATTCATTTAGTTGCAAAAGATGAGCTAGAGGCTTCAGGGATTCGATGGGTCGTGGAATCGCACTTTACTGGTATTACCCTTGTTTCGTGGAAAACAATGGGAGAATTTGAAAAGGCTATTCAAAAACAGCAGCCCGAACTGGTCATATTTGATATGGACAACTGGAAAAATGAAAGTGAAAGATTTGGTGATTTAATCCAAAAGTTTTCAATTCGCTGGTTAGGCATTTCATCTGAACGAATCTTTCAAACTGCCTATCTTGCATTACAGTATCGAGCGGAGGATGTATTATTTCGTCCTTTTTCGCCCACTGATTTAATTAAGCATATACAACAATTACGTTATCAAATTCGTAATAAAGAAAGATCCTTTACTAGAAATATTAATGTAGAAATTAACTCTTTTAACATAGATTATCCGGACCTATTTCTGAATGATCGAATGTACGATGGCCCAATTACTATGGTTGCTTTTTTGACACCAAACTCAGGCACGCTTCCACTTGTGTATAAAGCATTGGAACGAAATCCATTTACGGGGAAAAATCGTCTATTCGTATTATCAGAATTTATATTATGTGTGCATGAAGCTGATGAAGAAGTATTATTACAGGACGAATATAATGCATTTCTTGCTCGGTGGAAGGAAATGATGGATGAGCCACTCGCAATCGTTATGAAGGTCGGTTCTCCGGAAGAAACATTAAAAAATATCTACGAACAAACACTTCAGCTAACACGAAGAATCTTCTTTGAAGGTTATGATATTATTTTGGCGGAAAATGAGGCAATGCCATTTCAAGAAAAGGACCCATTCCTTACACCGTTAGAGCAACGTCATTGGATTGAAATGTTAGAAAAAAGAGACGCAAAAGCAATTCGAGATTGGATGGAACGGGAATTTTTAACAATTCAACAGCCTTATCCAGATCCAGAAATTGTTCGAATCAGATTAACAAGCGTACTTGCACAAATAAGAAGATATATGAAATCGAATAATCTCCAAAATGCATCATGGGAAGGAATTTATTATGATATTTTCCAAAAAATTGTTCATGGCCCAATCATTTATCAAATTGTTCAAGAATTGTTAGATTTTACAACAAGTCTATTACTACAGGGGCATGATGCTTTACAAGAAGGCCACCGTACACTAGTTGAAAAAACACGGGAGTTAATTGAATCGAATTACTGGGATGCGGGTTGGAGTTTAACAGATTGCGCGGATACACTTCGAATCAATAAAAGTACACTAAGCCGTCGATTTGCAGCTGAATCAAGTCAATCGTTTAGAGACACACTCCATGAGGTGCGAATAAGAGAAGCTAAACGATTATTAGATGAAACGGACCTGCCATTAGATGAAATTTCAAGATTAAGTGGCTATTCCCACCAATCCTATTTTAATGCAAAGTTTAAAATGCTTGAAGGATGTACGCCTTTAGTTTATCGATCTGGTTTATAGGACTAGAAAGTCTTTTATTAGAAGCAGTAAGGAGAAAAACGCTAGATTGTTATAGTATTTCTTTTAGGAAAACTGTAATCAATAACCATCAAACTATAATACAAAAATAAAGGAGAGCTTATGGAACTTAAAGAAGTAACTTATGAACATATCGTAGAACTTTCTGAGGAAGCTAATGCTTTATTTGAAGCACAAGATTTTGATGGTGCCATTAAAAAGTTTAAAGAGGCATTAGAAATAATACCTAAGCCTAAATTTACGTGGGAAGCTAGTGCTTGGATTCTAACATCAATCGGGGACGTTTATTTTTATTTAAACGATTATTCTAAAGCAAAGAATTATTTTTACGATGCATTTAATTGTCCTGGAGGCTTGAACAACCCATATCTATTATTGAGATTGGGGCAGGTTTTATTTGAAACACATGATGAAGAAAAAGCAAAGGAATATTTATTGAGAGCATATTTGTTGAAGGCTGGGGAGATTTTTAAAGAGGAAGATCCAAAATATTTAAAACTAATACTTGCGATAATTTAGGAGATAGAACAGATATTGTCTGTGAAAACGATCTGTAAGTTAATAAAAGGAGTTACAACTATGAACGAATGGAATAAATTATTTTTAGTCGGAGAACAAGATGGTGTAAAAGGAGATTTTAATACATTAATTTCAATGATGAATTATGTAAGATATACAACTCTAGAAGCGATTAAAGATATTACAGTAGAGGAACTTGATTATTTGCATTCTAAAGCAGGCAATTCTATTGGGATGCTACTTACTCACATGGCAGGGGTTGAGTATTGGTATCAACTTAATACATTTGAAAATCGAGATTTAAATTCAGAAGAAGAAAAGAAATGGTTACCAGGTTTAGATTTAGATGAAGGGGCTAGGGAAAGTATTAAAGGTAATGATGCAAACTATTATATTAATCTATTAAATTCGATTCGAGAAGATACATATTTAAAATTTAATACACTTTCAGATGAGTGGTTACATGAGCAGACTGAATTTGGAAGTACAAAAGCTACAAACTACTTTAAATGGTTTCATGTGTTTGAGGATGAAATTAATCACCGTGGTCAAATAAGAATGATTCGTAAATTGTATAAAAATAGTTAAAAATAGCCTGTATCTACGATTAATGGTAATCGATGATACAGGCTTAAATTTTGGTTGTCCTATTTACTATTACAGATCATTAGTACATTCCCATCCAAATCTTCAAAGTTAAAATAAGCAAATTCTCCAATGCGTTTAATCTCTTTAACAATTGTAATATTATTTTCTTTCATAAATAGGTAAGCTTGGTCTATGTCATCTGAGTAGAAATTAAATAACACATTTTTTGAAGGATGAAATATGTAATTCGGATCAAAAGTGTGGTCGTCTAAAGTTAATCCAGTTGTACCTGTTACAGGGATGTTAAATACAGGGGATTCTATCTGGCTAAGATCGGTCGCAATGCCAAGGAGTCTACAATACCATTCAACTGACTTTTTTAGTTCCTTAACGTGAATAAAAACGTAGTTAACTTTGTTTGCAATTGGAGAAATGATTGATTTCATAATGATTCCACCCTTCGATTTAATCAATCTATAATTTCAACGTGAATGATGTGAAACCTCTATTATTTTCATAGTATTTTTTAAAATAGACTAATTAATTAATAGAATTTGAGATAGTTTATAAAAATATAATTAAAAGATAAGTAAGGTGAAATATATTATAAAATAATCACCATTTTATAATTAAATATCGGAAAATTCATGTTAGACTGAAAACATCACATCTAGGGGGTAATAAATTATGAATACGGTTACACAAGATAAAGTAGTTAGATACAGAGGTACGGAATTAAACACAAAAGGCTGGCAACAAGAAGCAGTTCTTCGTATGTTAATGAATAATTTAGATCCAGATGTAGCAGAGCGTCCAGAAGATCTTGTTGTATATGGTGGTATTGGTAAAGCAGCTCGTAACTGGGAGTGCTTTGACGCAATTGTTGAGTCATTAAAGAATTTAGAAAATGATGAAACATTATTAGTTCAATCTGGTAAACCAGTAGCAATTTTTAAATCACATACAGATGCACCACGAGTTTTAATTGCAAACTCAAATCTTGTCCCTGCTTTTGCGAACTGGGATACTTTCCACGAATTAGATAAAAAAGGTTTAATGATGTACGGTCAAATGACAGCTGGTAGCTGGATTTATATTGGCTCTCAAGGTATTGTTCAAGGGACTTACGAAACATTTGCTGAATTAGCAAAACAACATTTTAATGGCACACTTGCTGGTACAATTACAGTTACTGCTGGTCTTGGTGGAATGGGTGGAGCTCAACCACTTGCTGTTACAATGAATGGTGGAGTATGCATCGGGATCGATGTAGATGAAACAAGAATCGACCGTCGTATTGAAACTAGATATACAGATGTAAAAACTGATTCATTAGATGAGGCAATTCGTCTTGCTGAAGAAGCGAAAAAAGAAGGTAAAGCATTATCAATCGGCCTAATCGGAAATGCTTCTGATATTTTACCAGAGATGATTGCTAGAAACTTTATTCCAGAAGTATTAACTGACCAAACATCAGCGCACGATCCATTAAACGGTTATACTCCGTCAGGAATGTCATTAGAAGAAGCTGCTGAATTAAGAGCTTCAAACCCAGAATTATATGTTGCTCGTTCAAAAGCTTCAATGGCAACTCATGTAAAAGCAATGCTTGAAATGATGGAAAAAGGATCTGTGACATTTGATTATGGTAATAACATCCGTCAAGTTGCGAAGGATGAAGGAGTAGAAAATGCATTTGATTTCCCAGGATTCGTTCCAGCATATATCCGTCCACAATTCTGTGAAGGGAAAGGACCTTTCCGTTGGGTAGCATTATCAGGTGATCCCGAGGATATTTACAAAACTGACCAAGCTATTTTACGTGAATTTGCTGATAATGAGCATTTATGTAACTGGATCCGTATGGCTGGGGAAAAAGTAGAATTCCAAGGTCTACCTTCTCGTATTTGCTGGTTAGGATACGGCGAGCGCGCTCGTTTCGGTAAAATTTTAAATGACATGGTTGCAAGTGGTGAATTAAAAGCACCAATCGTAATTGGCCGTGACCACTTAGATTCAGGTTCTGTAGCATCTCCAAACCGTGAAACTGAAAGCATGAAGGATGGATCAGATGCAGTAGCTGACTGGCCAATCTTAAATGCAATGATTAACGCTGTTGGTGGAGCAACATGGGTATCAGTTCACCATGGTGGTGGAGTAGGAATGGGTTACTCTTTACACGCTGGTGTAGTAATCGTTGCAGATGGTACAAAAGAAGCAGCGGCACGTATTGAGCGTGTATTAACAACTGATCCTGGAATGGGTGTAGTTCGTCATGCTGATGCTGGTTACGAGTTAGCTAAACAAACTGCTCGTGAAAGAGGAGTAAATATTCCAATGCTAGATAAAGGAACTGATAAGTAATGACAAAACCAATTTGGATTAAAAATGCAGCTCAATTAGCAACGCTTGCTTCTGATGTTAAAGGTCCTCGCTCAAAAGAAGCAATGTCAGTACTTGGCTTAATAGAAGATGGCAGCTTATGGATTGAAAATGGCGTAATCCAAGCTGTTGGTACAACAAACGAAATTCAAAATCGCTATGCAGAAAGAATTCAAGAAGCAGAAGTAGTTGATGCATCAAACCATCTTGTTACTCCTGGTCTAGTTGATCCACATACACATGTTGTGTATGGTGGAAGCCGAGAGCGTGAATTTGAAATGCGTCTTGAAGGTGCAACATATATGGATATTATGAATGCGGGTGGCGGAATTCATGCGACCGCCCGTATGACTCGTGAAGCGACTGAAGAAGAATTAATGGAGCAAACGATGCGACGTCTAGATTCATTCATCGCACATGGCGTGACAACTGTTGAAAGTAAGAGCGGTTACGGCATGGATTTAGAAACTGAACTGAAACAGTTAAGAGTGATGAAAAAATTAAAAGATAAGCATCCAGTTGAGCTAGTTCCTACTTTTATGGGAGCTCATGCAGTGCCAAAAGAGTTTAAAGGAAGAGAAGATGAATTCGTTGATCACTTAATCGGCGACATGCTACCAATCATTGCAGAAGAAAAACTAGCTGAATTTAATGATGTTTTCTGTGAAAAAGGTGTATTTACGCCAGAACAATCAGAACGTATCTTAGAAGCGGGTAAACAATATGATCTAATTCCAAAAATCCATGCTGATGAAATTGAACCGTATGGTGGAGCGGAATTAGCAGCTAAAGTTGGCGCTATCTCAGCTGAACATTTATTAAAAGCTTCAGATGAAGGTATTTCAGCAATGGCTAAATCGAAAACAATAGCTTGTCTTCTTCCAGCAACAGCACTTTATTTACGTGAAGATGCTGCAAAAGGTAGAAAAATGGTTGATGAAGGTGTAGCTGTAGCAATTTCAACTGATTGCAATCCAGGTTCTTCACCAACAACTTCAATGCCACTTGTAATGAACCTTGCTTGTATTTCGATGAGACTGACTCCTGCTGAAAGCTTAACAGCAGCAACATACAACGCTGCGTGTGCAATTAATCGTCAAGATCAAATCGGCTCACTTGAAGTTGGAAAACAAGCAGACATCGTATTATGGAATGTAAAAAACTATCAAGAATTACAATACTTATTTGGCGTTAACCATGTGCAATCTGTTTGGAAAAAAGGTATTAAGATTGTGTAATTAGTAGCAAAAAATGATAAATCAATGGGGGGCCCTTCTGATAAAAATTTAATAGGAGGAACGGTCTTTAATGAAAAATAATTATAGATTCTTTATCATTTTTATGATCATTATGATCACAATCGTTAATTATATCGACCGAGGTGCAATTGCATATGCACAGGCAGAAATAATTAAAGAGTTTGGATTAAGTCCAATCAGTTGGGGTGAAATCCTAGGATACTTTGGATATGGTTATATATTCGGTGCCTTATTTGGTGGAGCTTTTGCTGACAAAAAAGGACCAAGATTTATGTGGTTACTTGCCGCAACAGCTTGGTCAATTTTTGAGCTAGGTACAGTATTCGCTGGTCATTTAGGAGCTACTTTATTTGGTGGGTCAGCTTTAGCCGGATTCGCAGTTTTCAGAGTACTTTTCGGATTGGCAGAAGGACCGACCTTTTCTACTATGAATAAAACGATGGCTAACTGGGTTTCTCCAAAGGAAAGAGGGTTTGCAGTTGCACTTGGTTTAGTAGGTACACCTGTAGGGGCGCTTATTACTGCACCAATTGTTGTTGGTTTATTATCGGTAACAAATTGGAAAGTGACGTTTATCATTCTTGGGGTAATTGGTTTAATTTGGGCGTTTATTTGGTCTAAAGTATTTACAAACCTACCAGAAGATAATCCAAGGGTTACAAAACAGGAACTAGAGTTAATTCGCTTGAACAACCCAGTTAGTGGAAAAAGCATACAAGATCATACGCCGTGGTACCATTTTTTCAAAAATCCTACGTTAATCATGAATGCAATTGGATACTTTGCATTTTTATATGTAAATATTTTATTACTTACTTGGACACCAAAATATTTACAGGATGAATTTGGTTTTTCATTAGCATCGCTAGGATTCGTTGGAATGATACCATGGATTGGTGCGATTTTCACAGGTTTATTAGGCGGTAAAATATCAGATTCACTACTTAGAAAAACAGGTAATTTACGAATTGCTAGATCGTGGTTCACAGTGATTTCATTATTCTTTACAGCAATTTGTTTCATGCTGATTCCAACAGTACAAAGCGCGACTGCTGTCTTAATCTTAATGTGTATTGGTAATGCATTTAACTATTTACCAAACTCGATCTATTGGACAGTAGTATTAGATACTGAGCCTAAAAAAGCTGGAACATTTGGTGGTGTAACACATTTCATCGCTAACCTTGCTACAATTATTGCGCCTACCTTAACTGGTAGCTTAGTTGCAAAACACGGTTATAATGCGATGTTTATTGCGGCATCAATAGCGGTAACATTAGGGATGGTTGCAATGGTATTTGTTAAACCAGGTAGTAGAGAAGTAACAGCTAGACCTTCGAATGATCTTGCTGGTTAATCATGGTTTTAAAGAGAGATTGTTTCGGCAATTTCTCTTTTTTTATTGCTCAGTTAAAGAATCATGTTGATTTTTTTGCAATTAGAAGTCCCTTTACTTAAAATTCATGCTTTAATTCATGGATTACTTGGACCTTGTCTTGTTTGTTGATTTTTCCTTGTTTTTTGAACTAGTATCCATGTTCGAAATCCGAATGGTCTAGTCCGATAGATTTGCCCAAAATGTGACCGGAAGAATAACACATTCCGGTGACCCATCTGTTAAAACTGTAATTTTTCTATCTATTAGATAAGAACGGATTCGGTCTAAACGTTCAGAGATGAGAAATTTTGGAAATAGGGAAAATTTATCATCCGATATTAATTCCTCTACAAAACCAGGTGACTTATTGATGAACCCTTTTCAAATATACAATAGATTTTCTTATAAGACTGACTCTATTTTTAAAAATCTATAGCATTTTTTCTAAGTATTTAATTTTTGGAATCCAAAGTGACCATACAAAGTAAATTTTCTTAATAAAAAATAATGGAATATAGAAGCACACAATCAAGATTGAAATAAAATAGCTAAAATTCCCCCAAAATTGTCTATTTTTAGATGATTTATCGAAAAGTCAATATTACTGGGCAGATGGACTGAAAAAACGGAAAAAATAAACTAGTTTCAACAGAAATAAACTAATTTTTATATCGAAAGCAAGGTTTTTTGTTCGTCATTTAACCACAATTTCCTGCAAATCCCCCAATGTAGCTTCAGTACTTTTTAACGTATTATTAAGTCAAAGATTATTATTATTTAATATTTTTAATTTTTATAATAATTAATCATCAAGACGAGTAAAAGTGGGGGGAGTAACATGAAAAAGAGAAGAAAGAAACGAACAATATCGCTCGTTGCATTAAGTAGTGCGATGTTGCTAAATATGGTCTTACCACAAAGTGCCATTCTTGCACACGCGGAGTCGAATGCTAATCAGAAAAATCCATCTGATGGGAAATTTACAGCAGATGAAGTGAACCGCATTTTGGATGGATTAACACCAGAACAAAAAGCGAGCATCAATAAGTTGACTGGTGCGGATAACACGAAAAAAATCCACGTCGATCAGAAAGATTTAAAAAGCGGAAAAAATATTGACGTAATTGTTCAATTTAAAGCGGATCCAGCGAAGATTCAAATGATTAAGCAATCACTTGCAAAAGGAAGCGCAAGCAAGCAAACATTTGCTGCTGATTACTCAGAGGCAAAACAAAAAGTTGCTGATGCACATGCGAAATTTAAAGCTTTTGTAAAGGCGCAACCAGGTAAGCAAATCACTGGTGGAAAAGAAGTTTCGACGAATATCCGAATCACAAGAGAGTATACTGATTCTTTTAACGGGGTTGCGCTATCTGTTCCGGCGAGTATGGTTGAAACGATTGCAAGCCAGGCAGATGTTGCTTCTGTATGGTCAGTGGTCCAATACGAAGCAGAAGAAGGAACACCTTCAGTCGAAACACCTACAGCAACCGAAGCGACAGAGATTGGAAAACCAACTGCAGGACTTTCATTAATGGGAGTCGATAAACTACAAGCAGAAGGCCATACAGGAAAATTTCAATCAGGCCCTCGTAAAGGTCAACGTGTTAAAGTTGGAGTTCTAGACACAGGAATTGACTATAACCATCCTGACTTATATAAAGTAACACACGATGAGAACGGTCAATTATACGGAGGACACGACTTTATTAATTCTAAGGTTGATGCAGATGGAAACGTGATCCAAATAGATGATCATGATCCAATGGAAACAATTTATCCGGATTGGGAAGAAGCAAGAGAAAATTCACCTGGAAGTGTATCTTCTAATTACAAAGATTATGTCACAGAGCACGGTACACACGTATCAGGTACGATTGCAGCTAGTACGACAAATAATAATGACGTTTATTCAGCAAATGGTGTTGCACCAGATGTTGAACTTCATGGCTACCGAGTACTCGGCCCGGGTGGACATGGTACTTCTGACTCCGTACTAAGTGGAATTGAACAAGCAGTGATAGATAAAATGGATGTGGTGAATCTATCACTTGGTGCTATCATTAATGATCCATTTTATCCGACTAGTATTGCGATTAACAACGCAACATTACAAGGTCTCATTTGTTCAGTCTCTGCAGGAAACGCAGGTCCAGGAGTCGCGACACTTGGATCACCAGGAACTTCACCACTTGCCATTACGGTTGGTGCAAGTACCGTTCCAGTAAAAATTCCTGTCCAAACATTGAAATTCGGTAATACGCCTTATCAAGCACGTTTATTCGGGAAACATTTTGCAGACGCTGATGATGCGTTCAAAGGATTGTCGATTCCAATCGTTGATGTTGGTTTAGGAAGCCAAGATGATTATAAGGGAAGAGATATGAGTGGGAAAATAGCCGTTGTTAAACGCGGAGGCGATTCTTTATCTAAGAAAATGGCCAATGCGAAAGCTTCCGGGGCAAAAGGTATGATTATTTGGGATAACCAAGCTGATGAAGAAACCCAAGGTTATATTCCAAACTTCTTAGGGGTTAGCGGTGACAATATTTATGGTGTTTCGATTACACAAGCACAAGGTGAAGCACTCGTTAACGCAATCAAAGCCGACCCCGGGAACGCAAAGATTTCGTTCCCAATGACGCTGGATGCCCCAATCTACAAACCTGCTGATGAATTAGCATCGTTCAGTTCAACAGGACCAGTAAAAGATTGGAGCATCAAACCAGACGTTGTGGCACCAGGTGTCGACATTTTCTCAACACAACCATACGATGTGTGGGAACCAAATAGTAATAAAGATTATAAATATGCGTATCAATCGATGTCAGGTACATCAATGGCTGCGCCTCACATAGCAGGAATTGCAGCGCTTGTGCTAGCTGCACATCCAGATTACACACCGGCCGATGTCAAAACGGCTTTAATGAATACTGCAAAAGATATCAATATGGATTCAAAAACATATAGTGTGTACCAAGTTGGGGCAGGACGTGTCGATCCAGTCCGAGCAGTTCACTCAGACATCAAAATCCAAGTATTAGACAAAGCGAAAAGCATGACAACAATCGATGGGCAATCTCAATTTACGGAAATCGATAACACGACAGGTAGCTTATCGTTTGGATTTAATGGACGCGGAGAAGGAGCAAAACCTGGATCTGATGATGTTGTTCAATCAAAAGAGTTCGCAATTACAAACCAAGGTTCAACAAGTAAAACATTTAAACTAAGTTCTAAGTTTATTACAACAAAATTTGCGGGTTCAAATCCAGTAGGAGAAGGTACTGGAAATAATGTGAAAATCGACTTTTCGACTGATGATACAAATGTAACGTCTTTAAGTGTAAACGGTAGTAGCTCAGTGAAAGCAAACGCAACGATTACCGTGCCAGCGAACGCATTAGATGGTACGTATGAAGGTTATGTAAATGTTGTGAATGCAAATGACGCGAACGAATCATACCGCATTCCGTTCACAATCACCATTGCTGAAAAAGGAATTGATTTTAAAGTGGACGTCAAAGCGATGACACTTACAGAGCGATATACTGGAAACTATAACCCAAATATTGGAGCACCAGGTTCAGGATATACTTTTTCTGTTAACAGTGGAATGGAAAGTAGCTATGTTCTATTGAAGGATAAAGATGGAAACTATATCGGAGTCGTACAAAATATTAGCGATATAAGTGCGGCTGGTCCTGGGGTTATTTATGGTCCTATACAAATGCTTGTTGGTGGAAGATATTTACCATTTACAAAACCATTTGATGGCTCACTTGATCAAAATGGGATCGGAAAAACGCCTTCGATTCTTGAAGAAGGTACCTATTCAGTTGAGATGATTGCAACTGACAAAGATGGGAAAAAATTCACAAAAGAAGACACTCTTTATGTAGACTACAAAGCTCCTACATTAACGATGGATAGTGATTCGAAGCCAGGGATTTATGAAATCGACCCAACAGGATACAATCCAGGACAAGAAGTGAAAAGATTTTATGGTACAGTGTATGATTCGAATATTGATGTCATGAAAAATAATGGCGAAACTACTTTAAAAGATATCGATACTCTTAAACCTTCACCTGTAGATCAAGGGCAGAACACTGTTTTTGGTTATAAAGATGGTCCATTTATAACATCTATTTTTAGAACGGATGGAAGTGGTCGTTTTAATTTCGGTTTAACACCTGATGACATTAAAGCAAAAGGAATGAAATTTGTTATCTATCCTAGTGACTTTGCTGGGGCAGGTGACTGGTATACAACGAAGAAAAAATATTACTTCATCAAAAAAGGATCTCCTTATGTAAAACTAACAGCTTTTGGAGGAGTAGACCCAGAGCTAGAAAGCAAAGGAAACGTGGTCGTTGAACCGAAAAAACCATTTAAAGTGTCACTAACGACGAAAAATGGAAATGGAATGGCCGGCGGTACGTTTTCAATTGAAGCTTCCTATACGCTTGAATATTCGAATATTAAGCTTTCTGACGAGTATGTAAACTATTTAAGTAGTAAAGGAATTACACCTAAACTAACAATTGGACAGTCATATTTAAATCAAAACACAGGCAAAAATGCAATCGATGTAACCATTTCTGGCATTTCTGAAGCGGGTGCGCTGACGCAAGATATGAAGATTTTAGAAGCAGATCTGACTTATAAAGATGAGAATGCTTATGTTGGCCCAATAGACGAAAGTCTCGCTGTTGAAAAATCACGCTTCATAATCGATGGAGAAGACACAGACGTTCCGGCTTTCTTAACGAATATGCCACTTGTCAAACAACCAATCTCACAAGTGACGGGCCCTCTGTTTGCGGAAAGCTTCAGAGCAAACAGTCTAAGCGGAAGTTTTACGAATATTACGAAGGATTCAGGCGCGTTCGTTACAGCAAAAGACGCGGATGGTAATACGTTTGTAACAGATAACGCAAGCGACACAAACACTGTTCAATACCAAAATCAAACGACAGGTACGTATTCCATTACAATGAAAGCAAGTGACAAACCATATTCAATTGAAACGTATATGCCAGGTCATTTCAAAGGATATCAAACAACGCCAGTTATTGGTTACAACAAATTCGGTTACCAATCAGGCTCTTACTTTAATTTCGCATCTATAAACACACCACTTTTACTTGGTGGAGATGTAAATGGCGATAATGTAATTGATATGAAGGATTTAGTTTCAGAAATTCAAGCATATGCTGATTTCGATTTTCTAAAAGGTGTATCAGCACCTTCAAAGGAAAAAGCAGAATTCTTTACAAATTCTACTGCTCATCGGAATAATGACATTAGCTGGGCTTTCTCAGGATTAAATTCATTTGGAAGTTACTCTTTCAGTAATATTGATTACAATGATTTTTACTTTATCTTTAAAAACTTTGGTAAAAAAAATCAAAGTGCAATTGATGCAGGTAAGGTAGTCCCAGAACCACAACTTACTTTGACAGAAAATCTGTCTATCACATCAAATAGAGGAAATTATACAGATTCTTCATATGATTCAAAAGTGAAAACTTATGACTTATCTGCTGGTAATGGTCTAGGTGAAGTAATGGCAAAGCTAAACTTTGCTGGTCCAGTGCAAAAAACATCTGTCACACAATTACCAACTTTACAAGATTTGAAAAATGGTTCGACCGTTTCGTTCATCCCAACGAGCAATGTCATGTTAGATGATGTGGTATGGCGAGATGCGATTACAAAGGTTGAATTAGGAATAGGTGGAAATTTCACTGACGTAACGGATGCATTTGTACCAAATACAACCAATCCAGCTGTATGGATGACAAAAGGAACTGCTACATTTGACCCGAATAAAGGGACTGTATATTTGCCTGCTAAATTAACGTTACACGGTTCCTTAATTAATACGACTGGCACGTACACGGTTCGCATCTCTTCTGATGGCTATCAACCAGTCACGACAAGCTTTACAATTGCTTCAGTGCCGATTCCAACTCCGACCATTCCAATGGTTACTGATCCAGCAAAAGCCCATATTGGAAACGATATTACGTTTAACTATACATTTGCTGATGATGCAAATTGGCGAAATGGAATCAATAAAATCGTTGTAAAAACAGCTGGTTTAACAACAGGCTTAGATATTACGGATCTAAAAGATGGTAATGGTAACTACTATTATGATCTTTCGCAACCTGGACAAATTACATTTAAGGCAGATTTATTTAAAACTGATGCAAAACTTGATCCGAATAACGCAAATTCGTATAAAGCGGCCATCAATCCAGGTGGAGCTAACTTTTTACCTCAGCTATATCGATTTGATATCGATTCAAAAGGTGAAGATGGAACCATCTATCCGACGGTAACGATTGGTGGAGATGGCACAAATGCGGCTCAACCAATTGGATATGGCATTACGTTTGATACAAAAGGTGGAAATGAAATTAAGCCATTTGCAGTCGGTTTCAGTCCAGCCAATTCTAAATATGGTAGCTCAGGATTCACTATATTTAATAGTAATTCAAGTGGAAATCCGCTTCCTGTCAAACCTGGTTATACATTTGCTGGTTGGTATAATGTTGATCCAGTGACGAATGAATTAACAACCTTTTGGTATGCACCTGGCATCTTAACGTCTGATTTAAAAATTGCTGCAAAATGGCAAGTGAGTTACACACAAAACAATTCACCTGTTGATTTGTCGAAACCAGATGGTGAGAAATTTGTTGGTACAGTACTTGGTGAAGGCCCAGTTACGATTAAAATTCCAGACTATACAACGAATACACCATGGTTAAAGAAAAAGAGCGATATTGCAAAAATTGACGCAAAGTACAGAAAAATGAAAGCAGATGGCACGTTTGAAACAACAGATAGTACGTATACGTTAGATCCAACTACGTATGATTTAGTTGATAATGGTGACGGGAGTGGTACGTTAACCTTCACAACGGCGACAGAAGCCTATGCAACAGCTCATCCAAGTGAAAAGTTTGCATTTAGTCGAGCGCCAAGTTCAAATGGCTATCAACTGACATTAACGTCAACAACTGGAGAAACCCTTCAAATTCCAAATGTGAAACTAGGTTATCGCCGACACATTGAATTAAATGGAGGCACATTAAATTCACCTGGCGATAGTTTCTTTAGTGACAAACTAGTTAACGGGAAAGCATTTGGTATTGATATGCTTTCAGCAGCACAAAGAGTGAAAAATGGCAACCTTTCAATGATGCCAAACCTTTATTATGATGCAGCCGGAACAAGCGGACAAGATGTACCAATTTCAACAGCAACTGGTAAGGTATTGAAAAACAATGAAACGTACTACATCGCTTGGATGAAAACACCGCCTCAGGTTACAAAGGATGTCGTAGGAAATATTGTTGGAAGTGATATTACGATCGCCTTTACAGATGACGGAACTTGGCGAAATAATATCAAGAAAGTTAGCATTGGTTCAAAAGTACTAAATGCGGGTACTGATTATAATATAACTTATGATTCAGTAACACACAAAGGTTCGATTACACTTGATAAATCATTATTTACAGCTGGACAAAAAGTAAATGTGAACATTTCGTCCGAAGGGTATTTGGATGCGACTGTAACAGACCAAGTCATTGGTTACACAGTTACATTTGAAACAAACGGAGGAGATGCAATCGATCCGCAAATCGTAGACTCACGTGTTACAATGCCAACTGAACCAACAAAAGTTGGTTATAAATTTATCGGATGGTACACTGACGAAGCGTTAACAACGCCGTTTGATTTCATAAGTATTGTAACAAAACCAATCACACTTTATGCGAAATATGCCTTAGCAACATCGATCGTAACAGCAGATACAACTGATAATGCATTAGGGAACGATATCGTATTAGAGTTCAGTGATAAAGAATGGGCAAATGCTATTACAGGCATTAAACTCAATGGTAGTGCTGTAGATGAATCGAAATACAATGTGGATAAAGTTAACCGTACGATTACGTTAGATAAGAGTTTGTTCACAAGAACGAGAGATTATACAATTACAATTAAGGCTACTGAGTATGCTGATGTGACAGTAGTTCAAAAAATAGTAAATGGATATCATGTGCATTTCGTCCTTCCAGATGATGCTCCAGCAGAAGTAAAAGAAGGGACAAAAGATCAAATTGTATCCCGTAGAATTACAGCACCAACAGTTTATGGTTATGATTTGACTTATTTCGTAGATGCAGATTGTACAATCCCTTGGGATTTCACAAATACAATTTACTCTGAAAAAACAATTTATGTAAAATGGTCGATTCATAAGTTCACAGTAGAATTTAACAAGCAAGATGGAAGTTTAGTAGAGACTAAGAAAGTGGATTATAACACGACAATGACAGCACCAACAGCACCAACAAGAACTGGATACACTTTTGTTGGATGGTATAAAGATGCGGAAGGAAAAACACCATGGAATTTTGCTACAGATAAAGTAACAAAAGATACAGAGTTATTTGCTAAGTGGAACATTAACTCGTATACAGTTAAATTTGATAGCCAAGGTGGAAGTGTAGTAGATGCTTTAAAAGCAAACTATAACACAATGATTGCTGAACCAACTGTACCAACAAGAAAAGGTTACACTTTTGTTGGATGGTATAAAGATACTAAAGGTCAAACACCATGGGATTTTGCAACAGATAAAGTAACGAGTGACACAATAATTTACGCAAGATGGTCTCTAAATGCACCTATCGTTAACCAAATCGATGAGAATGATCCAAAGATTTCAGGATCGACTTTAGCAAATGCAACGGTTACTATAAAAATCAATGATGTTGTAATTGCAACAGGTAAAGCTGATTCTAAAGGAATATTTAGTATCAAAATTAAACAACAAAAAGCAGGTACAGAATTATCAATCTATGCAAAGGATTCAACTGGAAACGAAAGTTCTGCAACAAAGATCAAAGTTTTAGAACACAAACCACCAAAAGGACCAAATAATTATATAATTGATGACAATGATCCAAAATAATTTGAATGATTGAGGTAATTACTAAAAAGTGAAGTAACAAGCAGTATAAAATACTTTTAAAGAAGTCAAAAAGGGTGCTTATGATATAAAAGAGATTGATTAAATACCCTTTTTGAAAGTAAATCGAATAGAACATCTTTTTTCAAATACAAACTTTCCCTTAAAAATAATAAAAGACAAGAATACAAGCTTTGTATTCTTGTCTTATTTTTTTAAAAGAAAATCTTTGGCTCAAAACTCAAATAAAGAATGGGGTATTAAAGTATTAAAAAATACTTTGACAAAACTGTAGATATGAAAGATTTAGCATTTGTACAAGAAAACTTTTTACTTGAAAATGTAATTGAAATTAATCCGCCAACATCAAAGAAAAAGTACAAAGGTGTTACATTAGAAAAGATTTAAAAAGAGTTGAAATAGTAAGATCTCAGGAAAGAAACAAGGACAATATTCATTTTACAAATTAAAAGGGTAAATTCTTCTATTTAGAATTTCCCCTTTTTAATTCTTGCTCGAAAACAAGGATTAATAATAAAAGTTTACTAAAATAATTGAGTTCAACTCATGACCACTTGACATGCAACTATTTAGTTGCCTATTATATAAATAATGAGGAGGTTGAATGCAATCGATCAGGTTTTTAAAGCACTTGCCGATTCAAGTCGTAGAAAACTCCTTGACGAGCTTTTTATGAATAACGGCCAAACATTAAGTGAACTATGTCAACTTCTTGAAATGAGTAGACAAGCAGTTACAAAACATCTAGTGATACTAGAAGAGGCAAATCTTGTTGTAGTAGAATGGCACGGGAGAAATAAATTACATTATCTTAATTCTGTACCTATTAGTGAAATTTCAAAGCGATGGATTAATAAGTTCGAACACAGTCGCTTCGAGGCATTGAGTGAATTAAAATATGAACTTGAGGAGGGGCATAACAGATGAATAAACCACAATTTGTTTATGTTACATACATTGCAACAACACCTGAGAAACTATGGGAAGCTTTAATCAGTACTCAATTTACTGAAAAGTACTTTTTCGGAACTGCAATTGAATCAGATTGGAAAGTAGGATCTACCGTTTCCTATTTACGAAATGGAGAGGTTACTGATTATGGAAAGATATTAAAATGTGAACCAAACCGTTTACTATCATTTACATGGAATCACACAAATGATCCGACGAACCGTAAAGAACCATCAATCGTTACATTTATGTTGACAGAATTAGAGGCGACAGTCAGATTAACGCTGAAACATGAAAACCTTGAGCCTACTGATTTAGTAGATCGTGACGATACATTTGAAGGATTAAATAACGGCTGGCCTGCAATTTTAAGTAACTTAAAAAGCTTGCTTGAAACAGGCAATACATTGCCACCTATTTCGATTTAATTTAATAAGTGACTCATTAGCGCAAAGAACCACAATGAAGATATGAAGTGGTTCTTTGTTTTTATTTAATGAGTTCTTTTACTGACATTAATATTAAGAATTGTGGGCAAATACTAAAGTTTTAGCAGTATACATATACAAGGTTTATCGAGATATCAACGGGTTTTTATCATATATCAACCAAATGCAGTATTTTATCAACGAGTCTAAGCGATATATCAACGAAGTTTACAACTTTATCAATATTGTTCAAAAAGTGTTCGTTTTAATGGGAGTATCACTTACCCAATTTTTTGGGAGTGGCTTCACTATTTTTATGAAATCGTTGGTCATTTAATACGATATCGACCAGCTTTAGTAGTATATCAACGAGATTCAGTCGTTTATCAACGAAAATTAGTGATATATCAACGAGTTCCATCTGTTTATCAACGAAGTTCACAGCTTTATCAATAAAGTACACAAAGTGTTCGTATTTTTCATTAAGAGAGGTACTAAAACTCAATGCACTGCTGCCAATATTACGCACAAAAACCCACGCTTTATGAACAAAAATCACAACTTAACGCATAAAACTCATCACTTTATGAACCAAATTCACAACATAAAGCACAAAGTTCACAAAATGTTCCTATTTTCTAGTAATCACTCCCCTGAATAGATGAAAGACTACCTGAATATAAATTTAATATTAAACTAATATGGAGGACTAATTATGGCTTTCGTTGCAATTTATACAGTTGGTAGGCTAAAACACGCAGCTGATCATCCCGCCTCCCGTGAGTTTTTTGGTGTTGGAAATAATGTGTTTCGTCAGGCAACGAAATCAGGGCAGATGGTTGATGCATTTTCATCTGATGGAATCTCTCTCCCTAAAGAAGCGGCTAAGGGGGATGGTGATCCAATTATTACACTAACAGTATGGAGAAACCTAGAATCTTTATATCGATTTACTTACTCTGGTCACCATAAGCAAGCGTTGAGAGATCGAAGTAAATGGATGGAGACTTATAAGGAGAATCACATTTCATATGTTGTATGGTGGACGGAGAAGTTGAGCGATGTTTCGTGGGGTGAGGCCTTTAAAAGATATGATTATTATATTCAAAACGGATCATCAACTTTTGCTTTTGATTTTAAGAATGCATTTGATGAACAAGGTGAAGCTTTTGTAATGGAAAAAAGGTAGATTTTTACATTAATAGTATTTTAATGATAAAAAAGTAGGAAATTTACAAAAAAATATTAATTCCTACTTGATTTATAGGAATACTTGTATTAATATTTTCGTAAATTAAACTATTAAAAGAAAAGGGGGAGAAAAATGAATACATTTCTTATCTGCGTAAATGTTGTTATTTTATTAGTACTTATTTATGGTTTGTATTTTATGCAAAAGAAACATGTATCTTTTTCAAAACGTGTATTCACGGCTTTAGGTTTAGGTCTTATTTTTGGTTATATTATTCATTTAATCTATGGAACTGAACATGAAGTTACAGTTGGAACAATTGATTGGTTTAGCATTGTTGGTAGTGGTTATGTAAAACTATTACAAATGATTGTTATGCCACTAGTATTCGTTTCGATTGTCGGCGCATTTACAAAATTAAAACTGACTAAAAATATCGGGAAAATTAGTTTCCTAGTTATTGGAATTCTACTAGGAACAACTGCTATTTCAGCAGCAATTGGTATTGGTTCTGCGTTAGGATTTGGCCTTGATGGTGTAAAGTTAACTGAAGGAGCAGCTGAAACTGCTAGAATTACAGAATTACAGGATCGCGTTACGACTGTAGACGCTATGACGATTCCAAATCAAATTCTTGAGTTATTCCCGAGTAATCCATTTTTAGATTTAACGGGCGCTCGTGCAACATCAACAATTGCAGTTGTAATTTTTGCAGCAATTATAGGAGTTGCTTATCTTGGAGTAAAACGTAAAGAACCTGAGCATGCAGAGTTTTTTGCAAAAATAATAGATACACTTTACACAATCACTATGAGAGTTGTATCGTTAATTCTTCGTTTAACACCTTATGGAATTTTAGCAATCATGACAAAGGTTGCAGCTACAAGTAATTATGATGCAATCGTGAAATTAGGTAAGTTTGTAATAGCATCTTATGTGGCATTAATCTTAATGTTTATTGTGCATTTATTATTATTATCATTTGCAAAACTAAGTCCTGTAAGATATGTGAAAAAATCATTACCAACTCTATCATTTGCTTTTACATCACGTACAAGTGCTGGTACATTGCCGATGACAATCAAAACTCAAACAAAAGATTTTGGTGTTTCGGAAGGGGTTGCAAACTTCGCTGGTTCCTTTGGACTTTCAATCGGGCAAAATGGATGTGCTGGTATTTATCCAGCAATGCTAGCTGTAATGGTTGCTCCATCAGCTGGAGTTGATCCTACAGATTTTTCATTCATCATCTCTCTAATTTTAATCGTAGCAATCAGTTCATTCGGTGTAGCTGGTGTCGGTGGAGGAGCAACTTTTGCAGCTCTTATCGTACTATCAGTTATGAACCTTCCAATTGCAATCGTTGGATTACTAATCTCAGTTGAACCATTAATTGACATGGGTCGTACAGCTCTAAATGTTAGTGGAGCAATGACATCTGGTATCTTAACGAGTAAGGCAACGGGAGAGTTTGAAAAAGAAGTTTACCAACAAACAGATGTTGTAGAAGCATAATTTTTTTTCTAAAAATGGATGGCCATAATTGGTTATCCATTTTTTTCATAAATGTGGATTGAGTGGGAATTTTTTTGAAAGTATCACCAAAAACTAACTAAACACCCAAGAAAAATAGGTAGAGCTTTAGAAATTTATTCCATGATTATAGGATGTTTAGGCTTTACAAACTATAAACCTTAAATTTATACTAATAGTAATTTGAATTTTCTTTCAATTTATAGCGAGGAAATTTTGAATTTTATTTTCAATAATCATATCAATTTTCCAACTATAGACTTGTGAAAGTTTGAATAATTCATCTTATTAGGAGGAGATTTAAGTTGGCTCGAATTACTCGCAGTATTGTATATTCAACACTATCTCTTGCTTTGGTGACTACAACTTGCTCTGTCAGCTATGCACAATCAAAGTTAGAGATAACGTCAAGCACTACAGAGGTGAATGCAATGAAACAACAAAGTGAAAACTTTCCTGTATTGAAGAAAGCGAATCGTCCGGAAGAAGTTGGATTTTCATCTGAGAAATTAAAACTGGTAGATAAATTGATCCAGCAAGACGTAGAAAATGGTTTTCCTGGCGCAGTCCTAATGATTATCAAAGATGGGAAAATCGTAAAAAACACTGCCTATGGTTATGCGAAAAAATACGATGGGCTTTCACCACTGAAACATCCTAAAAAAATGAAGACTAATACAATGTTTGATTTGGCGTCAAACACGAAAATGTATGCAGTCAACTTCGCTTTACAACATCTTGTTAGTTTAGGGAAAATAGACCTGAATTCAACTGTAAAATCATACTTTCCAAATTTTAAAGATAAACCCACTGATCTAATTAAAGGGAAAGATACATTACGCTTAATCGATATTTTACATCACACTGCAGGCTTTCCTGCTGATCCACAATATCACAATCTTTCTGTAGCGGGTCCATTATATACGCAGAATCGTAATGAAACATTTGAAAAAATCGCCGAAACGCCGTTGGAATACATACCTGGTACGAAAAACATTTATAGTGACGTAGATTATATGATTCTAGGATTCATTATCGAGAAAGTAACTGGTCAACAACTTGACGACTATGTTGAAAATACAATTTATAAGCCTTTAGGTCTGAAACACACAATGTTCAATCCTTTGCAAAAAGGATTCAAACCGAAAGATTTCGCAGCAACTGAGTTAATGGGGAATACTCGTGACGGTGTCATCTCTTTCCCTAATATTCGTACAAATACCATACTGGGAGAAGTTCATGACGAGAAAGCTTACTATTCTATGGGGGGCGTGTCAGGTCACGCAGGTCTTTTCTCAACGACAAGCGATTTAGCTGTTCTGTTGCAAGTAATGCTAAACGGCGGAGGATATGGCAAAGTGAAACTATTTGATCAAAAGACAGTTGACCAGTTTTCGGCACCTTCCGAATTAAATCCAACATATGGTTTAGGATGGAGAAGAAATGGATCACCTAGTATGTCGTCTACATTTGGGTTGTATGCAAGTCCAAATGCGATTGGACATACTGGTTGGGTTGGCACTCTCACAATTATTGATCCGGAAAATAATTTAGGAATCGTTTTATTGACGAATAAAAAACATTCACCTGTAATTGACCCAGTAACAAATCCGAACAAATTTGAAGGTGATGACTTTTTGACAGGGCAATACAAATCAGTGGCAACTGCTGTGTATGAGGCATTGATAAAATAAAATAATAAATTTTGCATTTATCTAACTAGTAAGTATTTCGAAATGAAGCATTAACTATATATACACTCAACGTAATCGCTTACCAATGGACAACGTATCAAATTTGTAAAGTGAAGGAGTGCTTAATGATGAAAAAGTGGTTTACACTCGCGCTAACCAGCGTCCTAGTATTTTCTTGTTTAACTGTAACTTCGGCTAAACAGCCACACAACCAGAAAGAACATGGAAAGAAGTTTGAGCTTGGTGTTGATGTATTACTACATGAACAAAAAGACTTAATCAAAGGGAAACGAGTGGGGCTTGTAACAAATCCAACAGGCGTAGATAAAGATTTACATAGTATTGTAGACTTATTTGCACATGATTCTGATTTTAAATTAACTGCATTATACGGACCGGAACATGGAGTACGTGGTGACGCACAAGCTGGTGCTTATGTAGATTTTTACACAGATAGCGAAACGGGATTGCCTGTATATAGCCTTTACGGAAAAACGCAAAAGCCGACGCCAGAGATGTTAAAGGATGTAGATGTGTTGGTGTTTGACATTCAAGACGTTGGTACGCGATTCTACACTTATATTTACACAATGGCATACTTATTAGAAGCTGCTAAAGAAAACGGCAAGAAGGTTATTGTGTTAGATCGTCCTAACCCGATTGGTGGTACACAGGTAGAGGGTCCAGTACTTGATGCATCCAAATATTCATCATTCATTGGAAAATATGCTATACCGTTACGTCACGGTATGACAGTAGGTGAACTTGCAAATTTATTCAATACAGAATTCCGTATAGGAGCTGATCTTACAGTTGTAAAAATGAAAGGCTGGAAGCGGGATATGTATTATGACGACACACCACTTCAATTCATTATGCCATCACCAAATATGCCAACGCTTGATACTGCAGTTGTGTATCCAGGTGCAGGATTATTTGAAAGCACTAATTTATCAGAAGGTCGCGGTACAACTCGTCCGTTCGAACTAATTGGCGCACCGTATATTGATGGTACAAAACTGGCAAATGCGTTAAATAACCAAAACTTACCAGGAGTGACTTTCCGTGCCACTTCATTTAGTCCGACATTCTCTAAGCATATGAATCTTTTTATCAACGGTGTGCAAATTCATGTGACAGACCGAGAAAAGTTTAATTCAGTAAAAACAGGACTTGTCATGATAAAAACTATTCACGATATGTATCCAAACGATTTCCAATTTATTAACGGTAATAACTTCGAATTACATATTGGTATCGAGTCAGTCCGCCAAGATCTATTGAATGGCATTTCAGTAGATGAAATCGAGAAAAAGTGGCAACCAGAATTGAAGAAATTTATGAAAACTCGTGAGAAGTATTTATTGTATAAATAAGAAAAAAAGTAAACCGGAGCACTCTTAAAGGTATTTAATAAAAGAGTAAGATGATTTCTGTATTGAACAGGAATCATCTTTTTTTATGATATTTATTGTTTCATAATAAGTGAAGTATGAGTTAACTAAGTAATTTCCTTAAAAAATGAAGAAATGTTTGAAGTCCTTGTTCTTTCGTAATAAATAGAAATTGCCTTTAAATGGAAAATATGGAAAAATAAAATAAAAAGACAAAATCAAATAGGATGTTAAAAATGAATAAAAATCGGCTGGAAGCTTTTAGTGATGGAGTACTTGCTATAATTATTACAATTATGGTGCTAGAAATTAAAATACCTCATAGTCCTAACTTACAAGACTTATTAAAGATCTTTCCGACTTTTCTTAGTTACGTACTTAGTTTCATTTATGTAGGCATTTACTGGAATAATCACCATCATATGATACACGCTTTACAAAAGGTAACAGGACCAATCATGTGGGCAAATCTTCATTTGCTTTTCTGGTTATCTTTAATACCTTTTGCTTCGGGTTGGATGGGAGAAAACCATTATGAATCGTACCCTACAATGCTTTATGGAGTAGTACTTTTAATGGCTGCAATAGCTTACTTTATCTTACAGGGGATCATCATCCGAGTGGAGGGGAAAAACTCTAAGCTAAAACGGGCTATAGGTAAAGACTGGAAAGGAAAATTTTCAGTCATTTGTTATTCTTTTGCAGTTTGCACTTCATTGAAATGGCCTTTACTCGCTCAAATCATATTTGTTTTCGTCGCAATTATGTGGTTATTACCAGATCGACGAATAGAGAAAATTTTGCAAAGCCAATAAAACTTTTAAATAGTTTTACATTCTAGGAGTCACAATTGTGATTCTTTTTTTTATGGTTTTTTAAAGAAAATGTTTATTTTTAAATTAAAATTTAGCTAATAATAAACAAGTTTAAAAAAAGAATTAAAAAGTTGAGCTGAATGGTATTAAAAATAAATGTGCTATAAATATTGACCAAGTTATTTTATTATTCTTATTAAAAATTAACCCTCTAAACATCATAATCAACAATATAGAACCTAAAATACTAATAAATATTAAATTGCCATAAAATATTATTTCCCTTGTTGATGAAGAAATGTCGTTAGCATAAAGAAGTTCACCAATAATGAAAAAAATTGGTGTACTCATAGGAAAGATGACTACAAAGGAACATAAATAAATTATTATGCCTAATACTATTTTATAATTCTTCTTTTCTTTCAATTACATATCCCCTAATCTAATAAAATTTGTAGAATTAGCTATTTTAATTAAATTTTAACAATAATCTTATTAGAATTTCTAATGTGATTTTTCCTATTCCCTCACCAATCTTATACAACTATTTTGCCATTTTGTTGAATAAAAACGAGCTCCTACCAAATCAAGATATTTAACTAAAGAATGCGTTAGTTCTTAATCGTGAACATCATCTAGCCAAAGTATCCTAATACGTTTAAAGCTTTTAAATATGCTTGGAATTCATAGTTATGTATGTCATGTTTATCTGGGGATATTACATGTCCCTCAAGAATCATCATAATATAATGAAGTACCACAGATGGAACACATCCAGTAACTACTGAATAAGAATCATCCATTGGATACTGTAAATCTTTAGATTGTAAAAATATTAATACTGTTTTTAAATAATCATACTCTTTTTGTTTGTCCGCATCACTTAGATCATCATCATTTAGGATATTATTAAATATCATGTCAGTAAGCTCTTTTTCATCGTCCATTTGTAACTTTGTAATAATATCCCCTGTAATTCTATAACCTGCACAAATATCATCAAAATAAATATGAGGGTCATTCTTCAATACCTGATAATCCATCTTATCTATATCAACAGCTTGAAATTTTTGTATTAAAATTGAGCTTATTTCGTTTAATGTATGTTTTCTAATGATTAAATTAGAACTTTGATATTTGCTATATAACTCTTCAATCATTGTTCTGACTCCTTTAAACTTTGGTATTAAAGTAACTCATAACGACGTCTGTAATTTGGGGGATTTTTAACCTTTTTCAAAAAAAATTTAGATAATCCTTATGGTATTATCCTGCCAGAAATAAATGGGAGTTTATAATCAGCTCCAAAGTTTTATGTAACATATGCATGCGTTAGCCATCCATGAATCCTCAGATTCACAACAGTGAATGGAAGTTTATATCGTACTCCCATGGAAGTTTGATAAGGATTCCTGTTTAAATCATTCTTATCAAATTAAAAATGTATTATTTGGTATCTATCTCTTTACCACCTTTATGCATATATAACTTTAATGACTTTCCTTCTTCAGAGTGTTTAAAGTAACTTACTTTACAGTAATAATTACCTTCTTCTGCATTACTATAAAAATGTGTTGGAAATTCAATAATTTTATCATCAAATAAGGCATCTAAACCTCCACCCTTTCCATGAGTTATTTCTATCTCACAATTACCTTCATATTTTTCGGGATTGTTAGAAAGGACTTCAGGTAAATCAAGAATTGAAATAATAGATACATAACCAAATACAATAGTTAATAAGAAGGAACCAAAAATTAATCCAACTCTCTTAATTAATGGATATTCATTATACTCATTTGAATCTTCTGTTTTATTAAAGTTTTTAATCAACCAATAATTTGTAAATAATAAACCTATAAAACCAAGAATAGATAAAATTAATTGAATAAAGTACAACAAAAGCACCTTCTTTGAATAGGGGGTATGAATTCATATTTAACTATAACATAGGTTTAATTTGTGTAATAACCATAACAAAAGTAATTTATTAAGATTGCACAGCAAATAATAAAAAAGACCCGCCGAAGAGGATCATGAAATTATAGCATTAATTATATCCTGTATCATCAACTCTCCATTTTCCCTTTTTACTATCTCTAATCAGAGTCCAACTGAAATCAGACTGAGTGGAATTTGGCTCCCAACTTCCATCTCCCCCAGCAGAATCGACTTTAAATGTAGAAAATAAAACAAGTACATTTTTTTCTTTTATACCATTTTCCATGCCCCGACCATATTGCATATAATCTTTGGTCGTTGAAAGTGATTCTTTTTCGGAATACCAGATATCCGTCAGTGTACATCCTTTAAAATCTTTGAATTCTTTCTTTACTGTTTCAACTGCTGCATTTAGTTCATCTTTAGAGAACTGCTTGGAATGTCCGATTTTTACTTTTATCTTATGTTTATTAAGATTCGTTTCATACGTGTACGGGCGAGTAGTTGAATTAGTATTCGCATCTGTTTGGCGCTGATAGATTAGAATAGATATTACAACAACTAATAATAGAAAAAGTGGTAAAAAAAGTTTCTTATTTTTCATAAATTAGACTCCTATTTTTTGTTTTTTTGCAGAGGTAATTTTCCAATAACATTATACAGTTGCATTCTATTATTCTAAACTAGGCGAATTACTCATTTATTAAAAAATTTAAGAAGCGTAATTAAAAATGATAATTTATCATTAATAAACTGGATATTTATGGTAAATTTTATATAAGAAGAAATATAAGTCAGTTTTTATTTTTCAATAAATTAAGTGTGTATTGATGAAAATTATAAGAAATGACAAACTACATAATATAAAAGTTCGAGAGAAGAGGATTATAGGAATGGTAGAATTTTTAAAGCTTTTAAAAAAAGGGAATAAATCTGCATTATTAGCAGCTATTGTTAATGCGGTAATAGCGGTAATAAAAGGGATTGGTTTTAGTATGACAGGAAGTGTTGCTCTTTTTGCAGAGATGATGCATAGTGCAGCCGATACTGCCAATCAAATTTTTGTATTTAGTGGTTCAGCTTTAAGTAAAAAGGCACCAACGGATCGGTTTCCAAATGGATTTGGTCGACTAGTTAATTTAGTTTTGCTTGGAGCTGTATTAATAGTAGGGATTATGGCGTATGAAACGATCGTCGAAGGGATACATCATATCACAAATCCAACGCATTCTTCAGGTTTAGCTATTACCCTAGTTATTTTGGGAGCTTCTGTGGTACTTGAATCATATGTACTTTTCAAGGCAATGAAAGAAATTAGTCATGAACTTGGTATACAAACAAGTGGTTTTGGAGTAGTTACTGAAGCGATTTCGAATTTAGGGAAAGCGAAGCCAGCTACGAAATTAGTTTTCTTAGAAGATACAGTTGCTACGCTTGGTGGATTGTTAGCAATGGTTGCAGTACTTATTGCTTACTTTACGCCATTACACCAAGCTGAAGGAATTGCTTCTGTTATTATTGGTCTTCTAATGTTCTTTGTTGTTGGGAAAGTATTTCTTGATAATGCTGCTGGAGTTATTGGAGAATCTGATGAAGAAATGGAAGATAAGATTGGTGAGATGGTAATGGAAGATCCAGATGTAAAAGATATTCAGGTTCTTACGGTTGTGAAAGAAGGGGAAGATTTACATGTTGAGTTGGAGATTGAGCTTGATCCAAATTTAACAGTAGCTCAAGCTGATGATATAAAAGACCGTTTAGAAGAAAAAATAATGCAAGAAAAGGGCGTAACTGACGTAATTATCGAGTTGGACGAAGACGACGGAATTCAGAATTGGACAGATGATAATAAAACGACAGAGTTAATCAAAAAATAAGTAATTTTGAAACGGTGAATTCTTTTTGCCGTTTCTTTATTCATATACAAATCAAGTGTGAGTCAGCGGTATAGCCTGTCTAAGTGTTAATTGAAAATAATAAAATAGGTAAACTGATAATTCATTTGAATGAATATAATTAATGATGAGAGATACTTTTTCAAATTAACATTCATTAGCACAAATGATCGTAGATGCATCTAAAGAAGTAACCGGAAAGAACATTAACTTTATTAAGTTAGATAGTGAAATAATTGCGAGTACAGATTCTACTACGGAGGTAAACAGATGAAAGTTTTAGTAGCAATCGATTCGTTTAAAGGGAGTATTTCTTCTATAGATGGTAATAAAGCAATTTCTGAGGGAATAAGGGATGTCTATCTTGATGCGGAGATTAACACATTTTCCTTAGCAGATGGTGGGGAAGGTACAGTAGAAGCATTAGTTCAAGGTATAGGAGGACAACTTATTAAAAAAGAAGTAATTGGTCCGTTAAAAGAAAAAATTGATGCGGTATATGGTATTTTAGGAGATAACAAAACGGCTGTCATAGAAGTATCGGCAGCGTGTGGTCTACCTCTTGTTCCTTTAGAACAGCGTAATCCATTAGTTACGACTACGTATGGAGTGGGGGAGCTTATTAATGATGCAATACTTCAAGGGTGTCGTGAATTTGTGATCGGACTAGGTGGAAGTTCTACAAATGATGCAGGTGTAGGAATGCTTCAAGCTCTGGGGTTTAGCTTTTTAAATGAGTTTAACAATGAAGTTGAATTGGGTGGACAAGGATTACAAACAATCAAAAAAATCAATAGAACCAACGCATTACCAGAATTAGAAAGCTGCATATTTAAAGTTGCTTGTGATGTAAACAATCCTTTATATGGACCAAATGGTGCAGCCAACATTTTTGGACGACAAAAAGGGGCAGATACTGTGATGCTAAAGCAGCTCGATGAAGGACTTGAAAATTTTGCCCAAATCGTTCAACAAGATATTGGTAAGGATATTCAACATATTCCAGGTGCTGGAGCAGCTGGAGGGCTTGGAGCTGCGTTCGTTGGCTTTTTAAATGCTAATCTCCAGTCAGGGATTAAACTAATTTTGGAAATAACTGAAATGGAAAAACATATACAGGGGATGGATTTCGTTATTACTGGTGAAGGAAAAATGGATGGACAAACATTTATGGGGAAAGCACCACTTGGATTAGCTCAACTTGCCAAAAAACACGGAGTACCTGTTATTGCGCTGGCCGGTGGTATTAATGAAGATACGGCATTATTAAATCAACACGGAATTACTTCTTATTTTTCAATCGTAAATGCTCCACTGACACTTGAGGAAGCTATGGACCCGAAAGTTACTTACGATAATTTAAGATCAACAACTAAGCAATTATTCAGATTAATACAAGCAGTAAGAAACTAGAAGCATTTAATAATTTGGCTCAGTTTAATTAACATGTTGACTTTTGAACTAAAGATTGTCAAATTGGACAACCTTTAGGAACTCAAAGCATGAGTTTGTTGAATAGCATTCAATACTTTATTTAGTAATTTTACTAATTTATCCATAAACTCAAGGACTTTAATTACTTCTTTCTTATAGTTATCTCTCTTGAACTTACATCAAGTTCAATCTCATTCTCTTTTTTGATTACACGTCTTTTTTCGAAAAAATGTAAGGGATTTAATCAATTATGGCGATATTAACAGATTCAACTTTCTCTCCATTTTCAACAACATGTATTGGTCGGTCTGTACCTTTCTCATCTTTTGAACGAATGACAAATAGTGAATCCGATTTATATCCTTTGCTTTCCTTTGATTTATAAGAAAGTGTAATGGTTTCGTTTCTCGTAGAAAATTTAATCTCGTGGAACTCTTTATCTAAGTGATTTAGATAAACATATAAAATTGATTTATCACTTTCACTTCGTAAGAATACTGGACCACTGTGTTCACGATTTAATTGAAAAGCAGTTTTTAACCATTCTTTTTCTACAAGGTCCACGCTCCATTCTTCAATACTGTATCCAGCACCTAAGCTAGCTTTTGACATCACTAGTTGATTATCTCCTGTTTCTTTTTTTGTTGATTTTTCATTTACAACACTTACTTGTTCTTTTTTGGGTTTATCGGTATCGTTTGTACATGCTGAAAAACCAAGTATCAACACACTAATTGAACCAATTGCTAACATTATTTTCAAAACAATCACTCCTTATATTACGGTACGACTGCGAGGAGGCAATTATTTACGCTCCAGTTCACCCCAAACATATGTCGTTCATTTGATGACAAATTAAGTTTCTCATTACTTAATAAATCTAATTTCTAATTTTGTTATCCTTATTTCTATTAGCTATTTAAACAGTGTAATCCTGTTTGTGATTGTTAATGATTACGTTTAAGCACCTATTACCATTTACTTCCTTACAAAAGGAAATGGGATTATGTTTTGGTCGAAATAGTGGATTGGACGTATTTTTATCTGGTATCTTGTGAAAAAAAGCACATTTTATCGATTTTTCGGTTTTGATTTCTTTGAATAAGCTCTCTATTATTAGAGGAATTCAATCAAAAGGGAAAGAATTATATAAATTGTACGGTTTTTTGAGTTAAGTTTGTTACGAAGATGATAGAGATATTACATTAAGATGTTAAAATAAATGATTTAGTTAAAGGTATATTAAGGAAAAATTATCAAATAGATAATAAGTAGTTTTCTTGTATAGTAGGGTTAGGGGAATTAGGACAATTCTATGTCTTAAAGAGAATTGTATAATTCGAATCTACTAAAAACAGTACATAAAAAAATAAATCTTAGAATGAAATTTTATAGTTCTTTGAAAAACGTGAAATTATGTAATCGGTATGACGAGGAGGAATGATCATGTTTGAATTTGAAAATATAGAACAGTTTGCAAGAATAAAAGTCATTGGTGTAGGTGGTGGTGGAAATAACGCTGTTAACCGAATGATTGAAGATGGAGTGGAAGGCGTTGAGTTCATTGCTTTTAATACAGATGCACAAGCACTTAAGCAATCGAAAGCAGAAATTACAATGCAAATCGGTGCAACATTAACGCGTGGTTTAGGCGCTGGTGCAAACCCTGAAATTGGAAAAAGAGCTGTAGAAGAAAGTAAGTCGCAAATTGAAGAAGTACTAAAAGGAGCGGACATGGTTTTCGTTACAGCTGGAATGGGTGGCGGAACAGGTACAGGTGCCGCACCTGAAGTTGCTAAAATCGCTCGCAAGCTTGGAGCTCTAACAATTGGAGTAGTAACTCGTCCTTTCAAATTTGAAGGTAAAAAGCGTGCAACAAATGCTGAAGGTGGAATTAAAGCACTGAGAGAAGCAGTTGATACATTAATCATCATTCCGAATGATCGATTATTAGAGCTTGTTGATAAAAAAACACCGATGCTCGAGGCATTCCGTGAAGCGGATAATGTACTTCGACAAGGGGTTCAAGGGATTTCCGACTTAATCGCAGTTCCTGGACTAATCAACCTTGACTTTGCTGATGTTAAAACGGTCATGTCTCATAAAGGGACAGCCCTAATGGGTATTGGTATTGCAAAAGGCAAAGACCGCGCTACAATTGCTGCTCAGAAGGCATTAAATTCTCCACTACTCGAAACTTCTATTAATGGAGCTCACGGTGTAATCATGAATATTACTGGTGGACGTAATTTAAGTCTGTTTGAAGTACAAGAAGCAGCAGATATCGTTGCTTCTGCATCACATGAAGAATTAAATATGATTTTCGGTTCTGTAATCGACGAAAACTTAAAAGATGAAATTATTGTAACAGTTATTGCTACGGGATTTGCCGATAAAGAAGACAAAATGGTAAGACCGCCTACTAAACCAATAGAGGAAGCACCTAGCTTATACAATAGAGAACAACGATTCCAACAAGAACAAAGATATCGCGTAGATCAACAGCAAGAATACGGCCGATACACAGAGCAGCAAGACTATGGTCGATACACGGAACAGCAAGATTATAGTCGTTACAATGAACAAAAAGAGTACAATCGCTATAATGAACAAAATGACTATAATAGATATAATGAACAAAATGATTACGGCAGATATAATGAACAGCAAGATTATAACCGTTTCTCAGAACGGGAACGACATGATAATAATCGTTTCACAGAACAAAAAGATTATAGTCGATTTGAGGAACCACAAGACTATGGCCGATATAAGGAGAAGGAAGATTCAACATCATATATTCCGGCTTTCTTACGTAATCGAAAAAACAGATCTAGATAGATTAAGAGATGTAGAGAAGGACATGAGTATTGTTGCTCATGTCTTTTTTATTGGAATTTTCCATAGCGTGATGGGGTGCAAATAAAAATTAAAATCCCGGACCTGAGCTAATAGGCAGAAATATTCTCATTCGAGTCCATTTCCCTGCAATTTACCGTTGATTTCTGCCTTGTTTTTTTCTTTTTTTCTTCCAATCTATAAATACTAATAATGGGCCTTTACAAAAAAATAATACCTACAACGAAAGAACATACAATTTATATTCATGAAACTCCTAGCCAACTATAATCAATACCAAACAATATGTAAGAAATTAATTAATCTATTTTTTGCTAATTTTTATAATACCTCCTGTTTCCAATGGTATTTATTATTATCATCTTTTCAACAGCCACAATTAAATTTGTCTTGAAAACAGAAATCTGAGAAATAAAAAGCTACATTTAAAAAGTGAAAACTGAAATTCTGGAAGTTAAGCTTAATAAAAAAATGTATGATAAAATTGACTCTTTATAAAAAAATTAAATTTATTAAAACTTTTTTTGCTCTCTGGAGTCTAATGTATAGAACATCGAGATGGAGGGATTGAAATTGCAGGATCATAGTCTAGTGAAAAGGGCTATTAAAGGCGATGAGGAAGCATTTTTAGCAATTATGCATGAGCATAAATTGTCATTATATAAAACTGCACTTGCGTATTTGAAAAACAAAGATGAAGCAATTGAAGCAATTCAAGAAGTAACTTTCCGCGCCTATCAAAACATAAAAACATTAAGAGAACCAAGTTATGTAAAAACATGGCTTATTCGAATAATGATTAATTATTGCCAGGATTATATTAAGAAGAATAAAAGAGTAACTTTCGACGATGAATATATTTTGCAGCAAGGAACGAACGAAGACTATCAATCTATTGAAATCGAAGAAGCAATGTCCCAGCTCGATGACACACAGCGACAGCTTTTACATTTAAAATATTTTCACGATGTCAAAATCAAAGATATTGCTATTATGTGGAATCGCCCAGAAGGTACAGTAAAGACTTGGTTAAATAAAGCATTGAGTTCATTAAGAGGAATCCTTGAAGAGAAAGGAGAAAATGGCCGTGTTTGAAAAAGAAGAAAATGAACTGAAAAATTGGAAAGAAAAATATGAAAACATGGATCTACCAATAGATGAAATTGACGATGCTATACAAATAGGTTTTCAAAAAGCAAAAGAAACTAAAAAAGTAATCAAACTGAATTGGAAATCTAGAATTTGGTCCATTGTCGTAGCTGCTATTTTTTTATTTGGATTTTTAGCAAGTATTCGTGTATCTCCAAGCTTTGCTGATTATGTAACAAAAGTTCCAGGGATGGAGAAAATCGTTGAAATGATTCGTCAGCGAGATGATAAAGGATTGCTCGCAGCTGTAGAAAATAAATATGCGCAAAAGATTAATGTATCTCAAGAAAAGAACGGTATTAAAGTTACAATTGATTCCGTTATTGCAGATGAACAACAAATTGTGGTGTTCTATACGATTAATGGTAAGGGGAAAAAGCAAAATTTCGAAACAAGCTTAGGTTATCTAAAGCCAAGAGATGGAAAAGAATTACCTGAACACTCATTTTCGTATGGAGGTTATGAAGATCCACATATAAGTACAGTTGAATACTATTTTAATAAGCCATACAAACAACAAGATTTTAATTTAGTTTTAAATATAAAAAATGAAGAACAAACAGAGCAATTTTCAATTCCATTTTCTATAAAAAAACATGAAAAAACGAATCAAATATACGAACTAAATAAAACGGTGAATATTCAAGGACAAAAAATTAAAATAAAGAAAGTTACAATCTTTCCACTTCGTGTGGCAATAAACGTTGAAATGGATCCATCAAACACTAAGGAAATTTTAGATTTCCAAGATATTCGACTTGTCGATCAAAATGCTGAAGTATGGTCTAAAATAAGAAATGGTTTGACTGCTGAGGGAGTTAGTGATACAGAAAAAATTTACTATCTTCAAAGTAATTACTTTAAAGATCCAAAAGAATTATATTTAGTCATAGATAAGCTTCAAGCTATTGATAAGGAAGATAAATATCTTGTAATTGATACTGAGAAACAACAAATTTTGAAACAGCCAAAGGGCAATTACTTAACTGATTTAAAAAAAGAAGGAGATATTATATTCCTTACCTTAAATACAAAAAAAGAATTTAATTACTTCATGTTTGGCTCAATCTTTGATGCAAATGGAAAAGAGATTGAAAGTAATGAATCCTATGGAGAAGGTTATGAGAATAATAAGCAAAGAATAGGTTTTAATATTTCTTCTACTCAAAAGTATACGAATCCGATTAAAATAAAACTTGAATATTATCCTTCGTATATTGAAGGAAAAACTAAAATAAGGATTAAATGAATTAACGCAAAACAAATGAAACAGGAAAAAACAAAAACGTAATCTTTTCTATGGATATCTAGAAAAGATTGCGTTTTTTTGATATTAAAAACTATTCGCCTTATTACAAACTGGTTCAGGAGGATAGTTATGCTTAAACTTTTCAAAATCCCAATTTCTAAGAAATTTTTTTGCGGATTGATACCCATTTGTGTAAAGTGCTTCTTTTTCCTTTTTTGTTAGATAGAAATCCGTGCTTGAAATTTTGCCAGTAGGGATTTTTATAGTACGATCGTTTACTTCTGCCGTTAAATGTCTTAGATCATGTGCTTGTCTCATCGTTATAAATATAGATTTATAAAAAGAAATTAGGTTACGACCCTCCAGTGGTTTCCCAATAATTTCTTCATCTATTAACCGAAAGCCAAATGTAGGCCATTCGTTATGGTCATCGAAAATCCAAATAGGAAAATTACTTAAAATGCCACCATCAACAATTAAAATTGGATAATCATATTTAGGAGTTTTTAGTTTAATTGGTTGAAAGAAGAAGGGAATTGTGCCACTCATTCTAACTGCTTGAGCAATTGTAATATCTTTTGCCGATAAGCCATATTCAGGTAAATCATCAGGTAATACGACCATTTTGCCATTACTAATATCTGAAATAATGATTTTTAGTTGTCCATCGTCTAAATCATCGAAATAGCGAATACCCTTTTTGGATAATAAACCTTCTAACCATTCTTCTTCAAAGTCATTTTTGTATAATCCATTTTTAAATAGGACATTTAATCCTAATCCGATTAAAGGGATAAAGTGCAACCGTGTTTTTGTAATAAACTTCTTATAATCTAAATTTTCCATAATATCCTTTAATTCTTTTCCTGTATAGCCACATGCTAGGAGAGTAGCAACAATAGCGCCAGCAGATGTACCAGCCAATCGTGCCCATGAATAACCTTCTTCTTCTATAGCGCAAATAGCACCAACATGTCCAATTCCTCGAACTCCTCCACCTTCAAAGATGCCATCTACCTTCATTTTGTTACACCTACCTTTCAGATTTAATGATATATCAATATAATATATGGTAGTGCGGTTCAAGTGTGATTATCTTAAGTTTCAATCATATTTATCAATTGATATATTTTTTTGGAAATAATTTGACAATCTTTGCAGATGAAGTTGAAAGTTTCAAGTATATTAAAAGAGCTAATTTTAGGTAAAACATTTAAAAAGTTGAAGAAATAATTATATGATGAATATTTTAAATTCAATATGAAATACTAACAGCAATCTGATAGTTTCATATCAGAAAATTATTTTAAAGGGGCTACATATCATGGCAAACAGATCTTCAAATCAATATGTTTCACAAAATGCTTCATCTGCAATTGAGCAAATGAAGTATGAAATTGCAACAGAATTTGGAGTACATTTAGGTCCAGATTCAACAGCTCGTGCAAATGGTTCAGTAGGTGGAGAAATTACAAAACGTTTAGTTCAAATGGCTGAACAAAGTCTTGGTGGCTATTCAAGATAAAATAATAAAAATGAGAGATGAGTTAATTAAGGGTAATTCGTTACCCATTAATTAACTTATCTTTTTTTTGAATTAAATAAGTAATCTCATGTACCAAAAAATAGATTTATTATGGAAAAATTTTTTATTTTGCATTAATATAAGTAAAAATGAGTCGATATAAGTAGAGAGAAAATTTAAATAATTTGGTATTATAATATTAACTCAATATAGCATAGAGAGAAATATATTGAGTAGATAAAAAGAGATAGAGATAAATGGGGAGTTGCAAGTATGAAATCAACTGGAATTATTAGAAAGCTAGACGATCTTGGAAGAATTGTTCTACCTAAAGAGCTGAGAAACACGATGAATTTAGAGAATAATGCTCCTTTTGAAATTCATTTTGAAGAAGGAATGATTATTCTTACAAAGTATGATGAAACTTCGGGTCTTAGTGGGATTGTTAGAAGACTTGATGATTTAGGAAGAATTGTTTTACCAAAGGAATTAAGAAAAATGTTAAATCTAAATAAATATGAACCATTTGAGGTTTTTATTGATAATCAAAAGATTATCCTTAAACAATTTGTAGCTGGGAATGCTTGTATGATTACAGGTGTTATTGATGAAAATAATTTTTCATTTGAAAGTGGAAAAATTGTAGTAAGTAAAAATGGTGCAGAAATACTAATTAGAGAATTACAGGAATATATAGCTAAATAAAAAAATATCTAGAAGTGCTCTTTTATCTTTCTAACAAAGTAGAAGAGCACTTCTTTAAATGAGTTCGATTGCTGATAAAGGTACTCTATTTTGTGATCATCTGTTAACTACAAATTTGTTAAAACCTTCTAAAATACACCAAGATAATAAGACACTACATAAAATGATAATTTCCATTTTTTACATCTCCTTATATTTGTTCTACTTTTGTTCTGTTATAAGTTTTTAAATTTTAAATTTTTAGATTGTATGTTCTGTTTTGTTATGATGTTTTCATTATACACGAACACTTATTCTTATGTAAGTAGTTTTTTTGAAATTTTATGTATTTTTTATAAAAAAATTAATTAAAGTAGGTCGTTTGTTCGTGCATCTGTCTTGAATCATATATTTCTCAAAAGAAAAATACCCTTAAGTTTGAGGGTATTTAGTAGCCAATAATCTAATTTCGTACATCAAATACTAAGAAATTATCATTTCTATTAAATAAAACAGAACAAACATATACGTTCAATTCAAATTAAAAGCTTAATGATTCCACCAACTAATACAAGTGAAGAACATACTATTAGATATATCTGACCCTTGTGCGATTCGATTTATGAAAAAGTAAATCCTTCATGATAACCTCTAGTTGAAACTTCAGTATTATTGAACTTCTACCATATGATACTTCAAAATTTCTCTAGCTAGAAAGTAAATAAAACATAATAAAATTGCGGATTTTTTTGTTCTTATTACTTAATTGAAAAAGTATGTTTCTACCATAAATATGGTAGGATATGGATATGTAAATGTTAAAAGGAGAAAATGAATGGGCTTAATAGAAAATCAAAAGCATTTCTTTGAAAAATATAAAATCGATGAACAAGATTTTGAAAAGTATTGTTTAGACTGGTCAAAATATATTGAAATTTATAATGAATACATATCGGAAATACCAAATCTTGAAACAGTAGCTACTTTTATATCGGAAATACTTCGTAAAAATCCTGAAATTCATACTGTTAAATCTCGAATTAAATACCCTGATCATTTAATTGAAAAGATTATTCGAAAGACGATAAAAGGTAAAAAAACTGATTCTGCATATGAAATAAATGTTTCGAATTATAAAACAGAAATTACGGATTTGATTGGGATAAGAGCATTACATTTATATAAATATCAGGCTGCTGATATAGATAAAACAATTAGGCAAAACTGGAATTTACATGAAAAAGCGACGATTTATCATCGCTTGGGGGACATGACTAATGAACAGCATATTGAAGAAGAAAAGTTTCAGTTTTTAGTTCATGATGCGGGATATCGTTCATGGCATTATGTGATTAAGTCGCAAATGACAAAAGTAAATTATCTTGCTGAAATTCAAGTTAGGACGATTTTTGAAGAAGGTTGGAGCGAGATTGATCATCAATTAAGATATCCATATGACTTGGATAATGAAATATTAAATGAGCAGCTATTAATCTTAAATAGGCTTTCGGGTGGAGCGGACGAATTAGTTAATTCAATTCTTCACACTAAGATGACAATTTATCAACAAAACGAAGAAAAAGAATATCGTGATGAAAGAATTCAAGAATTATTAGATGAAATTTCAAGTTTGTCTGAGGAAGGGAAATTAACCGAATCAGATCAGAAGTCACTAGAAGAGAAAGTTAAGCAATTAGAAGTAAAAAAGATTAAAGTAAATTATAGTAATTTGTTCAATAATCGCTCGGTTGAGTATCACTTTAAGCGTAGAATTTTTCCTAGCGACTTTTCGTAAAACTAAAAGGCCAAGGCTAAATGCTTTTGGTCTTTATTTTTTGCAAATTTTAGGAACTGAGTCTAAGTACAAATATGTCTCTATCTCCACCATAAAGCTCGCCAATTAGCGAGTTTTTTTGTATTTTTTTACCAAAAAAATTTCTAGGGATTTATGGGTGCCATTTCTTTTTTTCTAACATTAAATGTAATAAAAGATCTAGTTTAGATTTTAAAAAATATGAGACTAGGTGGAATTATGGTTAAAAGGCCGATTTATAAGCAGGAATTTCTAAACACATTTAATTATGCTGACAAGATATTCGATATTGCTTCGCTTAAAAATCTAATAGAACAATCATTTGGAGAAAATAATGCATTGGATTTTAAAGAAACTTTCGTTAGAGAGGATCAAATCGCCAAATTAATTATTGCAATGGCGAATTCTGGTGGCGGTTCAATCATTTTTGGGGTAAATGATGATAATCAACCGGTAGGAATTCTCAAAGAAGAGTTAAAGGATCCAACCGATTTTCAAAGAAAATTAAATGGCTATTTACCTTCTATTCTAACTTATCACCTTCAACAAATTGATTACGACGAGAATGAAATGTACGGATATTTTAGTGGCAAAACCTTCTTCATTATTTACATCCCCGAACAAAATCGCTATATACCATTTATTGCTAAAAGAGGTTCTGATAAATTATTTACGGATAAAATCTATATTAGAAAAAATACTTCTAACGAAACTGCCACAAGTGATGACCTAGAAATTATTTTTAGAAAAAGACTAATTGAGCAGTACGAGGACTTATCTAACATGAGCCTAAATGAGCATATGGAACAATTAAAAATTCTTTATCGAATCGCTGCAATTAGTGGAGAGACAAGAAAAAACGAAAAGAATCAAAAAGAGGATTTTAGTGATTTTATATCAAAAATGATTGAGAAGAAGAAGCGGAAGATTGAGATTGTTTTGGAGGTTAGTAATATTGAGTGATGGAAATTAACAATAGCATACTAAAATTATAGGAATGAAGATAACTGGTGAGTATTGGTTTATCTTGCATTCCTTTTTGTGCTATTCTATTTGCTTTTTTTAACTACTTTCTATCATTGTTTTTAATTCCCATCGTTGTATTTTTTCTAAATCTTTTATTTTCATTTCACTATATAGATACTCATATTCAAGTTTAACTTGATTTATCTGGGGATCATCTTCTTTTTATTATTACATGACGGAAGAGAACTTATAAAAAGTATTGTAATGAATAAAACTAGCATTTTTATCTTCATTAATACCACTCCTTAAGCAGTTTAGATAAATTGTAGTTTAATGAGGGGAATTCCTTTCTTATCTCAATAATATTCTTAATCGCAACTAGGATTCTATTTTATTATAGTCGAATGATAAGAGAGGCAATTTTTATGATTGTTATATTTATGTGAAAGAATTTTTAGTTCATTTTAATTTCATAGTTTGTTAATCTACTGGAATATATTTCATTTTATAATTAGTGAAAGAAGTCTTAAATTTGGAGGCATAAATTGTCATTTACTTTAATATTATTAATCGGTTTTATTGGTGTTGTTATAATTCAATCTAAGAAGAATCAGCTTTCATTAATGATTGGTGAAAATCATAAACTGGTGCTAAAATTGAAAAATTCTAGTTGGTTCCAAATCTATTGGAAGGCAGGGTTTTTCTTATTTATCCTGAATGCAGCTTTATTTTGTCTTACAATTTCTATATTCATAATCTTAGGGTTTCTCATAATTCCTTATATCCATTTGCTTGTAATGGTCATGGCAGTAATTGGAAGTTTCTTTTTTTGGATCATCGTAAATATGGCATGGCAAGGTACAAATGGAAACCGTTTAAAATTGAGTATAATCGGAAGTAGTTTTTATGCGATAGTGTCATTTTTATTTATCTATTGGCTAATAACTCTAAAACCTACATATGAAGGTGAAGATATGTTTATGAGTTCAATAGGATTATTGTTTGGGATAATAGTTTCCATGGTTGCATTTATTTCATGCTTAATAACCACGGGGCTTACTTTTAAACGAAAGGTTAGTTAAAAAGTCAAAAAAAAAGCCCATGAGAACCTTGTTTTTTTATTTGGGAATGGTCTTTAGTTATGTGGTTATAGGTAGATATTCTCTCTGTATTATATTAATGTATGATATTAGTAGGTTTATTGAACTGAATTAGAATTTGTAAAGTTAATTTCTATCAATTTATTTTGAGAAAAAAATTGGGTTAATTACCTTCAAAATGAATAGAGAAATTAGAGGATATTTATAAAATGTTGATAAATCAGGTACTTAATAACCCAATTGACCGATAATTGAATATTCTTTATATTTTGATATTGTAGAGAGCTTTTTCAGAGTGGTTTAAATATGAACATTAAAAATTGATTTTAATAGATTCATATTATAATTCGCTTTTTACTTTATCAGAATAGGAGAGTGTAAAATGACAGGAAAGCCTAAGTTAAATAAGTATGTTACTGCGATGATGACGACAGCTCTTATTGCTGTTCCGACTTTTCAAGCGCTAGCTGCTGGGACAAGCAATGTGAGTTTAAGTTCAGCAAATAGCAGTTCAGTTGAATCGAATCTTCAAGGAATTAACGCAAAAGCAAGTACAGGGAAACGTGTGATTACACTGATTACAGGTGATGTTGTAACTGTAACAGAGTTTGCAGACGGAAAAAATGTGATCAGCGTTGAGTCGGCAGATAAAGCTAACGGCGGTTCACACATCATGACAGTTAACAAGGATACCTATGTAATTCCAAAACAAGCGATGCCTTATTTAGCTTCTGGTGCATTAGATCGAAATTTATTCAATATTACTGCATTAATTGCGGATGGTTTTGACGATGCTTCTCAAAAGACATTACCTGTTATCGTGCAATATTCAGAGTCAAAAGCTCGTTTGGCGGTGAAGCCAACTTTAAAAGCTTCAAAGAAAACACATGAACTTGAAAGTATAAATGGGGCAGCACTTTCTGCTGATAAGAAGGATTCAAAAGAGTTCTGGCAAGATGTAAAGAAAAATCTACCATCTGCAAGTTCTACGAAATCTACAAAATCATTAGTTACACCAGGAATTGAAAAAATTTGGTTAGATGGCCGTGTTAAGGCTACTCTTGAACAAAGTGTTCCACAAATTGGAGCACCTACTGCGTGGAATGCTGGATACGATGGAGCAGGTGTAAAAGTAGCAGTTCTTGATACAGGTATCGATGCTCAGCACCCTGATGTAGCAGGTCAAATAAAAGAAACAAAAAGCTTTGTCCCAGATGAAGATGTACGCGATTTCCATGCACACGGAACTCACGTTGCATCAACTGTACTTGGTACAGGTGCGGCATCAGGCGGGAAAAATAAAGGTGTAGCGCCAGGAGCAAGCTTACTAGTAGGGAAAGTGTTAAGTAATGATGGTTATGGTCTTGATTCTTGGATTATTGATGGTATGGAATGGGCTGCACATAATGCCAAGGTTGTAAGTATGAGTTTAGGTAGTGATCAGCCAAGTGATGGTACTGACCCGATGGCTCAAGCTGTAAATAATTTAAGTGCTGAGACTGGATCTCTGTTCGTTATTGCGGCTGGTAATACAGGTGGTGAAGGAATTGGTTCACCAGGAGCAGCGGATGCGGCACTTACGGTTGGTGCGGTTGATAAGTCTGATAATCTTGCTTATTTCTCATCAAAAGGGCCACGATTTGGAAGTGAAGGGTTAAAGCCTGATCTAACAGCACCAGGTGTAGACATAACTGCAGCACGTTCTCAATATTCAACTAATGGAAGTGGATCTTATCTTTCTATGAGTGGTACTTCGATGGCAACGCCACATGTGGCAGGGGCAGCTGCAATCCTTTCACAACGTCATCCTGATTGGTCAGGGGCTCAATTAAAAGATGCTTTAATGAGTACTACTAAAAAGCTAGATGATATCAAGCCGTTTGAAGGTGGTACTGGAAGACTTGACGTTGTAGCAGCAACTTTAGGTGATTTACGTGCGACAGGCTCTCTTGATTTTGGTTTCTATGCTTGGCCTCATGATAATGATGCTTCGAAAGAGAAAACAATTACGTACACAAATGATAGTGATAAGGCAGTAACGTTAGATCTTTCTGCAAAGATTACCGATAGTAACGATGCAGATGCTCCTGATGGTTTGTTTAAACTTTCAACAAACAAAGTAACTGTACCAGCAAAAGGTAGTGCAAATGTGACTGTGACACTTGATCCGAATGCAGGAGCTAATGGTTCTCGTTATCAAGGTCAAATTTCTGCAAATGTTGATGGTAAAACAGTTGTGCATACTGCGGTGGCTATGATTAAAGAAGAGGAAAGATATCCACTTACTTTAAAAGCAATTGGTCGCGACGGTAACCCAACTCTAACGTATATTAATCTACTTGGCCCAGATGGTATTCCAGAGTTTTATGCAATTGACGGTACAACAGAATTACGTCTAAAACCAGGAACTTATTCTGCAATGTCAATGATGGATGTTGATGCTGAAACAGATCATGCAGGTGTTGCGTTTGTCGGTAACCCAGAAATTAATTTAAATGGACCTCAAACTGTTACATTGGATGCACGTAAAGCAAATGAAATTACAGCAAATGTACCAAATAAAACAGAAGCAAGTTTTAGAAAAATGGAATATTACCGTGAAATAGATGGCAACAGTGTTGGTGACATCTTTGTGATGCCAGTTACAGTTGATAAGATGTATGCTGAGCCAATTAAAAAAGTTAAAAAAGGGAAATTCGCATTTAACACTCGCTGGAGATTGATTGAACCATACATGACAATTAATTTCAAAGGGAATGAATTAGACGATATTCCACAAGCTGGAAGTACGTTACTAGATGGAAAATACAACTTAGACGCTGTTTATGCAGGTAAAGGTGCACCAGCAGACTATAAAGGACTAAACGTTAAAGGGAAAGCAGTTATCGTTGATCGAAGTGATGAAGTAACTGGTTCTGAGCGCGCTGCAGCAGCATACGCAGCAGGCGCAAAATTAGTTATTACTGTAAATGATGGTGAAAAAGAACTTAGTGAATATGTTGGAATTGAAAATGAAGATTATTCACTTTCAGATTCTCCTATTTCGGTTGTAGCAATTAGTCAAACAGAAGGTAAAAAGCTAATTGAGGCTGCTAAATCTCAAAAAGCGAAAATTGACGTAAAGGGTACTCCTAATACGAAATATGTTTACGATCTTGTTGATAACCATGACAATGCAATTCCAAATGACGTAACTTATTCACCTAAAGCAAATGAACTTGCAAAAATTAATGCTCAGTATAAATCAGATCGTCCGGCTGCAGGTGGCGAATTCCGTTGGGATATCCCGTCATACAGACCAAATGGTGTAGGTTACCAATTTAAATTAGACTTACCATCAGTTCGAACTGAATGGGTTTCTACTCAAAAAGGTACATCTTGGTACCATCAAGCTAACGTATTAGATGCTGCTTGGGAAGTGCGTCAACCAAAAGCAACATACAAGCCAGGTCAAACGCTTGATGAAGATTGGTTCTCACCAGTTGCTCGTCCTCGATTAGGTGATGGCTTCTGGAAGCCATATCGAACAGGAAACAACTTAGTCATCAACATTCCTGCATGGGCTGATTCTGGAGTAGGAACGACCGGTTCAGAAACAAATTATCCTGGTTCACAAACTCTAAAACTATATCAAGGTTCTAAACTTATAAAGGCAGCGGATGGACAAGCAATTTACGCATTTACCGAATTCCCAACTGCAAATACACAGTACAAAGTAGTTACTGATGCTTGGCGTGACCCAGCACGCTTCGATAAATCTGTTAAAACACACACTGAGTGGACATTCTGGTCTAAGCAACAAGAGGAATATAAAACAGAACTTCCATTAATCTCACTAGATTATAATGTAGATACTGACATGAACGGCAATGCAAAATCAGGCCGTTGGATCGATTTAGGCTTAAAAGCCATCCCTGTAGCTGATGCACCAGGAAGCGGTAAAATTAAAGGTGCAACGTTAGAAGTTTCATATGACGAAGGCAAGACTTGGGAAATTGTTAATTTAAATCGTGAAAAAGATGGATGGAAAGCAAGAATCGAAAACCGTAAGAAGGCAACTTCTGTATCATTAAGAGCTAGTGCTTGGGATGATGCAGGTAATAGTATTAATCAAGATGTAATTAAGGCTTTTGGATTGAATAAGTAGAAATGGTAGAAGGCACCTTCCTTTTTTGGTAGGTGCCTTTTTTTGCGTTGAATAAAAATTGCGAACACTATTTGAACAATATTGAAATAGTTGTGAACTACGTTGATATAATATTAAAACTCGTTGATATAATATAATTCTTCGTTGATATATTGCTAATAGTCGTTGATATATTGCTAATAGTCGTTGATAAATTACTTTTACGGAATGCATTCGCCCGCATTTTCAGATTATTAATGGATAAAACCACAAACAGTTAGTGAACACGGCATGAAAAATGATCGAAGTGGGTTAATAATCAATGAAAGTGGCTTAAATACCGGCCGAAGTGGCCCAATAATCAATGAAAGTGGCTTAAATACCCATAGAAGTGACCCAGTTATCAGAGAAACTGACTTATTAATCCACGAATCTTGCTCAGCTCCTACTGAAATTCGCAAATTAAATGAAATTCTCTATCCCCACCAACATAAAAGGCACCTTCAAAATAGAAGGTGCCTCTTAACTATTAAACGTTTTGCTCAGCTTTTTCAGCGTCCAATAATTCTTGCATGAATTTAAGATTATATGTATGGCTTTCTTTAAGTCTACTGTGTCTTGTTAGTTTAATTAGATTTTGGTAGTAAGCAATTTCTTCCTCTAGTGATGAAATGACATTTGTACGATATTCTTTTAATTCTTGTTCGTTCATTTTTCATTCCTCCTATAATAGGGATTTAATAATTTAAGTATATCCTTTTTGATTGTAACTATAAATAATTTAATTGTTAATTTTTATTAAACTTAAAACGAGGTTTCTTAGGATGTATCGAAAAGACTGTATGTATTTATTTGTCATTAGAGCATAAACGGTCCTAATTTAGTAATGTTTTCTCCAAAATCTGTATGAAGGGGAGTTATTTAAAATAGCAAATCATGAATACAATAGCCATGATGATTAATAAAATTAACTGGAAGTATCTTTCATCCACTTCGACTGTTGAAGAATTTGGGACGATAGTTGGGATGCTGGGGTTATTGTAAATCATGGATTTAAAGGGAAATATAAATAAAATTTAGGTTCGATTTAAGAAGTGACATTTAAATCGCTTTTTTAAGAAAGGGAGAATACAATGAGCCTACTAAAAGGATTGAAAATATTGGATTTTTCAACTTTGCTACCTGGTCCTTATGCAACGATGATGCTAGCAGACCTTGGCGCAGAAGTATTACGCGTCGAATCACCAACTAGACCAGATCTAGTACGAGATGGATACCCGCGCGATGGGAAAGATTCAGTTGCACACGGATACATAAACAGATCGAAACAGTCGATTGCTTTGGATTTAAAAAAAGAGCAATCAATTAAAATCGTAAAAAAATTAATTGAAGAATATGATATCGTGATGGAACAATTCCGTCCTGGTGTAATGGAAAGATTAGGTTTAAGCTATGAAGAATTAAAGCTGATTAATCCAAAATTAATCTATTGTTCTATTACAGGATTTGGACAAACGGGTCCTTATCGAAATCGCGCAGGACACGATAATAATTATTTATCGATTTCAGGAGTTGCAAGTTATTCTGGACGTAAAAACACAGGCCCATCACCTGCAGGGGTGCAAATTGCGGACGTTGCTGGCGGTTCATTACATGGTGTAATCGGAATCTTATCGGCTGTTATTTATCGTAACCGAACTGGTGAAGGGCAATGGCTTGATATTAGTATGACAGACTGTAGCTTTGCATTAAACGCATTAGCAGGTCCAGATTGCTTAATGGGAGGCATTAACCCTGAGCTAGAAAGTACAATGCTAAATGGTGGAACATTTTATGACTACTATGAAACAAAAGATGGACGCTACTTTTCTGTAGGAAGTATTGAACCACAATTTCGAAAACTACTTTGTGTAGGAATTGAAAGAGAGGACTTAATCGAACTTAGCTTTAGTTCAAAATCTGAAGATCAGATTGCGTTTAAAGAAGAAGTAAGAAATGCCTTTCTCACAAAAACATTTAACGAATGGAAAGCAACCTTTGAACTTTTAGATGCTTGTGTTGAACCAGTTCTTACACTGAAAGAAGCTAGTGAGCATCCTCAAATTGTTGAGCGAAATATGATTGTTAATGTTCCAAAGCCAAATGGTGGTTATCAAAAACAAATCGCAAGCCCAATTAAATCGAATGTATTTGTTCCTACATATAGACATATTGGGGCTGGACTTGGTGAGAATACTGAAGAGACGATTGGAAAATTACGTTGAATTGTTAGTAGTTGTATAAGAGCCGTAATTTAAGGAGTTGTGACTATTGCATGAATTAGAGTCTTTAAAAAGTATTTTTAAAGATAGGATTTTTAAAATTCCGGATTATCAAAGGGGTTATGCCTGGACAAACAAGCAGTTAAAGGATTTCTGGGAGGATGTTGTCAATTTACCAGTAGAAAAATTTCATTATACTGGTTTACTTTCTTTAAAAGCGGTTGATAAGCAAAGTTGGAAAGACTGGCACGAAGAACGTTGGTTAATAGAAGATAGAGGTTTCAAACCATTTCACATAGTGGACGGTCAACAACGATTAACTACATTTGTAATATTAATCCAAGAGATAATTAATCTCTTTAAATCTTTACATCCTGATAAAAATGATGAAGACATTTACATAGGTACTTTTAGTCTGAAGCAAATAAAAGAAGAGTATTTAGTTGTTCAGAAGCCACCCCAATTTATCATAAATACATATAAATTTGGATATGAAACCGATAACCCTAGTTTTAAATATTTAAGGCACCGTATATTAGAAGAAAATGATGGAGGTAGTATACAGGAGACATTGTATACTCTCAATTTAGAAAATGCAAAGCGTTTCTTTGGAGAAAATTTATCAAATTATTTTCAAGAGTATGGTATTGATGAAATAGAGAAGATGTTCAAAAAAGTAACTCAAAACCTTATGTTTAATCTTCATGAAATTCATGATGACTTTGATGTATTTGTAGCTTTTGAAACGATGAATAATCGAGGTAAGAAATTATCTAATTTAGAGTTGTTAAAGAATCGTCTCATTTATCTCACAACCCTTTACGATGATGAAGAACTTGACATTGATGATCAAAAGATATTGAGAGAGAAAATTAATGATGCATGGAAAGAAGTATATTATCAATTAGGGAGAAATAAACAAAAACCGCTTTCCGATGACGACTTTCTTACCGCTCATTGGATCATGTATTTTCAATACACTCGACAAAAAGGGGACGATTATATTCGTTTCTTACTTGATGAAAAATTCACACCCAATAATGTTTATAAAAAGGTTGATGTTAAAGCCACTTCCCTAATGCAAGTGGAAGAACAAAGAGACTCTACTCAAGAAGTGGATGATGTGGCTGAAGAAGAACAACCACTTATGTTTAAACAAAAATCATATTTATCACCAAAAGAAATAGAAGAATATGTTGGAAGCTTAAAATCGACAGCCGAACATTGGTACAATTCTTTCAATCCTTTTGGTGATAATCAGTTAACTACAGATGAAAGATTATGGATTGATCGCCTTAACCGGATCGGAATTGCCTATTTTAGGCCACTCGTTACAGTTTCATTTATTGCCAAGAACGTGGAATCTACAGACAGAATACTTCTATTTAAAGAAATAGAAAGATTTATATTTATTGCATTCCGATTAGGACGGGCATTTACGACATATAGAAACAATGAGTTTTATAAAACTGCCAGACAATTACGTAATGGGGATATCACAATAAATGAAATTTGCACCTCTTTATACCATCATATTGAGGGTTGGCTAGAACCAGAAAGTGCCTTTGATTATCAGCCTTTCAAAACGTATATCCAGCGTCGTTACAAAAATGGTCATGGTTTCTACGACTGGAATGGACTTCGTTATTTTCTATACGAATACGAAATTGAAAAAGTTCACCAATTTGGGAATCAAAAAATCGACTGGCAGTATTTCGTTAAAAGCGAAAAGGACAAAGTTTCAATAGAACATATCTATCCCCAAACCCCCAACAATGATTATTGGATAGAGAGGTTCAATGATTTCTCAGAGGAAGAGAAGTTAATTTTAACAGGTACGCTAGGTAATCTTCTACCACTATCAAGTATGATTAACTCAAGTTTACAAAATGATAGCTTTCCAGATAAAAAAACTGCAAAACTTAATGCACAAGGACAAAAAGTTAGAAGAGGCTATTCTGAAGGTTCTCATAGTGAAATTGAAGTTTCTAAATACGAAGAATGGAATGCAGCTAACATACTTGAACGCGGATTAAAGTTACTCTCATTTATGGAGAGACGTTGGAACATAAAATTTCCAGACGAAGAAAGTAAAGTAGATTTATTGTTTTTAGGTTTTTTAGAAAAAAATAATGAATAGTATATTCAAATATATTTATTGTAAAAATGTATTTCAAGTCGGGGCCAAGGGGCTTGTCATGATTGAGAATCATTGTATTAAGGTGTCCAAACTGGACATCTTTTTATTTTGGTTATTATTTTTTATGTTTTTTAGAATGAAACTTTTTTATGTACATATTACTTAGTAAGTTCAATAAATTGAAGAATTGTTTAATGTATTAACCATTTTAGGTGGTGACAAAAATTTGGAGATTAATACAAGTTTTAGAGTATCTCTTTCCAAAAAAGTGGCCGAAGATGCTATGCTATTAAACAACAAACTAAATGTATATGGAGTTTTTGATGGAGCTACTCCAATAAGTTCATTTAAAAATGCTGAAGGTATGAATGGAGCATATTTAGCATCAAATTTATTTAGACTGTATTTTGAAAATCATTTTCAATCAAAAATGACTCTTTCAGAAGGAATAATACAAGCAAACAGAAGACTGATGGAAGAAATGAAATTAAATAATGTAGACATAAACCGCCCAGAAGAATTGTGGACAACATGCGTTGCCATTGTAAAAATCGATAAGCAAAAAGTATCATTTGCACAGCTTGGAGATTGCATGATTTTAGCTGAATACCATAATGGTCATATAAAAACACTGACCAAAGATACTGTGAAAGGTATAAGTATCAGGGCAAAGGCTAAACGTGAGAAGGATCGAAAGAAAGGATTAATTTTACCAGAAGAATCCTATTTCCATTCGATTAAAAATCAACTGATTTATAATCGCAGTATGGCAAATACGGTTGATGGTTATTCTGTTGCAAATGGAAAAGAAGTAGTCAAAAATTATATCCAATCGGGGTATATAGATACCAAGAATTTAAAGTCAATTTTACTAATCAGTGATGGTTTATTTCATCCTAAATTTGACTTAATCCATGCATTTAAAATAATTAATGCAATTGGCTTGGAGGAATATTCATACCAATTAGAAAAGGAAGAGTTGAAAAATAAAGCTCATTCGGATGATAAGACGGGGATATTAATTCGGTTTTAGATTATCCTTTAATGCAAAAATATATTTTAGTAGCACAAATAAAGAATAAGGTGTCGAATGCGGCACCTTTTTTTATGCTCACAATTATGGTAGAACAACGGTTTATTTGTTCAATTAAAAAGCTTTATAGTTAATTAATTGAACTATAATTTTTTGTTACCTATTCCTTATTCGAAAAAATCTATATTTATGGAAAATTATGTAATAAAGTTGGTAAATCAACTTTTTTGAAAGCATACGAGTATTGCTATATTTAAAAAATGTGGAGTTAAGCGAATTTGGTTACATCCTTCTGAGGAAGGTGCACCATTGTATAAAAAATGGGCTTTACTTATAAAAATAATAAAATAGCAGTTGTTTCTATAAATCGTATCCTTATAATTCTCTGCGTTCGTAAAAGTTTATTGATGAAAATGTTTTGATTTTAGATCCAATTAATGGATTTAAGAAAAATTTAAGATTTACCCCATTCTTTTTTTAATAAGTTTTTCTTATTCTTAAAGCATATGAGCGTATTAATAACCACTAGACGAACATTGCTATTGTGAGTTTTAAAGATACCAGCATTAGTGTTTTAAGAATTGGAGGAGAAATATTGAAAAATAAAAAACTAACTTTCTTATTATTTATAATCTATTTTTTAGCACTAAATTGGTTAGTGCTTTTTAAATTACAGCTTTCTTTTAATCAAATAGATCGAGTGCGAATCATTAATATGATTCCACTTAATGGGTCTGTCTTTTCTGAGGTGTACAACAATATTAGGATTTTTGTGCCATTTGGTATTTATATTTGCATGTTGAAAAGTAACTGGTCTGTTATGAAAAAACTTCTTTCAATTTTTGGTTTAACTCTGGCATTTGAGACGCTACAATTTGTTTTAGCAATCGGAAGAAGTGATATTACTGATATACTGGCCAATACAGTTGGAGGTGCAATCGGTATTGGAATTTATGAGTTTTTCTTTAAGATTCTAAAACACAGAACAAATAAATTCATCAATATATTTGCGTTGGTGCTAACTTCTTGCGCATTACTATTTATTATCCTTATATTTAAAAGACACAGGATCCTTTATTTATAGTGTTTAGAAAGTTAGGGGATTCTGCTTAGGAAACATATTTATATTGAGCTCATGCCATAGGTTGTATTATATAAATAAAAGGGAGTGATTATTACAGAAGGGCGATTAATTTTGTAGGCTACATAACGAACGAATTGCTTTAATTGAATTTTGATTCTAAACTGATTACTGACGTAAGGATTGAATGTAAAATGAAAATATCTAAACTTAGCATATCTAAAGTAAATAGAGAAGGTTATCCAGGTAAAATCGTGTACGCAAATTTTAATGTGGATGGTATTCCACTTACAGAATTTGATGCAATTGAAAGTTTAGAATTAGTATCTTGTTTAGGTTGGGGACCAATATCTTTTCAAAAGAAGCAGATTAAAAGATTACTTTTGGATAGCAAATCTGATTTAGAAAATAACAGAAATTCTCTGTATATATGTCCATGTACAGATTTGGGTTGCGGAGCAGTTTCTTTAAAAATAAGAAGGATTAATAATGAGATTATTGCCTGGTCTAACTTTTGTCATGAAACGAATGATGAATTCGTTGATAGCCGTGACAAAATTAAAATAGGAACTTACTACTTTGAATGGAAACAATATAAAGAAGCAATTCAGAGTACCCTTTTATTAGGGGAACCTGACTACTGGCATGGAGAAAAAAGGCAATAAGTTATACAACAGTATTCAAATATGTAGGTTGGATAAATATTTCAAATGAAGAATTTTTATTAAATGTATAGAAATAAACAAGGAAATGAGAGTTTGTTAATCTTGTTCGAAAATCCATCTATTTAATTTAGTAGCTATATATATTTGTAATAATTGGCTTTTATTTTTACTATTTGGCAATTTCAAATTTCATTTAAGATTTAAGTGATAATTATTAATTCGTAGATATTTTCAAAACTATTATAGAAAACATACTTAGATGAGATTCGAAAATAGGATGGAAATTATTTATAGCGTTTTTTTACTAACTATTAATTCTGAACATTTATTGGTATTTTCAGGTGCGAGTATAGAATGCATAATTATGAATCTAACGCATTGCTTTAATTAAATAACAAAAGAGGATGATTGTTTATTTTAATTAGATCATCCTCTTTTGTTATATCCCTGGTTAGTTAAATAGGAAAAACGTCACGATTAATAATTGGGAATATTTGTTAAAATTTTGATTAGTGAATGTTAATATTGCTCAAACAACTGTAAAAAGGAGAAATTATGCAGATCAAAAAAGTAGAACTTGTGGAATTAAATGCTGAAAATTGGTATGAATGCTGTCAATTGGAGGTATCTGAAAATCAAAAGAGTCACATTGAACCGAATGCAATTTCAATTGCTCAATCTAAATTTGAATCATCACTAAAACCGTTTGCTATTCAATTTGAAGGCAAAACAGTTGGTTTTTTAATGTTTAATACGATTGAAGAAGAGCTAAGTGGCTATTGGATTTATAGAATAATGGTTGATAAGAACTTTCAACAAAAAGGAATTGGGAAAATTGCAACTCAGTTAATGATCGAAGAAATGTCTAAAATACCAAATGCTAAAAAGATAGTTGTAGGTTATCATCCAGAAAACTTAGGAGCACATAATTTATATTTAAGTTTAGGGTTTATCGATTATGGTAATCGTTTTGGTAAAGAAATGGCAGTCGTATTAGATATTAAGTGACTAACAATTTCTTTCGAGTGGTGATTATAGTGTAACTTTTTAATCTTTTTATTTTACCCAGAGATAACAAGAATGAACGTTTTACTCCATAGAATCTATAAAGTGATAACCAAAACATTATTTCAGCTAATACTTCTAAAGGTTGAAGAACTAGAGTGCACTCCATTATTGGGGTGCATTTTTTATAATTTTTTTGAATTAAAAATTAACTCATTCAACAATAGTACTAAGGCGAAATGCCCAACTGGGTACAATAAAATGATAGATAATGAGAAAAAATAATCAAAAATATGTTAGAATTATCTTACTAAAGAATCATTAACTTATTGAATTTGGTGAAAATGTGAGGTAAGATTGTTTGGTCTGAGAAATAATGTCAATGCAAAAGGGATACTTTAATACTATTGAATGGGAAAATAGAAATCTAATTTATCAAATTATTTTGGAAACTTTTTACAAATTATTAAGCGGAGTTGTTGTTTATGTCACCAAGAGTACCTAATACTTTTATAATTATTCTAGGTTTTATGTTATTTGCATTGTTTTTCGGAGCAGGAAATTTAATTTTCCCACCTATTCTTGGACAGTTAGCCGGAAAGAATGTATGGATTGCCAATGCAGGTTTTTTAGTAACTGGAGTTGGTTTACCGTTATTAGGTGTGACAGCGTTTGTCTTTTCAGGTGAAAAGAATTTACAATCTTTAGCTAGTCGTGTACATCCTGTTTTTGGTATCGTATTTACTACAATTCTTTATCTAGCTATTGGTCCTTTTTTCGCTATTCCTAGGTCAGGGAATGTATCGTTTGAAATTGGCGTAAAACCTTTTTTATCAAATGATCCAAGTCCTGTAGCATTATTCATATTTTCAATTTTATTTTTTACAGTTACATGCTTATTATCACTTAATCCTACAAAGATTATTGATGTAGTTGGAAAATTTCTGACTCCAATTAAAATAACTTTCATCGGATTGCTAGTCGTTGTAGCTATTGTTAATCCAATTGGTAAATTACAGGAGCCTTTCGAAGGGTACTCATCACATGTGTTTTTTAAAGGTTTTCAAGAAGGTTATTTAACGATGGATGCTCTCGTAGCTTTTGTTTTTGGTATTATTATTGTGAATGCAATTAAAGGAAAAGGTGTTACTTCTAAAAAACAGCTTATGGTTGTTTGTGGAAAATCGACGGCTATAGCTGCTTCACTTTTAGCAATTATCTATTCTGCTCTTTCTTATATGGGCGCATCGAGTGTTGAAAAACTTGGTCGAATGGAGAATGGTGCCGAAGTTTTAGCGAAGGTTTCAGACTATTATTTTGGTTCTTATGGGGGAATTATATTAGGGTTAATGATCACAGTGGCATGCTTGACCACGAGTGTAGGTCTAATCACTGCTTGTTCATCTTTCTTTAATGAATTATTTCCAGCCATTTCTTATAAAAAGATTGCAATCATAATGACTGTGTTTAGTACACTGATCGCAAATATAGGTTTAACACAATTAATTAAAGTATCAATACCTGTATTAACGACACTATATCCAATTGCCATATCTTTAATTTTCTTAACATTCTTACACTATAAATTTAAAGGTAGGTCAGAAGTTTATCAGGGCAGTTTGATCTTAACATTTATTGTAAGTCTATTGGATAGCTTAAACTCAGCTGGAATACACATTGAAGTCATTCATAATTTTTTCACTAAGTTTCTCCCTATGTATAGTTTAGGTTTAGGTTGGATGGTTCCAGCTATTATAGGTGGTATAGGTGGTTATTATGTTAGTGTATTATGGAAAAAAGATGATTCTAGTCCACTTCGAAAAGTAGGTTAATCAACTAATTGCCAATAATAATAGAAAAATAAAGAAACTTTTTAACTGTAAGGTATGTTGCTTAACAATGATTTTAGGGATCAGTTTTTTTGATAGATAAAAAAGTGACACTAGTTTCATTGTTTCAAACAAAATAGAGATTATAGTATTTTATTTTTGGGGAGGAAATAGTATGGCACAAAAGGAATTGAAGAGAGGCCTCGGAGCGCGTCACATACAGATGATCGCTTTGGGCGGTACAATTGGTGTAGGTTTATTTATGGGCTCAACGAGTACAATTCAGTGGACAGGTCCATCAGTAATGCTTGCTTATGCAATTTCGGGTATGTTTATTTTCTTTATTATGCGTGCAATGGGTGAAATGTTGTATTTAGAACCAAGTACAGGTTCATTTGCTACATTTGGACATAAATATATCCATCCTTTAGCTGGGTATATGACTGCATGGAGTAACTGGTTCCAGTGGGTTATTGTTGGAATGTCAGAAATTATCGCGGTTGGAGCATACATGAAGTTCTGGTTTCCTGACCTACCAGCTTGGATTCCGGGTATGATTGCAATTGTAATTCTTGGAGCAGCGAATTTAATTTCTGTTAAATCATTTGGTGAATTTGAATTTTGGTTTGCAATGATTAAAATCGTTACAATTTTATTAATGATTATTGCAGGTTTTGGTTTAATTTTCTTTGGCCTTGGTAACGGTGGAGATGCGATTGGATTATCTAACTTATGGGAAAATGGTGGCTTCTTTACAGGTGGCTGGTCTGGATTCTTCTTTGCACTATCACTTGTTGTTGGAGCTTATCAAGGTGTTGAATTAATTGGTATTACAGCTGGAGAAGCAGAAAATCCGAAAAAAACATTAAGAGATGCGACTCAAAGTACAATTTGGCGTATTTTAATCTTCTATATTGGTGCGATTTTTGTAATTGTAACAGTTTATCCATGGAATGAGCTAAATACAATTGGAAGCCCGTTTGTTGTAACGTTTGCTAAAGTTGGTATTACAGCAGCGGCTGGTATTATTAACTTCGTAGTAATCACAGCTGCAATGTCAGGCTGTAACAGTGGTATTTATAGTGCAGGACGTATGCTTTATACATTAGGAGTAAACGGACAAGCACCAAAATATTTTGCAAAAATCTCAAATAACGGAGTGCCTTTATTTGGTACGATTGGTGTTCTTATTGGTTTAGTAGTTGGTGTTATCTTAAACTTCATTGCACCTAAAAACTTATTCGTATATGTATACAGTGCAAGTGTACTTCCTGGTATGATTCCATGGTTTGTCATTCTAATTAGTCATATTCGATTCAGAAAAGCAAAGGGATCTGAAATTGATGATCATCCATTTAAAATGCCATTTGCTCCTTTTACGAACTATTTAACATTGGCTTACTTAGTTCTTGTATTAATCGGAATGTGGTTTAATGACGACACACGAGTTTCACTTATTGTAGGTATTATTTTCTTAGCAATTGTTGCGATTAGTTTTTATGCTTTTGGTATTGGAAAACGAGTACCATTAGATGAACAAACAGATAATAAAATAACTAAAATTAACTAATTCAATGGATTAGTTGAAGAATGAAAAGAGGGTGATCATTATGATCATCCTCTATTTTTCTTTATACTAAGATGGTTCAATTATTAGATGCTTAAGTTTAGCTTTTATGATTTTTGGGTTAATTAATATATTAAAAGGCTAGATTTATCGATATACAAATATAGAAGACCGAGAGACTACACGTGGAAATATAGGCTAATCTGCTTTGGAAACTTAAAGGAAATAGTTGTTATAATTAACTGAAAATAGATGATTTGGTCAATTTATATTAAATTTACTTATCGATCTAATTATTGGAGGAGAAGGCATCATATGAAACATTACTTAGAATTAACTGTAAATATAAAGCCAATGCAAGGATGTCAACGTATTTTAGAGGACGAAGATTTAAAATCTAATTTAATTTTTCAAGACTATAAAGCTGCTGGAGAGAAAGAAATTGTTATACTAGTATTTCAAAAATTCTTCTTTAGAAACAATAGTACAGCCACGTTGACAGTTACCATTGATAATTTTAATGATGTGACATATGTTAAGTGTATTTCCTCAGGTAATGGTGAAGGATTATTTGACTTTGGTTGGGGAGCAGGGAAAAGTTTTATTAGACCTATAAGGGAAATGCTGGCAGCTAATATAATGGAAATAATTGAGGATAATTAATGTTTGTATGTAAGTGTATTTGTGAGTCTTTAATATTGCTACAGCGGACTTTTCTATTTCATTAATTGGTAATATATATTCAAATAATAATTTAATAATTAAACACCCTTTCTTTTATTAAATCTTTATAATAGTAATTAAGGAAAGGGTGTTATTTTTATGAAAAAGATATTTCTAGCAATTATTGTTTCTATTGTACTACTTAATCTTGCTCATTTTATTATAGTTCCTGAATTCCGAGCTGAAGAAAACCTTGCGTATGCAGAAGGGGGATTCTATTTGCTTATGGCATATATGAGCTTTATTGGTTATGTGGTTATCGGAGTTCCAACAACACTAATAATCGATTTTATTGTTAAGAGAACACCAAAAAAAAAGTGGTATTATGATTACTTAATTCAATTATTATTGTTTTCGATCCCTGTGGTTGTTGTGCCAGCTTTAGCACTGTTTGTCTATCCGTATTTTCATTTATTATTCATTTTTAGACTAATGAATGGTGGTTTGAAATTTAAAACAAATTGATGTGAAAATATCATAACATTAAAAATAAACAGGAGATATAAATGTATAATACATATAAAAAATTATTTAATGAATATGTAAAAGAGCTAGATAATGCTGTTTCGTGTGAAGAAGATAAATTGGATTCGATTAGAGAAGAGATGTTAATTGAAGGAAAATCAGAAGAAGAGATTGAGAAATTTATAATTGGAAATTTTGATCCTATATGCTGCTCAGGTAGGGTTATTACTGTGTTCAGGAAATATTGGTTAAAGTGCAATGCATTAAATGTAAATAACCAAAAACTTGGTTCTGACGAATATGTTAATCCAAAAGTCTTTACAATTGACTGGCTTTCAAATGATGGGGATCCGTATGAATTATTTAAATTAATGAATGGTTTGCCTTACTATCCAATTGGAATTGATGAAAATGGCGACTATTGTTAGTATTCATTTTTACACATAGCTATATAAAGAAAGAGGCGTCCCTTAGTCACAAAAACTGACTAAAGAAACAGCCTCTTTCTTTACCTATACAATCGATATACCATAAGATTGCGCAATTGCCACATTAGAATTAGAAGATTTAGCAATAATAACAGTAGTTCCAACTTTAATTTGCTCAAATAACCATTGAATATCACTATTATGCATGCGAACACAACCTGAACTTACTGAACTTCCTATGGAACTTTCATTACTGTTTCCATGGATACCATATGCAGCACCTACGCTTAGTCCCATCCAACGTTTACCTAGTGGATTTCGAGGATCGCCTCCAGGAATATTCCCTTTGTACCATGGGCGGTTCTTAATTTTGTTTACGATTGTAAACTTTCCAGTAGGTGTTGGAGTTGACGACTTGCCTGTTGCAACATTAAAGCTTTTAATGATTTTGCCATTATGATAGTAAGTTAATTTATTTGTATTTGTATTAATCATAATCAGTTGTCCAGTTGATAATGATGTATTATGTTTAACTGTATCTTGTACTACCGGTGGAGTGTAGTGCGATACACGTACTGTTAATGGTTTACTTTGATTATTACTCTTGTCACCAACGATTACTTTTATAAATGAATTCGCTTTTTGTTTTCCAATTTTCACATTGAAGTTTCCTGATGAGCTAACGATACTTTGACCGATTAGTGTTTCATTCATATAAACTTTTACAGATGCAGAAGGTTCAGATTTTCCATTAACAAACTGTGATTGGTCTGTTACAGCAGATACAGAAGAAATGGATGGTGCAATCGTATCCTTTACAATAATCGAAGTAGGTTTACTTTTAATTCCTTCACTTACTCCAATGATGGTTAACTTAGTATATTCTTTGAATGGTTTTATTACATAGTTGTATTCACCGTTTTCATTTGTTTTTACTGTGTTAATTAAAGTAGAATCTTTATACACTTCCACATGGCTATTTGATAAAAATGATCCATTAATCGATGTTGATTGATTTGTGACTTGATCAATGATCGGAGTCGGTAAATCTAAAATAGTGAACTTGATTTTTTTATCAGAGATTACTAGATTTTTATGATCTAATTTAATTGAATTAAGTTTATAGTTACCTTTTGTGAATGAACTTGTGATCTTTATTTTTCCTGAAAATTGGTGTGCTGATGTTTTTGATAAAGAAATATGTTTCTGATTTGTACCATTTAAAAATGTTAACGAAACTGTTTCAACATTTTTTTTCGTTGTTAAACTTACATCAATTGTCTGACCGTAAGTAGACTCGGAAGTGTTTAAACTTAGATTTTCTATATTATGAGAGAACTCATTGCCGTTAAAACCTAGCTTAAACGTTGTTGCATTGGCTGTTGGTAAGAGAATTAAAAACATTCCCAAAAGTATCCATATTATCTTATTAGACATGGTCTCTCTCCTTAGTAAAATTAGAATTAAATAATTAAAATTGCTATTAAAAGATTGATTTTTCCCCTATATCACTCTCCTGAAATCTTATATTTGTATCTTACTTTTTAGTTGTATCTAACTTGAACACAGGATGTTTCTAACTTGTAAACAATTTATTTTTGTAACAAAAAAACTTCAAGAAAAATGCCAACATTAAATACTCGGCATTTTTCTTGAAGGATTGTTTCCAATGGAGCGCTTTAATAATATAATAAATGTTAAAACAACAGAGGTGAGCTGCATGGAGATTCGTATCCGCAATGCAAATGAAGAAGATTACAACTCATTATTATCTTTATTTAGACAAGTTCATGATTTGCATGTATTTGAACGACCTGATCTATACAAGGAGAACTCGACTCCGGTGGGGGAAGAGGATTTTACGAATCAACTAAAAGATGATAAGCAACATATTTACGTGGCTACTCTAGATACTGAAATAGTAGGTGTAGCTGTTTTAAAGGAAGAGGAAGTAGTTGAAAATTCATTTGTAAACACGAGGAAAATCTTACTTGTAAATAGTTTATGTGTTGATGATGCGAGTAGGAAAAAGGGGATTGGAAGAAAACTTATGCAGTTTGTTTTTGACTTCGCAAGAGAATTGAATGTAGATAGTATTGAATTGGGCGTTTCAGAAAGTAATCAAAATGCAATCCATTTCTACGAGTCAATTGGAATGACGACAAAAAATAGAAAAATGGAGTTACGATTAAGTTAAGAAAAGAGATGCCAATAACGGCATCTCTTTTTGTTATTGTTGCTGGATATGCGGTTGTTCTTTTAAATGATCCGTTAATTGATCTACAACAAATGCGAATTCATCGTAAGCCACACATTCTAATGGGAATTCAAGTGCAACTTTGTTTTGTTTGTTGTAAATGGCTACAACTTTGGAACGACGGTCAAGAAGTCTTGTTTTCATATTCGATTTTTGAATTGTTATTTTTTTGATGTCTTCTAGTAAGATTTGAGAATGCGCATCCTTCTCGGTATATCGTACAACATTCCCAACGATTTCGATTTTCTTTTTTAATAGTTTGTTTTTATAAACATGATATGAAACGATTAAAGCTGCAAATAAAGTTGTTAATGTGATGTATACTGGGTCCATTGTAGAGAATGCTTGATAGCCTCTATAAGCAAGTAGGACGTACCAAACGTAGTACCATTTACTTAGTTTTGGTGTACCTTCGTAGTAAACAGTTGAAGCATCTTCTTCCTTTTCATTCTCCCTTTTGTGCATAAATAGTTGTATATGCTCTTCGATTGATTTGTCACTGAACTGTCCATCTTCTAAATAAGTACCTTCCCACATATGAACAGAGTCATCTTCTTCCTCTAGCGCATATGCACCTACCCATGCTGGAATGACTTGATCATCATATGAAACGGAAGCTAAATAATAACGGATCGGTTGGTTATATGAATTTTCAATATCCAATGGTTTAATTAACTCGATTTTTTCAGGTACAAACTCATGTTCATGCACGATATATTGAAACAAGTGACTTTTAGCGAAATATTCTTGTTTGTACTCTTTAATAGGGAATAAGTGTTCCTTACGAATTCTAAGTATTTCCCAGTAAAAGTATTCTGTTGATTCTAAATTCGTTGCACAGTCCAATAGAAGTTCTTTTGGTACCTCAATGTTTCTTTGAAGAGCGGTGATAATCGCACTAGTTCGGATAAACGGGTCAGGAAATGACATTGCTTCTTTTATAAATGGTGTCATCTCTTCATAAAAGTAATACTCCATTAAAGATAGGTAGATTGACATGATCATACGTTGTTGTAAATAGTTGTCTTTCCATGAGGCATATACAAACTTAATATTATAATCATTTTGATAAGGTAGAATTTCTTCTATTTGCTTTTGATAATCGACTAATAACAAAGGCGCGATGTATTTTGGTTTGAAACGGTCTAGATAACCTTTATCTAAACAGAATGACAACAATCGATAGAAAGTAGTTTTATATTTTTCTACTTCAAATAATTGAGTATGTTTGTCTAGTAGTTTAATCATTATGGCAGGATTGTCGTATAGTACATCAAGTGGTAAAACAACTTGATTGTTTTGAATATCTTGTTCTATTAAATCTAGGATTGCTATTTCGTGCTCTTCTCCTTCAAAAGAGGTTATGTATCGAAATACTTCTTCTTTAGCAGCCTGACTATATTCAGGATAATATTTTATTAAGCACTCGATTAATTCAGGTAGCTGGAAATGAGTAATGAAGTTGATCAGATGGTAACTAGGTTCATCCCATTCTTTAATTGGCTTTGGATATTGATAAGCAGCTTCTTTTGCTAACCATTCTAAAGTTAATAAATTTAATTGAAGATCATCTTCTACTTCTGATAGTTCGATTAATACATGAATTGCATTTGAACGAATTGCTATATCTGTATTTTTTAAATCTTCGACGATTCGTTTCAGTTGTGATTTATAATTTGACACAATACTCCTCCGATATCTAGTTGTAAATTTACATTTGTTTTCTAACAATAGTTTAATTTTATTAAAAATATTTACATATAGCTACTATTAATTACTAGAAAGATAGCGAGTTTTTAGCTGTATATTGATGGTTTGAATATATTAAAAATCAAAACTTTAAAGTTGGTAGGGTGTTTTAGATAAACTAGTAGAGGATATTACAAAATGCGATTACGTTCTTATCAATTAAAGAAGAAGTTGATCATGAGAACATTGGATTAATCGGATGGGGGATGGGGGATGGGTGCATCTAACGTGAGTGAGTACGACTTAAAATAAAACTATTTTATATGCTTGAAGTTTGAGTAGACCAAATCAAATAATGATTTGGTCTTAATTCAAATCTTTATAGCTGAACTTTTACTTTATATCGATAAAAACATTGTTTACATTGTCTGTACTCTAGTCGATAATGTCCTAAGACAGCACAATTAATGAGAGCATAAGATTTTGAATTACATTTTGGACACATAGGATAATCTCCTTTTCTGGTTAGTAAGGATATTTCAACCATAAAAACGAGAAAGGTCAAGTATCTTTATATATTTCTACTAATAATAATTTTTCTACTAAAGATATTATTTACAATGCAGCTTCTATATCATTAAAAATAGTAATCAATTACCCGATTTATATCAATTTCTTTTGTTGAATTAAGTACCAGATTAGCTCGACTAAGAATATCCCTACTCCCAATCCCAACCGAAAACATCCCAGCACAATTAATCGCCTCAACCCCAGCAACAGAATCCTCAATCCCAACACACCGATCAGGAGAGACACCTAAAGCCTCAGCAGCCCTCAAAAACACCTCCGGACCAGGCTTTGAATTCTTCACAGTCGCCGCATCCACAATATGATCAAAGTAATGACCAATCTCCAATTTATCGACAACCAAAAATGCATTTCTCGAAGCCGAAGCCATACCAATTTTCAAACCTGCTAATCTTAATTCCTTCAAAAATTCCTCAATACCAGGTAGCAGATCCTTAGGTGTAATTTCCTGTAACAACTCTACATAATGACGATTCTTCTTAGTTGCCAACTCATCTTTTTCCTCAGCACTAAAATCATTCTGCCTATTACCAAGCTCAAGAATCCTCTCCAAAGACTCCGTTCGACTAACCCCTTTCAACGTTTCGTTAAACTCCCGATCAATTTTAATCCCTAAATCATCCGCAAGCTTTTTCCAAGCAATATAATGAAACTCAGCTGTATCCGTAATAACACCATCAAGATCAAATATTACTGCCTCTATTTTTGCCATAAAAATACCTCCATTTACTTATCACTGCCGACCCTAAAGCCTTGCATGAAATAACGGTTTAATAGAATGTAAATAATAATAATAGGAATAATCGAAACGACCGAAGCAGCCATTATGTAATTCCACTGAGTGGCGTTTTGACTTTGAAATGATTGAAGTCCAAGCGTTAATGTGTATTTATGTGGTGAAGTAATATAAAGCAATGGCTTCATGAATTCATTCCAAAATGCTAAAAATACAAACACAGCTTGAGTCGCAACGGATGCTCTTGCAACCGGGAATACGACTCTCCAAAACGTCCCAAATTTACTAAGCCCTTCAACATAGGCAGCTTCTTCAATCTCTTTAGGGAAGTTCACGAAGAATTGTCTCATCATAAAAATATAGGCGAAGTTAATCGCACCTGGAATGATTAATGAAGAATAGTTATCAAGTAATCCAAGTGATTTCATGATGAGATAGTTTGGTATTAATAAGATTTGTCCAGGCACCATCATTAAAGCTAAGATTAATAGAAAAATATAGTGTCTACCTGGAAAGCGAATTCTAGCCAGTGCATAGCCGGACATTGTGTTTAGAATGACATTTACAATCATTCCAATCGTAGCGATTAAGAATGAATTGAAAATCCATCTAGTAAATAATGGGTCTCTCGTGAATATATATTTGAAATTATCAAAAGTAGGTTCGTTTGGTAGTAAGGATAGCCCCCCACCAACAATTTCTTTGTATGGCTTGAATGCTGCTAGAACTGCCCAAAGGAATGGGTAAAGTGTGACTAGTGCATAGATGATGAGAATGGTATAGGTTAATACTCTAGTGAATTTCATTTTCTTCAACACTTTTCACTCCTTTAATAGAAAGATTCTTCTTTGTTTAATTTACGGGCAAGCATTGAAACGACAAAGATAATGACTGTTAATAGTATTGCTAGAGTGGATGCATAACCCATTGTGCCAATTGTTTTAAATGCATATTGATAGATTATGAGTGAAAAGGTCAGGGTTGCATTACTTGGGCCACCGGATCCGCCTGATATGATATAAGCTTGGTCGAATAATTGGAATGTCCCAATAATTCCCATCAATAGTACATAGTTTGTGATAGGTGTTAAGTTTGGAATTGTAATTTTAATTAGTTTTTGCCAAGCATTTGCCCCGTCAATCTCTGCTGATTCGTATAGAGAATGAGGGATGTCTTGGAGGCCTGCTAGATAAATCGTCATAAAGAAAGGGACAGTTGACCAAATATTCATGATCATAATCGTAGTTAATGCAAAGTTCGTTTCATTGATAAAGTTAACTGGTTCAGCTAGAATGCCAATTTTGACGAGTAAATTATTAAATGGGCCATTAAGGCTGAATAAGAACATAAAGATCATTGTTAGTGCGGAACTAGAAGTAAGGGTAGGTAAGAAAAAAATCGTTCTAAATGTTTTTTGAAATTTTATGCCAGAATTAAGTACAGAGGCAATAACAAGTGAAACTGCGGTTTGAATCGGTACGACAAACACTACATATCGCAACGTGTTTTTGAACGCGATCCACAATCTCTCATCTTTTAAGGCATTTGTATAATTCTTAAAACCAACCCAATCATAGCTAATTCCACCGAATAAATTTACTTTTGTGAAGGATAGAAACAGGGAATATAAAACTGGTAATAATGTAAAAACGAGCAGTATGATTAATGTTGGAAGCATAAATCCATAACCTTGAATCGATTCATGGACTTTATATTTATTTTTTGCTCTTCTTGGCTCTGAACGTTTAGGTGAACTGGACTCGGTACTAGTCATCATAAACTCCTTTACTTTTATTTTTTAAAAGGGAGAGGGGACTGACTTTTAAATCCGTCCCCAAGTGATTTTTTAATTACTTATTTAATTGGATTTTAATATCTTTATTTGCAGCGTCTTCTGCTTTTTTCATTGCTTCTTGAATAGTCATTTCACCTTTTAATGCAGATGGAAGCATATTATTGTATTCGCGTGCGATGATTGAAAGGGTGTCACCTTTTTGCCATGGTGTTGCGTATGTACCAGCGGCAATAAATGGACTAAGGATTTTATCTTCACCAAATTTTAATTCCTCCGAAACTGATTTTCTTGATGGTAAAGTTCTAGTACCTTCAGACCAAATTTTCATTCCTTTTTTGCCAGTTGTGTATTTGATGAATTCCCAAGCAGCGTCTTTTTCTTTTGAGTTTGCGTTCATTGAGTAACTCACTGTGAACATCATTGATCCGTTTTTATCATTAATCTTAGGGACTTCTTTTGTACCGTATTTTACATCTGGGAAGTTTTGATTTAAGTGAGCAATTGCCCAATTTCCTTCAACCATTAGAGCTGTTTTTCCTGCTCCAAATGAATCACCAGACCAGCCTTGTCCAAGGTCAGCAGGTCGTTTAATCGATCCTTCTTTGTATGCTTTTATGAGTGGCTCAATTGCTGCGATTTGGTCAGCTTTCGTTAAAACAGCATAGCCTTTGTCATCGGTAATATCTGTACCATTTGATTGAAGAATAAATAGGTGACGTGCTAACTCTGCAGCTGTTGTACCAGCTGATACGCCTTTTGGAAGTTTTTGCTGTAAACTTTTTAGAAACTCAGGTAATTGACTAGAATCGGTTGGAATATCGTCAGGAGTAATTCCTGCTTTCATAAGTAAGTCTTCATTGTAATATAGTCCCAAAGTTGAGAAGTCCTTTGGAACCCCATATTGCTTTCCATCTTTGCCAGTGAAAGCATCAAAAGCAGGTTTGAAGAAATCATCCTTATTAAAGTCTTTTGTTTTATCGATGTAGCGATCTAGCGGTTCAAAAACACCTTGCGCCGATAATTCAGGAACTAACATTGAATCAACATAAAATACATCTGGAGCTGTACCACCAATTAAATCAGTTTGTAACTGTGTAGCATAGTCATTGTAAATTTTCTTTTGCACTTTGATTCCAGTATCTTTTTCAAAACTTTTTAGAATTTTATCCCAAGTCGTTACTTCAGCTTCTGTACCTTTCCATGAACCAACAGAGATTGTTTTACCTTTTAAGGTCGAACCAGTTTCACTAGTTTCGTCGTTATTTTTGTTTCCGCACCCAGCAGAAACTAGGAGCATGGATGATAATAAGACCGTTGTTGCAGGTTTCAAAAATTTCATTAAGAATACCTCCTAAAATAGTAATTTAGTAAAAATTTACTTGCTTAACATTGTGTGGTTGAAAACGCAAACAATGAGGTTAAGCAACTTCATTATATATCCGAAACGTTTTGGAATTTTTGTAAATATTTGTCTAAATTTTTACAAAATGAAATAGAGAAGATTGAAGAATCGTGTTAATTCATTTATTCTATAAGTATAGAAACGAGAAATTAGTAAAGTTTACTGAATCGAAACCTTTAGGTAAATTTACATAAAATAAATAGATTAAATTGAAAAGAGAGTGTTATTCATTGGCAATTACATTAAAAGATATTTCAAAAGCTACTGGATTTTCAATTACGACAGTTTCACGTGCACTAAATGGATATTCTGATGTGAATGAAGAAACAAGAGTTAAAATATTCCAAGTTGCAGATGAGCTAGGATATAGCCCGAATATATTAGCCCGTAGTTTAGTAATGAAACAATCGAAGACAATTGGGTTTATCGTATCGGATATAAAACGTGAGAGTATTAAGGATCAATTTATGTTTGAAATATTATGTGGCGTATCAGATTTCCTCGCAAAAACTGAATATGAATTTGTTTTATTAAGTACGACAACAACAAAACAAAAGAATAAAACATATAAACAAATCTGTGCTGAAAGACAGTTGGATGGGGTCATCATTCAAGGGTTAAAAATGAATGATCCGTATTTAGAAGAAGCTGTAAATAGTCAGACACCTTGCGTTCTAATTGATATACCATGTGACGGAGAGAAAAACGGATTTGTCACTTCAAATCAGTATGAAAGTGCTAAAAATGCAGTAAAATACTTAATTCGAGTCGGGCATAAAAACATCGCTTTTATAAACGGAACCGAATATGCTCATGTTAGTACAGTTCGAAAACAAGCATATGAGGCGGCAATAAAGGAAAATAGGATTGAATTTCGTGAAGAACTGATTGTTAATGGTGATTTTGAAGAAGAAAAGGCCAAACAAGAAATGATTAAATTACTTTTGAATCATCCCGACATTACTGCTGTTTTTTGTGCAAGTGATGTGATGGCACTTGGGGCATTGCATGCAGCAAGAGAATTGAAAATAGCTGTTCCTGAACAATTATCAATTATTGGTTTTGATAATATTTTAATCTCTCAATATGTGACGCCAAAGTTAACAACTATCGGGCAATATCCTTATAAAATGGGAGTTGCTGCAGCTAATATGTTGATTGATATTTTTGAAGGAAAAGAATCAGAAAGAGTCATTGAAGTGAAGAATGATTTAATTTTAAGGGAATCTGTAGCAACGGTAAAAAAAGGAGATTGATTTTTTTAAATCAATCTCCTTTTTATCATGATGCTTGATTAACTATTTCTTCTGAAGTTTGAATATGTCTTATGGACAAAATGGTAAAGAGGGCGACTGCAATCCAATAAATTGTTGTTAAGATTGGGATGGAGAATCCTAATAGATCAAATAAAGTTCTAACGACAATTGGAGCAGTTATTCCGTAACATGTTATGTTCCAAACTTCTTTATATGTAATTGGCAGGAGCTTTTTGAAACTACTTCCAGCTATGGCTAGTATGCTGACTAGAACAAAATGTATGAGCAAGTCCAAAAACAACTGAACATATAGATATATTGGAGCAAAAGTTTTTATTGTTTGATCTAGATCTTTACTAATATGAATCAGGTCTTTCTTCGTTAATTCTTCGTTATTTTTTAGAAACGGAAATTTTTCGTAATCTAATTTTTTAGTAGGAAAACCAACTCGACCAATCGACCATCCCTCCTTACCTATACAAATCAAATTTTTAAACCCTTGAATACCTGTTAGTGAACTTGTTTCACCTAAAACGATGACAGTATCAATTTGTGGTAATTGAATAGCCCATTTCTCATTTAACGATGAAGCCCCGCTTTTATTGATCATGTAGCTATCGGGTAAATTGTGAATTTGTTTAGCAATCGACTCTGATTTTGAAAGTTTCATGGCAGCAATAATAGAACCCGAAAGTAAAATCAAAATGACTAAATAAAAGAGAGATTTCCAAAAAGATTGAAACCGAAAACTTACGATTTTTGAAAATTGAAAGCCTAAACTAGCAATAAATTGATCAACTAGACTCATAATTTTTTCACTACTTTCCGAAACGTTTTATTTGTTAATAATTTAAATATATAGCAGTAAAATTTAAAAAGTTCAATAAATATCCATTGTTATTCCAAAACGTTTTGATTAATATGAAATTAAAATTTTACGATTAATTTAAAGTTAGGAGTAGGGCGATGAGTAATAGGATAATGGATTATCAAAGTGGTTCTAGTGAATACAAGAATTGGATGATTACAGAAACGGAATTTCATCCTGGGTATTTAGGGAAATGTGAAGCTATTTTTGCTTTAGGAAATGGCTACATGGGTCAGCGTGCAGCGATGGAGGAACGTTATGTAAATGAAACACGTAATTTATTTGTTGCTGGTACGTTTAATAAGTTTGATGAAAACGAGGTAACTGAGCTACCAAATGCGGCAGATGTGCTTTGGTTTGAATTGAAATTAAATAATGAAGTTTTTAGTTTACAGGAAGGGAAAATCGTTGAATATAAACGTTCATTGAATCTTAAAAATGCAGAATTAGTTCGTAAAGTTACTTGGGTTTCACCTTTAGGTAGTGTTTTTGAAATCGTATTTAAGCGGTTTATCTCATTGGATGATCTCCATGTAATTGCTCAAAGAGTTGAAATTAAACCATTAACTAATTGTGCTGAGATAGTCGTAACTTCAGGAATCAATGCACAAGTGACGAATAGCGGTGCACAGCATTTTACTGAAGGGGAAAAACGTTTGTATGATGGAAAGTACATGCAATTAGTGCAATCGACAACTGAATCTAAAATTGATTTCGTTTTTAATTCTTATCATTCAGTGAAATTAGGGCATCAAGAAATTGAAAATGAAGCTAATATTTCAATAGAGAGGCGTAAAATATTTCAAGAATTTACCCCAATAAAAGTGAAGAACTGTGAAACGGTTGTAATTGAAAAAATTACAAATGTATTTACTAGTCGAGATAAAGAATGGCCAAAAGAGGAATATAACTTAGAGCGTTTAAAGAATACATCATTAATTCATATAAAAGAATTAGCAACAAAAAGTTATGATGAATTATTTCATTCCCACGTAAAAGCGTGGAAAGAAAAAGTTTGGGATCATACTCCAATTACGATCTATTCAAAAAATGAGTTTGATCAATTGGCAATTCGATTTGCACAGTATCATTTGACTGTATCAACACCAGTGCATGATAACCGTATGAATATTGGAGCAAAGGGATTAACAGGTGAGGGATATAAAGGTCATACATTCTGGGATACGGAAATATTTATTCTGCCTTATTTTATTTATACTGATCCAGAAAAAGCTAGGAGTTTGCTAGAGTATCGGTATTTAACGATTGATGGTGCTCGGAAGAAAGCGTTGGAAAATGGATATGAAGGTGCGATGTATCCGTGGGAATCTGCTTGGTTAGAAGATGGTGAGGTAACTCCGGTTTGGGGTGCAGCGGATATTATAACAGGAGAAGCTACAAAGATTTGGTCTGGTTTTATTGAGCAGCATATTACAGCGGATATTGCTTACGCTACTTGGCAATATTTCCAAGTAACAAATGATATTGATTTTATGAAGAAGTATGGATATGAGATTATCTTTGATACGGCAATATTCTGGTCTTCCCGTTTAGAATGGAATGAAGAAAAACAGGAATACCATATTAATCAAGTTGTTGGGCCTGATGAATATAAGGAACATGTAGACAATAATGCATTTACGAATTATATGGCTTATTGGAATATAAAGAAGGCAATGGAGTATTACATTGAGCTTAAGAATAGTGAACCGCTTTTATTTTCTGAGCTTAATATAAAATTAGATTTGGGAGTGAACTTTTTAATTTGGGATAAAAAGGTAGGGAATATTTACTTACCAAGTCCACGTAATGAGGATCTCGTAATTCCTCAGGATGATACCTATTTATCGTTAAAAACGATTGATTTGTCTAAATATAAGAATCAAGAAAATATAGGTTCAATGTTTAAGGATTATAATCTTGAACAAGTAAATCAAATTCAAGTTTCAAAACAAGCTGATATTATGATTTTGTTTTACTTGTTGGAAGATTTATTTGATCACAACGTAAAGAGAGCGAACTGGAGCTATTATGAACCAAAGACATTGCATGATTCTTCATTATCTTTATCTACTCATTGTGTGTTGGCTTGTGATATGAAAGAGGATCAAATGGCATATGACCTTTTCAAGCGTGCAGCAAAAATCGATCTTGGACCTAATATGAAGACGAGCGATCATGGGATTCATGCTGCATCATTAGGTGGAATTTGGCAATGTGTAGTGAATGGATTTGGGGGAGTTCGTATGTTGGATGGGGAGTTAAGAGTTTCGCCAAGAATTCCAATTGAATGGGAGAGTTTAGAATTTACGTTTAATTGGCATGGGGATGAGTTAAGGGTCAGAGCTACTAGGGATGAGTTATTGATTGAGAAAGTTACTTTTGTTAATGAGTTTATTAGATTGCGAGTTTTTGATGAGGAGTATGTATTGAAGAGTAGGGTTTATGTACGTGTGAATCACTAATTAAATATAATTTAGTAGAGATCTAATCTCGCAATAAATTATCATTTATTATTGCCAAGATAGATCTCTATTTGGTAATAAGTATAGGTTATACTATCTGTTCAAAGGATTATTTTAATTATATTAGATATATAGTTGATATTATTTACTATATTTACATATTTTGTGAAAGATTATTGGATTTATAAAAAAATGATAAATCACTGTTTAATTTGAAAAAGGATTAAAAATTAATTTATTGAATAAAATAGATAGTAGAGTTTCAGTTTGGTTTCAGTTTGAGGTATAATAGGAGGTGAGCGAGGTGAAATTATTGGTTACTATAAGGGAAAAAGAAGAAGTACAAAAACACACAGAAGATTTCATTAAGTTGTTCGAACAGTCAGAAATTAATGTAGCTTTTATAAAGTTGCTCGTCAATCATTTGAATCCTAATGTTCCTAATTTAGAACAAATAGCTCGTTTACTACAAAATAATAGTTCTGTTTCTGCTGTTTTATCTAGATTAATTGATTCATTAGTCGAATCTGAAGATGAAAATATTTCAGATGGATTTGAGTACTCAACAAGCGATCTATCAAAATATTTTCAAGTAAGTCAAACCACTATTAATAAATGGATAAATAAAGGACGATTTATCGGTGTTAATAGGGAAAGAAATAAGCATAAGAAGATAAACGAAAATGTTGAATGGAAATCGTTTGATGGTTCTAGAATAAAAATTAAAGAAATCGTTGAAAACTATCAGATTAATAATACTAAACCTCCGAAAATTTCTAAAGAGGAAGAACGTGAAGAAATTTTACTAGAGATTAATGCCTTGAGAGAAAAATATAGAGGTGACTTAGATCAAATTCTAGCAAGTAAGGATAATTAATCTTCAGAAGAAGAAAGAGATCTTGTAGCGTGGTCTCATTTTTCTAAGATGTTAAAAGAGTATGAGTAATATAATATTTACTACTAATTTTAGTAAACTTGAACAGAATTTCAACGACATTATTTTAGAGATTGTAAATGATGGTTCCACACGTTTTCGAAATAAATACAATATAAAATTTATAAACCGTGATTATCGCATGACAGTTGACGAATTATTAAATAAAGACCAATCAATTGCAGAATATCATTATGACTTTTATGGTAAGGATCATAATGGTAAAGACCATAAAATATTTGGGTTCCATTGCCAATCTCATTAAGGTGATTTTAGGTATTTAACAAAATCAGACCCATTCCATATTCATCTATCGAAACTAATAGAATTTACTACGATGGACCGCTTAGACAACTTTCACCATAAAGAACTTCCTCAGATTATTGAACTCATACGTATATTATTACAGTTTGAAAATTTCTTGAATAAAAAAGAAGAATTACTGCAATCTAAAAAGAAAATTAAACTTAAAAAATAACAAGCCTTAGTAAGCTTTTTATTTGTGGAAACGAAAACTTAGGTTAATAGGAATATTGAAAAGTCATTCTTATTCTTTTTAGAAACGGATACGAACTAGATACTATTATGGTAATAAATATAAATGTACATAAAAAAACAGCTATTTCTTTCTGATAGCTGTTTTTTTATATATTAAATCAAGAAAATCGCAACAACAGTAGTAACAGCCAATCCAATCAATACAGGCAACAAATTCCGCCTTGCCAACTCAAACGGACTAACATTACAAATCGCCGCCGCAGGAATCAACGCCCAAGGAATCAATGTTCCACCGCCAACCCAAATTGCCGCAATTTGCCCCATAGCAGTTAAAGTAGCAACTCCGTGACCAATCGCAGTAGCAAATAATGAAGCGACTGAACCAGCAAGAGAAATTCCAGAGAATCCAGATCCATCTAAACCTGTAATTGCTCCTACTGTTGTTAATGTCACTCCTGCGACAGCAGGATTTACAGGTGCTGCATGTGCTAAAGCAAAACCTAAATCATTTACAATCCCATTTGATCCTTTTGGCAAGTAATCGCCAATAATTGCTGCAAATCCACTATCTCCGAGATAGAAGAAAGCTGCAATCGGAATAACTGGACCAAATACTCTAAATCCGAATTTAAATCCATGAATTAAATAATTTGTAACTTCTTCAAATCCTTTATTCTTGTGTCCTAACATGGATAGAATTGAAAGGATAATTAATGAAGTACCACCGATTAAAGCAGTTGCATCTCCACCTTGTAAATTGAAGTGAACCATTGCCCATATATCTACTGCAAATAAAATGAAAACGAGAGCTGCCATCCATTTTTGTTGGGTAGATGAAAGTAGATAGTCCTCTTCTTTCGTATCTTCTGTAGGTAACTCTACTGTTAAAAGTCCTCTTTTCATATCACGTTTTAAGAAGTAAAAAGCAACTACAGTTGTCACAACACCCATTACGATCACAAGTGGAATACTTGCATGTAAAACATCTGAAACCGGAATGCCAGCCGCGTCAGCTGTTAGTTTAGGAGCTCCTTGGATTACATAATCACTTGAAAGAGCAATACCATGGCCGAATAAGTTCATTGCCATCGCGACACCTAACGCTGGTAACCCAACTCTCAAAGCAACTGGAAGTAAAACCGCACCAATTAAAGCTACCGCAGGAGATGGCCAGAAAAACCACGATACGACCATCATTACAATTCCAATCGTCCAATAAGCTAGCGTGGCGTTTCGCATCACCTTTGTAAATGGACTGATGAGTGCCTGATGCACTCCGCTATCAGTTAATGCTTTACTCATTGAAACGATGATCGAGATTACAAGAATCGTAGAAAGTAATTCAGTTATGGCGTAAATAAAACTCGAAAACAAGATACTAACGGAACTAGAAAGTGATTCAGTTGCGACTAGGCCAAGCAAGAAAATTCCAGCAAGGCAGACTAGGCTTGTGTCACGTCTAAGAATTAAAAACAAGATAATTAAACCTATAAATGCTACATAAAGCCAATGTATGGCTGTTAAATCGACATGCATGATAAAAGCCCCCTTTCGTTACTTATATTGGATAACAATATATGCATTAGCCCAGATGGGGGTGAGGAATCGGTTTAATTTTATTGATATTCTTATAAACATCTAATCTTTTTAATTGAATGTTTAGGGGACAACTAGTAGTAAAAAAGCAAAACTTTTCCTCATACTAGCTTGTCATAAATACGCTCGCTTTAGCGTAAAATTTAAAAGGAAATTTCAATAACTTTAATATGAAGTTTGAAATTACGTTTAATTAAAGTGTACTTGAAATTAAGCTTCTTTTATGTTGTAAAGTAGGTACTTCACTGAATTATTAAATCGTTAAAGAAGGGATGGGATAACGATTAGAAAAACTATCAATCTAGCAAAAACGACTAATGTCATAATTAAGTATTTGAGTTAGGGAATCTTTAAAACTAATTAATTGGTTACTCTAAAAAGGAGTTGTAAAGATGGCAAAGGGGAATAGCAAATATTTATTAATTGCCGAGCAACTATTAGGGCATTTGGGAGGAGTGGAGAATGTTTCGACGTCCACTCATTGTATGACAAGACTACGTGTATCGGTGACGGATCATTCGAAGGTAGACGTAGAGGCAATCAAAAAGACAGAAGGGGTTCTTGGAGTTGTAGAAGAAGGAACGATTCAAATCATACTCGGACCTGGTGTTGTCAATAAAGTGTCAGCAGAGTTTGATAAACTGCTTGCAGCTGCAGATGATTTTGATTTGAATGATGTAGCTTCAAAAAACAAATCAGAGATTGATCGAAAGAATGCAAAACCTTTTAAACTGTTTTTACGTAGAATCGCAAGTATTTTTATTCCGCTAATTCCTGCCCTTGTAGCTTCCGGATTAATAACGGGTATTACAAAAGCAATTGTTCAAGCGGAATGGCTTGCAGCAGACTCACAATTGGCTATTATTTTAACGGTTATCGGATCGGGTCTGTTTGCTTATCTTGGAATCTTAGTCGGGATAAACGCAGCAAAAGAGTTTGGTGGATCCCCTGCGCTTGGGGCATTGGCTGGAATTCTTGTCATCAACCCTGCAGTTGCAGATATCTCTTTGTTTGGGAACAATCTTTTTCCTGGACGTGGAGGGTTAATTGGCGTTCTTTTTGCAGCAATCTTTATCGCTATAGTTGAAAGGCAAGTAAGAAAATTTGTGCCGCAATCTCTTGATATTATTCTCACACCTACCATAGCGTTATTAATAACTGGTATCGTTACATACCTAGTGTTTATGCCTGTTGGGGGTTTTGTATCGGATACAATCACAAAAGGCTTGCTACATGTTCTTGATTTCGGTGGAGTAGTAGCTGGATTTGTGCTTGGCGCAACATTCCTGCCACTTGTTGTAACAGGACTTCATCAAGGTTTAACCCCAGTTCATCTTGAATTAATCAACTCGATTGGAGATGACCCTTTACTTCCTATCCTTGCTATGGGTGGAGCAGGTCAAGTCGGTGCAGCATTTGCCATTTACTTTAAAACGAAGAAAAAAAGCTTAAAACGTGCAATTGGTGGGGGGCTCCCGTCAGGAATGCTTGGAATCGGTGAACCATTAATCTTTGGTGTAACCCTTCCGCTAGGACGCCCATTCTTAACTGCATGTTTAGGTGCTGGAGTCGGCGGAGCATTTCAGGCCCATTTCCATATCGCAACGATTGCAGTTGGTGTTTCAGGACTTCCACTCTCATTCTTAGTTCATACAAGCCAGATTTTATTATACCTTGCTGGACTTCTTATCTCTTATGTAGCTGGCTTTATTTTTACTTATCTATTTGGATTTAAAGATGATATGGCGGTTGAATTCAAGTAAGAATTTCAGTAGTTTCGAAAAAAGGGATGAAATCAGGAGATTTCATCCTTTTTTATTGATTTCTTTCAGGATCACTTTGAAAAGAATGACCAAAAAAATTATCGAAAATAAAACATCGGTATAAATTTATTCCCATTATTTTCTTATTTTAGCAGTAAATCCTATTTTTACTTTGTTAAAATAGAAGATAAGAGGGGGAGTTAAATGAAAGTACAGGTTGGGAAAATTCGGATTCATTTTTTGGTGATTTTCATGCTAATGCTTGTATTTATGATCGGAGCAATCTTTACATTGTTGTTTTTATTTGAGGTTTCACATTTAAAAATCCTTTTTGGGGTATTTGCTATTTTGTTACTAATTGTTTTAGCTTTTTACTGGATGGATAGTAAAAGTTTTCACAACAACTTAGGTCGTATTCGAAGAACCTTTTATACGGTTTATTTGATCTTTATGGCAATTGGAGTCATAACTAGTAAAGTAGATTTACAGAATTGGAAGTTGCTTACAGAAATTACCGCATTAGTAGTATTTGTTGATCTATCCGTTTTTTTATGTCCTAACATTTTAAAAATTTGGAGTGCAGAGTTTAAATATGAAGATGAAGTGCGTGAGGCTTTGGCAGACAGTAAACAAATGATTTTAAAAAGTGCCAAAAAAGTAGAAAATTTTTCAAGAGTAATACAAGAAACGGCTGCTTATTTCGAAAATAAACCGATACCACAAACAATAGAAGAATATGAAAGTCAATTATCTGATTATTTGCAGTTATATAGCAGTACGTTTGGGATGGCAATTTCTTTCTTTATGTTTAATTCTCCAATTAGCGAGGATGATAAGCTGAATAAAATTCAGTCGCAGGTTTCTAAAATAAGTATAAGACACGCTACTAATTTTTCGACAGTTGAAGAAGAGGAAGCTAAAATGATTATGTCTTTTTCGAATGGAGAAACTATAATTTTGAAAGAGGAAAAACTCATATCGATCCCCTATTATGGAAATTTCTATGGAATGATCGTGACGTTAGAAGCAAGAGACGTAGCTGTTGATGGGATTGATGCTTCTCATATCTCAAATTTGTTATATATATTTGATTGGTATATGGGAGATTTAGAAGAGGTTGATGAATAAATTGGGTAATTATGTTAATATAAATGTGAAACATATTTAATCGAAACAGGAGGGGTAACATGCCAACTAAAAATGGACAAGCAATTAGTGTTCTTCGTAGACCAGCAGGTATTAAACGAGGAAAATCTAAATCGATCTCCTCTATAAAAAACTCTTTACGACCAAACACTCAAGTACCGGTTGTTGAAGGTTTTAGTAATGTTCTTACAGCAAATGATAAAGCAGAAAAACTTACATACACAAGGTAATTTTTTTTTTAGGCAGAGGATGATTAGATTCTCTGCTTTTCTTATGCATAAATGTTTCACCACCTGTATAGGATGTGTATTAAAAGAGGATACAGGAGGAACATTTATGGGATTAAAACGAATTAATAAAAGAAAATCTACTCAGCCACATACAAAAGTAGTAGATTTTGGAATAGGAAAGACTATCTCTAAAATTGATAAAGCGATTAAAATGTTAGATAAGAATGGGAAATAGCATTTTGATTGGAATAGAAAGTTATGGTATTAAGTTGGACAAGTATTTATAAGCACGCTCTAAACAGTACATAGATAGATTCTTATCCTGAGTAAAAAGGAAATGAAAAACATTGAAAAAACAAATTAAAGTAGTAGGAGCTGTCATTAGAAACAATCAAAACCAAATACTATGTGCCCTACGTTCACCGAAAATGAGCATGCCAAATAGCTGGGAATTTCCTGGAGGGAAAATTGAAAAGGAAGAGAAACCTGAAGAGGCATTAGTCCGTGAAATACAAGAAGAATTAGGGTGTGATATTTCAGTTTCTGAAATGATTGAAGATGTAATTCATGAGTATCCTAATTTAGTTGTAAATTTAATAACGTATGAAGCAAAGATCATAAGTGGTTATCCAGTTGCTAAGGAACATGCAAAAATCGAATGGAAAGAGATTTCAGATTTAAAAGAACTTGAGTGGGCTCCAGCTGATCTTCCGACAGTTGAAAAATTAATTTTATAGAATTTTAAGTTACCAATCCATCATTAACGATCTAATTAAGTAATTTCGAACGATGTCGATTAAATGATAAAAGAAAATTTACCTAGTGAATATGAATTTTTTTCCATATCCAATATAATAATATATAAGCAACAAAAGTGTACATACTAGATGAGTTAAGGAAAATTCTTGTAAAACATAGGAGGAAAATATGGGAAGATTAATTCATTTCGAAATTCATGTTGATAACATAGAACGTGCAAAGAAGTTTTATGGAGAAGTATTTGGTTGGACGTTTCAAGATTGGAGTGAATACGCAGGAATGCCATACTTTGGTGCAGTGACTGGCAATGAGGGCGACATGGGAATTAATGGTGCCTTAATGCAGCGCCAAAGTGCTCCTCCTGAAGTAAACCAACCATTAAATGGATATGCATGTACTATGGGAGTAGAAAATTACGACGTAACGGAAGCTAAAATTGTTGAAAATGGTGGCAAAGTAGCTATGCCTAAATATGCACTACCTGGAATGGCTTGGCAAGGATACTTCATTGACACTGAAGGAAATATTTTTGGAATTCATCAACCTGATGCGAATGCAAAGTAATGATTTATAAGTTTGAAGAATAGTTAAAGAGTTTGATTTATAGTTTTTCAATTAAATAATTTCAGACATAAAAAAGGGCTACTCAATCAGTTAAGCATATTAGCTTATGGGGTACCCTTTTTATATTAGTCCAGTTTATTTGTACCTTCTATTTTGTTCGGTAACGTAATAATAAAACTAGTAATATTCTTTTCACTTGATACATGAATATCACCGTTGTATAAATCAACAAACCTTTTTACGACAGCTAAGCCTAAACCAGTACCAACATAATTTTTTTGGACAGCTTTTGCTCGGTAAGAGTGTTCAAAAATCTTTTCGATTTCATCCTCTGGTATTACCACTCCCTGATTTGTGACAGATAGATGGATGATGGAATCAACTGACGATAATCCTATATGGATTTTCTTTGGTTCAAACGAATATTTCACAGCATTTTCGATCAGTGAATCCAATATTTGAAGGATATTATCATAGGGAATAAAAGTATAAATACCTTCTTGAATTGATTCTTCAAAAGTAGTATGTTCATAAACCATTTTATTTCTTAATAAGTATTGTTTGATAAAACTCGATAAATCATAGCTTTCGGTATTTTCTGTTAGGATTTCTTCTAATTTAGATAAGGTAATAATTTTATTGATCATTGAAGCAATCCGTTCAACTTGTGATTCAATTATGTTCAGCCTTTCTTCTCGTTTTTTTTCATTATGAAACCCAAACATACGGAAGTAATCGACTGATTGCTGAATTGATGTTAGCGGTGTTCGAATTTGATGTGTAATTTCACGAGCACTTTGTTCCTGAGAGAGAATTGCTCGTTCCGCCCGATGTAAAATGATATTAATTTGCTCACTTAAGTCATCAACATAATCATTTCGATGTTTTTCAAATGTTAATCGCTCATTAAACATCCCTTTATTTACAACCACCAACTTTTTTAATGCACGGTCTAAAGGGACAAATATATCTCTCATCGCAAAAAAAGATGCGATAAATGAAATAGTAATTAGAGTAATTAAAGAAGCCACAAATGTTGTAACCGTAATACGAAATATTGGCTGAAATTCGAGTTGGATATTTGTATAAAAGTTTGCTTCCCCATTAAAGTTATAAGATTTAGAATTGATTGGATAGCGTACTTCAACATAATCATTTGGACCGATTTTTTTTACTCGTACATAATCTCGATCATAAAAAAATCCGTTCTTTACTAAAAACGTATCCACTTTAACAGCTAGACTAATAGTTGTTCGATAAAAACTGTTCAACTTGCTTTCGTTTATTTTTTTGAAAGCTAATTCAGATGATTGATGCTCATGTTTCAACAGGAGGGGATTATATGCATGTACCGTTTTTGTTTTGAAATTGTTTAGAACAAGTACTGAACTAGACAATGGTAATGTCGAAAGGACGACATCTTTTCCTTTTCTCGGTATAGTTGAATCCGGTACTTGTAATAACCATGAAGCTCTTTCTAATCGTTGAAAATTTTCTTCACCCTCAGTTAGAACATATTGGTGGATCCTATAGATTAATGTAACTGGAGCCATAATCCCTATCACAATAGCAAGGAGAATTAAATTAACCGTTGCAACACGAAACGTAGCTTGTAAAGTTGAATTTGTTCTAATCTTCAATGATATATCCTACCCCGCGTACAGTTTGTATATATTTAGCTGGCAAAATCTCACGTAACCGTTTAATCGCCACATCAATTTTGTTTTTGTCAGAATCAGAAACATCTCCATGTTGCCAAACCTCATTTGCTAATTCTTCACGTGAAACAGGCTGGTTTTTATTTTTTAGCAAATAGACAAGAATATCGTATAAAATCGGACTTGGCGAAGCAATCTCCTGCCCAATCGTTACCCTTCGATTTGTTAAAGATATCGTTAAATCCCTGTATGATAACGACTCAGACATTGAAGATTTACCTAATCTACGCAGCACTGTTTGAATTTTAGCAATTAAGATTGGCAAAGAATAAGGCTTTGTGATGTAATCCTCCGCACCTGAATACAACCCTTGAGTCACATCAGTTGGATCCGCCCTAGCTGTTAAGTACATATACGGCGTATTTTTTTTTTCAGAAATCATTCTCGCAACATCTAATCCAGAACACATTAACCCATATTGAGCAAATGAATCCAACGTTATATCTAAAAGCATTAAATCATAATTGTTATCTAATGCAGCATAGTATGTATCTTTCGCATTATCAAAAAAATCCACTTCAAACGAAGCCTCTTGCAGCATCTCCTGCAAAAAAGAACCAATCTCCCGATCATCATCCATAATCAACAATCGCATAACTTACACCTCTTTGTTAATTTTTCCAAATTGAAGAAAAATATTAGACTCAATCTATATTAACATACAAGTGAAAATTTGCCTGTTTGGATGACATTTTAATTACAATTGTGTCAGTGGAGGTTCAGTAAATTGTAAGTGGTTTGTTCAGTATCATTCATGTTTTAATATGACCTGTGACAAGTTGAATTTATTTTTAATCCAAAGGAAAACGATTATAGAACAATATAAAGCGGAGGGAATTAAATGGCTGTTTTTGGTGGGATATTATTATTTCTAAGTATTATAGCACTTATTTTATTTCTAGTTTTATCGGTAGTCTCTTTAATAAAGAGAAATGGTAAGATGAAACGTAACCTAAAGATTGCTGCTAGTGCATTTGGAGCAATTATTGTAAGTTTTGTTATTATAGGTGCGAGTCCGGATAGTGGCACTGAAAGTACAACTCCTAAGAAAGAAAAATTATCATCTGAACAAATAGCACAACAGAAAGCAGAAAATGAAAGAAAGGCTAAAGCAAAAGCGGAAGCAGAAGCTAAGATTAAAGCAGAAGAAGCTGCGAAAGCAAAAGCGGAAGCAGAACGTAAGGCAAAAGAAAAAGCTCAAAAGTTTGCAAATGCAAAACCAATTGACTATCCTCACCTTAAGAAAAATCCAGATCGTTACAAAGGTCAGTTTGTAAAATACACAGGTGAAATCATTCAAATTATGGAAGATGACAACTACTCAAATATCCGTATCGCTGTTACAAAAGATAGCTACGGTTATAACTATGATGATGTAATCTTCGTTGAATACCCTGACGTAACTGATTATGTAGAAGGTGATGTTGTGTCAGTTTGGGGAGAAATCACTGGAGATTATTCTTATACTTCACAAGCAGGTTGGGATATTTCAATTCCAGGAATGTTAGCTGAAAAAGTAAGTAAGTAATAGTTTTTAAATAGAGTTCTTCAACTTGGAATCTTTTGGCATGCTATTTATCAAATAAGCGAAGCAAATTAATTTGTTCAGTTAAATAATTTTTTAATTTTTAAAAGAGGATGTCCCAAAAGTATAAACTTTTTGGGGCATCCTTTTTTGAACATAAAAAAATAAGAAAATCGTTCTATTTGGTATAATTAAGTCACCAATAAACTAAACCTGAAAGGAACGATTTTCTTAGGTGTAAACAGTATAACATGAACCAACTAACACTTCCAATGGACATTGAGGTATTAATATCTACTAATCACCTTGACTGTTTAATTGACACTGCGGTCGACAAAATGAATCCTACTATTTTTCTTCTTTTCATCCAGGTTGTGGCCGTCCGCCATATCATCCAAAAATGATGTTAAAAGTCATCCTTTATGCTTATTCAAACCGAATGTATTCCTCTAGACAAATTGCGAAACAACTGAAAGAGAATATTGTTCTTATGTGGCTTTCGGATTTCCCAACGATTAACCGTTTCCGAAGCGATCAAATGAAAGACGTAATTTATGAAACGTTCTTTTCAATTGTCCAACTTCTTCGAGCAGAAGGTCTTGTAAAACTTGAGGACTATTTTCTTGATGGTACCAAAATTGAGGCAAATGCCAATACACATTTGATAAGGAACAAACTAAGTCATGGAAAGAGCAAATCAGCCACGTTGAAAATATGTCTGATGAGGAATTGGATGAGTGGATTTGTGCAAATGATAAACGACTTGATTTCCGGGAATCCAATCAAAAAAACTGAAAAAATAACATAAAAATAGAAGGATATTTCCCCCCTAAAACCTCTAATTTTATAAAAATCCCTCTAAAAATGAAGAAATTAAAAAAACTGCCTCAAAAGGTCGTTATTCAACGACCTTTTGAGACAGCCTCTTCTTGTGTTTTTTAGCAAAAGATGACTAAAAAATTTACTTAAATTTTTAATAACATGATATAATTTTTTTGTGGTGATTTTTTCCAATTTCAAGTAATCTATAAGGCTAATTTGCTATTTTTTAAATTTTTCAGGAGGAAAAATGGGGATCTCTTTAATAGAAATAAAAAACTGTAAATCATTATTAAATATCAAAATTGACATAAATTCTTTAACATGTTTAATAGGGGAAAATGGTACAGGAAAATCCAATATTCTAAAAGCTTTAAAATATTTCTTTGATAATATAACGTCACATAATTTTAATGCGAATTTGCATGACATAAATAATCCATTTAGTCTATTTATGGAAATATCAATCTATTTTGACTTTTCTAATTTACTCACTATAGCAGATAACCAATTTTTTTAAAAATTTCCTTTTGAATCTGATAATGAAGATATTTGAAAAGAGGAGTAACAAGTATGGAATTTTTTCGTAATCAACCCGTTTCTCAACAAAAAGAATACACAGAATTATTGAAGTTAGTTGGTAGCTTGTCTAATTTATTTGCAGATAGTGACGTTCCGTACTTGTATTATAGGGCAGCGGAGAATATATTTTGTCGGGCATTTCAAGCTGTCAACTTATCAAGAGGAGATGTATCAGCGGATGCATCTAAAAATAATATAGGTATAGGCTTAAAGACATTTTTACATAATAACGGGAAGACGTTTCAAAAAGTTGCAGAATTCAATAAAAAAAATTCTACGTATGTAGGAAATACACCAACTGAAATAGTATACGAAATAGCAAAGTTACGAAATAAGCGTCTAGAATTCACAAAAGAAGCACATTCATTAGATAATCTTATGTATCATCTTGTTACACGTAAACCCGAAGCTATGTATTTGTATGAAGAAAGTATGCCACTTGTTAAAATTGAAGATATTCGAGGAATCAAAAAGAATGAAAATACGATTCATTTTACTGATGGCATAGCTGAATATAACTTTAGTTTATCAAAATCCACACTATTAAAAAGATTTATTACCCTTGAACCTATTACAACTATTCCAGTTGAAATTTTGAACGATCCTTATGGTTTCTTACTCACAAATAGAGAAATATTGCTTTCAAATGAGAAACAAACATTGCGATATCCTTTTGTGTACTTACCTCTTTATGCCTCAAGCACTGTGGGGAAAGAACGACAATTTCTTGAAGAAAAAAGTGGCTTAAATCAATGGAATGCTGCTCCACGTACAAAAAATGGACCTCTTCGTCATGAACATGAAGTTTACATTCCTGTCCCAGTCAGTCTTCATAGACTTGTGCCAGACTTTTTTCCACCTCGTGATGTACCATTTACGCTTGAGTTACCGAATGGTACTGAAATTTCTGCTAGTATGTGTCAACAAGCGAGTAAAAAAGAAGGTGAAACTCATTTTGGAAAGGGATTAATGAGTAATCCCAACAAAGCATTGGGTAAGTGGTTATTACAAGATTTATTAAAAGTCCCACCTCGAAAACTTGTCACATACGAGATGTTAGAAGAAATTAATATAGATTCTGTAATTCTCTACAAAAAAGCGGAAGACCGATTCAGTTTGGATTTTGCCAAAGTTGGAAGTTTCGAGGAATATTACCAAAGTTTAACTAGTAACCTAAGTACTTAATGTTCTGTAATAGCATAAATATGTTTTTTGATAAAACAATAAGTAAAAAACATAATATATGCCAAATTTATCTTCAAACAAAATATATACTTTCCATAAAATAATTTCTATAAGGGGCAGCCAAAGTCAATTATATATGTTAAAATAAAATATATCTCGTATATGAGAACATATATTCGATTTTTGGGTAGGAGGTCAATAAATGCCATATAAAGTTGCAAGTTTGTTTGCCGGAATCGGAGGAATTGATAAGGGTTTTGAACAAGCCGGAGCCAATATTATTTGGGCAAACGAGATGGACAAGAATGCATGTATTACTTATAGAGAAAACTTTAATCATACATTAATAGAAGCAGATATACGTAAAGTAAGTGCACATGAAATGCCAAAAGTTGATATTTTAACTGCTGGATGGCCATGTGTTGCATTTTCTGTTGCTGGGAATAGACATGGAATGAAATATAAATGTCATGAATGTGAACACGAGCATAGTGTTACTTTTGACGAATACAAGAATGGAGCCTTATGTCCAGAATGTAGTGGATACACAGAAGCAATTGATCCGCGTGGTACATTATTCTTTGATGTTATTCGTTTTATTCGTGAAAGAGAACCAAGGGCTATCTTTTTAGAAAATGTAAAAAATCTAAAAGGACATGATAACGGCAATACATTTAGAGTTATCAAGCAAATGCTTAGAGAAAGCGGATATGACATCGATAGTAAGGTTATGAATACAATGGAATATGGAGATATTCCACAAAACAGGGAGAGAATATTCATTGTTGGATTTAAGAACAAAGAGGCCTTAAGTAATTTTGTATGGCCGGACAAGCTTGATCCTACAAAAACTATTGATGATATTTTAGATCGAGACGAAGAACAAGATTCTGCATTTTACTATACCGTTTCTAGTCAATATTACAATATGATTCTGGAATCAATGAAACGTAGAGATACAGTATATCAATTACGAAGGGTGTATATAAGAGAAAATCGAAGTAATGTTTGTCCAACCCTTACTGCAAATATGGGAACTGGGGGACACAATGTTCCTCTAATTATAGATAATTGGGGATATAGAAAGCTTACTCCTAAAGAGGCTTTACGTTTTCAAGGATTCCCGGTGGATGATGATTATAAAATTCCAGAAAAAATGGCTAATTCTCATATTTACAAACAAGCTGGTAATGCAGTAAGTGTACCTGTAATTAAAAGACTTGCTACTAATATGATTGTAGCACTCGACACTGTTTATAATAAGGAAACTGTTAAAGTAAAAGAAAAAATAGAAGCAACGGTTTAGGAGACCTTTCTGGGTCTCTTTTCTTTTTTTAATGTTATGTGGAATTTTCTCTTCAAGAGTATACATTTTTTAATAGGTTGTTAATATTGTTGATTATTTACTATGATTTTGGGTATTTCTAATACTTTTGATATTACTAAATTTCCTTATTACTAAATTTTGGATAGGATTTCATTAATAAATTATTATAAACATTGCGAGGTGTATAAAAAAAGAGAAGCCTAAAAAATATGGATTCTCAAATTTGTTTTAGTAAATAATTTCTATGTTTTTTTAAAAGATTTTCTTCTAGAACTCACGTATTTTTTACAAGTTTTGTAACATTTCAATTAACTCTTGAATATTATGTAGATTTCCAGCCTGTATATAATAGTTATCAGCGTCCATTATGTTGTTAGGACCAATTCTATTTAGAAATGCTCCTTGTGGGATAAAGTAGTTATTTTCAATTAATTGGACCAAATCATTTCTTGTCATATACCCCGGAATATCATAGGTGAATTCTTGTTCCATAATTAATTCTCTAAGAGCGTCCCTGTTACATATATCGTTGAAATACAATCTATTTTGTCTCAAAATATCTGCAGTATATGGTTCTAATCTTATTAATACAAAATAATGATAAAGTTCATTATTTGTATTTAAGTTTGGAATGTACAATCCTTCTTCATTCCAATCTTCTGCCTCCAGTAACAATAACTGTCCAAATGACTTCGTAGACTTAACTGCAATTTTCCTGTCCAAATACTCAAAGTCACTAGAATCCCAGACTCCTTCTTCATACATTTCTAGATCTGGTCTTGGTACTAATACCCCATTATCATTTAATACACTCCAAAGTGCAAACTCTGCTAATTTCCCTTGAAAAGTATCCGCAAAAATTTCACCATTACGTCTACGGTTATTACCACCTGTTCTATGATTTCGGTGGTGTCCTTGGCGCCCAAAACTCATATCATAAGCAAAGTTAAAAACTTCTTCTATCACCTCATGACTAAATGTAGCTATAGGAACAAATTCTTTCCTGTTAGTAAAGCGGTAAACATCCTGATATCTACCAACTTTTGGGTTAAGTTGTCTAATTAGTTGTAACTTCATAGATTTTCTCCTCCTTTTTTCATGCTTCTATAAATTTAATTCTATGATGATTAATGGTAAAATTCCACAAAAAAGTAATTTTATGGAAAAAATTGATATGCATTTATTCTTATAAAGTTTAATTGATAAGGGAGTGTTAAATTGGAAATTGTACAAAATCTAGCACAAATTCATCCCGAAAATTGTGTTTATAGTGAAAATCAAATTAATGGCAATGTAAATGAAAGTCTTTTAGTTGATATTAAATCAATCTTCTATCTTAAACATCTAATAAATTTTATAATGATTATTTAAAGAAGATTTTAGTAGTTGAAAATGGTAATTGACATAAAAACTCATTTAATGGCGATAGTCTTGTACGAAATACAGATCTGCTCTTTATAGGAAAGAATTTTGTAGAAAGCGGTACTACAGAATTCAATCAATATAAATTTATTTTTTGTTTTATTCAAATTTAATAAAAAAAATCTAAGTTTTGATATATTGCAATTTCATATATTGAGTTTTGAGAAAAAGATTCATAGAAGTGCTCCTTATAATGACTACTAAAGATATTATTTCTCGTGATAAATTACCTAACGTGTATAGTAAAATTTTATCATTAATTAAAGGGGAAATTTATCTCAGTTGATATCTGTGATAAAATTACTATATAGATAAATTTGGACTATTAGAAGGTGAATGAACGGTGACTATTAAGGATTTAAAAATTCTTAGTAAAAAAGGAACTCAAGATATACCAGATTGGATTAAATTTGCATTTGAATTAGGTTCTTACATAAATGATCAGGGTATAAAGTATAAAAAACCAATCAGATTACTAATTTCTCTCCCAAGTGACCATTACTTTTCTCTTTTTATAGCAATGGGGATAGCAGAAAAGACATTCTCAATAAATAAGCAGATGAGATCAATTAGAAAAACTATATTAGGTCTAGTACCAGGTAGCCGAATTATTTACAAGGATAAGGACTCCTCAAGAAAGGCGTCGGTAATTTGTGTAGAACCTAGTCCAGTTTTTGAAGGAGAAATGATTCTAAAAATTAAAGATGGAAAAATTGAGAGAGGTATTCCAGAGAATTATTGGATTGAGAGAGTAATTATTTTAGATGAAGAATTTGATGAGATAAAGAGAACTAGAAAAGTAAGTAAAAACCAAAAGTTAGGTTTAGATAATAACCGTTTGCTAAAATTGCTTTATTCATCTAGTCAATTAAGTAAAGTTTCTTTTTATCCTGGTGATACATTTTATTTAGTTGGTAACAATGCGCAATTAATTGAGTCAATGAGTGAAATGATTTTTTTTTATGATGGAATTCATGGATCAATTGGAGACTTTTTATATTTAGATAATAGTAATAGTTACACAAATGGCAAGTTATTTTCTTCTCAAATGAAAAAAAATGAGGACGAAATAATTGAAGAAGTACCAGTTATTTATTCGGATTTAAATAGTTATCTTAAACAGGATAAACAATTTTCTAAGAATCCCAAGATAATTTTATCTAGTAGAACAGACAACGAGATTCGGTTACATGAAGTAAAGGAAGAAGTTAAAAGAAATTTACTGCAAGGTGAACACAAAATTGTAACTAATGAAATTGTTGAGTACTTAGATGCAATTGGAACTAAGATTCCACTGGGTATTGAGCTCCTTGCTTGGAGGTGACTATTGTGAATTTTAATAATTTACTAGATTTATATAGTTTAGATAAAAGTACAGTTCTTTTTAAGCATGTACAAAGTAAAGAGTTATTGCCATTTGCCAACTATATTGAGAAGTTTAAAAATGAAATCCAAAATAGGTACGATAATGATGAGCATTTGGTAATGGTCCTTAATAACTTAAAAAAAGTATTTTTTAAGTTATCGAGCAGTTTATCTCCTTATAATATCGTTTTAAGCAAGGATATTGTAAAAGGAATTATTTCAAAATTCATGCAAATTAAAAGTAGTTATCCAGAACTATTCTCTAAATTTGTTATAAAAATTGCAAAATCTTTTAAGGAAGTTATAGAAATAAGTAATAATTACCTGTTAGACTACCTTTGTCAATTCATTAACATCAGGGCACAAGTTGGATTGAAAATTGCTATTGTTACTAAAAGAGCGTTAACAGTTCAAGAGAGACTAATTATAAATACCGAAGTAAAGTCATTCTTAAAAATAAGTTATTTTACAGAAAATAGTTTTCGAAAAGAACTTGAAATTTTTGATGAAGTTATATATATAGGGAATCCAAACTATTTTGGTGAGTATGTTAAAAACACGTTTAAAGGAAAAACAGTAACTTTTATATCATACGATATTTTTACGAATTCATTGAGTCCCAAAGGGGCATTTGAAGAAATTGATAAAAAGGGTACCCTTAGTACAATTTTTAAGAATATAACATTTGGAGAACACGTAGAAAAGAAAAGTAATCTTGTATTAGAAGAAGACTTATTTAATACAGCAGTTAGTATGTTCATTGAAGAACAAAGAAAAACAATGGAAGTTAATTCACATGATGCAATTGAAGCATGCATCATTTATCTGGAAAATGAACGTTTCTTATTTGTACCTAAAGATTCTAAAATTCGGGTGCTTTCACCAAATGAACAGAACAATTTTATTAAACAACTTAATTTTAAAGATATTGATGAAGACAATTATATTGTTATAAGAAACGAAAGAGACACAAAGTTAATTGCTGAGGTTGCAGATCAATATGTCCTTAAAAGTAAGGCTGCTGAATATAGAAAACTTCAAAATGAATGGAAAAATAAACTTCGTCTCAATGTACAAAGAAAAGGAATAGGAAAAGTAAGTGAAATTCTAGTTAGAAAGTATAATATTAAAACTGCGTCTATAGCTTCGTTGAGATCGTGGTGTAATGAAGATTCTATATGTCCAACTGAACTTGATAAGATATTAAAGGCATTTAAATATGAGGATGATAGAATTAAGGTAATATATGAAACGATGAAGCAGATACAACAGGCACATATAAAAGCAGGAAGAATTATATCAGATAAATTAATGTGTGAACTATCTACTAATATATTAAAAGAATTGCAAGAAAAAGGATATCACACATTCATGTCGACGGAGTTTAATGGTGTTTCATTTAATATTGAACGTATTGTATCAATTGATCGGTCTACACATTTAATTGCACCATATAACCTCATGAGACCTATGAATATAGATTAATATCAAAGGGGATAGATTTATGGCAATTTCTTTAGAAGATTCACTTCAAAATCGTCAGAAAGTTATTGATAATGTCAAAGAAGAAATGATTGGTCCGGGACAAATTAGAAAACATTATAAAAAATTCAATCCAATTGGTACAACAATATTTGAAACGAGAGATGAACTGTACAAGCCATATTATTGGGAAGTCGCGAGCATAAAGGAAGAGATACTGCAACGAGAATCACCAACACAAAGATATGTAAGCGGTCACTTATTTCCACTTGGTATAAACGAAGAAGTTGCGCTTGAAACTCCAATCAGTGAAAATTCAGATGAAATACAAGAGAATGATATGTTGGATAAAATGTTTGAGCGTAAAGAAGGAATGGAGACAACCGAAGATGACGGAGATGTTGAATTATTTCCACAAAGAAATGATTTTATGCCTTCAACGATGGGGTTAACATTTTGTGTAAATAAAGATCTTCCAGAATTAAATGTAAGAATAGAAGGGGGAACATATACTCCAACTAATGTAAAAGTAAAAGGTGAAAGTAATAGTGTCCAATGGTGGTTAAGGGAAACAGTTGAAGGCATATGGAATTTACCTTTAAAAGAACTTAATAGCAGTACACAAATGGAAAAACAGGTTGAAATGAAAAATAAAAAAGGGGATAAAATCGCCCATTATCATATTCATTTTCAGGCACGTCTTCGAGAAGTTAAGGATAAATATATAATTACTGTAAGTGTTACGAACCGTTCTTCAGTTCCGAAGTTTAACAGACAACAGTTAATATTGTTTCAAGCGAATATGTCTATAAGTACACCTGAGGAATATTATTTTTCTGTTTATCCAAAACAATATGAAATGAAGCAATGGTTGAGTGATGAAGAGGCTTCAACTGAACTTCTTTATCGGAACGAGGGCGTCTACGCTTTTGGGCATGGATGCGCTGCTGATTGGGAACAAAATTCTAAAAAAGTACAGCTATTATCAACAACATTTATGCCAGAGTATGAAGCACTTAGTATGACTCCGAATGTTTTTGTCAATCAGGATGGTGAACAAGTTGAACTTGAGATTAAAATGAGTGATCTTGCTGGTCTATCTAGTAATAAATCACCGGAAGAAATTCTAAATCCATTAATTCAAGGATATCAAGATTGGATAGATAAGAAATCTACTGAGGTTGATAAAGTACCAAAACTTTTACAAACGATTGCCAGAAAACACTTGGAACTATGTCAAGAAAGCCTAAGTAGGATGAAAAAGGGTCTGAAATTGTTAAAAGAACCACAAATACTTGAAGCATTTCGTTTAGCGAATACAGCAATACTCCTCCAACAAGTTAACGGTAAAGAAAGTCGCTTTGGGCGTGTAGAAGATAAACAAATTGTTTTTAATAAATCATTTAAAGAAAGTGTTAATGATGAAATTAAACTTAAGCATGCCAGGAATTCTTGGAGAGCATTCCAGATTGCTTTTATTTTAATGTCAATGGAGTCATTAGTTGACGAGAAGAGCGACTCAAGAGAAATAGTAGATTTAATCTGGTTTCCTACTGGAGGAGGAAAAACTGAAGCGTATTTAGGGGTTGCTTCTTTCCAAATAATTCTAAGACGGTTAAAGAATAAAATGGATGCTGGTGTTGATGTAATGATGAGATACACGTTAAGGCTTTTAACTGCTGACCAGTTCCAAAGATCTGCAAGGCTTATTTGTGCTTTAGAATATTTAAGAAAAAAGAATATTTCAAAACTAGGAGATATACCTTTTTCAATTGGTATCTGGGTTGGATCAGAAACGACTCCTAATAGTAATATAAAGGCTAAAACACAGCTGAGCAAACTTCAGAAAAATGAAAAAAATGCCAAGCAATTTGTTGTGAATAGTTGTTCCTGGTGCGGTGCGAATTTAGGTTATTATGATGAAAAAGGAAGCAAAAAGAAGTATTACTTCGGTTATAAAATTACCAATGATAGGTTAGTGGTTCATTGTCCAGATAAAAATTGTCACTTTCATGAAGAATTACCAATTTATATAGTTGATGAAACTATATATGAGAAACGACCAACTTTTTTAATTGGAACAGTTGATAAGTTTGTTCAACTAGTATGGCAGCCATTGGCAAGATCGCTATTTGGAATTGACTCAAACGGAGACAGGTTTATAAGTCCTCCCTCTTTAATAGTGCAAGATGAGTTACATTTAATATCGGGTCCACTTGGTACTTTAACAGGTCTTTTTGAAACACTAATTGAAGAATTGTGTATTAAAAAGATCGACGGAAAAGAAGTCAAACCGAAGATTATAGCAGCGACAGCAACAATTAAGCAATTTGAAGAGCAAGCTCGTGCTTTATTCGGCAGAGAAAATGCAAGATTATTCCCAAGTCCGGGGCTTGAAAATGAAGATTCATTTTTTGCAACTCCAGCAATATATGAGGAAACAAGTAAGCCTAAACCAGGACGTAAATATATAGGAGTGTATACAACAACTGTTCGTATTATGATGTCACAGGTTATGGCATTTTCATCTATTCTTCAATCGACTGCTGAAATAAATGAACAGGAAAGAGATCCTTACTGGACCTTACTTTCATTTTATAATACATTACGGGAATTAGGTGGTGGTCTGACATTAACTCAAACAGACATACCTCAATATTCAAATGCGATGGCAATGAGAAAAGGACTTCAAAAGGATATAAGGTATATAAATAATGTTTTAGAATTAACATCGAGAAAGCAAAGTCATGAAATCTCTAAAACTATAGATGATTTGAAACTAAAATATAGACCTAATAAAGATAAAAAAGATTCGAATTCAACAATAGATTTATGTCTGGCATCTAACATTATTGAAGTTGGAGTAGATATTGATCGCTTATCAGTAATGGCAATAGTAGGGCAACCAAAAATGACAGCGCAATATATACAAGTTAGTGGTCGTGTAGGACGTCGTTGGTCGGAAAGACCTGGATTAATATTTACTTTATATTCAAATACAAAATCAAGAGATAAATCCCATTTTGAACATTTTAGGGAATATCATCAAAAATTATATGCTCAAGTAGAACCTACAAGTGTTACTCCTTTTTCTGATTCATGTTTAGATAGAGGTTTACATGCGGTTGTAATCGGATTTTTACGCCAAGCATTAAATGCTGATGTTGCTAGAACTCCGGATTGGAAAGAGATTCAGAAGTATCTTAATAATAAAATAGTCCCTTTTTATAATCGTCTAATAGAAAGAGCAGAACTTGTTGATCCAGAACAAGTTGAAGAATTCAAAAGCAGGTTTATGAAGATATTGAAACGACTGGAAAAAGGAAATTATACTGCATGGAGAGTAGATCCTAAGGTAAATGGTTATATGTATTCGGCTGGTACTACGATTCCACACGCATTAAAAGTAAATGCTGAGTCGATGATTAATTCAATGAGAAATGTAGATTCAGAATGTAGAGGACTAATTGCGACAATATATAACTCTAGTAATGATGAGAATAATGAAAGTGAAAGTGGTTGGGAGGCTTTGTTTTCATGAAAGATTTACCTTTAAGAAGAGGTCAACTTGTTACAACATTTGGACCCGGTGCTCTTGTTATTAGTCCCGAAGGGGAATCAGCTATGATTGGCGCACTTGATAAATGGTATTATGACAAAAATGAATATCGTATTGAAACATTTGATGAGTATGAAATACAAGAACCTAGATTAAGATCCTTGTTAAAGGTAAAGCAATTATTGATGCCTCCAGATTTTAGGCCAAGTTATCAATACAAAAATGCAGGAACTTCAATAACTCAAACTAATACAGATTTGTATATCCCGTTGTTGCGTTTTCCTACTTGGCACTATTGTCCGAAGTGCAAAACATTACATCAAACTTCTATGTCCTCAAGAACAAGTTGGTTAGATTGCAAAGAATGTAAAAAACAGATGAAGATGATACAAGTTCCATTTGTTATGGTTTGTAGTCATGGCCACATATCTGATTTTCCATGGAGAGAATGGGTTCATGGTGACGAGAATACCTCTTGTAATGGCCAATTGAAACTTCTTTCAACAGGAGGGGCAACCTTAGATTCACTCAAGGTTAATTGCTCTTGTAATAAAGAAAGATCGCTTAAAGGAATAATGTCTAGAAAAACTACTTCTGAATTGGACGAGGACCGAGTAAGTGAATTAAGTAAAATGCTTAATAAAAATGAAAAAAAGTTATACCAATGTCCCGGCTATAAACCTTGGTATGGTTCTGAAAATGACAAGGAAAGTTGCTCTTCTTATCCAATTGCAGTATTAAAAAATTCTATCAATGTGTATTATCCAAATACTATTAGTGCAATTCACTTACCGGGAGAGAATCTTGAAGTTGAGAAACTAATTGATATGTTTGAAAAATATGGGGTTACTTCCTCATGGCTAAATGTTGCTGAAAGTATTGAAGATAAAATTACAATAGTTAAAAAACTATGCCCACCTGAATTCCAAGAATTTAATCGTTCAGATATAGAACTTGCTATGTTGTACATTGAGGGTGGGATAGAGGAAGAACCAACTCCTCAGAGAGTAAGTACCAGGAATGCAGAAAAAGAATTAAGGAAAAAGGAATTTGATACGCTGAAACAAGAAATTGTTACAGAAAACCTAAAGGTTAAAAAAGAATGGATTTGCGATGAAGTAAATGAAAATGATATCAATACATTCTTTAGCATGATTAATAGAGTAACTAAATTAAAAGAGACAATTGCTTTAACCGGTTTTAATAGACTAACAACCAATGATGAAGAAGTTGCTCAGAATCAAATACTAAAAGGTAAACAATTATTATTTAAAGACCCAAATTTACCTGAAAATAATTGGTTACCTGCTTATAAGGTTTATGGTGAAGGCATTTTCTTTACTATAAATTATGAAAAATTGAAGTTATGGGAACAAGGAACAAATGTCCAACATTATTTCAATAAGTTACTTACTCGTGCTGAGAAAAGAGGAGCAAATATTGATGTGGATATTTTAAAGCCAAAAAATGTTCTTCTGCATACATTATCACACCTAATAATTGATGAGTTGGCATTAACATGTGGCTATAATTCAGCTTCCATTCGTGAAAGACTATATCTAAATGAAGAGCAATGCGGAATATTACTATATACATCTTCAGGTGATATAGATGGTACTTTTGGTGGTCTTGTAAGAATGGGGAGAAAAGAAAACTTCTTCCCTGTGGTATATAAAGCAATAGATAAAGCTCGTTGGTGCAGTTCTGACCCTGTATGTTCGGAAATTGGAAAATCCTCAGGTCAAGGTGTTAATAATCTTAATGGTGCAGCTTGTCATAGTTGTTCTTATCTGCCTGAAACCTCATGTGAATTAGGAAATCTATTGTTGGATAGAACACTATTAATTGATTCCAAGATTGGATTTTTTAAGAACTATTAAAACGTATTGTATTGTTTTAGGAGCCAATTAATGGCTCTCTTTTTTTAAAAAATAAAGTGAAATAAATTAGTGGTGAATAATTGCTGAAAACAGAAATTCTGGAAGTCTAAACTTAATAAAAAATGCATTATGAAATTGATTCATAGAGAAAAAATTAAAATTTAATTACAACATTTTGCCCACGAACTTAATAAATTTATTTAATATTAACTATGGCTAATTAGTACAAAGACATAGCTTAATATTGTTTTTCCACGCTATTTATGACTATAGGTGATTATACATTATAGTCATTGGTAATTTGACTTGGTAGAGTTCACTAATTCAAGTAGGTTGAGATTAAATCTTGTCACAACGGCGTTAGCACAATATCTTGTCCAAAATTACAATAAAAATTTATAATTAAGTTTTAACCGAAACGCCTTATCTATTTTAAATACTATTAGAATGTACAAGGTGTTTTTGATCGAATTGAAGATTTCAGAAAAAGTAATACTTTTTTCAGACTCCTTTAGGTTTTGGTAAGTAACAAAAACTTTCAACTGTGGAGATAACTACCCGTTCTCAGGTGGATTAGGTATTTAATGATAAACCAATAAAATTCATAAATCTGTAAAAAAGATTAAAAGGAACGATAATATATTTGAAGAATTATTTCACTAATTAAGGAGAAAACATTTGACTGTTTACCTCGATTGAATCAAATTATAATATGAGTGTAAACGGATACGCATTTTTATTACTGTAGAACTGTGATGAATATGTTAACGGTAAAGGAACTTTAAATTGTGACAAAGCTATTTGATGCGAGATCTTCTGTTCGAATAAGGGATCTGTCTAATGAGTTTCAGGTTAGTACGCGAACAATTAAATATGATTTAGAAAATGTTAGGAGTTGGTTTAAAGATCAAAGTGTTCTTTTGCATTCACAAACGAATAAAGGTTTATGGGTAGGGTTTAATGATAATATCTGAAATAAATTAAGAGAGCAGTTCACGCAAATTGAGCAAATTAGCATGTAGCCTGATCAATCACCTCGAGTAAGAAGAATTAAAATGCTATTGTTGATGCAAAGTGAGGATATTTCTGTAGCGGAATTAGCGAAAAAATTATGTGTTAGTCGAAACACTTTATTAAGTGATTAAAACCAAGTTGAGGAATATGTGGACTCATGGATAATTTAGCTTGAGCGCAAGAAGCAAATTGATTATCGTCCAAGAGGTCAGGATATTAATCTACGTGTTCTATTAGAGCATTTATTATTAACTAATCTAAATAAATACCCAATATATAAAATCACAACTAGAATTATGAAAAATATAATGAATTTGAAACAGATCTAATTTTGGATGAACAGCTTCAACCTATATTTTAAGTTGTTGAAAAACATATGATAAAAGAGAATTAGTAACGCATTGTTCCTTTTTAGATGTAGAAGAGTTTTGTAAAATAGAAGATATCGATTTGATTGTTAGTGTATTTCCAATTGAATCTGATATTCAGGTCGTGGTTGTTGAACCAATTCCAACTATGCGTGATCTAGAGGGTATCAAGGAATATGTGAAAATAATAGTTAATAAGGAACCAAAAAAACAGCCTAGTAAACTAGAGCCATCAGAATTACGACGTGATGATTCCGAAGCAATTAGTCAAGAGATACTACTAAAAGGATTTGAAATCTCCCATGAAATTTTGAAAGCTTTTACAAACGAAATAGATGGGGGTCAGAAAAGTGCTTTTATATTACGTATTTTTTTATGGTACATCGTTTCTACTTCAAAAAACAATATGAACAAAATTTATATACAAAATTACATAACTTTGAAGTAAAAAAGCTACAGATTGAGATGCTAAGACAAATTTTACAAGAAAAAGAGATTCAGTTTAATGAGAAAGAAATGATTACACTTTACCAATATTTAAAGTAATGGATGTGTTCAATATGATAAATCCAATCATTCTCAAAAATGGTTATGTTGTCAATACTAAATCATTAAAAATTGAAAAACGTGATATTGCCATTTTAGATGGTAAGATTTTTAAATTAGAAGATTTAATGCAACTTAAAGACTTAGAATTTATTGATGTAGAAGGGTGTTATATTGTTCCAGGATTTATCGAACTTGATGTACAAGTGGTTAAAGACATTATAAAACAAGGAATTGAATTAGATTTAATCAGACTTCAACAAGGTGTTGCATCTTTAGAAGCTGGGGGGGCAGGGGTTAGTAATTTTTCAATTTTTAAGGAAGATGTTTTTTATCAGAGAGGACCAGAAATATTATCATTCTTAAATATTTCAAGAAAAGGATTATATCATGAAATTTCGGAAATTAAAGAATTGAGTGATTTAATGAAGAATGAAATCGTTAGAGAATTGATGAGCCAATTTGGAATAATATGTTTAATAGTACGGGTGAGTAGTTTAGTTGTAAATGATGGTGGGATAAAGACACTTGAATATGCTCGGATATTAGCAGATGTTTTGAGCATACCGATTATGATTTATCCAGGTAATCCTCCTCCGAATTTAGAAGAGATATTTACATTTATAAAAAAAGGAGACTGGGTAACGCATACCTTCATTAATAAAAAATACGGAGAAATAAGTGATTCAGACGAAATGTTACCAGGGGCAATAATCGGTCAGGAAAAATTAGGAATTAGTTTCGAAACAATGAAAAAGTTTAAATCAAGTTATGACTTTCCATTTACTATATGCATAAAATTATATGTTAAATATGATGAGAATCCAATCAGTAGCTTAGTGAAAAAGATGCATAAGTTACAAGATTGTGGTTATCCTCTAGAAATGATTGTTAAAAATTTCACAAAAAATTCAACGGATCTTAAAAAACAAAAAACATTTAGTCCTGGAAATAGAGCAAATCTAATTGTATTTGAGCTTGTTAGTGAAGATGTAAATTTACTAGATCCTGAGGGTAAAGAATTGATCTGTAAAAAACTACTTAAACCGAAATTTATTTTCAGAGAAGGAGAGGTCGTTATAATCAAATGAAGGAAAAACAAATCGATGTACTACTACAAAAAAGTGACAACGCGGTTAGATGTAAAGAATTGTTGAATAATATTCAAGTCTAAATAATAAGAGAAATTTAATATGGATGATACACGATGCCTATCTTTAACTGCACAAGTATCAGCAATGGTTTATCGATCTATTCATCGAGAACAAATCGCAGATTAAAATTGAACAAATTAACCATTCAAAAGGTTGTTAAAGTCAATTTTAAGCGGAAAACAATCTTCTAGATAGGCAGTGAATTCTATGGAATTGTCTGAGATTATTTTTAAATCAATTATTATTGTAACATTTGTAGGAGTAAGAACTGGTGTTGGGGCAGCTCGTATGTTTCATGCACCAAAAGTACAAGGAATGGGTGCATTTCGTAAATTAGAAGAGTTAAATGCATGTGCAAGAGATGCTACTTCCCGTTTTTCGTTTTGATTAGGATTTTTCTTTAATGTAGGGGCTTCGTCAGTAGGTGCCGGTGCGTTTATACATGACGTTAATCATCGAATTATACCTAACTGGTCAGCAACAGTATTAATAAGTAGTGATAAATTACCGGAATATATTCTACATAAACCAAAGAAAATGGCAATTGCAAGTATAGGTGCAATTGTGGTGACATTTTTACACTTAACAGCTTCAGCGATACCTGAATCACTTCCAGCAAATGCTTTAAAAGTACTAGTTCCAGATAGGGACAATTTTTACGCATTGGCCCAATACCAGTACTTTTATTGTCTAATTAAACTTGTGTTATATTAAGACATCCATTTTGGACAGAAGATCCATTTAATTTAATACTTTAATTTAGTTAATAGCTGTTACTTAAGGAGCAGCTTAAGCTTGTAGACAAAGTTATTTTACCACTTGTCTACAAGTTTTTTTAGTATAATAAAAATAAAGTAGAAATGGTGGCGCTAGATCAACTAATTCCAAAATTCATCTAATACTACGTAAAATTGAAAACGCCATTAACTTTGATAGTATCTATAAATAAGTTGAAGAATAATCATAAGACGAAAGTATAGTCATTGGATTTCAGACTAATGTTAATTGATTATACGGAAAAAGTAATTTTATTTATGATTCATGTTTAACCACTCAAATAATTCCATTTTTTAATTGATATTGATTTAACTTTTTTGAATAGGTAGAATTATAATAAGAGAAGTGCTATATTGAAAAGCTAATATTAAATTAAAATTACAGATATAAGGAGTAGTTTAATGTCAAATATAATTAAGAATGAAATAGATAATATAATTTCATTTCTAAATATAAAAAATATAAAAGTAAATGACGAACAAGCATTTGAGTATCTAATTTTACAATATTTTTATTTTGAGGAAAAAACGCTAGATAAAATTTATATGGATATTAGGAATTTAATAACTAATGGTTCAAATGATGGTGGAATTGATTTTATTTTTTACGATGAGGAAGATGACATTTTACATTTAGGGCAATGTAAATATTCCAAAACAATTTCTGTTCAAACTCTAATTGATGAGTATTCGAAGATTGATAGAACTGTAGAAGATTTTAAGAATCATAATACCGGATCATATAATTCTGAGATAAGTAAGTTGCTTCAGGAAAATTTAGATAGGTTACCTGATAATGGACAAATTATATATTCTTTTTATGCTCCTGTTGAAATTGATCATCAACGATTTAAAAGAAAAATTAAAAATGATAGTATAAACTTTGGCTTTGAAATGATTTCCATAAATGATGTTGAAGAAATTGAATCAAAAATACAACAAATAAATACTAATATTACAACTGTTAGTAATTTTAAAATACAAATTGATAAACCAAAAAATTGTTTAGAGTATGAATCTAGTGAAAGCGAAGGTATCCTTGTAAATATTAGTTCCACTTCGGTAACCAAAATGTATAATCAATTTAAAGATAATGGACTTTTTGATTTAAATATTAGAAAATATATCCGAAATAAATTAGTAGATGAAGGTATCAACGAAACATTAAATAGCGATAGAGAAAATTTTTGGTTTATGAATAATGGTTTAATAATTGCATGCGAAGATTTTTCGGTTGATGGTGATAAGGTGCATATTGAAAACTTTTCCATAGTAAATGGAGGTCAAACGACTAACTTAATAGGTAAATATAAAGGTACTAATACTAAGGAATTTTTTATTCCATGCAAAATAGTGCGTAGTAAAAAAGAGCATGATACTTCTAAATTTTTTACTAAAATAGCTGAGACTACTAATTCTCAAAAGCCAATTAAAGTTAGTGACTTAAAATCAAACACTCCTGAAATGTTGGAATTAAACAATCTCTTGAAAAACTATAAAATCGATTTTCAAATTAAACGAGGTGATAGTAAAAATAACAAAGAATTTATTAAGCTAAAGAATGAGGAGTTTGGTCAATTAATATTATCGTTTGTTCAACAAAGACCAGGAACAGCAAGATCAAACAAAAAAGCAATTTTTGAAAATAATAAAATTTATACCTCCATTTATAAACAAAAATATTCAAAGTATAAATACAAGCAAGAATTCATTGTTGATTTAATAAAGTTTAATGATAGATTCAAAAGAATATTTGACGAACTCAAAAAAGAACATTCGAACAGTTCAGAAGCGGATATATTGAAAAATGGATATTATATATTACTTGCAATTTTTGGGTTTCTTTATCGTTTGCAAAATAAGGATATACATGACATATCAAATATACAAAATGATAAAAGTATTTTAACAGAAACAGAATTTGAATATGGAGCTTTTATTTCAAGCTATAAAGAAGATGATATAGATATTTTGATTAAAGAACTAATAATTGAATTGATTTTTATCATAACAGACAAATATGATACACTATTTGAATCTAAACAAGTTACCAGTGTTAGTAACTTTTTCAAGGCAGATAAAAAGTATCAAGATGATATTATTAATCATATTGTGAGAAAAATGCAATCGAAAAAAACAAGGGATAATATTCTTGAATATAGTAAATTTTTAATAAGAAATGCCAAAGTAAATGTTTAACATATAAGGACACAAATAACATACGAACTCTTTTCAGAATAGCAACAAGCCCTATTTCAAGTTGAAACGGGGTTTGTTTTTTATTGACTTTATTTACTTTTATTATTACTGTTGTTTGTTTTTTTTATTAATGATTATTTCTTCATAGGAAAATGTATTTTTTAAATTGTCATTAAAAGGTTTTATTTCATTATTTGTGATAATTGGAAATCTTAATGGTAAATTTTTAAAATGAAAAATTGGATAGCCAATGTCATTTATATAATCCCAAGAAACATCACTTTATTAAAGTTTGGCGATCTAACACAGTCATTTATTAGAAATTATGGGGAATTGTTAAATATTGGGACCGTATACGCAGAAAATGTAGTGTGACTCAATTCAAAATAAAAAATCCGGCTCAACCAAAGAACCGGATTTCTTATGACTGCTTGATCTCCAATCTACGTGCAACCAACGATAGAACATAATTAACAAAAAAATACATCAACGAAACAATCACCATCACAGGGATGACATACGATTCCTTCTGCGCATAAATAATTTGTCCATTATGCAATAAATCCGGTAATGCAATCACAACAGCTAACGATGTATCTTTTAATAAAGAAATAAATTGACTAACAATCGGTGGAACCATTCTTCTCAATGCTTGAGGCAGGATGATGTAGCGTAATGTTTGGATGTAATTCAGGCCAGATGCACGTGCTGCTTCAATTTGTCCTTTTTCAATTGAGTTTAAACCACTTCGAATAATTTCTGAAATCATTGCCGATTCAAAAACGGTCAATGCTGCAATGGCTGCTGTTGTTATTTTCATTTCAATCCCAATTTCCGGTAAGGCAAAATACGTAAAGAAAATAATCAGTAGTAAAGGTAAGTTTCGAATCGTCTCAACGATCGCAGTTAGTATTTGCGTAACAACCGGAATCTTCGTATATCTAAGTGTTCCAATTAGTCCGCCAATTATGAAGCTGAGTACAATTGAAACGGCAGCAACTTTAAGCGTAACCCAAAATCCTTCTAGTAAAAATTTGATGTGGTCTAGTGTGTATACATCAGCGAACGGCTGCAGAAATTCCATCTATACACCTCCTTAATTACTTCTAGCCAGACGTTTTTCCAAATAATTTACGCCGATACTTAATGGAATTGTTAAGACTAAATAAAATAAGGCTACGAAAATATAAGTATCAAACGTTACATATGTCATCGCAGAGATTAGATCTCCTTGATACATTAAATCTCCACCAGCTACGACTGCTAACAATGATGAGTTTTTTACTAGATTTAGAAACTGGTTGCCAAGGGGAGGGATGACGATTTTGATCGCTTGGGGAAGTATAATCATTCGCATTGCCTGTCCGTAAGTCAAGCCTGTTGAGCGGGCAGCTTCCATTTGTCCTTTTGGAACAGAGAGGATACCGGCACGGATTGCTTCGGAAATGAAGGCTGCTGTATAGATGGTTAATCCGATTGTTCCTGCAACCATTCCACTAAAGCTTCCAGCTAAGTAAGTGAAAAACACGACAACTAGTACAGGGATATTACGGATAAATTCAACATAGATCGAACCTAACCAGTTGAGCGGTTTAATTGGAGCAATTCGCATGACAGCAATAATAGTTCCTAAAATAAAGCTACATAATAAAGCAATTAAACTAGTTAAAATAGTTACTCTTAATCCTTCTAAAAAATACTCCATATGTTCTGTTAGTATCGAGAAATCAATCAAAGGATTTCCTCCTAAATATCAGGAAAAGCAGGCCCATGATATCACGGACGCTGCAGAGCCTGATGATGGTATAAATTATTAATTTTTAATCCATTTATTTTTAATTTCATCATATTTACCGGAAGCTTTTAAGTTTTTTAATGCTTTATTCAGTGCATCGACAAGCTCTTTATTGCCTTTCTTAACAGCAATTCCATAAGGCTCTTCTGTAAACGTTCCGCCTACTAATTCAAATGAAGGATCTTCTTCTTTCATACCGTAAAGGATCGAATCATCTGTTGTAAGGGCGTCACCTTTACCTGCTTTTAAAGCTGTAAAAGCTTCTGCATAGTTTTCGAATTCTAGGACTGTTGTATCAGGAGCTTTCTGGCGAATATTTACAGCAGAAGTGGACCCTTTAACAGCAAGTACTTTTGTGCCTTTCTTCAAGTCAGCTAGTCCATGAACTTTGCTGCCTTTTTTAACAAGTAAAGATTGTCCAGCATTAAAGTAAACATCAGTAAAATCTACTTCTTTTTTACGTTCTTCATTAATGGTCATTGTAGCGACAACCGCATCAACTTTTCCATTATTTAAAAGGCCAACCCTAGTTTTTGACGTAACCTCTATGTACTCAGGTTTCACATCATCGCCAAATATTTCTTGAGCCAGTGCTTTGGAAAGGTCAATATCAAATCCTTCGACTTTACCTGTTGAAGGGTTTTTCAATCCAAATAAACGAGTGTCATATTTTACGCCAAATACGATTTTCTTATCGTCCTTAATTCGTGTTAGAGCATCTTTACTTTTCGAATCATCCTTTCCACCACAGCCTGCAAGAACTAAGGCGGCCGTTGTTGAAACTAACGCCATTTTCATGAATTTTTTTAGAAACATTCCACTTACCTCCTATTAATGATTTAGTATACGGCTGAGAAATAAGCGAGCCCGTTCTTCACGCGGGTTCTCATAAAACTCTGCCGGAGTTGCTTCTTCTAAAATTCGGCCTTCATCCATAAAGACGATTCGGTCGGCAACTTCTCGGGCAAAGCCCATTTCATGCGTTACGACAACCATCGTCATGCCTTCTTTGGCAAGTGTCTTCATTACATCTAGCACCTCACCAATCATTTCAGGATCGAGTGCTGAAGTAGGTTCATCAAAAAGCATAATATCCGGTTTCATCGCAAGACCACGTGCAATTGCTACACGCTGTTGCTGGCCACCAGAAAGCTGGGAAGGATAAGATTTGGCTTTCTCTAAAATCCCAACCTTTTTCAGAAAATGTCTAGCTGTTTCATCAGCTTCTTCTTTTGATTGACCCAGAGCTTTCATTGGAGCGAGAGTGATATTTTCAAGCACTGTTTTGTGCGGATATAAATAGAAATGCTGAAAAACCATTCCAATATTTCGCCTTAACTTATTGAGATCTGTTTTCTTGTCCCCGACTGAAATCCCACTTACTGTAAGCGTTCCGTCATTAATCGATTCCAGATGATTAATACAGCGCAACAAAGTACTTTTACCAGAACCAGACGGACCGATTACAACAACCACTTCACCTTTATTGATTGTGAGATTAATATCTTTTAAGACTTGAAAATCGCCATAAAACTTATTTACATGATTAAATACAATCATTCTTAACCTCCTATACAATTTATTCGATCTATTTAAATGGAGAAATGTGGGAATCAATAGTTTATGTGTATGCTTGTTCACATTGTCATATCACGCTAAATTACTTTTTAGTCTTTTAGGACGAGTACTTGTGTACTAGTTAAAAAATAAGGAAAAACTGAGTCAAAACAAAAAAGGGAAGCACTGTAGAAGTGTTTCCGGCCATTGGTTACTAAAATTTATGATGAAAAATAAAATTGATATCATCGAACTACTAGTAAAAATATACTAGGACTTATTACTGTAATTATCGCCAATTAAATATGTTAAAATTAAAATCAGATTAAGATAGAAAGCAAATACATCTTTTGAAATTTTACTAAACTATCGGAAGGATCCATGGAAAACCGTGATTTTATAAATTAATGAAACTAGTAAAACAGAAATTGATCACGAGTTTATCTTTGATGAAATAAAAAAGATCAGAAAGGGAGAAGTATGAAGAAGTTAAAAAAACGATTGGTAAGCCTTTTTGTCGTGTGTATTGTTCTAACTTATTGGAAACAAGGCTTCGTTTTTGCTGAAGTTGGAACCGTTGTTGGTGGGAGAATTACAACAGATACAATATGGACAAAGGATCACAGTCCATATCGAGTGAACAGTAACATTGGAATAGATGATGGGGTAAATTTAACAATTGAAAAGGGAGTAACAGTCCTTTTTAATGAGAACACACGCATATATGCTGATGATGGGAAGTTAACTGTAAACGGGTCCCCAGATGAGAAGGTTGTCTTCCAATTTGCACAAACGTCAAACGATCGTAATGAAGAAATATCAATTGGATCAGATAGCCACTTGGCAAATTTTGAGGTTTATGATGCAAGAGTAGGATTATCTATCTATGGCCAAAATAACAAAATTGAAAATGGTACGATTAACAATAGTACGTTTAATGGAATATATGTACTTGGTAAAAATAATGATATTTTAAATAGTAAATTAAATTCGAATCGCACGGGAATTATGTTGTTTGGTAACGATAATCATTTTATTGGAAATGAAATCCAATCCTCACTTGAAGACGGAATTAATTTACAGAATTCCACTAAAAACATTTTCATTAATAACGAAATAGAGAAGTCTCAAAAATATGCAGTTTTTTCAGAAGCACCTTATTGGTCACTAGTAAACTATTTTTACCATAATACTTTTAGTGAAAATAAGTTGGGGATTAACACTTCGACTGCCAATGTTTTTTCTAGAAACAATATTTATGATTTAGTAAATATTATCAATTCTGATCTGTATACGATGGATCTCTCACAAAATTATTGGGGGACTACAGTAGAAAGTGAGATTAATCAGAGGATTACTTTACCTAATTCTGATTTCAATGTAAATATTACACCATACTTAACTGAGAGCTCAGGACTTGTTGAGAAAGTGATTCCTAATGCACCAGTTCTGAATTCTATAAAAGATAACGATCAATTCATAACGGGAAAAGCTGAACCATCAAAAAAGGTAACAATTATTCAGAAATATACTGATTGGGAACGAAAAATTGATGTTATTGCTGATGAAAACGGAGATTTTCTGACATCATTTACAAAAGTACCAGCAGGTGAAAAGGTTGAGGCATTTGTAACAAATGAATATGGACTAAAAAGTTCTGAAGTTTATACAACAGTATTAGATGGTACGAGTCCATCTCCACCAATTCTAGAAGAAGTTTCTAACAAATCGACAATGATTAAAGGTACTGGAGAGAAAGGCTCAAAAGTTTTAGTGAAAAATAGTGAGCAAATCATAGGAGAGGGTGTAATAGGGGAAGACAGTAAGTTTGAAATCAACATTCCAATCCAAAAAGAAGGAACAATCTTAACGATTACGCTAATTGATTCAAGTGAAAATTCGAGTGAGCCATTAACGATCATCATAAAGGATCGTATTGCGCCTGAAAAACCAACATTTGAACCGATTACGACTAGCTCAACGTCTTTAACTGGAACTTCAGAGCCGGGGACAATTGTTAGATTGTATAGTCAGTATGAAAATAGTATCAAGGAAGTAAAAACGGATGATACTGGTAAATTTTCATTTAACATTGTTCAATACCCTTTAGGAACTAAACTGATTTTAAATACTATAGATAATGAAGAAAATAGAAGTGAAGAAGCGGTCATCTACGTAGGGATTGATGCGCCGTTAGTGGAAGAATATTCAGATTCATCTTCTATATTAAAAGGAAAAACTGTATCTAACGCAACTGTCTGGATTTCGGGAGAATCATATTTTCAAAGTGTAGAAGCAAATGATCTAGGCTTATTCGAAGCCACTTTAGGGAAACAAAAAGCAGGATCTATGATAACAATCAAGGTATTTAAAACTGGTTTTTCGAATGAAACGACGATTTTTGTAGCTGATAAAACAGCTCCACAAATTCCAAACCCTACAACTTTAACAGATCAAACGAAAGAAATTATAGGAGTTGCAGAGCCGAACTCTACTGTAACTGTTAAAGCGAATGGTATCTTACTCGGAAGTGATGTAACCGGGAGTGATTATTTTTTTAACATTCCGATCGCACCCCAAAAAGCTGGAGTTACACTTGAACTTCAGGCGACTGACAAAGCAGGTAATGTAAGTGAAGTTCATTTGATGACAGTAACAGATGTCACTCCACCAAGTCAACCAGTCGTAAATACGGTAACAAATAAATCGTTCGAAGTCTCTGGTAAATCGGAAGTAAATTCTGTAGTAACAGTGAATTTAGGTGAGAAAAACTTAATTACAACAACGGATCAAAACGGATATTACAAAATATCAATACCTGTACAAAATGCGGGAACGAGTTTTACTATTTCAGCAAAAGACAATTCACAAAATAGTAGTACTCCGAAAACGATTGTCGTAAAAAGAGTTGCACCGAATATACCAACAGTAAACATAGTTGATAATAAAATGACTACAGTTGGAGGGAAAGCCGAAGTTGCATCAGTCGTTACAGTAAGCATAGCTGGCAAAAACTACAGTGCAAAAACGGATGCTTATGGGAATTATAAAGTGGCGATACCAGTACAAAATTCTGGAATAACCATCTCGATCAACGCAAAAGATAGCGCAGGAAATAGTAGTGTTGCAAAAACAACTGTCGTAAAAAGAATCGCACCTAACTTACCAACAGCGAACACAGTAAATAATAAAACAACATACGTTTCCGGAAAAGCGGAAGTAAATGCGATTGTAACGTTAACAATTGGTACAAGAAGCTACTACGGAAAAGCCGATCAATACGGTAACTTTAAAATCACAATCCCAGTACAAAATTCGGGGATGATCATTTCCATAACAGCAAAAGACAGTGCTGGAAAAGTTAGTGCTGTTCGAAAAGTGACTGTCTTGAGGGTTGCACCAAATATACCAACAGTAAACACAGTAAAATACAATTCAACAACTTTATCAGGAAAAACAGAACGATATGCAATCGTAACGATTAAAATCTCAACCAAAACTTACACAGTAAAAGCAAGTAGCTCCGGCTATTTTAAAGCTTATATTCCTAAACAAAAAGTCGGCACGAAAATTTATGTTACTGCGAAGGATACAAAGGGAAATGTAAGTGTGGTCAGGACAGTTAGTGTTGTGAAGTAATAAAAAAAAGAGAATCTTTCGTGGATTCTCTTTTTACATTTAATACATAATAAGAGAGTAAGGGGTGAACAAATGAATATTGAACGAATACAACATTATATTGATTATTTTAGTAAAGACGATTTTGAATTTTTTTCAAAGAATGGTTGGCCATATAACTATGATAGTGGGGTTGATGAATTTATTAATGAGTTCTATCAGTCAGATCTTATAGATACGAACTATTTAGAAACAATGAATAAACATCAAAAATCACATATTGAACTAATAAAAGTAGCAGATAAAGATTTATTAAAATCTATTCTTACAAGTTACGTTAGAGGAGAACGATTTTCTGAAGGAACTTGGGCCGAGGCGATATCTAATAAAATTTTTTTGAATATATTAATTAAGTTAAAAGAACTTGAAGAAGAAGCTTATATTTAAAAAAGAGACTTCAAGTAAATTTTTGTTATTTGAAGTCCTCTTAAACATTCATACATATTTCATAATGACCTAAATAATATACCGATCTTTTATGTTACTATTTTCACAAGGTAGTAAAGAGTAGTGGGGGGAAATGCTAAAGGTAATTTACTTTTCTTTCTAATAGGAATCGGTTTAAAAATGTGCATATATGGATTCTTTATCCAGCAATCCCTGTAACAAAACCAAAATAGAAAAGATGGGTAAGGTTGAATCCTGATTGCTTAAGGTAATAAAAAAAACCAAGGAATTAATCCTTGGCTCTATTACTTAATGCCTTACAACTTTTATAGCAGTAGTCTGACTAGTATTACCAGCAGCATCCTTTGCAGTTACAGAAATCGTAGTTCCACTTTTCTGTGCTGCGATTTTAACTGAGAAGTTACCTGTTGAAGTAGCCTTGGATGAACCTAAAGTTTTAGTTCCAACTTTTACAGTAACAGTTGAGTAGGCTTCAGCTTTTCCAGTAACTTTCAAATCGTTATCATCAACTCTATTAACCTTTGGTTTAGCTGGTGCAATAACATCTACGACAGTTACAGTTGTTGCTACACTAGTATTACCAGCAGCATCTTTAGCAGCTACAGTCAGCTTTGTTCCTGCACGTTGAACAGATATAGCAACTTTGTAGCTTCCAGTTGAAGTAGCTTTTGCTGTTCCAATTGTTGTAGAACCTCTTTTAACAGTAACAGTTGAGTAGGCTTCAGCTTTTCCAGTCACAACTGTGTCATTATTATCAACCTTATTTACAACAGGTTTAGCTGGGGCGATCACATCCACAACTTTAGTAGTTGCTGCTACACTTGTATTGTTTGCAAAATCAATAGCGGTAACGCTTAAAGTAGATCCAGCTTTTTGTGGTTTGATTGTTACAGAATAAGTTCCAGTTGAAGAAGCTTTAGCAGTACCGATTTGAGTAGTTCCCACTTTTACTTTAATAGAAGAATTAGCTTCTGCTTTACCTGTCACAACTTTATCATTATTATCCACTTTATTTACAGTCGGCTTACTTGGGGCAACGTTATCTTCTTCGAATGCAGTTGCGATAATATATTCATCTGCTTCTGTGTTATTATCAATGTCTAACTCTTGATCATAATCATAAACTTCTACATAATAAGTACCGGCTTTTGCCTGATATACTTGATATTCAATTCCTTCTTCTGTCCAATTATCTAAATATATAAATCTATCACTCTCAACATAATCCTTTTCCCAAGCAACAAATGTGAGATCAATATTTTCAGAGTTATCTGCCCCAGCTACATATAAAAGTCCATCTTTTGGTACAACTACTTTATGTAAATCATAATCATAATACTCTTCAGTAGATAGTAAATGACCTAGTAACGGTTTTTCGTATGAAGTATTATCTGCATTAAAAAACTCTTCGTTAGGCTCTGTTTCCAATATGAAGTCCTCATCGGAACTTGTGGAAAAACTCATAGTGTTCATTGTGCTCATTGTATTAAAGTTTTTTACTGAAAAGGAACGTGAATTTTTAATTTCATTTCCAAGTTGATTAATCGTGTTAGAATCAAGAATTCCATTTTGGAAAGACTTACTAACTTCACGATCAATCGTCTTATGCGATAAGTTGTATCCGTGTCCTTCTGCATTAACAGTTCCTAAAGTTAATGGTGAAGCTAATAATCCTAAAGTAACTAATGATAAGATTTTTTTATTAAGCATCCGATTGCTCCTCTTTGTTTGTTATTGTGAACACTTTATCCTACTACAAGTACTTTAACACAGCCAAGGGTATCGATACACATTTATTTTCCAGTAAATATTGAGACAATAGACCTAATTTGTGCCAAATTTTGTATCGGATACAAATGTAATTTAGCTAAATAAGTATTCATGACGATTTAAGGTTAAATTCTAATTAACGAATAAATAAAATTGTATAAGTACTTGGGATTATTTTGGTAAAATATCAAACTATTATCATATAAGAGTTATTTAAATAAAGTGCGTAATTAAAGAGAGAATCATTTGTTGGTTCTCTTTTTTCTTAAACACTTTTTTGTATATTTGTCTGTTAAAGAAAAAAGTTGAAGATTAACATAAAAAAACCATCATAAGGATGGTTTTCAGAGTGTTGAAATATAAAGTTGTCAATATTGGAAATATACAATAGGTTACATTGATTACTATTTGTTTGAGAAAAAAATGTACTGATCGTAAAT